>CAWIKT010000079.1:0-6957 GCA_963836555.1 uncultured Actinomycetota bacterium | reverse complement strand
CCGCCGGAGAGCGCCGGACCGGATTTCGTCCGGGAAATCCGCGACACGCTGGTCGCCAATCGCGACTTTCAGCCCACCTTCCGCAAACACCCGGCCTGGACGTTCGGCGGAATCCCCAACGTCGCGTGGACCTACGACGACCCGGACGACGTCGACATCGACTATCACGTCCGGCGTTCGGCGCTGCCCACGCCGGGACGGGTCCGCGAGTTGCTCGAGCTGACCTCGCGGTGGCACAGCGGCCTGCTCGACCGGCACCGCCCCCTGTGGGAAGCCCACTTCGTCGAAGGCCTGAGCGACGGTCGGTTCGCCCTCTACAGCAAGTTCCACCACTCGCTGATCGACGGTGTCTCCGCGCTGCGGCTGATGCAGCGGACATTGTCCACCGACCCGGAGAACACCGACATGCAGGCGATCTGGGACCTGCCGCGCCGCCGTCGCGAGCCCGAGAAATCGAAACGGCCCAGTCTGACCAAGCTGGCGGGATCGGTTGCCGCATACGGGCCTTCGACGTGGTCGCTGGCGCGTGCTGCGCTGGTGGAGCAGCAGCTGACGTTGCCGTTCGCCGCGCCGCGCACCATGCTCAACGTGCCGATCGGTGGTGCGCGACGGGTGGCCGCCCAGTCCTGGAGCATCGACCGGCTCAAGAGCATCAAGGCCGCTGCCGGGGTCAGCTTCAACGACGTCATCCTCGGAATGTGTTCCGGGGCGTTGCGTCATTACCTGCAGGACGAGCAGGCGCTGCCCGACACCCCGCTGATCGCGATGGTGCCGGTGAGTATGCGTTCCGACGACGATGCCGACAGCGGCGGCAATCAGGTCGCCGCGCTGTTGTGCAACCTGGCCACCGACGTCGACGACCCGGCGAAGCGACTGGAAACGATCAGCGCATCGATGCGCGGCAACAAGAAGGTGTTCGCCGAACTTGCCTCGGTTCCAGGCCTATGCGCTGTCCGCGGCGCTCATCGCTCCGCTGGGACTGTCCGCGGTACCGGGTTTCGCCACCACGGCACCGCCGGCGTTCAACATCGTCATCTCCAACGTGCCCGGGCCGACCCAGCCGATGTACTGGAATGGCGCCCGGCTCGACGGCAACTACCCGCTGTCGATCGCGCTGGACGGGCAGGCGCTCAACATCACGATGGTCAACAACGCCGACAACATCGATTTCGGTTTGGTCGGATGCCGGCGGAGTGTTCCGCACCTGCAGCGGCTGCTCGGTCACCTGGAAACCTCACTCAAGGATCTGGAACGCTCGGTCGGAGTCTGACTCGGGTGCCCAAGCTCAGTGCGGGCCTGTTGCTGTACCGAGTGCGCTCTGGTGTCGTCGAAGTCCTGATCGCGCATCCGGGCGGGCCGTTCTGGGCGCGCAAAGACGACGGCGCCTGGTCGATCCCGAAGGGTGAATACGCCCGCGGTGAAGACCCCTGGGCGGCGGCGCAGCGCGAATTCGAAGAAGAAGTCGGCTCGGCGCCGCCGCCTGGCCCACGCATCGATCTGGCACCGGTCAAACAATCCGGCGGCAAGGTCGTCACCGCGTACGCGGTAGCGGGCGACCTCGATGTCAGCCGACGCGCACAGCAACACCTTCGAGCTCGAATGGCCAAGGGGCTCAGGGCAAATGCGGTCCTTTCCGGAGGTCGACCGGGTGGAGTGGTTTTCGGTGGCGCAGGCCAGGACCAAGCTGCTGAAAGGCCAGCTCGCCTTGCTCGATCAGTTGATGGCAGACCCGAGCCTGGCCGGTCTGCGGGAGGGCTGATCGGCCTGGCGTATGTTCACACTCATGCAGAGGCTGCGCACACCCGACGACCGGTTCGCCGGACTTCCCGAATTCCCTTACCCGCGCACGTATTCCGATGTCTCCGACGGTGAAGGCGGCACGCTGCGGATGGCCTGGGTGCAAGACGGCCCGGCCGACGCCGACCCGGTGCTGATGTTGCACGGCGAGCCGTCGTGGTCGTTCCTGTACCGCAAGATGATCCCGGTGCTGGCCGCCGCCGGGCATCGCGTCATCTGCCCGGACCTGGTCGGTTTCGGGCGTTCGGACAAGCCGACCCGGATCGAGGACCACAGCTACGCGCGTCACGTCGAGTGGGTGCGCGAGCTGGTGTTCGACAAGCTGGACCTGCAGCGCGTGACGCTGGTCGGGCAGGACTGGGGCGGCTTGATCGGGCTGCGGCTGGCCGCCGAGCATCCCGAACGGTTCGCCCGCCTGGTCGTCGCGAACACCGGCCTGCCCACCGGCGACATCCCGATGCCGGAAATCTGGTGGCAGTTCCGCCAGGCGATCCAGACCGCGCCGTCGATCGACGTCGGCCGGTTCGTGCAGGGCGGCTGCCGTCGGCCGATGAGCGACGAGGTCCGCGCCGCCTACGACGCGCCGTTTCCCGACGACACCTATCTGCGCGGGGCCGCGCGCCATGCCGGGACTGGTGCCGACGTCGCCCGACGATCCCGCCGGCGCCGGCCAACCGAGCCGCCTGGGCAACGCTCGCCGCGAGCCCGACACCGATGCTGGTCGCGTTCAGCGACGGCGACCCGATCACCGGCGGGATGGCGCCGATCCTGCAGCGCGAGATGACGGGCGCGCACGGAATCGATCACCCGGTGGTCGGCAACGCCGGTCACTTCCTTCAGGAGGATGCCGGCGAAGAACTCGCCGGATACATCCGCACCTTCCTTCAGGGTTGAGCGTCAGCACGACACCGTGAGAGTAAACCTCTCGGCAGTCAGCCGAGTCGGCTCCTCGTTGTTGAAACCCAGTGCGGCGCCGGTGATCTGGTAGGTGGGGCCGTTCATCGTGACCGACGCCGCGCCCTGCAGCGCGCGTTCGTAGGAGCCGTCGAACCCGCCGACGTCGTGCAGGCGGACGAACTCGGCCGTCAGCTTGGTGGCGTTGGAGAGCATGGCGTTGACGCTCGTCCCGTGCAGGTCGGTGTGGATCCGCGTCATCCAGTCGACTGTCTGGCACCGCACCGAATTGGTGGTGCCGAGTTGCTTGCCTTCAATGGCGAGTGATGCGGTGCCCGGCGCCAACGCCCCGGTCCCGGGTGCGGCGGCCTGGCCGGACGCGCAACCGCTGATGATCATCATCGCCGCGGCGACGGCACCGACGCGCTTGTCCACGATGGCAACCTAACCAGTGCGGTGACCTCACAGTGCACGCCTTCTCGAGCGAACCGTACCTACCTGCAATTTCTTTGACACCTGCACAATGCAAATATGTCTGCCACGTCGAGCGTCGCCGGGCCGCAGGAACTGCTGCTGCAACTACTGGATCCGGCGAGCCGGGCCAACCCGTATGCGGTCTACGAGCAGTTCCGCGACCGCGGCCCCATGCAGCTGCCGGGTGCCGACCTCACCATCTTCTCGTCGTTCCGCGACTGCGACGAGGCGCTGCGGCATCCGGCGTCGTCGGTCGATCGGCAGAAGTCGAAGATGGTTCAGCGGCTGGCCGAGGAAGGCACGAATACGCGCCCGCAGGGTCCGCCGATGTTCCTGTTCCTCGATCCGCCCGACCACACCCGACTGCGCAAACTGGTCAGCAAGGCGTTCGTGCCCAAGGTGGTCAACGAGCTGACACCGCAGATCACCGCACTGGTCGACGGAATGCTGGATGCCGTCGCGGAACGCGGCCGCTTTGAAGCCGTCAACGACCTGGCCCACCCGCTGCCGGTGACGGTGATCTGCCGGCTCCTCGGCGTGCCCATGGAGGACGAGGCCGAGTTCAGCCACGCGTCGGCGCTGCTGGCGCAGGCCCTCGACCCGTTCTTCGCGGTGACCGGTGCACCAGCCGAGGGAATGGACGAGCGGATCGCCGCAGGGCAGTGGTTGCGGGGCTACCTGCACGACCTGATCGACCAGCGTCGCGCGCGTCCCGGCGAAGACCTGATGTCGCGGTTGATCGCTGTCAAGGAGTCCGGCGACCAGCTGGCCGTAGACGAGATCGTCTCGACCTGCATGCTGCTCCTGATCGCCGGTCACGAGACCACGGTCAACCTGATCGCCAACGCGATGCTGGCCATGTTGCGCGATCGCCCTCAGTGGGCCGCGCTGGCCGCTGACTCCGAACGCGCACCGGCCGTCATCGAAGAGACGCTGCGCTACGACCCGCCCGTGCATCTGGTGGCCCGAATCGCGGCCGAGGACATGACAATTGGCGACACCCCGGTAGGCAAAGGCGACGCCATGCTGCTGCTACTCGCGGCGGCTCAGCGTGACAGGGCTGAATTCGACCGGCCGGAGACGTTCGACCCCGATCGAAAAGCGTTCCGGCACTTGTCTTTCGGCCGCGGATTGCACTACTGCCTGGGAGCTCCGCTGGCCCGGCTGGAGGCGGCCGTCGCGTTGTCGGCGGTCACGTCGCGCTTCCCGGACGCGCGGTTGCTCGGCGAGCCCGCCTACAAGCCGAACGTGACGCTGCGCGGGCTGGCGTCACTCGACATCGCGATCTAGTCGCGCGGGCGGGCCGGACCGGTGGGTGTGAGCGCGACGACCGGGATCACCCGCGACGTCTTGGCCTCGTAGTCGGCGAATCCCGGATAGCGCTCGGCCTGCAGCGCGTACTTCTCGTCGCGCTCCTTGCCTTCCAATTCGGTGGCGTGGACATCGATGATGTCGTCGCCGACTTCGATGCGAGTGTCCGGATTGGCCTTCAGATTCCAGTACCAGGCCGGGTTCTTGTCGGCGCCGGCGTAGGAGGCGAAGACCAAATACCGTTCGCCGTCGGCCTGGTACATCATGATGTTGGTCCGCGGCTCGCCACTCTTGGCCCCTACGGTGTGCAGGACGACCAGCGGAGCGCCCTCGAAGTTGCCGCCGACCCGTCCGTGGTTGGCGCGGAACTCGGCGATGTTGCGCTCGTTGAAGTCTTCGGTCATAACTAGCCAGTCTTCCCGTTCGCGCCGAGGCCGGGCACGATATCAGCGAGGTCGAATGTCAGTGGGCTGTCGAGTTGCGCGTAGGTGCATGACGACGGTTCCCGGTCGGGCCGCCAGCGGTTGAACTGCGCGGTGTGGCGGAACCGCGCGCCTTCCATGTGGTCGTAGCGGACTTCGACGACGCGCTCGGGCCGCAGCGGCACGAACGACAGGTCCTTGCCGGCGTTCCAGCGGGAGAACTCGTTCTTGCGTGGGGTGCGCTCGCCGGCCTCATGAGCGGCCCAGTTCCACGGGTGGCCGTCGAAAGTGGTTACCAGCGGCTGCAACTCAGCGAATAGCTCGCGTCGCCTGGCCATCGGGAATGCGCCGATCACGCCGACCGACGCCAGCGTGCCATCCTCGGAGTACAGCCCGAGCAACAGCGAGCCAATCGCGTCGTCGCCGGACTTGTGCACCCGGTAGCCGGCGACCACGCAGTCGGCAGTGCGCTCGTGTTTGATCTTGAACATGATGCGCTTGTCCGGCTGGTAGGTGATCGACAGCGGTTTGGCGATCACTCCGTCGAGCCCGGCGCCCTCGAACTCGTCGAACCAACGCTGCGCGAGATGCAGATCCGTCGTCGCGGGCGTGACGTGAAACGCCGGTCCGGTACCGGCCAGCGCGTCGACCAAGGCGGCGCGCCGCTCGGCGAACGGTCGGCCGGTGTAGTCGTCGTCGCCGAGGGCCAGCAGGTCGAAGGCGATAAACGACGCGGGCGTTTTCTCGGCCAGCATCCGGACCCGCGAGTCGGCCGGGTGGATGCGCTGTTGCAGCGCTTCGAAGTCCAGACCCTGACCGGTGGCGATGACGATCTCGCCGTCGATCACGCAGCGCGGCGGCAACTCGGCGACGGCCGCGGCAACCAGTTCGGGGAAGTAGCGGGTCATCGGCTTCTCGTTGCGGCTGCCGACCTCGACCTGATCGCCATCGCGGAAAAGGATCGACCGGAACCCGTCCCACTTCGGTTCGTACGAGGCGTCCGACGGGATCGCTTTAACTGATTTGGCCAGCATCGGCGAAACCGGCGGCATGACAGGCAAGTCCATCTCCACATTGT
Organism: uncultured Actinomycetota bacterium; assembly: GCA_963836555.1. Lineage (GTDB taxonomy): Bacteria > Actinomycetota > Actinomycetes > Mycobacteriales > Mycobacteriaceae > Mycobacterium. Next base: position 981 of record CAWIKT010000079.1, on the reverse strand, counting down.
GCTGGAATCGAGAGATGGCATCGCCAGCGGAGGAAATCGACGTCGACGGGATCGCCGTCCGGCTGACCAACCCGGACAAGGTGTACTTTCCCAAGCTTGGGTCGCAGGGCACTAAACGCAAGCTCGTGGACTATTACCGGGCCGTCGCCGCGGGGCCCATGCTGGCGTCGCTGAAAGATCGGCCGGTGCACCTGCAGCGTTTTCCCGACGGCATCGAGGGCGAGGAGATCTACCAGAAGCGCGTCCCGCAGCATCATCCCGATTACCTGGAGACCTGTCAGATCACCTTCCCGTCTGGGCGGACCGCCGACGCGCTGAAGGTGACCCATCCGGCCGCGATCGTGTGGGCCGCCCAGATGGGCACCATCACCCTGCATCCGTGGCAGGTGCGCTGCCCGGACGTCGAGCACCCCGACGAGTTACGGGTCGACCTCGACCCCCAGCCGGGCACCGGCTTCGACGACGCGCGCAGCGTCGCCGTCGACGTGTTGCGGCCGCTGCTCGACGAACTCGGGCTGGTGGGCTATCCCAAGACATCGGGCGGTCGCGGCGTCCATGTGTTCCTGCGGATCAAGGCCGACTGGGATTTCATCCAGGTGCGTCGCGCCGGCATCGCGCTGGCTCGCGAAGTGGAACGTCGGGCCCCGGATGCGGTGACGACGTCGTGGTGGAAGGAAGAACGCGGCAAGCGAATCTTCATCGACTTCAACCAGAACGCGCGCGACCGGACCTTCGCCTCGGCGTATTCAGTGCGGCGCACCGAGATTGCGACGGTATCGATGCCGCTGAGCTGGGACGAGCTGGCGACGGCGAACCCCGACGACTACACGATCGCCACCGCGGCCGAGCTGGTAGCCAACCGGGACGACCCGTGGGCGGACATCGACAGGAAAGACCAGTCGATCGAACCGCTACTGGAGATGGTCGCCGCCGACGACGAGAACGGGCTCGGCGACCTGCCGTACCCGCCCAATTATCCGA
>CAWIKT010000078.1:0-194061 GCA_963836555.1 uncultured Actinomycetota bacterium | reverse complement strand
GCCGACCGACGACGAACTGCGCCTCATCCGCGAGGTCATCGATCCAAAGGCGCTGCGCGACCGGGAGATCAGGTCGTGAAGCTGAGGACGCCGCTGACCGAGTTGATCGGGATCGAGCACCCGGTGGTACAGACCGGCATGGGATGGGTGGCCGGCGCCCGCCTCGTGGCAGCGACGTCGAATGCGGGCGGGCTGGGCATCCTGGCCTCGGCCACCATGACGGTCGACGAACTCGCCGTCGCGATCGGCAAGGTCAAAGCCGCCACCGACAAGCCTTTCGGCGTCAACATCCGCGCCGACGCCGGCGATGCGAGCGACCGAGTCGACCTGATGATCCGCGAGGGCGTCAAGGTCGCATCGTTCGCGTTGGCCCCCAAGCAGGAACTGATCAGCAAACTCAAAGAAGCCGGCTCCGTGGTGATTCCGTCGGTTGGCCTGGCCAAGCACGCCCGCAAGGTAGCGTCCTGGGGCGCCGATGCGGTGATCGTCCAGGGCGGCGAAGGCGGCGGCCATACCGGTCCGATCGCCACCACGCTGCTGCTTCCCTCGGTACTCGACGCCGTGAGCATTCCGGTGATCGCTGCCGGCGGTTTCTTCGACGGCCGCGGGTTGGCGGCCGCACTGTCCTACGGCGCAGCCGGGGTGGCCATGGGCACCCGCTTTCTGTTGACGTCCGATTCCACGGTGCCCGACGCCGTCAAGCAGCGCTACCTGCAGTCGCCGCTCGACGGGACCGTCGTCACCACACGGGTCGACGGCATGCCGCACCGGGTTCTGCGCACCGGACTCGTCGAGAAGCTGGAAAGTGGTTCGCCGGCAAGGGGATTGGCCGCCGCGGTCGGCAACGCCGCGAAGTTCAAGAAGATGTCGGGCATGACCTGGTCATCGATGATCCGCGACGGACTGGCGATGCGGCACGGCAAGGACCTGACGTGGTCGCAGGTCGTGATGGCGGCCAACACCCCGATGTTGCTCAAAGCCGGCCTGGTCGAGGGCAATACCGACGCCGGAGTCCTGGCGTCCGGCCAGGTCGCCGGGATCGTCGAAGATTTACCGTCGTGTGCGGAGTTGATCGACGCGATCGTCACCGACGCGGTCAAGCACTTGCAGGCCGCGACCGCCTACGTGGAGTAGCCATCGGTTAGGACTCCACGACCATCAGGGTATGTCCGGTCGGGTCGCGGAACCAGAACATCGGCGGAACCGGCTCGCCCATGCGTGCCACGTCCGCGTCGACGTCGACGCCGAGGTCCTTCATCGCCGCATGGGTGGCGTCGATGTCGTTGGTGGTCAACGTGATACCGGTGATGGTCGGTTCGACCGGTCCGCTGTCCGGCGGGGGTGGGGCAAGCGCGATGCCGGTCGTGCCCTCGGGTGGGTACACCTCAATCCAGCGGTACTCCCCGTGAAACGGTGTGTCGGTTCGCTTCTCGAACCCAAGTGATTCGTAGAACGCGACCGCCTTGTCCTGCTCTGGCGTCGGCACGCACACCAAACTCATCGTGGTCAGGCCCGTCGTCGTGATGGTCATCGTGCTCCTTCTGGTTGATAGTTTTCCGCGCCGTAGGCTCGCGCGATGTCTTGGGAGCTGCCCCAGCGGCTGTAGGTCGGCGACTGCGGCCAGCCGTCCGGAGAGTCCTGCCACTCCTCCTGACGGCCGTACGGCAACAGATCGATCAGCGGGAATGTGTAGCTGAGTTGTTCGGTGCCGCGACCATCGCTGTGCCAGGTCCGGTAGACGCGTGTCCCCGTCGCGCAGGAACACATTGACGCCGAAGCCACCTCCGGGCGGAGCACCGACGTCGGCACCGAATGAACTGTTGGCGGTCGAGTACCACGTCATCTGATTGCCGACCCGCCGCTTGTAGGCCAGCGCCTCGTCGATCGGGCCCTGCGTCACGATGACGAACCGGGCGTCGTAGTTGTCCAGGAACTCCAGGCGGGTGTACTGCGACGTCAAACCGGTGCAACCCGGGCACTGCCACTCTTCGCCCGGGAACCACATGTGGTGGTAGACGATCAGCTGCGGCTTGCCGTCGAAGATGTCGACCAGCCGCACGGGCCCGTCCTCGCCTTCCAAGGTGTAGTCCGGCATCGCAACCATCGGCAGCCGGCGCCGCTGCGCGGCGATCGCGTCGAGCTCACGGGTGGCCGCCTTCTCCCGGACACGCAGCGCTTCCAGCTCCCGCTCCCAGGCCTGCTGGTCCACGACGGGCGGCAATCCAGCGGTCGTCACAATGGCCCCTCCGGCATATGTTTACGGTGTCAACATGCTAATGTTCACACCGTACACTTCCGCGGCGAGAAGGGTCAAGCGTGGCCACCTTGAAGACCGGCTACCACCACGGTGATCTACGCACCGCGTTGATCGATGCCGGCCTGCATCTACCCGCACCGGCGGTCCGGAGGCGTCACGATCCGGGAAGCGACTCGCCAAGTTGGGGTTTCGCCCAACGCCGCCTATCGGCACTTCATCGATCGTGAGGCGCTACTCGGCGCCGTGGCGACCGCGATCGAGCATCGGATGGCGGCGCGGATGAGGCACGTCACCCACGAATCGACATCAGCCGATCAATTGCGCGCGGTCGGTCTGGGCTATATCAAGTTCGCACTCGACGAGCCGGGATGGTTCCGCGTAGCCTTCTTCAGCGCCGACCCGGTCGCCCTGAGCGAGGAGACTGCCAGCGCGCCACCATATTTGGCTCTGGTCGATGTGCTGGACGCAATGGTGGTATCCGGAGCATTGTCGGCCGGTCGCCGTGCCGGCGCCGAATGGCCGTGCTGGTCCGCGGTACACGGGTTCGCCGAGCTCGCGTTGCGTGGACCGCTGCGGCATGCGCGGCGCCGTGACGTCGACGCCTTGGCTCAGCGCACCGTGGACGACATCATTGCCGGTGTCATGCGGCGAACGTGAAGCTCCTGCGAAAATCAGCCCTCTGGTCGCAGCCATTTCACGCTCGGCGAGACGACGACGCAGTAGCGTCACTGTTGGCGGTCGAACGGGAGGCAACCATGAAGCGCTGCATCGTCGCGAGCCTGGCCGCCCTCCTGATCGCCGGGGGCCTGGTAACCGCCGCACCGCCCACCAGCGCCGGATGCATACCGGCCCCCGGCGTGATCAACAAGTGCGACGGGCCCCTGCAACCCGACGGCACCTGGCAGCGTTGTGTGATGACGACTCACCTGTCCTACCAGGGCGCCAGCTCATTCCTCATACCTGAGAAGAGCTGCGAGACGATCGGGCCCGGTATGGGTGACCCCCGGGTCACATCGACTGAGTTAAAGCCGTTCGATAATCGTGATGTTGGCGGTGCCACCGCCCTCGCACATGGTCTGCAGGCCGTAGCGGCCGCCGGTGCGCTCGAGTTCGTTGAGCATGGTGGTGATCAGCTTTGCCCCGGTGGCGCCTAACGGGTGGCCCGAGCGCGATCGCGCCGCCATTGGGGTTCACCTTCTCCGGATCGGCCTTGATCTCCTTGAGCCAGGCGAGCACCACCGGCGCGAACGCCTCGTTGATCTCGACGGTGTCGATGTCGTCGATGGACAGGCCGGTCTTCTCCAGCGCGTAGCGGGTGGCCGGAATCGGTCCGGTGAGCATGAAGACCGGGTCGGCGGCGCGGGCGCTGATGTGGTGGATGCGCGCTCGCGGCTTCAGGTTGTGGTCCTTGACCGCTTGCTCGGAAGCGAGCAACACCGCGCTGGCGCCGTCGGAGATTTGGCTGGCCATTGCGGCCGTCAGGCGGCCGCCCTCGACCAGCGGCTTGAGCCCGGCCATCTTCTCCAGCGACGACTCCCGCGGACCTTCGTCCACGCGGAACGCACCGTGTTCGGTTTCCACGGCGATGATCTCGTTGTCGAAGTGGCCGCCACGGATCGCGCCGAAGGCGCGCTCATGGCTGCTCAGCGCGTACCGCTCCATCTCTTCGCGGGACAGGTTCCATTTCTCGGCGATCAACTCCGAGCCGCGGAACTGCGAGATCTCCTGGTCGCCGTAGCGGTGCAGCCACTGCTTGGACTCGTTGGTCGGCGACGTGAAGCCGAACTGCTCGCCGACGATCATCGCCGACGAGATCGGGATCTGGCTCATGTTCTGCATACCGCCGGCCACGATCACGTCCGCGGTGCCCGCCATGATGGCCTGTGCGCCAAAGGAAATCGCTTGCTGACTTGAGCCACACTGCCGGTCGACGGTCACGCCGGGGACCTCTTCGGGATAGCCGGCCGCCAGCCAGGAGAGCCGGGCGATGTTGCCGGCCTGCCCCCCGATCGCGTCGACACAACCGGCGATCACGTCGTCGACGGCTGCCGGGTCGATGTCCACCCGGTCGAGCAGCCCACGCCAGCCGAGCGCGCCCAGGTCAACGGGATGCACCCCCGCCAGCGAACCGTTGCGCTTACCAACGGCCGTGCGTACGGCGTCAATGACATATGCCTCAGGCATTTTCAGACTCCTTCTTTGGTGATGCCACCTAGGACGATAGCGAGATATTGCTGACCCACCTGCTGCGCGGTGAGCGGCCCGCCGGGCTGATACCAACGCACCGACACCCAGGTGGTGTCCCGAATGAAGCGGTACACCAGGTCGACGTCGAGATCGGGTCGTAGATAACCCTCTTCGATGCCCTGGTGCAGCACGTCGACCCACATTTTGCGCTGCCGCTTGTTCAGGTCCTCGAGGTAGGAGAACCGCGGCTGGGGCAGCAGGCGCTTGGCCTCATCCTGATAGATGACGACCTGGGCGTGCCGATGCTCGATGGCGTCGAACGACGCCATGAACAGACCCTTGAGCCGATCGAGCGGATTCGGTTCAGTGTCAACGATTTCCTGGTACCGGGCGAAGAGCCAGTCCATGAAACTCTTCAGTACCTCGTCGACCATCTCTTCTTTGGACGAGAAGTGGTGATACAGGCTCCCGGAGAGAATGCCGGCGCTGTCGGCGATGTCGCGCACGGTGGTCGCGCGCAACCCGCGTTCGGCGAACATCGTCGCGGCGAGTTCCAACAACTCGTCGCGTCGGCTGTTCGTGGGCTCGCTCATGGGTGCTGACTCGACACCGAAATCACTTCTCCGGTGAGGTAACTGGAGTAGTCACTGGCCAGGAACGCAATGGTCGAAGCCACTTCCCAGGGCTCGGCGGCGCGGCCGAACGCCTCACCGGCCGACAGTTGGTCGAGCAGCTCGGTCGAGCTGGTCTTGTCGAGAAATTTGTGCCGCGCGATGCTCGGAGATACCGCGTTGATCCGCACCCCGTACTCGACGGCTTCGATTGCGCTGCAACGGGTCAACGCCATCACGCCGGCCTTGGCCGCGGCGTAATGGGACTGCGAGTGTTGCGCGCGCCAGCCGAGAACGCTGGCATTGTTGACAATGACGCCGCCGTGGCCCGCGTCGCGGAAGTACCGCAACGCCGCCCGGGTGCTGCGCAGCACCGAAGTCAGCGTGACGTTGAGAACCCGGTCCCACTCTTCGTCGGTGATGTCGACCACCGGGGTCTGACCGCCGAGGCCGGCGTTGTTGACCAGCACGTCGAGTCGGCCGAGTCGCGCGGTGGTGGAGGAGATCAGCGCGTCGACCTGCGCGGTAGAAGTAACGTCGCAGACCACGCTCTCCACCCGGCCCAGTCCCAGCCCGACCAGTTCGTCGCGGGTCTCGCCGAGCCGCCGTTCGTGGTGATCGGAGACCACGACGTCGGCGCCCTCGACCAAAGCCCGCTTGGCGGTGGCCGAGCCGATGCCGGTGCCCGCCGCAGCCGTGACCACTACGACCTTACCCTTCAGAAGTCCATGTCCAGCAACTTCTTTCGGCGCAACGGCTAGCGTCATCGAGCCTCCCTGGGTAGGCCGAGCACCCGCTCGGCGATGATGTTGCGCTGGATCTCGTTCGATCCGCCGTAGATGGTGTCGGCGCGGGTGAACAGGTACAACCGCTGCCACTCATCGAATTCGCCGCCCGCCAACGCCAGACCGGCCTTGCCCTGGATGTCCATCGCGATCTCGCCGAGTTCGCGATGCCAGTTGGCCCACAACAGCTTTGACACGTTGTCTTGACCGGGTTGCTCGACGTCCATGGTCGCCAGCGCATAGGACCGCATCGCACGCAGTCCGGCCCACGATCGGGTCAGCCGCTCGCGGATCAGCGGATCATCGGCTGCACCGGTCTTTTTCGCCAGATCGACGACGGAGCTGAGCTCGCGGGCGTAGACGATCTGCTGGCCGAGCGTAGACACACCACGCTCGAAGGTCAGGGTGCCCATCGCAACCCGCCACCCGTCACCGGGCTCGCCGACCACCAGATCCGCCTCGGTACGGGCGTCGTCGAAGAACACCTCGTTGAACTCGGAGTCGCCGGTCAACTGCACGATCGGGCGGACGTCTACCCCGGGCTGATCGAGCGGCACAAGCAGGTATGACAACCCCGCGTGGCGCTTCGAGCCCTTCTCGGTGCGGGCGATTACGAAGCACCACTGCGCCCAGTGCGCGAGCGACGTCCACACCTTCTGACCGTTGATCACCCACTGATCGCCGTCGAGCACCGCGGTGGTGGATACGTTGGCCAGGTCGCTGCCGGCGCCGGGCTCCGAATAGCCCTGCGACCAGAGTTCGGTCACGTCGAGAATGCGTGGCAGGAAGCGCTGCTGTTGCTCGGGCGTGCCGTAGGCGATCAGCGTCGGACCCAGCAGTTCCTCACCGAAGTGGTTGATCTTGGCGGGCGCGTTCGCGATCGCGTATTCCTCGTAGAACGCCACCCGGTGTGCCACCGACAGGCCGCGGCCGCCGTGTTCGACGGGCCAGCCTAGACAGGTCAGCCCGGCCTTGGCGAGATGCTGGTTCCAGGCTCGCCGCTCTTCGAACGCCTCGTGCTCGCGACCCGGTCCGCCGAGCCCCTTGAGGGCGGCGAATTCGCCGACCAGGTTCTCGGCCAGCCAGTCGCGGACCTCGGCCCGGAACTCCTGGACGCCTTCACCCCTGTAGGCTAACCTACCAAGCACTTGCTTTGTTAGCCCGGCGGCGAGCTGCCTCTGCCAGCGGCGATAGCAATAGAAGCCGAGGAGTTCGATGTCGAGCCATCCGCAGACCATTCCTGCGGCGTTGGACCGCATCGCGCGCGAACTTCCCGACCACCTCGCCCTGGTCACCGAGGATCGGACGCTGACCTTCGCCGAGCTGCGCGACGAGGTGCGACGCGCGCGGCGGCGATGATCGGCCTCGGCGTGAACGCCGGCGACCGGGTGGCCATCTGGTCGCCGAACACCTGGCACTGGGTGGTCGCCTGCCTGGCCACGCATTACGCCGGCGCCGTCGTGGTCCCGCTCGAACACCCGCTACACCGCCGCCGAGGCCACCGACATCCTGGCCCGCACCGGCGCTCCCCTACTGATCGGCGATGGGCAAATTCCTCGGCGCCGACCGGATCGGCGACCTCGACCGCGCGGCGCTGCCCGCTCTGCGGCACATCGTGCGGGTGCCCATCGATGACGACGACGGGACGTGGGACGAGTTCGTCGGCCACGGGATCCGATCTCACGGCCGCCGACGCCCGCGCCGCCGCCGTCACCCCTGACGACGTGTCCGACGTCCTGTTCACCTCCGGCACCACCGGCCGCAGCAAGGGCGTGCTGTGCGCGCATCGGCAGTCGCTGGACGCGCCCGCCGCCGTGGGCGGCCTGCGGGAAGATCACCAGCGACGACCGCTACCTCTGCATCAACCCGTTCTTCCACAATTTCGGCTACAAGGCCGGGATCCTGGCGTGCCTGCAGACCGGCGCCACTCTGATCCCGCAGCTGACGTTCGACCCCGACCGGGCGATGCGCGCGGTTCCGCACCAGCGGATCACCGTGCTTCCCGGGCCGCCGACGATCTATCAGACGCTGCTCGACCACCCCACCCGCGGCGACTACGACCTGAGCTCGCTGCGGTTCGCGGTCACCGGCGCGGCGACCGTCCCCGTCGTCCTGATCGAGCGCATGCAGAGCGAACTCGACATCGACGATCGTGCTGACCGCGTACGGCCTCACCGAGTCGAACGGGATGGGCACCATGTGCCGGGCGGACGACGACGCCGTCACCGTCGCTACCACCTGCGGACGGCCGATCGCGGATTTCGAGCTGCGCATTGGTGAGCATGACGAGGTCCTGCTGCGCGGGCCCAACGTGATGCTCGGCTACCTCGACGATCCCGATGCCACCGCGGCCGCCATCGACGCCGACGGCTGGCTGCACACCGGTGACGTCGGAAAGCTGGACGCCGCCGGCAATCTCCAGATCACCGACCGGCTCAAGGACATGTACATCTGCGGCGGTTTCAACGTTTACCCCGCCGAGATCGAGCAGGTACTGGCCCGACTCGACGGCGTGGCCGACTGCGCGGTGATCGGGGTGCCCGACGAGCGTCTGGGCGAAGTCGGCCGGGCCTCCTGGTGACGCGGCCGGATTCCGGGCTCGACGAGAAGTCGGTGATCGCTTATACGCGAGAGTATCTGGCGAATTTCAAAACCCCGCGTTCGGTGAGGTTCGTCGACGGCTTACCCCGCAATGCGGGCGGAAAAGTGGTCAAACCGCTGCTGAGAGAGATGGCGTAGATGGATCTGCAATTCGACGACGCAGACGCTGGAGTTCCAGCGGGAGGTGCGCGACTTCCTGTCGTCGCACCGGGATGCGTTCCCGACCAGCTCCTACGACACGGCCGAGGGTTTCGAACAGCATCGCCGTTGGGACGAGGTGCTTTTCGACGCCGGGCTGTCGGTAATCACCTGGCCGGAGAAGTACGGCGGCCGCGACGCGAGCTTGCTGCAGTGGGTGGTGTACGAGGAGGAGTACTTCCGCGCCGGCGCGCCGGGCCGGGCCAGCGCCAACGGCACGTCGATGCTCGCGCCGACGTTGTTCGCGCACGGCACCGACGAGCAGCTCGATCGCATTCTGCCAAAGATGGCCAGCGGCAGAGAGATCTGGGCGCAGGCCTGGTCGGAGCCGGAGTCCGGCAGCGACCTCGCTTCGCTGCGCTCGACGGCGACCCGTACCGACGGCGGCTGGCTGCTCAACGGCCAGAAGATCTGGAGCTCGCGGGCACCGTTCGGCGACAGAGCTTTTGGACTGTTCCGTTCCGACCCCGAGGCGCAGCGGCACAGCGGCCTGACCTATTTCATGTTCGACCTGAAGTCCGACGGGATCACGGTACGCCCGATCGCCCAGCTCGGCGGCGACACCGGGTTCGGTGAGATCTTCCTCGATGACGTCTTCGTGCCCGATGTCGACGTGATCGGCGCCGTCAACGACGGCTGGCGAGCGGCGATGAGCACCGTCGAGCAACGAGCGCGGCATGTCGCTGCGCAGCCCGGCGCGATTCCTGGCGTCCGCCGAGCGTCTCGTCGAACGTGTGGAAACAGAACGACCACCGCACCTTTGGCGATCAGGTTGCCGACGCCTGGATCAAGGCGCAGGCCTACCGTCTGCACACCTTCGGCACGGTCACCCGGCTCGCGGACGGTGGCGAACTGGGCGCCGAATCGTCGGTGACAAAAGTGTTCTGGTCAGACCTCGACGTCGCCGTGCACCAGACGGCCCTGGACATCCGCGGTGCCGACGGCGAGCTGGCCGACGCCTGGACCGATGGGCTGCTATTCGCGCTCGGCGGCCCGATCTACGCCGGCACCAACGAAATTCAGCGCAACATCATTGCCGAGCGGCTGCTGGGCCTGCCCCGGGAGAAGGCCAAATGAGATTTGACGTCGACGAACAGCAGCGCGACTTCGCCGCCAGCATCGACGCGGCGCTGGCGGCGGCCGACCTGCCTGGCGCGGTGCGCGCCTGGGCCGACGGTGACACCGGTCCCGGCCGCAAGGTGTGGGCACGGCTGGCCGACCTCGGTGTCACCGCGCTGGCCGTGCCGGAGCAGTTCGACGGCATCGGCGCGCACCCGGTCGATCTGGTGGTCGCGTTGGAGCGGCTGGGCCGCTGGGGCGTGCCCGGCCCGGTGGCCGAATCGATCGCGGTGGCACCGGTTTTGCTGGCCGATGACGAACGCAGCGCCGCGCTGGCGTCCGGCGAATTGATCGCCACCGTCGCCGTGCCCCCGTACGCGCCGCGGGCCGTCGACGCCGACACCGCCGGTCTCACGCTGCTGGCCACCCTGGATGGCACGGTCAGCGAAGCCAGAGCCGGCGAACAACACGAGTCGGTGGACCCCAGTCGAAAGCTGTTCGACGTCGCCGCCGTCGGCGGCCACTGGCAGGCGGATGTGCAGCGCGCCTACGAGTTCGGTGCACTGGCCACCGCGGCCCAACTTCTAGGCGCGGGGCATGCGCTGCTGGACGCCGCGGTCGACTACGCGAAACAGCGCACCCAGTTCGGCCGGGTGATCGGCTCGTACCAGGCGATCAAGCACAAGCTGGCCGATGTGCACATCGCGCTCGAGATGGCGCGACCGCTGATCTACGGCGCCGCCCTGTCGCTGGCCGATTCGTCACCCGACACCGCGCGAGATGTCAGCGCCGCCAAGGCTTCCGCGTCGGACGCCGCGTTGCTGGCCGCGCGATCGGCGTTGCAGACGCACGGCGCGATCGGGTTCACCGCCGAGCACGACCTGTCGCTGTGGCTGCTGCGGGTGCAGGCGTTGCGACCGGCGTGGGGTGACCCAGCGGCGCACCGACGACGGGTTCTGGAGGCACTGTGAGCGGGTCTTCCGCCACCGACGATACAGAGCGCAGCGATGCGGAGGAGCGGCGCCATGTCTGACGAACGGGAACTGCTGCGCGAGACCGTCGCGGCGCTGGTGGCCAAGCATGCCCCCCCAGCGGCGGTGCGCGAGGCGATGGAATCCGAACGCGGGTTACGACGAATCGCTGTGGCGGCTGCTGTGCGAGCAGGTCGGCGCGGCTGCGCTGGTCGTGCCCGAGGAATTCGGCGGCGCCGGAGGAACTCTCGGCGATGCGGCCGTCGTCCTGGAGGAACTCGGCAAGAACCTGGTGCCCAGCCCGCTGCTGGGTACCACGCTGGCCGAGCTCGCCCTGCTGGCCACCGACCAGCCCGACGCCGAGACGCTCGGGTCGCTGGCCGAGGGCGCCGCGATCGGTGCGGTGGTGTTCGACCGCGACTACGTGATCAACGGTGACGTCGCCGACGTGGTGATCGAGGCGCATGACGGGACGCTCGACCGGTGGAAGGAGTTCGACGTCGAGAACATCACCCCGATGGACCCGACCCGTCGGCTGGCGCATCTCACTCCGAAAACCACGTCATCTCTCGGCGCCGATCCGGGCCTGGCCGATACGGCCGCGATCCTGCTGGCCGCCGAACAGGTCGGCGCGGCCGCCCGCTGCCTGGAGTTGACCGTCGACTACACCAAGGAGCGGCAGCAGTTCGGTCGCGCGATCGGCAGCTTCCAGGCGCTCAAGCATCGGATGGCCGACCTCTACGTCGCGGTGCAGGCGGCGCGGGCGGTGGTGAACGAGGCCGCCGACACCCCGTCACCGACCTCTGCCGCGTTGGCCCGTGTCACGGCCAGCGAGGCGTTCAGCATCGTTGCCGCCGAGGGCATCCAGTTGCACGGCGGGATCGCCATCACCTGGGAGCACGACATGCAGCTGTACTTCAAACGCGCACATGGCAGTTCGCAGCTGCTGGGACCGCCGCGCGATCACTTGCGCAAGCTCGAATCCGAAGTGTTCTAGCCCGCCCGACGACGATGCAGTGGGGGCACCTCCCAGCCGCGAAGCGGCGAGGGGGAGGCGCAGCCCGATGAGGAGGAGCCGGGCTGATCTAGCCTGGGCACTATGGACGGTCACGTTGCGCTGCGCGCCGGAATTCCGCCGTTCTATGTCATGGACGTCTGGCTGGCGGCCGCCGAACGTCAGCGCAGCCATGGCGATCTGGTGAACCTGTCCGCCGGCCAGCCGAGCGCCGGCGCTCCGGTGCCGGTGCGCGCCGCCGCGGTCGATGCATTGAACGGCGATCAACTCGGCTACACCGTCGCACTTGGCATCCCAGAATTGCGTTCGGCCATCGCGGCCTCGTATCTCGACCGCTACGGGATTGAGGTCGACGTCGATGACGTCGTGATCACCACCGGATCGTCCGGCGGCTTTCTGCTGGCGTTCCTGTCCTGCTTCGATGTGGGCGACCGAGTGGCGGTCAGCAGTCCCGGCTACCCGTGCTATCGCAACATCCTGTCCGCGCTCGGGTGCGAGGTGGTGGTGATCGAATGCGGCCCCGAGACTCGTTTCCAGCCGACCGCTGAGCATGCTCGCCGAGCTCGACGTCAAGGGCGTCGTGGTGGCCAGCCCGGCGAACCCGACCGGCACGGTCATCCCTCCCGATGAGCTCGCGGCGATCGCGCGCTGGTGCGACGAGGCGGGCGTGCGGCTGATCAGCGACGAGGTCTACCACGGGCTGGTCTACGAGGGTGCGCCGCAGACCAGTTGCGCGTGGACTACGTCGCGAAATGCGTTCGTGGTCAACAGCTTTTCCAAGTATTTCGCGATGACGGGCTGGCGGCTCGGCTGGCTGCTGGTGCCGACCGAGCTTCGTCGCGCGGTCGACCGCCTGACGGGAAACTTCACCATCTGCCCGCCCGTGCTGTCACAGCACGCCGCGGTCCAGGCGTTCACACCGGACTCGGTTCGAGAAGCCGAAGGACATCTGCACCAGTACGCCGCCAACCGCGCGACCCTTCTCAGCGGTCTGCGCAACATCGGGATCGACCGGCTCGCTCCGACCGACGGTGCGTTCTACGTCTACGCCGACGTCTCCGATTTCACCGACGATTCCATGGTCTTGTGTTCACAGTTGTTGCGCGACACCGGTGTAGCGATCGCTCCTGGCATCGATTTCGACCCGCAGCGTGGGGGTTCCTATGTTCGGCTGTCGTTCGCGGGTCCGTCGAACGACATCGAGGAAGCGTTGCGCCGCATCGGTTCCTGGCTACCGGGCGGCTAACTCCGCGATGCGGGCTTCAAGCGTCGCGCGCTCACCGGTATCGGCCACGTTGATGCCGAACCGGTTGGATAATGCGTCGACAACCGCTGCGGCATTGGGCAATTCAGTTTTGTCCGTCCCGCCTTTGCCGTGAACGGAGAGCTGGTTGTCCGACAGGTTGCACCGTCCGTCGGCGGTGACCAGCGAGGTCATCAGGGTGGTGACGAAATGCGACCCGGGGTGGGTCGACACGTACCAACTGCCGACCAGCAGATCGATCGGAGGCGCTGTCCTGGTGGCGAATTGGTAGAGCGACTGCCATTCGCCGCGGATCTCGGCCTGCAGGACGAGGGAGTCGGCGCGGTTCTGCAGCCGGTAGGGCTCATGGGTGGTCTGCTGGATGCTGCCGGTCTCCAACCGAAGGGGTGACGTCGGCGTCTGGCCTCCGAACCCGACGTCGACGAGGAACAGTTGCGGGGCGCCGGGCGGGGCCACCCCCAGCAGCGTGTGGGTCTGCGGCGGCACCGGAGACCCGGACTCGTGCGTCCAGACCACCCGCGCCGCGAATCGGCGCACCCCAAAACCCAATTCCTCGAGCACGTAACCCATCAGGCCGTTGTGCTCGTAGCAGTAGCCGCCGCGGCGCCGGTGCACCAACTTATCGATCAAAGCCTCGGGGCTCAGGTCGTCGACCGGCACACCCAGCAGTGGGTCGAGGTTCTCGAAGGCGATGGTGCGGGTGTGCGCCGTGATCAGGTCCTGCAGGACATCAATGGTCGGATCGGCGGTACCGTGGTAGCCGATCCGTTCGAAGTACCCGGCCAGATCCAGCGTCATGTGGGCCATTGTGGACCAATGGCGGCAACGTCATGCGACGCGGGCCTCCACTAGGCTCAACGGCGACGCGGTCGGCACCAGGCGAGTCATCTCAAACCCGGCCCGGCCGAGCAGCTTTCGGTATTCCGCGACGGTGCGTTCACGCGCCGCCAGGTTCAGCAGCATCTCCAGGTCGGCCCACTTGCCGGGGAAGTCGCGGTCGTGGCCGGGGATCACCAACTCCACCAGCAGGACGGTGGCGTGCCGGCCCGCGGCGGCCCGTACGTTGCGCAGGATTTGCACCGCCCTGTCATCGGGCCAGTCATGCATGATGTTCTTCAGCACATACACGTCGCCGCCCCGCGGGACGCGGTCGAAGAATGATCCTGTCTCGATCCGGACCCGGTCGCCCACTCTTGGGTAGGACAGGATCTTTGAGACGGTGGCCACGACGGCGGGTAGGTCGTAGAGGACGCCGCGAACACCCGGCGTCGAGGCCAAGATGTTGGCCAGCAGCAGACCGTGCCCGCCACCGACGTCGACAATCGTTGAGTACGAACTGAAGTCGTAGGCGGCGACCACTGACGCGTCGGTCAGCGCGGAGATGCTGGACATCGTCCGGTTGAAGAGGTCGGCGTGCGCTGGGTCCTCGGCGAAATAATCGAAGCTCTCCTTGCCGTGTAGCGCGGGCACGACCGATCGGCCGGTTCGGATGGACTCGGCCAGCATGGTCCAGCGGTCACGCTGCTCACGCGAGCCGTAGAACTCCGCCGCCGCTTTCATCGACACGTCGGCATCCGAACAGAGGCTTCTGGCAAGTGAATTGAGCTCGTAACGGGCGTCGCCACGTCGGTGGAAAACACCCCGGCCGATCAATGCCCGCAGCAGGCGACTCAGGGCGTCGGAGTCCGCACCCACCTGGGAGGCCAACTCGTCGATGGTCAGCGGCCCGGACGCCAGGGCATCCGCGACACCGAGTTCCGCGGCGGTGGTGATCGCCTGCGACAGCCAGCCGGCGACGATCATCTCCATCATTGCTGCGGGCGCCGGCAGCAAGCGCTGATTGAGCCGATACAGATGGTGGCGGATTCGCTCGACCGCCCGCGCCGCTGCTACCGGTGGCACTCTCGTCATCACCGCACCTCGATCGGGACGGCGCTGATCTCCGCGGCGATATCGCGGTGACTAGTCAAGTCGATGAACCGCGCGAGCGCCCACGTCACGAGCCGGTCCGAAAGCAGCGACACGGGTCGCAGCGCGGCCGCACTGCGTGACACCTGCTGCGTGGTCACCCACGACACCGCCCTGACCCTGCGGCGGCGGGCGTTCTCGTAACGGCGCAGGGCGCCAGTGACATCGGTCGAATCGGCGAGTGCCTTGCGCAGCACCATCGTGTCCAGCAGGGCCTGGTTGGTGCCCTGCGCCAGCGTCGGCGGCATCGTGTGCGCGGCGTCCCCGAGCAACGTGACCGCACCAGCACCGGCGCCGGGAATCGGGTGACGGTAATGGGGGAACGGCGACGGCGCCAGGTCGTTGTCGGTCAACGTGGCAAGCACTTCGTCGACCAGATCTGACCAGCCCGTGAAGTGCTGGCGAATCATCTCGATCGGACGCTGCGGCCTGGAAAAGGTTGGCGTCCAACGTAAGTCGAACCACCACTGGATGTCGGTACCGCCGGCGGGCCACAGGCCGAGGTTGCCGTGTTCGCCGATCATCATCCGCGCGACGCGCGGCTCGGCGATTTGGGGAAGGGTGCCCAGGCCCTGCCAGCTACACCATCCGGTCGGCTTCGCCGGTGCCGCACCGACCACATCGCGGACGACGGAGTGCAACCCGTCCGCACCGATCAACACATCGCCGCTCACGGTGCGGCCATCGGACATCTCGAGGTGAACCCCGTCCCCAGAATCGACAACCGCGTGCGCACGGGAACGGCAGTGGATGCGCTCGGCCGGGAAGCCGGTGAGCAGGCGGTCCAGCAGGACCCGTCGCGGGACCATCCGGATGGGCGCGCCCAGCCGGTCTGCGATCGCGTCCAAATCGACCGTGGCCAGCGGGCGACCCGTCGAAGTCGAGGCCCGCACCTCGGACAGCAGCTGGCCGGTGCCGGTCATGTCGACGCCGAGCTGCTCGAGGACCGTCGCTCCGTTGGGCCAGATCGTCACTGCCCCGCCGCCGGCGGTAATGTCCGGGCGCTGGTCGAAGACGGTAACGTCGTGGCCGTCGCGCAGCAGTCCGCGGGCGGCGGCAATGCCGCTCACGCCCGCACCGACGACGAGGATCCTCAGCGGAGCCATGACCGCTAACACGTGACAGCCGGCCGAAAGGTTCACATGGGTCTGCAAGTCTCTGAGCACGAGCGTGCCGCGCTGGCCGACCTCGCGCAGTTCCCGCTGATGGCCGCCATGACCGGACGACGATCCCGCCGTTTCCCGGTCGGTGGGCAGATACCCGACGGGGCCCTCGCCTATATCAGTCGACGACCCGTTCAGCCGTTGTCGGAAGTCGAACGGGCATTGCTGATTTCGGTGACGGGCGGAGTGACGGGCTGGAATTTCGGTATCACACATCATGCCGGGTACGCGCCGTCGCTCCCCAACTACTCGGGAAGCGCCACGGGTCGGACCTTTCCGTCGGCGGCCGGCTTCCATACCAGCCAGCTGTTTTTCACCGACGACTCCGGCACTTACCTACTGCCCAGCCGCGATGACCCGCCGCGCGGCTTCGACAGCATCGAAGCGTGGATCAGCCACACCGCGGATTCCTACGTGCGGATCTCTGACGCGCGTCTCGAGCTGCCCCGTGAAGAGCCGTACATGGAAGGCCACAACACCTGGATCGGCAATCATCCGGGCAGCCTGCTGGCCTTTCCGGCGGCCGACCTCGCCGAACACCTGATGGAAAACCTGTGGTTCTTCGCGGCCAACGGCTATCCGGTCACCGACGACATCAATGGTCGCAGTATCCCTGGCCTGGAACGGTTTTCGTCACTGACTCACGCTGACGACCCGCTGCCGCTGTCGTTCGTCGAGCAGTACACGATTACGGAGGCCAGCGCGGAACTCGCGATTGCCACCAACAACGGGGTGTTGGCACTGCAAGCGATGGGACTCGGCGGCTGGACCTACGACGGCCTGGACCGGTTGTCGGTGCTCGGCGGATCCGGCGATCCGCGGGCACCCGGGCTGGGTTTCCTCGCCGACACCGACGCGCGCTGGCCGTTTCCCAACGTCACCGGGCTGCCCGGTTATTTCGAGACGCTCAGCCCACCGCACGTGCCGACGATCGCGGCCGGGGTGGAGAAGCTGGTCGCCCGAAAGTTCGGCCCTGGCGGGCCATTTCACCCGGACACGCCGGGCCCGTGGTCGGACTCGGTCAAGGTGCGCGGTTCGGCGCTGCCCCCGGATGGCATTCAGGAAATGGTGACCGTCGAGGCGTCCTACATCTACGACACGTTCGGCAAGCTGCCCGGCACGATGCCCACGGTGCACGTCCTGATGTATCTGCAGGCGCAGCATCTCGACACCGACTTCTACGACGATTTATTCGGCCCCGGTGCATATTTGGGCACGCACGCCGAACATCACGCTCGCTGGCACTGACGCTAGACGGGACTGGTCGTGTCCAGCCTGCTACCGGCCGGCGCGTAACGGTCCGGGTCGGCGATCGCCCAGTCTTCGCGCCAACTAGCCGGCGCATGATGGAGCAGCGCGCCGGGCTCGAGTAGCAATCGGAGGTGGCCGAGGACGAGGTAGTCATCCACCACACCCCCCATGTCACAAAGACCGCCGGGACAGCCAACGCCCTGGCCAGGATGGTCAGCAGTGCGACAGAGACAAAACGGATCAAGGTGGCCGCCACTCGTGAGGAGTGTTCGCGGCGAGCGTAGCGCTAGCTAATAATCAAGAACGAGCTCAGTACTGAACCCGGAAGCCCCCGATCAGCGTCACTGTGTTTCCGTCCGGGTCAAAGAGCGCCGACAGACGCACGCCTTTATCGGCGTCGGTGATCTCGCCAGGCCGGAGTCCACGCTGTCTCAGCTCGTCGATGTGGGCATCCAGATCATCCACCGCGAAGTTGACGAAACTAAACCCCGCGCACCGGTCGTCGGCGAATACCTGCACCCAGCCGCCTGAAACGACTTGCCACTCCACCAGGGTGGGCATCGGGTTGTTGTCGGGCGCCCGTCCGAAAAGCGATTCGTACCACTGCCGGCTTCTGTCCAGGTCGGTCACGGGCACTGCCGCCAATACATGCTCGATTGCCATGTTTTCCTCTCGATAAGCCACAAAAGGCAGACCGGCCGCAGAGGCTGAACTCATCGCGATGGCCGGTGCACTCCAAAATCGTTTCGCGCCAACGTTTCTCACGTGTTCCGGTCGCCTGCCCGCCCAAGGTTTAGGAAACCCAGGGCCGGGCAATCCGCTCTGCATGATGTTGCGGCTTGTTTGATGGCGACCACCACCCCCCACAAGATCGTCGTCACCGGAGCATCTGGCAATGTCGGCACCGGCGTGCTGCGTGCACTCGCCAGGACGCTGCCCGGCACTGAAATCGTCGGAATTTGCCGACGGCCTCCGGCGGCTGCTCCGGCTTACGGGTCGGTGACCTGGCATCGCGTCGACTTGTCCAGAGGCAGCGCAGTCCACGACCTCGCGCCCGCGATGCAAGGGGCCGACGTTGTCATCCACCTCGCGCTGGCTCTCCAGCCGACCGACGACGAAGACTATCTGTCGCGGGTAAACGTCGCGGGGACCCAAGCGGTCCTTAATGCCATGGCCGGTGCCGGCGTCGGGCAGCTGGTCTACGCGTCCAGTCTCGGAGTATATGCGCCGGGTGCAACCAATCCCGTCACCGAGGACTGGCCGCACACCGGTCAGCAAACTTCGGCCTACAGCCGCGATAAAGTCGCCGCCGAAAAATTGGTGGATGAGTTCGCCGATGCTCATCCCGGTGTCGCGGTGGCACGATTCCGCCCGACACTGGTGGTGCAGCGCGAGTCGGCTTGGGAAGTGCAGACGCTGTACCTAGGTCCTTTCGTGCCGCGCGCTGTGTTGAAACTGCTCCGTCGCCGGGTGCTGCCCGTCGTGCCACTGCCGGCCGGCATCGCCTTGCAATTCGTCCACGCCGACGACGTCGGCGATGCGGTAGTACGCATGGTGCAGACCCGGGCCGCCGGAGCTTTCAACCTGGCCGCCGACATCTTGGACGCTCGCGCATTGGCCGGTCTGGTCGGTGGCCGTCCGCTCGTGGTGAACCCGCGACTCGTGCGCACGATCGTCACCGCCCTGCACGCGATCCACGCTGTCGCCGTCACGCCCGGGTGGTACGACGTAGCGATGAATTCACCAACCATGGACATCTCTCGTGCACGTGAAGAATTGGGTTGGTCGCCCACTCGGTCGTCGACGGTGAGCGCACAGGAATTGATCGATGGTCTGGCCAGCGGCGCGGTGGGCTTCAGCGCCGCGATGGGAGCAACGAAAGACGATCGGACCGGCCTGCGCCGGACAGCAGACCGGATACACGACAGTAGCTTGCTGCTGTGGACCGCGGCGACAGTGCTACGGGCCGCGGGAGTCGGCCGGGCTGGAGTGACAGATGCTGCGTTCGTCGCGGCCAACCTGATCGGGGGCACCCCGGCGGCACTGGAACGGCTGCTGACCCGACGACGTGACACGGTCGCCCTTCTTGCGCCGATCGCGGTAGTCGCCGCGGTCGCAACAACGGTCCGCGGCGGATGGTCCTCGGTCGCCGCCGTCGCCGTCCTCAACCTCTTCGCTACGTCCGAGCGGCATCGGACCAATATGCCCACCGAACAACATGATTCGCCTGGCTTCGGCCCCGTGCAGTAGAAGGCAACTGATGATGGACACTGAACTCCGCACTGAGCAAACCACTGAAGTCGTCGTGGTGATCGGAGCCTCCAGCGGGATCGGTAAAGAGACCGCTTTGTTGTTCGCCGGCCGCCACGCCCGGCTCTGCCTCGGCTCACGATCCGAGGCTGCCCTGGACCTGGTGGCCGAGGAATGTCTGGAGGTGGGCGCATCTGACGTCGTCGTCGTATCCGTTGACATCGCCGAAGCGGACCAGGTGCAGAAACTGTTCGATGTCACGCTCGCCCAGTTCGGCCGAATAGACGTCGTCGCTCAGTGCGCGGCGCTTACCGCCTTCGGGCGCTTCGAAGACCTGCCCGTACAGGTCTTCGAGACGGTGGTGCGAACGAATCTCATTGGCGCGGTCAATGTCGCGCGATGCTCGTTGGCGCACTTTCACGAGCGCGGCCGGGGCCATCTGGTGCTGCTCGGGTCGTTATTGGGACAAGCCTCGATGCCCTACCAATCGGCCTACGTGGTAAGCAAGTTCGGTGTCCACGGCTTGGTCCGGGCGCTGCGCCAGGAGAACAGCCATCTCCCGGGTGTCAAGGTTCACGGGGTTTATCCCGGTCCGGTCGATACCGCGATGTCCGGCAACGCCGGTAACTACTTCGGCCAAGCAGCACACGTTCCTCCGACCGCCGTGGGCCCGACCACCGTGGCGGCCGCAATCGTTCGGGCCACGACCCGTGGACGTTCGACAGAACGTCACGTCGGATGGCTCAATCGTCCAATGGTCTTGGCGTACAGACTGTTTCCAGCGCTCTTCGACGCGTTCGCCGGCCAGTTGACGCGCGCAATCATGTTCGCCGGCGAAGCGACCGCTGACGCCGAAGGCAATGTTTCCAGATCGACGGCCGGGCCGCCGGTACACCGATAACTCAGCCTATGGATCCGGCCACGACGGTCAACCGTGCTCGCCGGACCAGACAGCACTTCCCGGAGTGTGCGCATAACGGCGTCTTGTCAAACGCTGACGCCGCACCGGTGCATGCGGACTACAGCCAGGTGTCCTGGGTGGTCGTGGTCAAGAACGCCTCCAAGTCGTCGCGCCATTGCGCCGGTCTGGTCTTGTCCGGCTCGATTCCGGTGTAGTCGCCGCGATAGAACAGCAGCGGCCGCGGCTTGATCTTCGGCACCTCGGACAGCGACTGCACTGAGCCGAACACCACGAAGTGATCGCCGCCGTCGTGGACCGAGGCCACCGTGCAGTCGATGTAGGCGAGCGACCCGTCGATGATCGGTGAGCCGAGGGTTGAAGGCTGCCAGTCGATTCCGGCGAACTTGTCGGGCTCTTTCGACCCGAAGCGCGCCGAGACATGCTGTTGGCTCTCGGTCAGCACGTTGACGCAGAACTTCCCGCTGGCCTCGATGGCCTTCCAGGACCGCGAGACCTTGGTCGGGCAGAACAGGACGAGCGGAGGGTCCAGCGACAGCGCCGCGAACGACTGACAGGCGAAACCGACCGGGGCGTTGTCGTGGACGGTCGTGATGATCGTGATGCCGGTGCAGAACTGACCCAGCACGCTGCGAAACGCGCGGGCGTCGATCTGCTCGGACATTACTTGAAGCCGACGCTGAAGTCGTGGCCCCAGAGACTGATCGCGGTGCTTTCGCGAGCGATCCAGTCGGCATCTTCGACTTGCCTTCCCTCGCAGCCGAATTCGACGTCGAAGCCACTGGGGGTCTTCATGTAGAAGGACAGCATCAGGTCGTTGACGTGGCGGCCGAGCGTAGCCGACATCGGTACCTTGCGCCGCAGCGCCCGGTCCAGGCACAGGCCCACGTCGTCGGCCTCGCCGACCTCGATCATCAGGTGGACGATGCCGCTGGGGGTCTGCCCCGGCATGAAGGCCAGGCTGTGGTGGCGCGGGTTGCAGCCCAGGAAGCGCAGCCACGCCGGCGGCCCGTCGGCGGGCCGGCCGACCACCTGAGGCGGCAGTCGCATCGAGTCACGCAACTTGAAATCCAGTACGTCGCGGTAGAAGTGCAACGTCTCCGCGTCATCGCGGGTGGTCAGCACCACGTGCCCGAGACCCTGCTCGCCGGTGACGAACGTGTGGCCGTAAGGGCTGACGACCCTGCGGTGTTCGAGCGCCGCGCCGTGGAAAACCTCGAGCCCGTTGCCCGACGGATCGGAGAACTTGATCATCTCGTCGACCCGACGATCGGCCAGCTCGGCGGCAGTGGCTTCCTTGTACGGCGTGCCCTCGACATCGAGCCGGTTGCGTATCTCCTGCAGCCCTTCGGCGTTCGCGCATTCCCAGCCGGCCTCCGACAGGCGGTCGTGCTCGCCCGGCACGATCACCAGGCGGGCCGGGAAGTCGTCCATCCGCAGATACAGCGCGCCCTCGATGCTGCCCTTGCCCTCGACCATGCCGAGAACCTTGAGGCCGTAATCGCGCCAGGCCTGCATGTCGGTGGCCTCGATGCGCAGGTAACCCAGTGAACGGATGCTCATCACTTATCCCAAGAAATCGATTGTCAGCTTGTTGAATTCGTCGAACTTCTCCACCTGCGCCCAGTGTCCGCACTGGCCGAAGACGTGCAGCTGCGCGCGCGGGATGGTCTTGAGCGCCACCAGTGCACCGTCCAGCGGGTTGACGCGATCTTCGCGGCCCCAGATCAGCAGCACCGGCTGACGAAGCTTGTGAACCTCGCGCCACATCATGCCGAGCTCGAAGTCGGCCCCGGCGAACGACATTCCCATCGCGCGGGTCGCCGTAGCGACTCCGGAGTAGATGGCCAGCTCGAAGCGCTGGTCGATCAACTCCGGGGTGATCAGCTTCTGGTTGTAGACCATCACCCGCAGGAATGCCTCGAGGTTCTCCCGGGTTGGCTGAGGAGAACTTGCCCAGCCGCTTGACGCCCTCGGTGGGGTCCGGGGCGAACAGGTTGATGCTGAGCCCGCCGGGACCCATCAGCACCAGCTTGCCGGCGTTGTCAGGGTAGTCCAGTGCGAACCGGACCGCAGTACCACCGCCGAGCGAATTGCCCACCAGCGGAACACGTCCCAAGCCGAGGTGGTCGAAGAGACCCTTCAGCGCCCGGGCCGCGTAGTGGTTGAACTGGCCGTGCTCGGCGCGCTTGTCGGAGAGCCCGTAGCCGGGCTGATCGACGGCCAGTACATGGAAGCGCTCGGCCAGCACCGGGATGTTCCGGGAGAAGTTCGTCCAGCTCGCCGCGCCGGGGCCACCGCCGTGCAGCAGCACGATCGTCTGATCGCGACCGACGCCGGCTTCGTGGTAGTGCAGCTTGAGCGGTCCGTCGACGTCGACCTCGACGAACCGGGAGGTGGACTCGAAAGTCAGTTCTTCGGTAGCCGCCATTTAGCGCCGCTCCTCCAACCTCTTCCAGATCGCACTGGCCTGTTTATCGTCGCAGGCGCGCATCAGACCATGGTGTCGCCGGGCGGCAACCCGAACTCGTGGTTGCCGAAGATCTGGTAGGCCCGCTCGGGGTCGTTCGCCGCGTGCACCCGGCCGGCGTGCGCATCCCGCCAGAACCGTTGTACCGGAGCGTCATTGGCCAGCGCGGTGGCACCGGACGCCTCGAACAGTCGGTCGACCGAGGCGATGGAACGCCCGGTGGCGCGCACCTGGTCACGACGGGCGCGGGCCCGCAGCTCGAACGGGATCTCCTTGCCCGCCGACAGCAGCGCGTACTCGTCGCCGACATTGCCGATCAGCTGCCGCCAAGCGGCGTCGATGTCACTGGCCGCCTCGGCGATACGGACCTTGGCGAACGGGTCGTCCTTGGCCTTCTCACCGGCGAACGCCGCCCGGACGCGTTTGCCCTGGTGCTCCACGTGCGCCTCGTAGGCGCCGTATGCCATGCCGACGATCGGTGCCGAGATGGTCGTAGGATGCATTGTGCCCCAAGGCATCTTGTAGACGGGCGCGGTGTTGTTCTGGTACCCGCCAGCGGTGCCGTCGTTCATCTGCTTGTAGGACAGGAACCGGTGCCGCGGCACGAAGACATCCTTGACGACGATGGTGTTGCTGCCAGTTCCCTTGAGGCCCACCACATGCCAGACGTCGTCGATGCGGTATTCGGTGCGGGGGATCAAGAAGCTGCCGAAGTCGACCGGTCGGCCGTCCTTGATGACCGGGCCGCCAAGGAAGGCCCAGGTGGCGTGGTCGCAGCCGGACGACCAGTTCCACGATCCGCTGACCAGGTAGCCGCCGTCGACGACCGTGCCCGCGCCCATCGGCGCGTAGGACGACGAGACGCGGACATTGGTGTCGTCTCCCCAGACCTCGTCCTGAGCCTGCTGGTCGAACAACGCCAGGTGCCAGTTGTGCACGCCGATGATCGAGCTGACCCAGCCGGTGGAGCCGCACGCGCTGGCGATCCGGCGGACCGCTTCGTAAAACACTGCGGGGTCACACTGCAAGCCGCCCCACTGCTCGGGCTGCAGCAACCGGAAGAAGCCGATCTCCTGGAGTTCGCTGACCGTGGCGTCCGGCAGACGTCGCAGGTCCTCGGTTTCCTGGGCCCGCTGCCGCAGCTTGGGCAGTAGTTCGTCGATGCCGTCTAGGACGGACTGGGCGTCACGTTGTTGAATGGACGTCACGGGTTCCTCCAAAGGTGGCTTGCAGGGGCCAGCACAAGACCAAGACTAGAACACGTTCCGATTTGTGTCGAGCAGCGCGTTCCTGCGCCTGGTAGCGATACTCAACAAGGTTTCTGTAACCTGTTCTAGTTATGTTTGACGGAAGGGTGGGGCGGTGACGGGCACAAATCCCGACGAGCCACTCGGCAGCCACGTGGTGGAGCTGGAGATCGCCGACGTCGTCACCGAGACCGACGACGCACGATCGCTGGTGTTCGCGGTTCCCGAGGATGCCGACGTGCCGGCGGAACGGCTGCGTTATGCCCCCGGACAATTCCTGACGCTGCGCATCCCCAGCGACCGCACCGGCTCGGTGGCGCGCTGCTACTCGCTGTGCAGCTCGCCGTTCGCCGACGAGGCGATGACCGTCACCGTGAAGCGGGACAGGGACGGCTACGCGTCGAACTGGCTCTGTGACAACGCCCGTGCCGGCATGCGGGTGCACGTGCTGGCCCCGTCGGGCACGTTCGTACCGAAAACCCTCGACGACGATTTCGTATTGCTGGCCGCGGGCAGCGGTATCACGCCAATCTTGTCGATCTGCAAATCCGCGTTGTCCCAAGGCGGCGGGCAGGTGACGCTGCTCTACGCCAACCGCGACGAGCGGTCGGTGATCTTCGGTACCGCACTGCGTGAACTGGCCGCCAAGCACCCGGACCGGCTGACCGTCGTGCACTGGCTGGAGTCGCTACAGGGGCTGCCGTCAGCGAACGCTCTGGCCCAGTTGGCCGCGCCGTTCACCGACCGACAGGTGTTCATCTGCGGGCCGGGGCCGTTCATGGAGGCGGCCCGCGAGGCGCTCGAGAGCCTGAAAGTGCCTGCGGCACAGGTCCATCTGGAGGTGTTCAAGTCGCTGGACAGCGACCCGTTCGCCGCCGTCAAAATCGAACACGACGACTCCGACGAAGGCCCGGCCAGCGCGATCGTCGAACTCGACGGGCAGACCCACACCGTGTCGTGGCCGCGCAAGGCGAAGCTGCTCGACGTACTGCTCGACGCCGGGCTAGACGCTCCGTTCTCCTGCCGCGAGGGGCATTGCGGGGCCTGCGCCACCACCCTGCGCAACGGCAAGGTGAACATGGAGGTCAACGACGTGCTCGAGCAGGAGGACCTCGACGACGGCCTCATTCTGGCCTGCCAGGCACACCCCGAGACCGATTCGGTCGAAGTCACCTACGACGAATAGTCGCAGCGTAAGTTCTGCTCAGGCTCAGCGAGAGGATCGCACGATGAAGCGGCTGGTCACGGCGCTGGCAGGCGCCGGTCTGATGCTGGCGTTGACGCCGCCCGCGATAGCCCCGGCGGCAAGCAACACCGCCACCTCACTGATCCCGCTGAACGACGGAAGCCAGCTGGAGACCCGCGCCACCCTGGACTGCCACGCCGCCAACGGCAGCTGCGACTTCACCGTCGCCGCCGGCCGCCGGACCGGCGACGCCCTCGACGGCTTCCCGCACGATCTGTGGTCGCGCCAGAGCACCGACATCCGCTCGATGGACCGGACCTTGTACCTCGACGTGCACGCCACCGCGCAATACGACCGAGTGTTCAAAGAGGGCGGCAACGACAACGTCACCACGATCTACATGGGCGAGGGCCCGCTGGAGAAATACCAGACCACTGGGCGGATCGATGCAACCGACTGGCACACCGGGCAGCCGCGCACCAATGTTCCGGTGATCATGTGCACCCACATTCAGGTGGTCTACGGCGGCAACAACATCACCTCGCCGAGCACCTGCGCGCAGGCGAAATTCTCCTAGGCCGAGCCGTCAGAGCTTGTCCGACAACACCTTTGCGAAGGTGTGGCTGTCGCCAGGCCAGCGGGCCGACACGTAGTCGCCGTCGTCCACTACGAACGCCGGCCTCGAATCAGTGGCGGTATCCCGTGCCATACCAGAGGCTTTCGTTCGGCGATGCGGTGAGCCCTTCGCGACATCGCAGAAATCCGACGGATCCTCAAGCGCACGAGTGACTTCCGACTGCACGGACATGTAGCCCGCCGGCTGCCCCGGTTCTTCGCGGTAAGTGCGGTAGTAGTCGCGGTCCCAGAACCGGGTGAACTTGGTGAGCCGCCACGCGGTGCGCTCGAGGGCCCAGGTCAGCGCCGTGGTGCGGCGGCCGTAGAGCACCGAGCGACCGGTCGCGGGATCGACACTGCGAGCCGCCAGCAGCACGCCGTGACAGATCGCGCCGACCTTCAGGCCGCGACCGAAGGCGTCGACGACAAGACGATGCAGGGTGTCGCTGTCGATGTAAGAGCGCATGCCGCGGGCGCGGTGGCCGCCCGGCAGCAGTAGGCCGTCGACGCCGCCGAGCGTGGCGTCGGCCCACCGGGTCGGGTTCTGGTACTCCGGCGAATTCTGCATCTCGCGATAGGCGTTGCGGGCATCTTTGTTGGCGCGCAGCGCGCGGCCCAGGATGGTTATGGCGCCCACTACCGGTAGCGCCGACCAGGCGTCGAGGCCGCGTCCGGTGACCATGATGTCGTCGGCCACTCCCGGCGCACCGCTCTCGGTCGCGAAT
The DNA here is from genome assembly GCA_963836555.1 of uncultured Actinomycetota bacterium. Lineage (GTDB taxonomy): Bacteria > Actinomycetota > Actinomycetes > Mycobacteriales > Mycobacteriaceae > Mycobacterium. Next base: position 167,319 of record CAWIKT010000078.1, on the reverse strand, counting down.
ACGACGCGGTGGCCTTCTGCGCGCAACACTTGCCAGCTCACCGCCACCTCGGTGGGGTCGAAGTCGCGGTCGGGGATCGGGATCAGCACAGTGCCCATGGTCGAGCCTGAGCCTACGGGCCTCTGACGGGCGATAAAACAGCCATTTGGGCGATGCTGCGTTGGTGCACACAGTGATTATCGACAACGGCCAGTCTGATGCTGCTGCTTAACACCACAGTTGCACCAACGGTCGTCTGACAGCGGAAAAATGAACGCAACCGGCCCGGATTCCGCGGCTCTATTCAGCCTATATGGACTAAATAAGAATCGAAACTGATGCGCTGAAAAATACGTCTGACCTAACGCCGAGAACCGAACGTGCGCGCGGTAGGATTGGCGACTGGTTGATCCGCCAGCCACCGGAAACGTCACGACGGCGATCTGATTCTCCCCGTCGGGTGTGATGAACGTGGGCTGCAATCCATTTCGCAGTAGGCGATTGCGGTCACTTCATCCCCTCCTCGCTTTCCTTCGATGGCCTGCATGCGAGATCTGCGCGCATAATGCTGCTCGCTCGCCGCCGAACGCCGGGCGTTCGAGCAAAGAGGAAATTTTGTGAGCACCTTTACCGAAATGATGGTCAACAACGCTCGATGGAGCGACAACGGCATGGTCACCGGCGAGCCCGAGGCCCCGGTACGGCGCACCTGGGCCGAGATACACCAGCACGCCTGCCATCTCGCCGGCGGCCTGGCCGCAGCGGGAGTCGGCCACGGCGATGCGGTCGCCATGCTGGCCGGGGCGCCAGCCGAGATCGCCCCGACCGCGCAAGCCATCTGGCTGCGCGGTGCGAGCCTGACGATGTTGCATCAGCCGACCCCGCGAACGGATCTGCAGCGCTGGGCGCAGACGACCATAGCTGTGATCGACATGATCCAGGCCAAGGCAGTGGTGGTCTCGGAGCCGTTCCTGGCCGCGGCACCTTTGCTGGCGCAGCTGGGCCTCAACGTGTTGACCATCGAGCAGCTGCGGCACGGCCAGCCCATCCACCCGGTACACACCGACGAGGATGACGTGGCGTTCCTGCAACTGACGTCTGGGTCCACGGGAGTCCCGAAGGCGGTCCGGATTACTCACGCCAACGTAGTGGCCAACGCCGAGGCGATGTTCACCGGCGCGAACGTCGACGTGGACACCGATGTAATCGTCAGCTGGCTTCCGTGCTTCCACGACATGGGCATGACAGGCTATTTGACGGTTCCGATGTATTTCGGTGTGGAGCTGGTCAAGATCACTCCCATCGACTTTCTGCGTGATGTTTTGTTGTGGGGCAAGTTGATTGACAAATACAAGGGGACCATGACGGCGGGGCCCAACTTTGCCTACAACTTATTCGCCCGCCGCATGCGTCGACAGGCCACACCGGGGCAGTTCGATTTGTCCTCGCTACGGTGGGCGCTCTCCGGCGCTGAACAAGTGGAGCCGGCCGATGTGGAAGATCTGTGTGCCGCCGGTGCACCGTTCGGCCTGAGACCCGAGGCGATTGTTCCCGCCTATGGGATGGCGGAGACCACGGTCGCAGTCTCGTTCACCGACTGCGGCAACGGAATGGTCGTCGACAACGTCGACGCCGACCTGTTGGCGGTGTTGCATCGGGCCGTACCCGCTGTCAAGGGCCGGATACGGCGGCTGGCGTGTGTCGGTCGGCCGTTGGAAGGGATGGAGGCGCGAATCATCGACGACGATGGCAATGTGCTGCCTACCCGCCACGTCGGCGTGATTCAGGTGCGGGGTAAATCGGTGACCAATGGATACGCGACCGTGGCGGGCGTGGTTGCCGCGCAAGACGATTGCGGTTGGTATGACACCGGCGACCTGGCATACCTGACCGAGACAGGCAACATCGTGGTCTGCGGCCGGGTGAAGGACGTCATCATCATGGCCGGACGCAAGATCTACCCCACCGACATCGAGCGCGCAGGCGCTCGGGTGGCCGGGGTCCGGCCTGGAGGCGCCGTCGCGGTGCGTTTGGACACCGATCACTCTAGGGAGACCTTCGCAGTGGCGGTCGAATCGAAGGAGTGGCAGGTGCCTGCCGAGGTCCACCGGATCGAGCGCGAAGTGGCGCACGAAGTGTTCGCAGAGGTCGATGTGCGCCCCCGCAGTGTCGTCGTCGTGGCGCCTGGGACGATCCCGAAGACGCCATCGGGAAAGCTGCGACGGACGCACGCGCTGGCGCTGGTCCACTGATCGGCTTTCGCACCAATGGGCCTTACAGTGGTCTTACCATGTCCGATTACGATGCCCAGCCTGGCCGCGAGCCGGCTCAGCGTCCGTTGTCGCAGGCACAGATCGACGCGGATGATATCGATCTTCACGCAGGACTCAGCGGAGTCGCCGGGATCGTGGCCGACGCGCGCCCGGTCAGCGAGATCCTGCGCGAAGTTGCTAGTTTCGCATCGCGAGCCATTCCGGGCGTGGACGGTGTCGGTGTCACATTGATGCAGGCGGGCGATCACACTACGCGAGTTCAGACTTGGGCAGTGACAGCCGCTTTCGTAGAGGAGATCGACACCGCCCAGTACGAGGACCTCGACGAGGGCCCGTGCCTTACCAGCATGCGATCACATAGACCGGCGGTCAGCGGATCGCTCGGGAGCGACGCGCGTTGGCCGCACTTTGGCGGGCGGGTGGCCCGGATGGGTGTGCACTCCGTGCTTGCCCTGCCGTTGACAGTTGATGACCGCATCGTTGGTGCCATCAACGCATACGCGTATCGGCGTGATGCATTCGGAGATCATGCGGTACAGCTCGGGTCACAGTTTGCCGGCCCGGCGGCAGTGTCGGTGTATCACGCCCAACTGTTGGCCACCGCCCGAGAAAAAGTGGCGCGGCTCCAGCGCGCGCTGGTGAGCAGGGCGGTGATCGACCAGGCTATCGGGATCATCCGCAGCCGGTCGGGAGTCAGTGCCTCGGAAGCGTTCGACCGGCTCACCCGAATGAGCCAGACCGAAAACGTGAAACTTTATCTACTAGCCGAGCAGATGGTCGAGGCAGCTGCACGACGGGCCCGGGAGCGGCAGGTTTAGGGCGCGAATTCGGAGAGAGCGGCCAGGATCGCCGCACGACCTTCGCCGTCCGCCATCACCTGTGCGGCGACGTCGGTGAGGTGCTTCCGTCGACTGCGGGCGTAGGCACGCAGGAGCGTGAAGGCCACGTCGACCTCGACATCGAGCCGCTCACGAAGGAAACCCTTGGCCTGCTCGATGACAACTCGGCTGGCGAGCGCGGCTTTCAACTGCGGCAGCACCGTCATGGGCGTCGGCGACTGCTCTTGGATTATCGCGACACAGGCGATATGCGTAAGGGTTTGAGCAACAAGCAAATCCGCGTCATCGAGCACACCGGGACTGATACCGAAGAGGCCCAGGGCGCCGAGGACCGAGCCGGCTGCGCGCATCGGGACGGCGTGCACCGCAGCGAAGCCGGCGTCGCGCGCTGCCCCCGCGAACCGCGGCCAGCGCGAGTGGTCGTACCGCACGTCGGCTACGGAAACGGGATGACCGGTTGCATAACACTGCACGCACGGCCCTTCGTCTGCCTGGAGCTGGAACAGTTCGATGTCGCGTGCTTGTTCGGAAGTGGCGGCCAGCAGCCGAAGCTGTCCAAGCGGGTCCGCGAGCAGAAAGCCGGCAGCCTCGACGTCGAGAAGATCGGCACATCGTTCGGTGAGCTGAGTAAGGAGATCGACAACGTCGAAATCGTCGAGCAAACTGTCGACCAGGCCGACGACCGCGGCGAGCACGCGGGTTTCGCGGGGCGTGTCAATCACTGTGCCCTCCTTGGCGTTTCAATCGGATTCGAGCTTGAGTCGGCGGTCCAGGATGTCGCGTGCGACATCGGTTGCGCTGCGGCCGGTGGCGTAGGCGTGCGCGCGTATTCGCATAAGCGCTTCCGCAGGGTCGATCTCCAGTTGAGCAACGACCATGCCAGTGGCTTGGCTGACCTCGGCGCGAGAAAGCGTATTGAGTTCGGCCCACGCATCGCTGCTCGGGTCGGTGACGGCGGCTCGGAGATCTCCGTCAAGAAGATCCAAGAGTGGAATGCCGGCGAGTTCGGCGGCAGCGATGGCACCGGTCAGGTCCTTGTTATCAAGCCGGCCGGGCCGCTCGCGGAAAAGATCCAAGGCTCCGATGTATTCACCGGCAACGACAACGGGCACCGCGAAGACGCCCCGGATGTGGTGGGCGAGCATCGCGGGCCCGAAAGCGGACCAGCGACGATCGCCGGGATCGGCAAGGTCGACGACGAAGACCGGCCTTCGGTGGGCAACCGAATCGAGGCATGGACCCTCCCCCAGGGTGAACTGCAACTCGTCGAGTGTCCGGGCGGTGTCATCGCTCGAGCCCAGCGTTGCCGCCGCCGCCCCTCCCAGGATCAGGGATATGGCGGCCGCGTCGACGTCGAACAAATTGACACACGCCTGGCACAGACGGTCGGCGGCACTCGCCCCGCGCTCGCCATCGACCGCGGCGCGCAGTTGCTGCTGGATCGTCACAGCTACCCGAGCGCGGAGGCAGCGAAATCGTTGTGAAGCGCGATCCTCGGCGTCATTCGAGACGCTCCTATCTCAAGCCGATAGCCCGTGACTGGTCCGGGTCGGCGATCAACACGACGTCGGTGATCGCATCGAATGTTGCCTGATGGGACGACCCTACTCCTGCTGTGACCGCGGCCGATGGGTAAGGCAGCGACTCCTACTCAGCGTGGCAGGCCCAGTAACCGCTCGGCGGCCAGCGTGAGCAGGATCTGCTCGGTGCCGCCAGCGATCGTCAGGCAGCGGGTGTTGAGGAAGTCCTTGACGGTCGCGTCCGCGACGATGCCGGATCCCTCGGACAGTTCCATCCGGTACTCCGCCAGCGCCTGCCGGTATCGGACGCCGATGAGCTTGCGCACGCTGGATTGCGCGCCGGGGTCTTGACCGCCGACCGCGAGTTGAGCGATGCGCTGGTCCAGCAGCGAACCGACCTGCGCGGTGATGATCAGATGTGCCAACTGATCCTGTTGCGCGACATCAAGATTAGCCTTGGCAGCCTCGGCCAGCAGCTGTTCCATCGGGTTGCCCAGCGCGGTGCCCGCGGCCATCGCGACGCGTTCATTGGCCAGCGTGGTGCGGGCTAGTCGCCAACCGTCGTTGACCGTGCCGACCACCATCTCGTCGGGAACGAACACGTTGTCGAGGAAGACTTCGTTGAACAATGCATCGCCGGTGATCTCGCGCAGCGGCCGGATCAGGATGCCCGGCGAACTCATATCGATCAGAAAGTAAGTGATGCCTTTGTGTTTCGGGGCGTCGGGGTCGGTGCGGGCCAGGCATACGCCCCACTGCGCCTTGTGCGCCGACGACGTCCACACCTTTTGTCCGGTCAGCTCCCAGCCGCCGTCGGCGCGGACCGCCTTGGTGCGCAGCGACGCCAGGTCCGACCCGGCGCCGGGCTCGGAAAACATCTGGCACCAGAAGATTTCGCCACTCAGGGTGCCCGGTACGAACCGCTCGACCTGCTCGGGCGTGCCATGCTCGAGGATGGTCGGCGCCGCCCACCAGCCGATCACCAGATCCGGCCGCGTCACGTCGGCCGACGCCATCTCCTGATCGATCAACAGCTGCTCGGCCGGCCCGGCGCCCCGCCCGTACGGGGCCGGCCAATGCGGTGCCAGCAGCCCCGCTTCGGCGAGCTTGGCCTGGCGTGCGTCCTCGGCCAGTGCGGCGACTTCGGCGACGGCGTCGGCGATCGCGGGCCGCAGGTCGGCGACCTCGCTGAGGTCGATGGTGAGATCGCGGCGGACGCCGTTCTGGGTCAGTTCCGCGGTCCGGCGCAACCAGCGGGCCGACCCGCCGAGGAACTGACCGATCCCGTAGGCCCGGCGAAGGTAGAGATGGGCGTCGTGCTCCCAGGTGATCCCGATGCCGCCCAGCACCTGGATGCAGTCCTTGGTGTTGGCCTTGACCGCGTCGATGGCGACGCCCGCGGCGATGGCCGCGGCGATGGACAGCTGGCGCGGGTCGCCGTCTTCGGCGGCGCGGGCCGCGTCGGCAGCGGCCACCGCGACCTGCTCGGTGCGGCACAGCATCTCGGCGCACAGGTGCTTGATCGCCTGGAAGCTGCCGATCGGCTTGCCGAATTGCTCGCGGACCTTCGCGTAGTCGACGGCGGTGTCCAACGCCCACCGGGTGATGCCCGCCGCTTCGGCCGAGAGCACGGTCGCGGTCAAATCACTCACCCAGCCCGCTGCGGCGTCGATCACGTCCGCCGATGCCGAGGTCAGCACCACCCGCGCCAGCGGCCGGGAGAAGTCGGTGGCCGTCAACGGCTCGACGGCGACACCGTCGGCCGCTGCGTCGACGAGCAGCCAGGTCTCGCCGGCAGGCAGCAGAATCAGCCCGTCCTCGACGCCGCCGAGCACCCACGGCAGCGTTCCGGAGACCTGCGATGCGGTCTCGTCGAACTCGACATCTCCGTCGAGCGCGACCCCAGCGGTGCGTTCGCCGGTTGCCAGCGCCGCACGCAGTTCCGGGTCGGCCACTACGAGTGTGGCTAACGCCGTGGTAGCCACCGGGCCGGGCACCAACGCCCTAGCGGCTTCTTCGACCATGGCGGCCAGGTCCTCGATGCTGCCGTCGGCGCCGCCGCAGTCCTCGGGGACCGCGACACCGAACAAGCCCAGCCCGGCCAGGCCGTCGAACATCCGTCGCCACGCCTTTGACTCACCCTGCTCGATATCCCGGACCGATTCCGTCGCGCCGGAGCGGGCAGCCCAGTCGCGCACCAACTCACGCGCCGCAAACTGCTCGGAGGAAATGGTGTGGGTCTTTACTGCCACCTGAGCTCCTCGATCGACGGGAATTGACGTTGCTGTAGACGCAACGTGGGGGACTAGAACGTGTTCTAATAGTGCCAGTGTTCGACCGTCAAGTCGAATGCCATCGCAGCAGGACATCCCGGTGTCCCGGCCGCACGGAGGTGGGATATTCGCGCTCGGCATGCGTATCGTTTCGAGAGAGCGCGTAGGAAAAGGAGCTGTCCGACACATGACCCCTTCTGGTTCGGGGCAAGCACGCACCACGCCGGGCACGTCCTCGGATTCGTCGTCTGCGCAACCTCGTGAGGTGATGAACGTGGCGGTACTGGCCGAGTCGGAACTCGGCTCTGAAGCACAGCGGGAGCGCCGCAAGCGCATCCTGGACGCGACGATGGCGATCGCCTCCAAGGGCGGTTACGAGGCGGTTCAGATGCGTGCGGTGGCCGACCGCGCCGACGTCGCGGTGGGCACGCTGTATCGGTACTTCCCGTCAAAGGTGCACCTGCTGGTCTCGGCGCTGGGCCGGGAATTCGAGCGGATCGACGCCAAGACCGACCGCTCCACGCTTGTCGGAGGAACGCCGAACCAGCGACTGAACTTCATGATCAGCAAGCTCAACCGCGCGATGCAGCGCAACCCGCTGCTGACCGAGGCCATGACCCGGGCCTACGTGTTCGCCGACGCGTCCGCCGCCGGCGAAGTCGATCAGGTGGAAAAGCTGATCGACTCGATGTTCGCCCGCGCGATGAGCGACGGGGAACCGACCGAGGAGCAGTACCACATCGCCCGCGTCATCTCCGATGTGTGGACCAACAACCTGCTGGCCTGGCTGACCCGGCGGGCCTCGGCCACCGACGTCAGCAAGCGGCTGGAACTGGCCGTGCGTCTGCTGATCGGCAGCGGCGACACCGCCAACGTCTGACCACTCAAGCCGGCGGACCGGCAGTACGACCGCGAATCAGCATGGTGTCGAGCACCTCGATCGTCGGGTCGATATCGCCACTGAGTAGCAATTCGCCTGCCCGACGGCCCTTTTGCAGGCTCGGTTGCGCGACCGTGGTCAGGCCGCGGTTCATCGCCTCCGGTACACCGTCGAAGCCGGTGATCGTCATCTGGCCGGGCGCGAACCTGCCGTTGGCCCGCAGATAGTCCATCGCCGAGACCGCCAACACGTCAGCGGTGCACATCAGCGCGGTGATCCGCGGATTGGCCTTGAGCGCGATCTGCGCGGCGATGCCGCCGGACTTCGGGGTGTGCTCGTGGCTTTCGACGACGGTCAGCGAGTCTTGGTCGAGGCCGACGGCGGCCATCGCGTCGCGGACACCGCGGATGCGTGCGCTCTGCACGTGAAACGTCGATGCGCGAACGCGTTTGGCGTCGACCAAACCTTGATGCCGATCGCGTAGCAGTCGCATCGTGAGCAACCCGATCTCGCGATGACCCAGCCCGACGACGTGGTCTGCCATCTTGCGCATCGCCGCCCGGTCGTCGATGCCCACCTGGGACGCGCCCGGCACATCTTTCGGTTGGTCGACCACCACCAACGGCAGACGTCGCTGCAACACCACCTGGAGATAGGGATCGTCACCGGCAGCCGAGTAGACCACAAAACCGTCCACCCCCGCGGCAAGCACCGATGCCGTCCCCTCGGCGACGGTGCGGCTCGGGCCGACCGCCACCAGCAGCAACCCCTGGCCACCCGCTTCACACGACTGTGCAAGTCCCGCAACAAAATCCAACGCGGCGGGATCGCTGAACGAATACGTCAGGGGCTCGGTGATCACCAGACCGACGGCACCTGCCCGACGGGTTCGCAGCGATCGCGCCACCGGGTCGGGGCCCGGATAACCCAATCGCTTGGCGGTGTCGAGCACACGTTCGCGCAATGCGTCCGAGAGTTGATCGGGCCGGTTGTAGGCGTTCGAGATGGTGGTGCGGGAGACTTTGAGCTCAGCCGCCAACGATGCCAGGGTCGCCCGGCGACGATGCGGGCCGATGACGGCCCGCTGAGGAGCCCGGCCATCCAACTCAGCCCGGCGTCTCGGCAGGGGGCTCATGCCCTGTGAGGCTACCGGGAACCGCTCGGTTGAGCCGTTTTTCGCCGACTAAACTGGCGACGTGGCCCGCATCGATCTCAACGCCGACCTGGGCGAGGGCTTCGGCGTCTGGCACCTCGGCGATGACGAGGCCATGCTCGGCATTGTCACCAGCGCCAATGTCGCGTGCGGATTTCATGCGGGCGACCCGGCCGGGCTGCTGTCGGTGTGTCGGCTGGCATCCGAACGCGGCGTCCACATCGGCGCACAGGTGTCCTACCGCGACCTGGCCGGCTTCGGACGGCGATTCATCGACGTGACATACGACGATCTGCTCGCCGACGTCGTATACCAGGTCAGCGCCCTGCAGGGCCTTGCGCAGGCCGCGGGCTCCGCGGTGTCCTACGTCAAACCCCATGGGGCGCTGTACAACACGATCGTGACCAATCGCGATCAGGCCGCAGCGGTCGCTGAGGCGGTGCGGATCGTCGACACCGCCCTGCCGGTATTGGGTTTAGCGGGTTCGGTCTTTTTCGACGAGGCCGGCCAGCGCGGTCTGCGTACGGTGGGTGAGGCGTTCGCTGACCGCGCCTATCGCCCTGACGGACAACTGGTTTCGCGACGAGAGCCCGGCGCGGTGCTCGAAGACGAGGCCGCGATCGCCGACCGCGTGCTGAGGATGGTCACATCAGGTACGGTCGCCGCCATCGACGGATCGACGGTGACGCTTGAGGTGGAATCGGTGTGCGTGCATGGTGATTCACCGGGTGCGGTACAGATCGCGACTGCCGTCCGCGACCGCCTGACGGCCGACGGAATTGACCTGAAAGCGTTTCGCTGATGCGACTACGCTCCGGCCGCCCCGACCTTGCGCGTCATGCACACCGATTCAGCGTGCCGGCCGCGGATTCCGACGCTCCGCTGACGGTGACGTGGCTGGGCGTCTCGACGCTGCTGATCGACGACGGGTCCTCGGCACTAATGACCGACGGTTTCTTCTCGCGTCCCAGCCTGGCTCGCGTCGCTGTGGGCAAGGTGGCGCCGTCGCCCGCCCGTGTCGACGGATCCCTGGCGCGCGTCGGGGTCAAACGTTTGGCGGCCGTGGTCCCGGTGCACACCCACTTCGACCATGCGCTGGATTCCGCGCTGGTCGCGGACCGTACCGGTGCCCAGTTGGTCGGAGGCGAGTCTGCGGCGAATGTCGGCCGCGGCTACGGCCTCGGCGAGGAGCGCCTGATAGTCGCCGACTCAGGTACTCCAATTCGACTGGGAGAGTTTGATATAACGCTGGTAGGGTCGCGGCACAGCCCGCCCGATCGGTTTCCCGGCGCCATTGACGAGCCGGTCGTGCCACCGGTGCGGGCCGCGGCGTACCGATGCGGAGAGGCCTGGTCGACGTTCGTCCACCACCGGCCCTCGGACCGCCGGCTGTTGATCCAAGGCAGCGCCGGCTTTGTACCGGGTGCATTGAGCGGTCAACGGGCCGACGTCGTCTACCTCGGGGTGGGCCAGCTCGGTGTCCAGCCGGAGTCCTACATCGCCGACTACTGGGCCGAGACCGTACAGACCGTCGGGGCCCGCCGCGCGGTCCTGGTGCACTGGGACGATTTCTTCCGCCCGCTGTCAAAGCCATTGCGGGCCTTGCCGTATGTCGCCGACGATTTGGACGTGTCGCTGCGCATCCTCGGGCGACTGGCCGAGCGCGACGGCGTCACGGTGGAGATGCCGACGGTGTGGCTGCGCGAAGACCCGTGGGCGCGAGTTTGACACTTTTCCTGGCCGTGTTGTCACTGGCGGCAGTGCTGGCGTTCGCCGTCGTCCGCCCGAGGGGATTACCGGAGGCGATCGCTGCGGTGCCGGCGGTGGTGCTGCTGGTCGCCGTCGGGGCGATCTCTGCGCACGACGCGACGATCGAGGCCGAACGCCTGTTACCCGTCGTCGCGTTCCTGGGCGCGGTGCTGGTGCTGGCCAAGATGTGTGACGACGAAGGCCTGTTCGAGGCGGCCGGCGCCGCGATGGCACGCGGCCGAGTCGGTTCACGGCGCCTGTTGGGGCAGGTGTTCGTGGTCGCGGCGGTCATCACCGCGGCGCTGAGTCTGGACGCCACGGTCGTATTGCTCACGCCGGTTGTCTTGACCACGGTCCGGCGCCTGCGGGTGCCGGTACGCCCGCACGCCTACGCCACGGCCCATCTGGCCAACGCCGCCTCGCTGTTGCTGCCGGTGTCGAATCTGACCAACCTGCTTGCCTTTACCGCGGCGAAACTGTCGTTCATCAAGTTCACCGCGCTGATGACGTTGCCGTGGCTGGCCGCGGTGGGCACCGTCTACGTGGTTTTCCGGGTGTTCTTCCGGCGTGATCTCGACGTGCCTCCGCAGCCACCGGACGACGAGACCGCGCCGCAAGTACCGGTTTTCGCATTGGTCGTGGTGGCGCTCACCTTGGCGGGCTTCGTCATCGCGGAAGCGTTCGGGGTGGCGCCGGCCTGGGCCGCGCTGGCCGGTGCGGCGGTGCTCGCGGTGCGCAACCTGACCCGGCGGCGCACCTCGGCGGTCGAGGTGGTGAACGCCGTCAATGTGCCGTTTCTGGTGTTCGTACTCGGCCTGGGCGTGGTCGTGCAGGCAGTGATGCGCAACGGCGTGGCCGAGCGGATGGGCGCGTTGATGCCGTCCGGCACCGGACTGGTTGCCCTGCTGGGCTACGCGGCGCTGGCCGCGGTGCTGGCCAACATCGCCAACAACCTACCCGCGACATTGGTGATGGTGCCGTTGGTGGCACCGGCCGGTCCGGCTGCGGTGCTGGCCGTGCTGATCGGGGTCAACATCGGCCCGAACCTGACGTATGTGGGTTCTCTGTCGAATCTACTGTGGCGCAGTGTGTTACGCCGATACGATGTGTCGGCCAGCGTCGGCGAGTACACCCGGCTCGGATTGTTCACGGTGCCGACGTCCCTGGTGGCAGCTGTGCTGGCGCTGTGGGCCGTCGGCCGGCTGATCGGCCTCTAGCGGCGATACGCCCGGGGTTGTGGCATGCCGCGCTCGGCGAGCACGCTTCGCAACACGGCCGGGTAATTGGTGATGATGCCGTCGACACCGTTGTCGATTTGCGCCCGCATGTCCTCGGCGGTATCGACCGTCCAGGGCAGGACCTCGAGCGCCATCGCATGGCAGCGCTCCACGAGCGCCCGGTCGACCAGCGACTGCTCGGGTGACACGATCGTCGCACCGACCTGCGCGGCACCGGCGACAGCGTCGCCGACCACAGCGGGGTCGACACCGGCCAGCCAGGGCGATCGCGCGACCCAGGTCTGGCGATCCCACAACGCCGCCAACGCAATCGACGACTCAGCGCGGTGAACCAACGGAAGAGTGCGCCAGTCGAAGCTCTCGATCACCACCCGGTCGACCTTGCCGGCGGCACGGACGGCAGCGAGGATCACGGTTACGAAAGTCTCCGGAGCCGCTGTGCGAGAGGAATTTTCGGCATCGACCTTCGTCTCGATGTCATAGCGCACATCAGCGTGGTACTGGTCGACCAACGCAAACACCTCGGACAGGGCCGCGATCTTGTTACCACAGGCCAGTGTTCGGATCTGGGCCAGCGTCAGCTCGTGGATCAGCCGGCCCACATATGGGTATTGCGGATCATGCGCGTGGGCCGGCGACGTGTCGGCGCATTTCGCCGGGTCGATGAATTCGTCGTGCCACACCACCGGTTGCTGGTCCTTAGTGATCCCGATGTCGAGTTCCAGTGTGCTGACTCCGGTTTCAAGTGCTGTGGCGAAAGCCGCCAGCGACTCCCCGGTCCGGGTGTCCTCTGGGCCGCCCTGATGGGCCACTACGCCGAACTCGACGGGTTCCGCCGCGGCGCGCGGCGCCAAGACCGCCGAGGCCAGGATCATCGACGCGAACACCAGCCGGGCCAACATGCCGAACAGGCTGGGCGTCAACGACTTCGGGGGCCGCAAAGCGACGTCACGGCGTCGGCGACGACGTAGCCAAGTGAGCCGATCAGCGCTGCGAACTTCACCAGCGCCGCGGCCCGCGCGCGCCGCGCATGAGCATCGACGCGGTCGCGGTCGAGCACCTTGAGCAACGAGATCCCTTCGACCGCGTCCCCGGCGACGGCCACCGCGGCGATACCCGTCAGCGCGCGCGAATGGCCCCAACGGCGGCGAGCGCGATCGAGCAGCAGACCCAAAAGGACGCCATAACTCGTCATGTATCCGAAGTCGAGCCACATCGACACACGCGCCGCGCGCAGACCATCGCTGCCCCACTGCGCCATGATCTGCTCGGCTCTAAAACCGCTGCCGGCCAACTCAAATGGAACGATTCCCGGGCCACCCGTGGCTCGCATCCGATTCTCCAGATCGACCATGACCGCGGTGTAGCCGGCGAACGCAGCGGTAGCGGCAAGGATCTTGTGGTCGCGGACCCGGTAGCCGTCCATCGCCCGGCTAGCTCCGGCGCTGCCGGGCGATTTCGGCGAGCACCACTCCTGCGGCCACCGACGCATTCAACGATTCGGTCGGGCCGGCCATTGGGATCGACACCACCGCGTCGCAGTTCTGGCGCACCAGCCGGGACAGTCCTTTGCCCTCAGATCCGACCACCAGCACGAGCGGTCCGGCGCCGTCCACGTCGTCGACGATTGTGTCGCCGTCGGCATCGAGTCCCACCAGCTGTGCACCCCGGTCGGCCCAATCCTTCAGTGTTCGAGTAAGATTGGTGGCGCGCGCGACTGGTATCCGCGCGGCCGCGCCGGCGCTGGTCCGCCAGGCCACCGCGGTCACCGAGGCCGATCGACGCTCCGGAATCAACACCCCGTGCCCGCCGAACGCCGCGACCGAGCGGACGATCGCGCCGAGATTGCGCGGATCAGAGATGTTGTCCAGCGCGACCAGCAGGGCTGGCGGATTGTTCGTCGCGATCTTGAACAGCTCATCGGGATGCAGGTAGTTGTACGGCGGCACCTGAAGGGCGATGCCTTGATGCAGACCGTTGGTGGTCATCCGGTCGAGGTCCGTGCGCGGCACCTCGAGTATCGCGATACCGGAATCTGCTGCCAGCGTGACGGATTCACTGAGTCGCTCGTCGGCTTGAGCACCGAGTGCCACATACAGCGCCGTCGCCGGAACTCCTGCGCGCAGACATTCCAGCACCGGGTTGCGTCCCAAAACGTTTTCCACACCGTCGTCTTTGCGCTTCACGGGCCGGCGGGCCTGCGCCTTGGCCCGCTTCGCGGCTGGGTGGTTCGGCCGCATGTGTGCCGGGGGCGTCGCGCCCCGGCCCTCCACCCCCCGGCGCCGCTGACCGCCGGAGCCGACGGTCGGGCCCTTCTTGGACGTCTTGCGAATTGCGCCGCGGCGCTGCGAGTTACCGGCCATCGGCGTGGGATTCCAACGACCACTGCGGGCCGTCGCCGGTGTCGGTGACCTCGATACCGGCGTCTTTCAGCCGATCCCGAATTTCGTCGGCGAGCTTCCAGTCACGCTGCACGCGAGCCTGTTGGCGGCGTTCCAATTCGGCGCGCACCAGCACGTCGACCGCGCCGAGCGCCGCCGAGGTCTCGTCCCGTGACTTCCAGCGCTCGTCGAGCGGGTCGCAGCCCAGGATGCCCATCATCGCCCGGATCGCTCCGGCCTGGGCCAGCGCGGCCTCGTGGTCGCCCGACTCGAGCGCCCGGTTCCCATCAGCACGAGTTCGGTGGACTTCGGCCAGCGCCGTCGGCACCGCCAAGTCGTCGTTGAGGGCGTCGGCGAATCGCGGTGTCCACTCGCCCGGTTCGACGCCACCGACCCGGGTCCGCACCCGGTGCAGGAACTCCTCGATGCCGATGTAGGCGTTGACGGCGTCCTTCAACGCCGTCTCGGAGAACTCCAGCATCGAGCGATAGTGGGCGCTGCCCAGGTAGTAGCGCAGTTCGGCGGCGCGGACACGCTGCAGGATCGCCGGGATCGCCAACACGTTGCCCAGCGACTTGCTCATCTTCTCGCCGCCCAGGGTGACCCAGCCGTTGTGCAGCCAGTACCGGGCGAACTTGTCGCCGGCGGCGACGCTCTGCGCGATCTCGTTCTCGTGATGTGGGAAGACCAAATCCATTCCACCGCAATGGATGTCGAACTCGGGCCCCAGATACGTGCGGGCCATTGCCGAGCACTCCAGATGCCAGCCGGGGCGCCCCCGTCCCCACGGTGTGGGCCACGACGGCTCGCCGGGCTTGGCGCCCTTCCACAGCGTGAAGTCGCGCTGATCGCGTTTTCCGGTCGCGACGCCCTCGCCCTGGTGCACGTCGTCGATCCGGTGCCCGGACAGCTGACCGTAGTCGGGGTAGCTCAGCACGTCGAAGTACACATCGCCGCAGCCCTGCTGGCCTGGGTAGGCACTGCCTACCTCGATCAGCCGCTCGATCAGTTCCACCATCTGGGTGATGTGGCCGGTGGCCCGCGGCTCGACGGACGGCGGGAGCACGCCGAGTGCGTCATAGGCGGCCGAGAACGCCCGCTCGTACGTCGCCGCCCACTCCCACCATGGCCGGTCCGCGGCGGCGGCTTTGTTCAGGATCTTGTCGTCGATGTCGGTGACGTTGCGGACGAACGCGACATCGCAGCCCCGCGCGGTCAGCCAGCGCCGCAGGATGTCGAACGCCACGCCACTACGCACATGGCCGATGTGCGGGAGGCCCTGAACGGTCGCGCCGCAGAGGTAGATGGAAACGTGCCCGGGCCGCAGCGGCACGAAATCACGGACGGCGCCGGCCGCCGTGTCGTGTAGCCGCAGGTCGGCGCGATCGGTCACGACGTGCCAGCTTACCGGGCCGGATCGGGCATCGATGACCACGCGGCTCGCTTGGGTCGATTCTGGGTACCAAGCCCGCCGAATATGCGCCGCCGGCGAAATCGATCACCGCGAGACAAACGAGCACCCACGGTCAGGCGCTGAGCAACAAGGCCGTCGCGATTGCCGCACGACCCTCACCGCGTCCGGTCAGGCCCAGCCCATCGGTGGTGGTCGCCGACACCGAGACGGGCGCGCTCAACACGTCCGCCAGGGCGGTCTGCGCCTCGGCACGGCGCGGGCCCACCCTGGGCCGGTTGCCGATGACCTGGACGGCGGCGTTGCCGACCCGAAAGCCGTGCCCGGTGAGCAGCTCAGCGACGTGACGCAGCATCGTCATGCCGGTGACGCCGGCCCAGCGGGGGTCGTCGACGCCGAACACCTCGCCGATGTCGCCGAGACCGGCCGCGGACAGCAGCGCGTCACACAGCGCGTGTACTGCCACGTCGCCGTCGGAGTGCCCGGCACAGCCGTCGGCGTCGGGAAACAGCAGGCCCAGTAGCCAGCACGGCCTGCCGGCCTCGATGACGTGCACATCGGTGCCGAGACCGACTCGGGCGTTCACTGGTTCACGATCGCGTGCGCGAGCAGCAAGTCCAGCCTGGTGGTGATCTTGAAGGCCAGCGGGTCGCCGTCGACGACCTGAACCTGGCCCCCGATGCGCTCGACCAGCGAGGCATCGTCGGTGAAATCCGCGGTGCCGGCTTGCTGGTAGGCCCGCAGTAACAGCTCGGTGGCGAAGCCCTGCGGGGTTTGTACGGCGCGCAGACCGGCGCGCTCCGGTGTGCCCAACACGGCGCCGTTGGCGTCGACGCCTTTGATCGTGTCGGCGACGGGCAACGCCGGCACCACCGCCGAATGCCCGGCCCGCAGCGCCTCCACGACGCGTACCACCAGAGCAGGCGGGGTCAGGGCGCGAGCGGCGTCGTGAACAAGCACGAAGTCGGGTTCGCCGGCGTCGCTGGCCGCGGCCAGTGCGCGGCTGACCGACTCACCGCGATTGGCTCCGCCCGCGACGACGGTGGCGTCCCTACCGAGGATCAGTTTGGCCCGGTCGGTGCGGTCGGCGGGGACCGCCACCACCACGCGGTCGACCACTCCGGATCCCAGCAGCCCGTCAATGGCGCGCTCAACCAGCGTGCGACCGTCGAGTTGATAGAACGCCTTGGGAACCCCGGCGGCCAGCCGCTCGCCCGAGCCAGCGGCCGGAACGACCGCTACCGTGCCGGTCAATGCGGTTCCTCGACCGTTAGGAGATCGTCAGGAATTCAGGATGCGGCGGCCAGGACCTCGTCGAGAATGGTCTCTGCCTTCGCGTCGTCGGTGCTCTCGGCCAGAGCCAACTCACCGACCAGGATCTGACGAGCCTTGGCCAGCATGCGCTTCTCGCCGGCGGACAGGCCGCGCTCCTGGTCGCGGCGCCACAGATCGCGCACGACCTCAGCAACCTTGTTGACGTCACCGGAGGCGAGTTTTTCCAGGTTGGCCTTGTAGCGGCGGGACCAGTTGGTCGGCTCTTCGGTGTGCGGCGCGCGAAGCACCTGGAACACCTTGTCGAGGCCTTCTTGGCCGACCACATCGCGGACACCCACGTACTCGGCGTTGTCCGCGGGTACTCGAACTGTCAGGTCTCCCTGCGCCACCTTCAAGACGAGATATTCTCTTTGTTCCCCTTTGATGGTTCGAGTTTCAATCGCCTCGATCAACGCAGCACCGTGGTGTGGATAGACAACGGTGTCTCCGACCTCAAAATTCATCAGTTTCGAGCCCCTTTCGTCGCTCCATGGTAACACGCCGCGCCGACCGGTGGGGAACAACGGTGCAGGTCAGGGGCACCGCGCGCAGGTAGAGGGGGTTGACAGACCGTCAATTTCGTGCAACACGGCGGCCGATCGAGAACCGGTTCGGCGCCGTCCGCAAGCCCCCAACGGCGTGCTTTTCGTCTCAGGAAACGTGTTACTGCGCTGCTCTGAGCGCCTACTCGCGCCATCTCCGCCCTCAGGTTCCACCGGTCCGGCCGACCTACTACTGTGCATAGTCGAACCGCAGGCGTCCGAGGGCCGAGCAGGAGGCTTTGAGTGAACAGCTTCGACAACCGCGTCCCGAGATCTCGTCGCTCGGCAACGCTCGCCGGGCTCGCCGCGGGAGCCGTGATCGGCGCGGTCGCCCTCTCCGGCTGCAGCGCCGGCCAAATCTCGCAGACGGCTATGCAGCAATCCGCGGTCGACGGCAACCAGGTATCGGTCAAGAACGTCGCTCTGCGCAATGTGCGCATCCAGGCCGTGCAGGACGGTGACTACCTGCGCCCGGGAACCACGGTTGACCTCGTCCTGGTCGCAGTCAACCAGTCGCCGGACATCAGCGACAAGCTGGTCGGGATCACCACCGACATCGGCAAGGTGACCGTGACCGGCGATCCCACCCTGCACCCCAGCGGCGTGCTGTTCGTCGGCCAGAACGGCCAGCCCAAGAAGGCCGACGACGCGGTCGAGAACTCCAGCACGGTCAGGGCCACCGTCGCGCTGAGCAAGCCGATCACCAACGGCCCGAACTACAACTTCAGCTTCAATTTCGAGAAGGCCGGCAGCGTCAGCATCGGCGTGCCGATCTCGGCGCCGGAAGGCGCGAACCGCTAACTTCCGCGGTTTTGTCGCACCCGCCGGATACCGTCACGGGGTGGCCAAGGCGCGTTCGCAGTACCGCTGTTCGGAATGCCGCCATGTCACGGCCAAGTGGGTCGGCCGCTGTCTGGAATGCGGCACCTGGGGCTCCGTCGACGAGGTCACCGTGCTCAGCGCAGTCCGGGGCGGCACTCGCGCGCTGGTGAGCCCGTCGTCGGCCGCCGTTCCGATCAGCTCGGTCGAGCCCGACGGAACTCGCCACTGCCCCACCGGAATCGACGAACTCGACCGTGTCCTCGGCGGCGGTGTGGTACCGGGTTCGGTCACCCTGCTCGCCGGCGATCCCGGGGTGGGAAAGTCGACGCTGCTGCTCAAGGTCGCCCACCAGTGGGCGGCATCTGGGCGGCGCGCGCTGTACGTGTCCGGTGAGGAGTCCCGAGGCCAGATCCGGATGCGCGCCGACCGGACCGGTTGCAGCCACGACGAGCTCTACCTGGCCGCCGAGTCTGATCTGCACGTGGTGCTGGGCCACATCGACGCGGTGCAGCCGACGCTGGTCGTCGTCGACTCGGTGCAGACCATGGCCAGCTCCGAGACCGACGGAGTCGCCGGCGGCGTCACCCAGGTGCGCGCGGTCACCACCGCACTGACCGCGGCGGCGAAAACCACGGGTGTGCCCCTGGTGTTGGTCGGCCATGTCACCAAGGACGGGGCCATCGCCGGTCCGCGTTCGCTGGAGCATCTGGTCGACGTGGTGCTGCACTTCGAGGGTGACCGCAACTCGTTGCTGCGGATGGTTCGCGGCGTGAAAAACCGCTTCGGGGCTGCCGACGAGGTCGGTTGTTTTCTGTTGCAGGACAGCGGGATTGAAGGTGTCGCCGACCCGTCGGGCCTCTTCCTGGATCAGCGACCGCAGCCGGTGGCCGGTACCGCGATCACGGTGACGCTCGACGGCAAGAGACCCATGGTCGGCGAAATACAGGCGCTGCTCGCGACGCCGACGGGCGGCTCACCGCGCCGCGCCGTCAGCGGAATCGATCACTCGCGGGCCGCCATGATCGCCGCCGTGCTGGAGAAGCACGCCCGGCTCAAGATCGCCGTCAACGACGTCTACCTGTCGACGGTCGGCGGCATGCGGCTGACCGACCCGTCGTCGGATCTGGCCGTCGCGGTCGCGCTGGCCTCGGCGTACGCCAACCTGCCGCTGCCGGCGACCGCGGTGATGATCGGCGAGGTCGGACTCGCCGGCGACCTGCGACGGGTCAGCGGCATGGAACGACGGCTGGCCGAAGCCGCCCGGCAGGGCTTCACCACGGCGCTGATTCCGTCGGGCGGCGGCGCGGTGCCGTCGGGCCTCACGACGTTGCAGGCACCGCACATCGGGGCCGCGTTGGAGCACGTCCTCAACATCGCCGAGCGCCGCGAGCAGGCGACAGCGCCACCACATCGCCTGGCGTCCGTGCCCACGGAGCACAATGAGTGGTGATGACGGTCGGCAACGCAACAACGAACGGCTCTGCGCCGCAGCAACGTCCCACCCTGCGTGAGGCGGTTGCGCGCCTCGCGCCGGGTACCGCGCTGCGCGACGGCCTGGAGCGCATCCTGCGCGGCCGCACCGGCGCCTTGATAGTCCTGGGCTACGACGACAGTGTGGAAGCGATCTGCGACGGCGGCTTCTCACTCGATGTCCGATACGCGCCGACCCGGCTGCGCGAGCTGTGCAAGATGGACGGCGCGGTGGTGCTGTCCACCGACGGCAGCCGAATTCTGCGGGCCAACGTGCAGCTGGTGCCCGACCCGTCGATACCCACCGACGAGTCCGGCACCCGGCACCGCTCAGCCGAGCGAGCCGCGAGCCAGGTCGGCTATCCGGTGATTTCGGTCAGCCACTCGATGAGCATCGTGACCGTCTACCTGAGCGGCGAGCGGCACGTGCTGGCCGACTCGTCGACCATCTTGTCACGGGCCAACCAAGCCATCGCCACGCTGGAGCGCTACAAGGCCCGCCTCGACGAGGTCAGCCGGCAACTGTCCCGGGCCGAGATCGAGGACTTCGTCACGCTACGTGACGTGATGACGGTGGTGCAGCGGCTCGAGCTGGTCCGCCGGATCGGCGTGGAACTGGACTACGAGGTCGTCGAACTGGGCACCGACGGTCGGCAGCTACGCCTACAGCTGGAAGAGCTGCTCGGCGGTAACGAGGCCTCCCGTGAGCTGGTCGTGCGTGATTACCACGCCAATCCCGAGCCGCTGTCGAAGGCAGAGGTCGCTGCCACGCTCGACGAGCTGGATGGGATGTCAGACGCCGAGCTGCTCGACTTCACGACGATGGCACGAGTTTTCGGTTACCCATCGACGGCGGAAGCGCAGGACTCGGCGGTGAGCTCGCGCGGTTACCGGGCGATGTCTGAGATCCCGCGACTGCAGTTCGCCCACGCCGACCGGCTGGTCCGCGAATTCGGCTCGCTGCAGGGACTGCTGGCGGCCAGCGCAGGCGACCTCGAAGCCGTTGAGGGCATCGGCGAGATCTGGGCCCGCCACGTGCGAGAAGGATTGTCGCAGTTGGCCGAATCGACGATCGGCGACCCCGCTCTGTAGGCGCGCAGCGACGATCTAAAGCGCAGGACGCGATGAGGAGCCACGCAATTGGCTAGGCGTCAGCCGCCGGGGGCAGGTGCCGGGCCGGGCAGCGGACCGGGTGCCGACGCTCCGGGCGGCGGCATGGGCGGCGCGGCACCCGGAGGTAGCGGCGGGGCCATGATGAACGGAACGGCAAGGGAGCGAAGGTTTCCCAGCTGCACGACCAGGTTGTAGGTCCCCGGCCCGATCGCCGGCCTGGGCAGCGGGCAATGCGGAGCCGACCCCATGCCCGTCCAGGTGACGGCGGTGGTGACTTGCTCCCCGGGGGCGAAGGTCTTGACCAGAGTCTCGTTCGACGGCGCGCAGTCCAGGTTCGACCAGAGTCGCTTGTTGTCCAGCGAATAGACGTAGGCGGCAAGCACGGCGGCCCCGACATCGCGCTTGCACGCCACCAACCCGATGTTGGTGACGACCATGACGAATTTCGGCTGATCGCCGATGGCGTACTGCGGCGCGTTGGTCAGGCCCTTGACCGCCAGCGTCGAGTCCGGGCAGTCGTCACCGGCGTTGAGCACGGGCGGCGGCAGCACGGCGGCGGTCGGTGTCACGGGCGGCTGACCGGCGTCCTCGCCGGCGGCCGGCGGTTCTACCTGCGTTTTGACCTCGGGATTCGCGCCCTGCGCATTCTGCGTGGGCTTCTTGGCGGCGTTGTTCGAGGTGTTGGCGCCCGCGTCGCCGCTGAGAACGGCAACGATGATCGCGACGACGATGGCGATGACCACGACCGCGACGCCGATCGCTAATCCCCGGCGTCGCCAGTAGATCTCCGGCGGCAGCGGGCCTCGCGGTTCCAGATCCAGCACGTTTCCACGGTAAGGGCAGGTCACACCGACAGCGCCGACCTGGCTCGGCGTGTCGCCCAGTTAACTGATGCAAAAGTGTTACTTGCTTCGCGGCGGTGAGGGGCGGCGGGCTCAAACTCTTCGCGACGATTTTCTTGATCCAAGATGAAGAACTTTCGGAAACGAGCCTTAACTTCAGATAAGAAGATCCGATGAACGGATACCGGGTGTTCGCGAAAGTTGCCGCCGTCGGCCTCATGTCGGGCGTTGCCGGCGTGCTCACGAGTCAGGCTGCCTACGCCGACGACACGCTGCTCGGCCCGCTAGCCGGTAGCGACACCGCGATCATCCTCGGCGGAACCACCGAGCCGATGCCGTCGACGGCCTTCGCGCAGACCGCCGAAAACCTGTACCTGCACGCGCTGGGCTTCGACGGCGGCGCGACGTCCTCCACGGTCTGCGACATGATCGCGACCGACCCGTGCGCCGCGCCCCTGCAGGTGCTGACGACGCCTGAGCTGATCCCGCAGGGTCCGAGCAGCCTCACCGCGGCGGACGACATCGTCCTCGCGGTTCGAAACGAGTTCTACGCCAATCCAGGCGCTTTCGACGCCGATCACCCACTGACCATTTTCGGCTACTCGCAAAGCGCGACCGCCGAATCGCTCGCGATGACGACACTGGCCGCCGACCATATTCCGAGCCAGGACCTGCACTTCGTGTTCATCGGCGACCCGTCGCTCGCCGACACCGGGGTCTGGCCGAACCTGGTCGCCGACATGGATGGAATATTCGGGACGAGTCTGACGAACACGCTTCTCACGGACCTCGGGTTCAGCGAAGTCCTGGGCAACGTAACGCCGGACGACCTCTACCCGACGACGATCTACACCCTCGACGGCGACGGGGTCGCCGACTTCCAGCCTGACTTCGACCACGGCGGCCTGTTCGAGCCCCTCATCCGGCTGTTCACCACGCACGTCGAATACCTCGGGTTGACCGCGGAGGAACTCGCCAACGCGACGATCACGACCGACCCGGGCAGCCTGATCACCAACGTCGACATCCCCGACACCTTCAACGACACCGCCGCATGGCTCAGCGCAGTGTTCGTGGGCGGCGCCGCCAACAGCGGACTGTTGGAGAGCCTGTACAACTCGCTGGAGTTCTACCTCACCAACTCGTTCTAGAAGATCAGGCGTCGACCTTGTCGCCGACGTCGCCGATGATGTTGCGAATGACCACCCGGCCGTCCGTGAGGTGATAGGTGGCGCCGACGATGGCCAAGTCTCCGGCGGCGACCGCGGCGGCGATCGCCGACGAACGCTCGACGAGCTGAGTGCCGGTCTCCACCACGTGCCGGGCCTCGAATTCATCGGTTCGAGTCAGGCCCTCGCGACGGCCAAGCAGGATCGACGGCGTCACGCGCTCGACGAGGTCGCGTACGTAGCCGCCGGGCAGCGCGCCGTCGTCCAGTGCAGCGAGCGTCGCCTTGACCGCGCCGCAGCTGTCGTGGCCCAGAATCACGATCACCGATACGCCCAGTGCCCCGACCGCGAATTCCAGCGAACCCAATACCGCCGAGTCGATGACGTGGCCGGCCGTCCGGACCACGAACATGTCGCCGAGACCCCGGTCGAAGATGAGTTCGGCGGCCACGCGGCTGTCACCACAGCCGAAGAGCGCCGTGGTCGGCTTCTGGCCGTTGGCCAGGCTGGCCCGGTGCTGGACACTCTGGCTCGGGTGCTGGGGCTCGCCGGCGACGAAGCGCTCGTTACCCTCTCTGAGTGCTTTCCAGGCAGATGCGGGATCGGTGTTCGGCATGGCGCTCATTCTGCCGTAGCGGGTCATGACACTCGCTATTGCGCCGAGTGAACTTCTCGGCTGGTACGACCGCCACCGACGTGACCTGCCCTGGCGACATTCGGCCGTAACGCCCTGGCAGATCATGGTGAGCGAATTCATGCTGCAGCAAACACCGGTGTCCCGGGTCGAGCCGATCTGGCGCGACTGGATCGCACGCTGGCCGACCCCGTCCGCGACGGCCGCCGCGGGCGCTGGCGAAATCGTGCGCGCCTGGGGCAAGCTCGGCTATCCACGGCGGGCCAAACGCCTGCACGAGTGCGCCGCGGTCATCGCCCGTGATCACGGCGACGAGGTTCCCAACGACGTCGAGGTGCTGTTGACGCTGCCGGGCGTCGGCAGCTACACCGCACGCGCGATCGCGTGCTTCGCCTACCAGCAGTCGGTGCCGGTGGTCGACACCAACGTCCGACGGGTGGTGGCAAGGGTGGTGCACGGGAAGGCAGACGCGGGGGCGGCCTCCGCGACCCGCGATCACGTCGACGTGTCGGCGCTGCTGCCGAAAGATTCGACAGCTCATACGTTTTCCGCGGCGTTGATGGAGTTAGGCGCCACGGTGTGCACGGCACGATCGCCGAAATGCGGCGTGTGTCCGCTCAGCGTCTGCCGGTGGCGGGAAGCGGGGTTTC
Source organism: uncultured Actinomycetota bacterium (assembly GCA_963836555.1). Lineage (GTDB taxonomy): Bacteria > Actinomycetota > Actinomycetes > Mycobacteriales > Mycobacteriaceae > Mycobacterium. Next base: position 143,067 of record CAWIKT010000078.1, on the reverse strand, counting down.
CTCCGTCGGAGGGCCCGGCACGTCGACCGCAGGCCTACGCCGGAACCGACCGGCAGGTGCGCGGTCGACTGCTGGATGTGTTGCGCGGCAACGACTTACCGGTTACCCGCGATCAGCTCGACGTCGTCTGGTTGCGCGACACCGTACAGCGCGACCGGGCGCTGGAGTCTCTGCTGGCCGACGGGCTGGTCGCCAAGACCAGCGACGGACGATTCGCGCTGGCCGGCGAAGAGGGCTAGGTCAGAAACGCCTCGACCGCCTCCCGGTAGGCCTGCGGCGCGTCGTCGTGAACCAGATGGCCGGCCTCCGGAACGCACAGATATGTTGTGCGATAGCCGTTTTCGTGCATCGCGCGCATCTGCCCTGCGGGTGCGACGGAATTGCCGGCCTCGATCAGCAGGGCAGGCGCCCGCACCGCCTGCCATTGCGCCCAGTAGTCGCGGGTGCCCCATTCGGCAGCGATCTCGATCCAGCGAGACATCTGGCCGTGCAGCCGCCACCCGGTCGGGGTCCGGTCGAAGGCTTCCAGGAAGTACCGGCCGGCGACATCGCCGAACTCGGCGATCACCTCCTCGACGGAGTCGAATTCGACGGGCAGGCTGTGCAGCCATGGTTCCCACGGTCCAGTGGTGCGGCCGCAGAAGTCCGGCGCCATGTCCTCGATGACCAACGACGACACCAGCTCGGGACGCTCGGCGGCCAGACACCACGAGTGCAGGCCGCCCATCGAGTGCCCGACCAGTCGGGCGGCAGAACCCAGCGCGGCGACGGCGTCACCCAGATCGGCGACGAAGCGTTCGGTGCTGATCGGGAAGGGGTCGTCGACGTCGCGGCCGCGGTGCCAGGGCGCGTCATAGGTGTACACCGCGCCCAGCTGGGCCAGCCACGGCAGCTGCCGCGACCAGGTGCTGCCGCGCCCCATCAGGCCGTGCACCAGGACCACCGGTTCACCGCGCCCACCGCGATGGGTTAGCAGATCAGCGGCCATCGGACTATCTTTGCGCGCTTTCGACCGCGTGCCGGGCAGATTGTTCGGCTTCCTGCTCGGGCCGCTCGCGGCCCGCATCGTCGGCCGAGGTGGGCGCGGTAGCCTTGCGCCATGCCAGTGGTGAAAATCAACGCAATCGAGGTGCCCGCCGACGCTGGCCCCGAGCTCGAGAAGCGGTTTGCCCATCGCGCACACGCAGTCGAGAACTCGCCGGGTTTCCTGGGCTTCCAGCTACTCCGCCCCGTCAAGGGGGAAGACCGGTACTTCGTGGTGACGCAGTGGGAGTCCGAAGAGGCGTTTCAGGCTTGGGCGACCGGTCCTGCCATCGAGGCGCACGCCGGCCAACGGCAGAATCCGGTGGCCACTGGCGCGTCGTTGTTGGAGTTCGAGGTCGTGTTAGACGTTGCCGGATCTGGTCAGTAAGCGCTGTCGGCGCCGCCGCCGGGCCGCGACACTGGCGCTCGCCACCGCACTCGTCTCGGGCCTGACCGTGGGTTGCGCGCCGCCGCGGACACCCTCGGCGAACGCGGCGGGCAGCGGTCGGGAGATCGACATGCGGACGCCGGCCGGATTGCGTGCTCAGCAGACGCTGGACATGCTGAACTCGGACTGGCAGATCGGCCCCGTCGGAATCAGCACTCTGGCGGCACCCAGGATGGCCACCCAAGTACAGAGCATGATGGAAAAGCTCTGGTGGGATCGGCCGTTCACGTTCAACGGGGTCGACATCAAGGCAGGCGCTGCAACGCTGAAGCTGACGACGTCTTACGGCGCTCAGCAAGAGCTACGGATTCACACCGACGACGACACGATGGTCGACGGGTTCGACCTCACCACATTGCCCCCGAAGATCTCGTCGTTCAGCGATGTCGACGCGGTGCTCCGCAAGACCAAGGCCCGCTACTCGTGGCAGGCCACCAAAGTCGATGACGGGCACTGCGATCGGGTGGCGGGCGCCAACACCGACCTGTCACTCCCGCTGGCGTCGATCTTCAAGTTGTACGTGCTCGACGCCGTGTCGGATGCGATCAAGGCCGGGACGGTGTCCTGGGACGACCAGCTGACCGTCACCGAAAAGGGCAAGGCCGTCGGCTCGAGCATGGAACTCCCGGTGGGAGCGCAGATTTCGGTGCGAACAGCCGCCGAGAAGATGATTGCCACCAGCGATAACATGGCGACCGACATGCTGATCGAAAAGGTTGGGCCGCAGGCCGTCGACGACGCGTTGGTCAACACCGGGCACCACGATCCGGCAGCGATGACACCGTTTCCGACGATGTACGAGCTGTTCACCATCGCCTGGGGCCGGCCGGACATGCGCGAGCAATGGAAGCATGCCACGCCAGAAGTCCGCGCCGAGATGCTACAGCGGGCCAATTCGGCTACGTATCAACCAGATCCGTTTCTTGCGCACGTCCCAGCCTCCGAGGCGGGTGCGGAATGGTATGGCAATGCCGAAGACATCTGCCGGGTGCATGTCGCGCTGCAGGCCGGCGCCAAGGGTCCGGCAGCGCCGATCAAAAAGATGCTCGACGTCTCCACCGGGGTGAACTTGGATCGCAGCGACTGGCCGTACGTCGCCGCGAAAGCCGGTGGGCTGCCTGGTGATCTGACCTTCAGCTGGTATGCAATCGACAAGACGCATCAGCCGTGGGTGGTGAGTTTCCAGCTGAACTGGCCGCGCGACCACGGCCCGGCCATCACCGGTTGGATGCTGGAGATCGCCAAGCAGGTCTTCGCGCTGCTGCGCACGCAACGCTGATCGCGTGCTCGCCCTTTACCGTCGTCTGCTCTCGACCTGGGACCGCCGCGACCTCATCGACACCGGTGTGCTCTTCGGCGTGATCGCGCTGATGCACGTGGTCGGGTTCGCGGTGCTGGTGTTCGCGATCGCCCCGCACCACTATCGAGTCGGCACCCAGATCTTCGGCGTCGGATTGGGCGTCACCGCATACCTTTTCGGACTGCGACACGCTTTCGACGCGGACCACATCGCCGCGATCGACAACACCACCCGAAAGCTGATGTCTGACGGCAGGAAGCCCAAGTCGGTTGGCTTCTGGTTCGCCATGGGCCATTCGACGCTGGTGCTGCTGATGGCCGTGCTGATCATGGTCGGCGCGCGGGCGGTGGGCACACTGGCCGACGAGAAATCGCCGACCCGCCATGCGCTGGGAATCGCGGGAACAATGGCCTCGGGGCTATTCCTCTATCTGATTGCGATCATCAACGTGATCGCGATGGTCGGTATCTACCGCGCATTCGTCAGGCTCCGTAGCGGCTCGTACTCCGACAGCGAAATCGAAGCGGCACTCAATGATCGGGGCCTCTTCGCTCGTCTGCTGCGTCCGGTCATGAATCGGATCACGCGGCCGATACAGCTGTATCCGGTGGGCGCTCTGTTCGGCCTCGGTTTCGACACCGCGACCGAGGTCGCCCTGTTGGCACTTGCCGGCACGGGCGCCGCGGCCGGTCTGCCGTGGTACGCGGTCCTGGTGGTGCCGCTGCTGTTTGCGGCCGGCATGACGTTGATGGACACCCTGGACGGCCTGCTGATGACAGTGGCCTACGACTGGGCGTTCATGCAGCCGGTGCGAAAGGTCTACTACAACCTGGCGGTCACCGGCCTGTCGATCGCGGTGGCACTGCTCATCGGATCGATCGAACTGGTGTCGATACTTCACGACGACCTGAACTGGAACGACCCGGTCACCAGCTGGGTCAGCGGCATCGACCTGAACAACGCCGGCCTGGCCATCGTAGTGCTGTTCGCCGTCACGTGGACCGGTGCGATCGCCTACTGGAAGTTGGCCGGCGTCGAGGCTCGCTACGCCGTGGCCGAGCCTGCCGAATAAGCGAAAGGTCGGCTAACGCCTTGCGCTAGCCGACCTTTCGAGATGAATAACTACGGCGTCGTCGTCCCCGTGCTTCCGGCGGCGTGCGCGCCGGTGCTCGCCAGGTCGGGCTCAGCGGGTTTGCGGGCCCCGTGGAAGGTGAACACCGCGTCCTCGCCGGAGCCTTCGCCGTCCCAGTTGTCCACGTCGACGGTCACAAGCTGACCCGGACCGACCTCTTCGAACAGGATCTTCTCGGACAGCTGATCCTCGATCTCCCGCTGAATGGTCCGACGCAACGGGCGAGCACCCAGGACCGGGTCGAACCCCCGCTTGGCCAGCAGAGCCTTCGCCTTGTCGGTGAGCTCCATGGCCATGTCCTTGGTCTTGAGCTGCTTGCCCACTCGAGCGATCATCAGATCGACCATCTCGATGATCTCTTCCTTGGTCAGCTGGTGGAAGACGATGATGTCGTCGATACGGTTCAGGAACTCCGGCCGGAAGTGTTTCTTCAGCTCGTCGTTGACCTTCTGCTTCATCCGTTCGTAGTTGTTCTCACCGCCACCCTGGGTGAAGCCCAGTCCGACCGCCTTGCTGATGTCGGAGGTTCCGAGATTCGAGGTGAAGATCAGCACGGTGTTCTTGAAGTCGACCGTGCGGCCCTGACCGTCGGTGAGGCGACCGTCCTCGAGCACCTGCAGCAGGCTGTTGTAGATCTCCTGGTGCGCCTTCTCGATCTCGTCGAACAGCACCACCGAGAACGGCTTGCGCCGCACCTTCTCGGTGAGCTGGCCGCCCTCCTCGTAACCGACGTATCCCGGTGGGGCACCGAACAATCGCGATGCCGTGAACCGGTCGTGGAACTCACCCATGTCGATCTGGATGAGAGCGTCGTCGTCGCCGAACAGGAAGTTGGCCAGCGCCTTGGACAGCTCCGTCTTACCGACACCGGACGGGCCGGCGAAGATGAACGAACCGGACGGCCGCTTGGGGTCCTTCAACCCGGCGCGAGTACGACGGATCGCCTTTGAAACCGCACGGACCGCATCCTCTTGCCCGATGATCCGCTTGTGCAGCTCGTCTTCCATCCGCAGCAACCGGGTGGTCTCGGCCTCGGTGAGCTTGAACACCGGGATACCGGTCCAGTTGCCGAGCACCTCGGCGATCTGCTCCTCGTCGACTTCCGCGACCACATCGAGATCTCCTGAGCGCCACTGCTTTTCACGCTCGGCGCGCTGGGCCACCAGTTGCTTCTCGCGGTCCCGCAGGCTCGCGGCCTTCTCGAAGTCCTGCGCGTCGATCGCGGACTCCTTCTCCCGGCGGGCATCGGCGATCTTCTCGTCGAACTCGCGCAGGTCCGGCGGAGCCGTCATCCGGCGGATACGCATCCGTGCGCCGGCTTCGTCGATGAGGTCAATTGCCTTGTCCGGCAAGAACCTGTCGTTGATGTAGCGGTCGGCCAACGTGGCCGCGGCTGTTACGGCGCCGTCGGTGATGGACACCCGGTGGTGCGCCTCGTAGCGGTCGCGCAGACCCTTGAGGATCTCGATGGTGTGTTCCACCGTCGGCTCGCCGACCTGCACCGGCTGGAACCGGCGCTCCAGAGCGGCGTCCTTTTCGATGTACTTGCGGTACTCGTCGAGGGTGGTCGCACCGATCGTCTGCAGCTCACCGCGGGCCAGCTTCGGCTTCAGGATCGACGCCGCGTCGATCGCGCCCTCGGCCGCCCCGGCACCGACCAGCGTGTGCAGCTCGTCGATGAACAGGATGATGTCGCCACGGGTGTTGATCTCCTTGAGCACTTTCTTCAGGCGCTCTTCGAAGTCACCGCGGTAGCGGCTACCAGCCACCAGCGAACCCAGGTCCAGGGTGTAGAGCTGCTTGTCTTTCAGAGTCTCGGGGACCTCGCCGTGCACGATCGCCTGCGCGAGGCCTTCGACGACAGCGGTCTTACCGACGCCGGGCTCGCCGATCAGCACCGGGTTGTTCTTGGTGCGCCGGGACAGCACCTGCATGACCCGCTCGATTTCCTTCTCGCGGCCGATGACCGGATCGAGCTTGCCCTCCATGGCCGCCGCCGTCAGGTTGCGACCGAACTGGTCCAGAACAAGCGAGGTCGACGGGCTGCCGGACTCTCCGCCGCGGCCACCGGTGCCGGCCTCCGCGGTCTCCTTGCCTTGGTAGCCACTCAGCAGCTGGATGACCTGCTGGCGCACCCGGGTGAGTTCGGCGCCGAGCTTGACCAGAACCTGCGCGGCCACGCCCTCACCCTCACGGATCAGTCCGAGCAGAATGTGCTCGGTGCCGATGTAGTTGTGGCCGAGCTGCAGCGCCTCGCGCAGGCTCAGCTCCAGGACCTTCTTGGCGCGCGGGGTGAACGGGATGTGGCCGGACGGGGCCTGCTGGCCCTGGCCGATGATCTCCTCGACCTGGCTGCGGACACCTTCCAGTGAGATGCCCAGCGACTCCAGCGACTTAGCCGCTACCCCTTCGCCCTCGTGGATGAGACCCAGCAGGATGTGCTCGGTGCCGATGTAGTTGTGGTTGAGCATCCGGGCCTCTTCTTGCGCCAGGACGACAACCCTGCGGGCACGGTCGGTAAAACGTTCGAACATTGGCGGTTACCTGCTCTTCCTCACCATCGGTACTTCGTCATTGTCGACTTCTGCGCCGACACCGCGTACCTACCGTCCACTGTAGTGGGCGATCGGCCGGGCTTCCCACCGTGCTAGGGCTAAGCCTCTTCGGAGTTCCCCCGGCTACAACGCAGTTGCAACAAAGCAACGCGGGAAAACTTCGAATGGTTTCCCGCGTCAGTGATAGATCAGTTCGCCACGAGCGAAAGCGCTGGTCTGGTGCGCCCGAGAATCAGGTCGCCGCGTGGAACGCGTCGATGACGTCGGCCGGGATACGCCCGCGAGTCGACACGTTGTGTCCATTGCGGCGGGCCCAGTCGCGGATCGCGGCGCTCTGCTCACGATCGATGGCGCCACGGCCCCGGCCGGAGCCAGAACGTCCACGGCGACGGCCGCCGACCCGGCGGGACGCTTCCACCCACTGCTTCAGGTCGTTTCGGAGTTTCGTCGCATTCTTGGCCGAAAGATCAATCTCATAGGTCACGCCGTCAAGGCCGAATTCGACGGTTTCATCTGCGGCGCCTTCGCCGTCAAAATCGTCGACAAGGGTGACGGTCACTTTCTTCGCCATTGGCTGAGCCTCACGCTTTCTTCTTAGACACTTGCCATACAAGACACGTGCTCGGACCGCCCCCGCCGGATAATCTGCCATAATCCGACGATTAATTCAATACAGCGCGTCAACGGCTCAGTTGCTATGAGGACGCACAATAGGAAATAATACGGTCTCCCTTATTGACAGGCCGGTCAAAGCCATCAACAGGCGGTCGATGCCCATTCCGGTTCCAGTGCACGGCGGCATAGCGTGCTCCAGCGCAACAAGAAAATCCTCGTCGAGCACCATTGCCTCATCGTCGCCGGCCGCCGCAGCCCGCGCCTGCTCGGCGAACCGTTCCCGTTGCACCACCGGGTCGATCAATTCCGAATATCCGGTAGCCAGCTCGAATCCGCGCAGATAAAGGTCCCACTTCTCGGTCACCCCGGCAATGCTGCGGTGTTGTCGCGTCAATGGCGTTGTCTCGACCGGAAAATCCTTGACGAAGGTGGGCGCGGTCAATGTCGAGCCGACGGTGTGCTCCCAGAGTTCCTCGATCAACTTGCCGTGCCCGTACCCGCGATCAGACGGAACCTCGACGTCAAGTGACGCGGCGATAGCGAGCAAGCGATCGACTTTGGTGTTTGGTGTGATCTCTTCGCCAAGAGCGGTGGATAGTGATGGATACATTTCTATCGACGCCCATTCTCCGTCGATGTCATAGACGCTGCCGTCTGGTAGAGAGAGTTGTCGAGTACCGATCGCCTCGTCAGCCACCTGTTGAATAAGCTCACGGGTTACAACGGCGGAATCGTCATACGTTCCATACGCTTGATAGGTCTCCAACATGGAGAATTCGGGAGAATGTGTCGAATCGGCACCTTCGTTTCGGAACACCCGATTTAGCTCGAAGACCCTGTCAAAGCCTCCGACAACGCAGCGCTTCAGGAACAGTTCGGGCGCGATGCGAAGGAAGAGGTCGATGTCGAGCGCATTCGAGTGGGTGATGAACGGGCGGGCCGCGGCCCCACCAGCCAGCGTCTGCAACATCGGGGTCTCGACTTCTGAAAAGTCGCGCTGTTCCAGCGCATTGCGCAATGCACGAATGACGGCAATTCGCTGACGGGCCACCGTGCGCGCCTCCGGACGCACGATCAGGTCGACATATCGCTGCCGCACCCGTGATTCTTCGCTCATCTCCTTGTGGGCCACCGGCAGCGGCCGTAGCGCCTTGGACGCCATCTCCCAGCTGTCGCCGAGTACGGAGAGTTCACCGCGCCGCGAGCTGATCACTTCGCCGTGGACAAAGACGATGTCGCCGATATCGACGTCGGCCTTCCACTGATCGAGTGCTTGCTGGCCGACGCCGGCGAGGCTGAGCATGACCTGGAGCTGTGTGCCGTCACCCTCCTGGAGGGTGGCGAAGCACAGCTTGCCCGAGTTGCGGGCGAACACCACCCGACCGGCCACGCCGACGACGTCACCAGTGGTCGAATCGGCGGCCAAATCGGGATAGGCGGTGCGAATCTGCGCCAGGGTGTGGGTGCGCGCGACTTCGACGGGATAGGGATCGCGGCCCTCGGCGGCCAGGCGCTCGCGTTTGTCCCGGCGTATCCGGAACTGCTCGGGGAGGTCTCGGGGGTCCTCAGAATCGAAGCCGGCGGCGTTCACGACCTGCCAGCTTAAAGGACCGCAGACCGCCTAACAGACACAGAGGTTGTGATCCTGGCCCGAGCACAGCCATGGGTTCTGTCGCGCGGGAAGCCCGACAACGGACTCAGCGTGCGGTCTTGAGCCGCCCGCGCTGGCTGTCCCGGTTGCGTTCGAAGACCAGTCGCAGCCCGTGCAGGGTCAGGTGCTGGTCGTAGTGGTCGACGGAATTCAGTTCGGCGAGCAGCAGCGGGGCGGTGTGGCCGGTCGCCACCACGCTGACATTGTCGCCGGAGAAGCCGTCGACGTCGTTGCGGATCCGGCCGACCAGACCGTCCACCAGACCGGCGAAGCCGAAAACCGCGCCGGCTTGCATGCATTCGACGGTGTTCTTGCCGACCACCGAGCGGGGCCGGGCCAGCTCGACCCGACGCAGGGCGGCCGAGCGCGCCGCGGCGGCGTCAGAGGACACCTGGATACCCGGCGCGATCGCGCCGCCCAGGAATTCACCCTTGGCCGAGACCACGTCGACGCAAATCGAGGAACCGAAGTCGATGACGATCGCGGCGGAGTTGTACTTCTGAAAAGCCGCCAGACAGTTGACAATTCGGTCGGCGCCGACTTCCTTGGGGTTGTCGACCAGCAGCGGGATGCCGGTGCGGACCCCGGGCTCGATCAGCACGTGCGGCACCGTCGGCCAATACTGTTCGAGCATCAGGCGCACCTCGTGCAGCACCGACGGCACGGTGGACAGCGCCGACGCGCCGGTGAGCTGATCGGAGTCGTCACCGATCAGCCCGTCGATGGTCAGCGCGAGCTCGTCGGCGGTGATCTCGGACTCGGTCCGAATCCGCCACTGCTGCACGACCTTCGCGTGCTCCTTGGTGCCGGAGAGCAGTCCGACGACGGTGTGGGTATTGCGGACGTCGATGGCCAGCAGCACGACTAGGCGTCTTCCATGGGGGCCGGCTTCATCGCGGCGAGACCAGCTCGCCCGCGTCGGCCGGCACGAATGCCGGGTCGTTGCCCAGGTCGACCGCGTTGTTCTCGGCGTCGACGAAGACGATCCTGGGCTGGTAGCTGCGCGCCTCGGCGTCCTCCATCTGCGCGTAGGCGATCAGGATCACCAGATCGCCGGGATGCACGAGATGCGCTGCCGCGCCGTTGATCCCGATCACGCCGCTGCCGCGCTGGCCGGTGATCGCGTAAGTGACCAGCCGGGCACCGTTGTCAATGTCGACAATCGTCACTTGTTCACCCTCGAGCAGGTCGGCCGCGTCCATCAGGTCGGCGTCGATGGTCACCGAGCCCACGTAATGTAGGTCGGCCTGCGTCACTGTCGCCCGGTGGATCTTTGACTTGAGCATTGTCCGTAACATCAATTCCTCCAATGTGATTCGAGGGATTCGACTGACGCGGCGGGCACTCGCCCGTCGACGCCGACTCCTGCTCCGATTTCGATGGCAACGTTGTCGAGCAGTCTTGTTGCGCCCAGACGGGCGGCGACCAGCAGGCGGCCGGAGCCGGTCACCGGGACCGGACCCAGTGCGCTGTCTCGCACTTCGAGGTAGTCGACGTCGATCGCCGGCTCAGCCGAGAGCACCGAGCGGGCGGCGTTCAACACGGCGTCCGCACCACCCGGTGCGGCGTGCGAGCCGGCCAGCAGAGCCGCCGACAGGATGCCGGCGACTTCGCGTTGCGCTGCATCGAGGTAACGGTTGCGCGACGACATCGCCAGGCCGTCGGATTCGCGCACGATCGGCACGCCGACGACCTGGACGCCGATGTTGAGGTCGGCCACCATCTGCCGGACCAGCACCAGCTGCTGGTAATCCTTCTCGCCGAAGAAGATTCGATCGGGCGTGACGATCTGCAACAGCTTGCAGACGACGGTCAGCATGCCGGCGAAATGAGTGGGCCGCGCTGCGCCCTCGAGCTCGGACGCAAGCGGGCCGGGCGCAACGGTGGTGCGTGGGCCATCTGGATACATCGCCAAAGCGCTTGGTGTGAAGGCAATCTCGACGCCTTCGCCACGCAGTAGTTCCAGATCGGCCTCGACGACCCGCGGATAGGCATCGAGGTCCTCGTTGGCACCGAACTGCAACGGGTTCACGAAGATAGACACCACCACGACAGAGCCGGGCACGCGTTTGGCGGCCCGCACCAGCGCGAGGTGCCCGTCGTGCAACGCACCCATGGTCGGCACGAGCATCACCCGTCGACCGGAGCGCCGCAGCGCGCGGCTGACGTCGCTGGCGTCGCGGAGGTCGGCGTAGACGTTGAGTTCGCCGGCGGCGAATTTCGGCGGCCGATGGATGCTCACCGCGCCAGCACTTCGAGCACGTCATCGGGGGCGTGCACCTTTTCGGCGGTGCGCAACGCATTTGCGCGATAGGCCTGCGCGAGTTGCGGATCGACGCTCCGCAGCGCGTCGAGGTGCCCGGCGACCACGCCGGCGTCACCGCGGGCGATCGGGCCGGTCAGCGCCGCCTGGCCACGCTGCAGGGTGTTCTCCAGCGCCGCCCGGGCCAGCGGCCCGAGGATGCGTTCGGCGATGCCACCAGGCTGGTTGTCGACGAGTTGCTGGCCGAGCAGTTCGGTGCCCGAGACCGCGGTCCGCAGTGCGTCTAGCGCATCGGTCAATACCGTGACTATGTGGTTGCCCGCGTGGGCCAATGCCGCGTGATAGAGCGTGCGGGCCTGCTCGGGGACCCGGAAGGGTTCGCCGCCGATCTCAAGCACCAGCGACTGCGCGATCGCGTAGCCGACCTCGTCGGCGGCGGTGATCCCGAAGCAGGTGTCCGGGAGCCGGGCGATGTCCTCGTCCGCGCCGGTGAATGTCATCGCCGGGTGAATGGCCAACGGGATGCAGTCAGTCAGCGGCGCCAGCGCGTCGACGCCGTTGACACCCGAGGTGTGCACGACGATGGTGCCCGGGCGCACAGCCGAGGTGGCGGCCAAACCCGCAACCAGGCCCGGCAATTCGGTGTCCGGTACGGCCAGCAACAGCAGCTCGGCGTTCCCGGCGACATCGGGTACGGGCGCCACCGGGGTATCGGCCAGCCGGCGCTCGGCGCGCTGACGCGAAGCGTGGGACACGGCACTGCAGGCGACCACGACGTGGTCGACGCGTTCCAGCGCGACACCCAACGCGGTGCCGACCCGGCCGGCGGAGATGATGCCCACCTTGAGCCGAGCCGGGCGCAATCCGTCGAACTGCACCATCGCAGACGACCCTCACAAGTCCTTGTGTTTCGTTCCAGTCCCGCGAAGCGGGTACCGGACGGTCGTTACGACTGTACCGCGACGAAGCAGCCGAATGCTGTGGTGTTCGCCTCAGTCCTCGCGGCGTCGACGGCGCCCGCCGCCCTCGGAGGGGGTCGTTTGCAGCCGTGCCAGGAGCTCGGCCACCGACTGGCCACCGGATGGCGGCTCCTCGGCGTCCGACAGCGGGTCGGTGCTGCGATGCCGGGCGCCGGCCGGTGGCGGCGGCGACATCGCCGGACCACGGTCCGGCGTGGCCGGCGGAGGCGGGGGTGGCGGAGTCGGGGCCGGCGACATCGCCGGGGCCGGAGCCGCTTCGGCGCCAGCCGGATCGGACTGCTCCACGGAGTGGCGCGATCGCGCACGACGGCCCGACTCGGCCGACTCGCCGCCCCGCTCGTCCGCCTGGCCCGGCGCCGATTCGGCGGGCGCACTGGAATGCCGGCCACGGCGCTCGGACTGCGAGTCGACGGGCTCGTCGATTGCCGCTGAGCGGTGCGACGGCGTATCGCGGGACGGCCCGTTGTCGTAGGCGCGCGACGCCGGAGCGGGCCCGGTGGCCTGGCTGGAACTCCAGTTGCTGTCGGGCTGCCAGGTGGCCGGCTGCTCCGACTGCCGCGGCGCTTCAGGTTGCCGCGGCGCTTCGGCCTGCCGCGGCGCTTCGGGTTGCCGCGGCGTTTCTGTCGGGGGCAGCCACGGGATCCGCGGCTGCTGCTGCGGGGGCTCGGACTGTTGCTGCGGGGTGAACTGCGGCTCAGGCTGCACCGACGGCCCCGCGCGCCGGCGGGAACGGCGCGGCTCAACCTGTTCGGGCCCGGCGGTCGGCGGCGGGGCCGGCATCGGCCAAGCGCCGGAGGCATTCTGTGGCGGAACCCAATTGCGAGCCTCTTGCGGGCGTTCCGCCGAGCCGGCGGGTGCCTGCGGCGCAGCCCAGGCGGCCGGCGCGGGTTCGTTGTGCGCAGCGGGGGTTTCCTGTTCGCCCGGACGCCGATGCGGGCCGCGATCCGGCTCGGGCTGTCCGGTGGGCCGGGTCTGGCGCGGCGGTGCATACTCGTGCGGCTGGGGAGCGTAGGACTGCGGGGGGCTCTCCGCGGCGGGCTGCCGCGGCGGGGTGGGGACCAGGGGTTCTTCGTGCACGTCGATGATCGAGTCGTCGGCGCGTCGAGAAGGCTCCTCGGCCCGGACGGACTGCACCCGGTTGATGCGCTCGCGCGCGCTTTCGTTGTCGCGGTCCCATTCGCTATAGCCACGGACGGGTCTGCGTTCGCTTTCCAGGGCGGGGCGATCGCTGAGCTCGGCGTCGAACAGGATCTCCAGGTTGGTGCGCAGCGCGGCCAGCTCGGCCCGCAGCTCGGACACCTCATCACTGGCCTGCGCGCGCAGTTCGGTGGCCAGCTCGCGGCGCAGCTGGGATTCCACCGTGAGTTCGTACTCGCGGCGGGCCGAAATCTCCCGATCGAGCTGCAGGTCGTACACCAGCTTCAGGTCACGCGCCCGGGCCTGATCCACGTCGCTCTGTCGGCGGTAGATCACCGAGACGAAAGCCGCCACGACGGCCGCCCACAACGCGAGGATCACCGCGAGCTTGAGAAGCTCTACCTGGTTGGTGAAGACGAGCGCGGAACTGGCGCCGATGGCCAAAACCAGCAACGCCGTCAGCAGCACCCAACCCGGTCTGCGGCCGCTGCGCCGCACGCGGACGCCGCGGGACAGATCGGTCATGGCCCGACTGTACCGGCCGCGGGTCGCTGCGCGTGTCGTCCTGCTCCGGCGTTTCTCACCTGGACTAATCCCGAAAATTGGGACGTCGACGGTCGACTCAACTTTCGGCGCCCTCGCCGTTCTCGGTCGGGTCTCCCGGCGACTTACAGCAATGCTGCAACCACAGCGCGGCAGCCACCAGAGCCAGTGCGCTGAGGGCTGCGACGGCGGTGCCGGTGGTGTCCTCGGCGGCGACCCGCAGCCACGACCGGCGCGGCAGCAGGTACGTCAGCACGGCCGCCCACCAGCCCAGCGCCAGTGCTCCGACCCACGCCGACGCCTGAGCGATCACCAGGCTGCGGGCCACCGACAGCGGATGCAGCCGGTCGGACCCGTCGCCAATCTCGCCGTCGGCGATCTTGGCCCGGACATGGCGCCCCCACAGGGCCTCGGCGACACCAACCACGAAGAGCGACAGACCGGTCCACACGGTGATCGGCGGAAACCACCGAAAACTCGCGTTGACCAGCAGATAACCAGCGACTGCCGTGCCGAGCATGCCGGCCGTCAAGTCACGCTTGCGGGTGGGGTCCATCAGCTTTCGGTGCGCGGCAGGAGAACAAACTCGGTGTGTCGCACGCCGGCGCGGTCGGCCGGATCCAACTGGGCGATCAGCTTCACGATCGGCTGCTTCCCGCCCGCCACCGTCAGCGTCGCGGCCGGGTCGATGGCCAGCCACGGAATCAGTACAAACGCGCGCAGATGGGCCAGCGGATGCGGCAGGGTCAGCCCGTCTTCCAGGGAGAACAGCTCGGTGTCGCCATCCAGCGACGTCAGGTGGCAGGAGATCAGGTCAACGTCGAGGGTCCGCGGGCCCCACTTCTGCCCCCGTACCCGGTCGGCCGCGACCTCCATCTGCTGCGCGCGGTGCAGCCAACCGTGCCCGTCAAGCGTCGCGTCCTCGGCTATCAGCACCGCATTGAGGAACGGGCCTTGCTCGACGCCGCCCCATGCCGCCGTCTCGTACACCGGAGACACCGCCTGCACCGAGTCGCCGAGCCGGTCGAGCACCGACTGCAGCCGGCCCAGCCGGTCGCCCAGGTTGGATCCGATCGACAACACGACGCGAGTCATCAGCGCCACTCCTCCACGCCGGCCAGGCCGGCGTCATCGTCGTTGGCGGGAGTCATCAGCGCCACTCCTCCACGCCGGCCAGGCCGGCGTCATCGTCGTTGGCGGGGATCACGCCGGCACCACCTGTCCTCGTCCGTCACGCCGGGATCGGCGGGCCACCACCGCGACGTCGGCGAAGGTGCGCGGGATGGGAGCCTGCGGCTTGTGCACTGTCACCTCCACTGCGTGCACGCGATGATCTTTGATGACGTCCTCGGCGATTTCACCCGCGACCGTCTCGATCAAGTTACGGGCCGGGCCCGCGATGACCGCGGCCGCCCGCTCGGCCAGAACGCCGTAGTCGTAGGTATCGGCCAAGTCGTCGCTGGCCGCCGCATCCGCCAGGTCGATCCAGACGGTGATGTCGACGACGAAGTCCTGGCCGTCGGTGCGCTCGTGGTCAAAAACACCGTGATTGCCGCGAACTGTCAAGCCGCGCAGCTCGATTCGATCAGCCATCGGATTCCATCGCCCCCGCATGCGCCCACGCATCGACCACTTTGAGAGCATCGACCGAAGCCCGCACGTCGTGTACCCGAACACCCCAGGCACCATGCAGCGCGGCCAGCGCCGACACCACCGCGGTCGCGGTTTCGCGGCCGTCCGGCGGTCGAACCCGCCCGTCGGGACCAGCCAGCAGGCTGCCGAGAAACCGCTTACGTGACGCGCCGATCAGCACCGGGACTCCACCGGCCACCAATTGCGGCAGCGCGTGCAGCAACGCCCAGTTGTCCCGAGCGGACTTGGCGAAACCCAGGCCGGGGTCGATGATCAGCTTGGCCGGATCCACGCCGGCGGCAACGGCATTGTGAACGCAGCCCATCAACTCGTCGCGAACATCGGCGACCACATCGCGGTAGGGCGGCACCTGATGCGGCTTCTCGGCCGATACCGAGCGCCAGTGCATCAGCACCCACGGCACATCGGCCTCGACCAGCAGGGGTGTCATGGCCGTATCGGCGCGACCGCCGGAGACATCGTTGACCATCGATGCGCCGTTTTCCAGAGCGGCCCGCGCCACGTCGGCATGCATCGTGTCGACGCTGACCGTAAGCCCTTGCGCCGCAAGCTCTTTGACGACAGGCACAACCCGGGCCGTTTCGACTCGCGGATCGACGCGCGGCGCACCGGGACGGGTCGACTCGCCGCCGACGTCGACGATCGTCGCCCCGTCGGCGGCCAACGACAGCCCTTGCTGGACAGCACGTTCGGCATCGAGATAACGCCCGCCATCCGAGAACGAGTCGTCGGTGACGTTGACCACCCCCATGACCTGAACGTGCGCCGGACTCACCTGCGCAGGATCAGATCAAGCGCCTCGGATCGAAGTGCACTGTCGGACTTGAACTGTCCACGCACGGCCGAGGTCGTGGTGACCGCGCCGGGCTTACGGACGCCCCGCATCGACATGCAGAGGTGCTCCGCCTCGATCACGACGATGGCTCCACGCGGGGCGAGCTTGCGCATCAGCGCGTCGGCGATGTGTGCGGTGAGACGTTCCTGCACCTGCGGACGCTTGGCGTACATGTCGACCAGTCGCGCGATTTTGGACAACCCGGTCACTCGACCGTCGTGACCGGGTATGTAACCGACGTGCGCCACCCCGTGAAAGGCCACCAGGTGATGCTCGCAAGTGGAGTACATCGGGATCTCTTTGATCAGCACCAGCTCGTCATGCTGCTCGTCGAAAGTGGTGTCCAGCACGGCATCCGGGTCACTGTAGAGGCCGGCGAACATCTCCCGATAGCTGCGGGCGACACGGGCCGGGGTGTCGACCAGGCCGTGCCGGTCAGGGTCTTCGCCGATGGCATACAGCAATTCGCGGATGGCGGCCTCGGCGCGCGGCTGATCGAACACCGGTTTGTTCAGGGTCGCGGTGTGGGAATTCCGCTGCGCCATAGCAGTCTCCGTTCGTGTCAGCCGTGCGTCGGCGGGTTGGACGGGCTCGGCCCGCCACCGGGTGGGTCGGTGACCTGGCCAGCCTCCGGCGCGGGCGCAGCAGGCGGCGGATACGGCGGATACGGCGGGTAGGGGTGACCCGCGCGCTGGTGAGATGGCCCCGGCCAATGCTGTTGCGGCTGCGGCTGCGGCTGCGGCTGCGGCGGTGGGTACCAGTAGCCCGGCTGCTGCGGTGGCCACCCGGGCGCATGCCAACCGGCCGGCGCGCCGTAGTCAGGTTGCGTCGTGCTCTGCTGACCTTGGCCGGCGTGAGAACCGTTGTTGCCGTTGGCGCTTCGCTCCGCGTCGGCCTGCTCACGCGCCGCCGCCGCGATGGCCGCCTTGAAGGCCGGCTCGGCCTCGGGCTTGGGCCACGGCTCGCCGCGCTCGATCGCCAGCTCACCTGGAGTCTTGATCGGTGGCTTGTCCGACGGGATCCGGCCCCCGAAGTCGTCGAAAAGCGTGAGGCGTGGCCGCTTTTCGACGTCGGCGAAAATCGCCTCCAAGTCAGCGCGGTGCAGCGTCTCCTTTTCCAGGAGTTCCCCCGCCACCGCGTCCAGCACGTCCCGGTACTCGGTGAGAATTTCCCAAGCCTCGGTGTGCGCGGCTTCGATGAGTTTGCGGACTTCCTCGTCGATTTCGCGCGCGACCTCGTGCGAGTAGTCGGGCTGAGTGCCCATCGTCCGGCCCAGGAAGGGATCCCCGGCCTCAGTCCCATACTTGACGGCACCCAGCTTGGAGCTCATCCCGAATTCGGTGACCATTGCCCGGGCCACCTTGGTGGCATGGTCGATGTCGGATGACGCCCCCGTGGTGGGCTCGCGGAAGACCAGTTCCTCGGCTGCCCGCCCACCCAGCGCCATCACCAGCCGGGCGACAAGTTCGGAGCGCGTGTGCAGACCCTTGTCGTCCTCAGGCACGGCCAAGGCGTGTCCGCCGGTTTTGCCGCGGGCCAGGATCGTCACCTTGTACACCGGGTCCAGGCCCGGCATCGCCCAGCCGGCCAGCGTGTGCCCGGCCTCGTGATACGCGATCGTCTTCTTTTCCTGCTCGCTGATGATCCGGCCCTTGCGCCGCGGGCCGCCGACCACCCGGTCGACCGCCTCTTCGAGCGCGGCGCCGGTGATCACGGTGCCGTTCTCGCGGGCGGTCAGCAGCGCCGCCTCGTTGATGACGTTCTCCAGATCGGCGCCCGTCATGCCGACGGTCCGCTTGGCCAGGCCGTCGAACTCGACGTCGGGGCCGAACGGCTTGCCGTTGGAATGCACCCGCAGCACCGCGCGCCGGCCGGCCAGGTCCGGGCTGGACACCGGGATCTGGCGGTCGAAGCGACCGGGTCGCAGCAGGGCCGGGTCGAGGATGTCGGGCCGGTTGGTCGCCGCGATCAGGATGACGCCTTGGCGGTCGCCGAAGCCGTCCATCTCCACCAGCAGCTGGTTCAGCGTCTGCTCGCGTTCGTCGTGACCGCCGCCCAGCCCGGCGCCGCGCTGACGACCGACGGCGTCGATCTCGTCGACGAAGATGATGCACGGGCTGTTCTGCTTGGCCTGCTCGAACAGGTCACGCACCCGGGATGCGCCGACGCCGACGAACATCTCGACGAAGTCGGAGCCGGAGATGGTGAAGAACGGCACACCGGCTTCACCGGCGACGGCCCGCGCCAGCAGGGTCTTACCCGTCCCCGGCGGACCGTAGAGCAGGACGCCCTTGGGAATCTTGGCGCCGAGCGCCTGGTAGCGCGTCGGGTTCTGCAGGAAGTCCTTGATTTCGTAGAGCTCTTCGACCGCCTCGTCGGCGCCGGCGACGTCGGCGAATGTGGTCTTCGGCATGTCCTTGTTCAGCATCTTGGCCCGCGACTTGCCGAAGCCGAAGCCCATCCGAGCGCCGCCCTGCATGCGAGAGAACATCATGAACAAGCCGACCAGCAACAACAGCGGGAGCACGTAAACCACCAGCGAGCCGATGATGCTGCCCTGGTTGACCACGGTGCTGACCTGGGTGTCTTTGCTGCTCAGCTGGTCGAACAGCGGCACGGCATAGCCGCTCGGGAAGTGGGTGATGATCTTGTCCGAGCCGTCGGTGCCCGTCGCGGCGCTCTTCAGCGTCAACCGGACCTGCTGCTCGCGGTCGTCGATTTGGGCGCTCTTGACGTTGCCGGCCTTGATCTGGGCTGTCGCCACGGAAGTGTCGACCGGCTTGAAGCCGCGGGTGTCGTCGCTGAAGTAGAAGAAAGTCCAGCCAAGCAGCAGCACGACTGCGATGGCCGTGAGCGTGCGGATTACGTTTTTCCGGTTCATCAATCATCGGCCGTCGCCGGCCCGGTCCTTCCCGATACACGCAGCTGGAATAGTCCAGGTTACCGCCCGTGGTGATCGCCAGTCCGGCCAGAGCCGGACGCAGCGGGTCACCACCATCCGACCCCGTGGTGATCGCCAGTCCGGCCAGAGCCGGACGCAGCGGGTGTCCACCGGTCACCACCATCCGACCCCGTGGTGATCGCCGACCCGGCCGGAGCCGAGCCCGAGCGTCGAGGCAACCATCGTCTCGGTTCTAACAACGAATCGAAGTTCCCGACCCGCCCCGGGGCCGGCGTGTGCTTTGGTGAACCTGTGTCTGACAGCCAGCCGATCACCGAGCGCACTATCGAGACCAACGGCGTGCAGCTGCACACCGTCGAAGCGGGCGAGCGCGGCGCACCCGTCGTCATCCTCGCGCACGGCTTTCCCGAGACCTCTTATTCATGGCGTCACCAAATCCCGGCCTTGGCCGCCGCCGGCTACCACGTGCTCGCGCCCGATCAGCGCGGCTACGGCCGCACCTCCAGTCCCGATGACGTGGCGGCCTACAACGTCGCCGATCTGTCCGCCGACTTGATCGGTTTGCTGGACGACGTCGGTGCTGACAAGGCGGTATTCGTCGGCCACGACTGGGGCTCTCCGGTGGTGTGGAGTTCGGCGCAGCTGCACCCGGACCGGGTCGCGGCCGTGGTCGGCATGAGCGTTCCGCCGGTGCCGCGCTCACAAATCCCGCCGACCAAGGCATTCCAATCCATCTTCGGCGACAACTTCTTCTACATGCTCTATTTCCAGGAGCCCGGGGTGGCCGACGCCGAACTCGGTTCCGACCCGCGCCGGACGATTACCCGAATGCTCAGCGGGCTGACCCGAACCGACGATCCGGCGGTCGGGCTTCGGATGATCGCGCCCGGGTCGGCCGGTTTCATCGAGCGGCTCCCCGACGTCGACGCCCTGCCGGACTGGATCACCGCCGACGAAGTCGACCACTACGTCGCCGAGTTCACCCGTACCGGCTTCACCGGCGGGCTCAACTGGTATCGCAACCTCGATCGCAACTGGGAGCTGATGGCCGACCCGCCGGCCGCCACCATCGAGGTGCCCGCGATGTTCATCGGTGGCACCGCCGATCCGGTGCTGAGCTTCATGCGTCCCGACCGCGCACCGGAGGTGGTGACCGGGCGCTACCGCGAAGTGCTGATCGAGGGCGCCGGGCACTGGCTGCAACAGGAGAAGCCGGACCGGGTCAACGAACTGCTGCTCGACTTTCTGTCGAGCCTGAAGACCGGCGCCCAGCTGTGAACCGGCCACTGAAGTTCGGCGTGTTCGTCACGCCGTTCCACCCGACCGGCCAATCCCCCACCGTCGCAATTGAATACGACATGGAGCGGGTGGTCGCGCTGGACCGCCTCGGCTTCGACGAAGCGTGGTTCGGCGAGCATCATTCCGGCGGCTACGAATTGATCGCCTGCCCGGAGGTGTTCATCGCCGCGGTCGCCGAACGGACCAAACACATCCGGCTGGGCACCGGCGTTGTGTCGTTGCCCTACCACCACCCGCTGATGGTGGCCGACCGCTGGGTACTGCTCGACCACCTGACCCGGGGGCGGGTGATGTTCGGGACCGGACCGGGCGCGCTGCCGTCGGACGCCTACATGATGGGCATCGACCCGATCGAGCAGCGCCGGATGATGCAGGAATCGCTGGAGGCCATCCTCGCGCTGTTCCGCGCCGGGCCCAGCGAGCGAATCAGTCGGCACTCGGACTGGTTCACCCTGCGCGACGCGCAGCTGCACATCCGCCCCTACACCTGGCCCTATCCGGAAATATCAACGGCGGCAATGCTTTCGCCGTCCGGACCGCGGCTGGCCGGGGCGATGGGCACGTCGTTGCTTTCGCTGTCGATGTCGGTTCCCGGCGGATATGCGGCTTTGGAGAACACCTGGGACGTGGTCGAGGAGCAGGCCGCCAAGGTCGGACGCGACGAGCCGGACCGCGCCCATTGGCGGGTGCTGTCGATCATGCACGTCGCCGACACCCGCGAGAAGGCGATCGACGACTGCACGTACGGCCTGCAAGATTTCGCGAACTACTTCGGCGCTGCCGGATTCGTCCCGTTGGCCAACGAGGTCGAGGGGGCACACACGCCGCAGGAGTTCGTCGAAGACTATGCGGCGAAGGGCAATTGCTGCATCGGCAGCCCCGACGACGCGATCGCGCACATCGAGGACTTGCTCGAGCGCTCCGGCGGCTTCGGAACACTGCTGATGCTCGGCCACGACTGGGCATCACCGGAGGCCACCTATCACAGCTACGACCTGATGGCCCGCAAGGTCATTCCGCACTTCAAGGGTCAGCTCGAAGCGGCCCGGTCCTCGCACGAGTGGGCCAGGGAGAAACGTGACGAGCTGATCGGGCGGGCCGGCGAGGCGGTCGTCAAGGCCATCACCGAGCACGTCGCCGAAGCGGGTGGCAACTGATGCGTGCCTCGGTGCTCCGGGACGGCCGCATGGTGTATCGCGACGACGTGCCCGAACCGGTACCGGGCGCCGGTCAAGTGCTGGTCGCGGTGCGGTCGTGCGGAATCTGCGGCTCGGACCTGCATTTCGCCG
The DNA here is from genome assembly GCA_963836555.1 of uncultured Actinomycetota bacterium. Classification (GTDB taxonomy): domain Bacteria; phylum Actinomycetota; class Actinomycetes; order Mycobacteriales; family Mycobacteriaceae; genus Mycobacterium. The sequence continues at coordinate 121,442 of CAWIKT010000078.1, read as the reverse complement.
CGCACGGCGCCGAGGTGCTGTCGCTGAGCAACGAGATGGCCAGCGGCGCCGGCGCAATGAGCGTCGACATGAACCATGACATCTTCATGGGCCACGAGTTCAGCGCGGAGATACTCGAGGCCGGCCCGGACACCGACACGCATCCGGCCGGGACGCTCGTCACGTCGATCCCGATTCTGTTGGCGGGCAACAGCGTCGAAGCGATCGTCTACAGCAACACGACGGTGGGCGGCTACGCCGAACGCATGCTGCTCTCGGCGCCGCTCGTGCTGCCGATTCCCAACGGCCTCGACCCGCGACATGCCTCGCTCGCCGAGCCGATGGCGGTCGGATTGCACGCGGTGAACAAGTCCGGCATCCAGCCGGGCGAGACCGCTTTGGTGCTCGGCTGCGGTCCGATCGGAATCGCCGTCGTCGGCGCGTTGCGCAACCGCGGAGTCGAGACCATTGTGGCAGCGGACTTCTCGCCGAAACGACGGGAACTGGCCGCGACGATGGGCGCGCACCAGACCGTTGATCCGGCGCAGGGCTCGCCGTTCGACACCGCGAAACCAGCGGTGGTGTTCGACGCGGTAGGCGTGCCCGGAATCATCGACGACGTGCTGCGCCGCGCTCGCGCGGGCACCCGGCTGGTCGTGGTGGGCGTGTGCATGCAGGCCGACACCGTGCATCCGTTTTTCGCGATCGCCAAGGAGATCAGCGTTCAGTTCGTGCTCGCGTACTCCCCGGAAGAATTCGGCGAGTCACTCCGGGCGATCGCCGAGGGCGATCTCGACGTCACCCCGATGATCACGGGCAACGTCGGTCTCGAGGACGTCGGGACCGCTTTCGACGACCTCGCCGATCCCGCCCGACACTGCAAGATACTCGTGACTCCCTGAGGCCGGCTCAACCCCCGACCGTCGGCCGGGGCACCACTGTCGGCTTGAAACCGTAACGGGGAGCCGCGAATTGCATGCCGCGTCCACCGTTGCCGCCGACGACTGGCACCCCGCCCATGCCGTTGGCGGCGGGCTGCGCCGTCAGCGGCTGCGAAGACACCGGGGTACCGAGATTGCCCACCGACGTCACGGCCGGGCTCACCGACGGGGCCACACCGCCCCAGTTCGGTGGCACCGAAAGCTTGCCTACCAGTTCCGCCTTGCCCAGGCTGCCGAGGGCCGCACCGGGGACGCCCGACGGAATGCTCGGGGCGACCGGCGGAATCGCCTCGGCGACACTACCGGCCTTCACCGCACCCGCCGCCATGGCGCTGTGTGCCAGGCCGTCGATGTCCTTGAAGGTGGTGCTGAAAAGCCTTGTGGGCGAGATCAATCGGATGAACGCGTCGAACCCGGTGCTGGCATCCAGCGTCGCTGAGCCGGTCAGGCCTTCCAGGAGATCACCCATCACCCCGCCAACGACGATGCCGTCGCCGTTGGAATTCCAGACGTGCCCGCTCAGTCCGAGCGCATTGAAGAAGCTGTCGAGATTTCCATCCACGGCGGTGCGGGCATCTCCCCTGCCAGCGCGGCCAAGGTGTCGGTCACCGCGGACTGCCCGCTACTGGCACTGACCGCCTGGGCGACGGCCGACGCCTGCGCGCCCAGGCCGGCGGGATTGGCCGATTCCGCCGCCACGGCGAACGGCGCCAGGGTCGACGCCGACGACGACGTTGCGGCGTAGCTGTACATCGCGACCGCGTCCTGTGCCCACATCTCGGCGTACTGCGCCTCGGTCGCCATGATTGCGGCGGTGTTCTGGCCCATCAGGTTCGACGCCACCAGCGCGAGCAGCAGCGCGCGATTGGCGGCGATCTCCGGTGGCGGCACCGTCGCACTGAATGCCGCCTCGTAGGCGCTGACCGCGGCCGCGGCCTGAGCTGCGACCTGCTCGGCTTGCACCGCGGTGCCGGCCAACCAGTCCACCTGCGCCTGGGATGACGCGGCCATCGACGCCGCGGCCGGACCCAGCCACGACCCGTCGGTGAGAGCGTCGATCACCGCCTCGTACGCAGAAGCCATGGTGTTCAACTCCGCGGACAGTCGCTCCCCAGGCCGACGAGGCGGTCAGCATCGGGCCCGAGCCGGGCCCGGAGTACATCAACCCGGAGTTGACCTCCGGCGGTAACGAGGCGAAATCCAGCATGTCGTCGACGACCTATCCGACGGCTGCGGCGTTGGCCGCCTCGGTGGCCGCGTACGAACCGGAGCTGGCGCCCAGCATGGTGGCCATGAACTCCTGGACCGCGGCCGCGTGAGCGCTGACTGTTTGGTACAGCCGCGCGTGCGCGGCGAACTGCGTGGCCGTCAACGCCGACACCAGATCACCCGCGGCGGGCACGACTCCCGCTGTGGGTGCGGCCGCGGCCGCATTCGCGGCCTTGAGCGCCCCGTTGATGGTCTGCAGTGTGCCCGCAGCCGCAGCCAAGACTTCGGGCTGCGCGATGACGTTTGACATGAATCCTCCGAAAAATGCTTGTGCTCAACGGCTTCAGTCCGCGTCGTCGAAGACAAGCCGATCTTGTGACACGGTAAGTCAGCAACGTCGCGCAAATACAGCCTCCACCGAGGCTGTTCACCCTCGAGTCGGTGACTATTCATTTTGCTGAGGGGTCGAGCTGGAAGATAGGAATTCATGATGAAAATCATTTGTTTTCAACATGATTAGAAGTCACTATGAACTTTCCTGTGGTTGCCACACTACCCGGTAAGCTTTGCTCGGCGCATGGTTTTCGCTCGAGGCCGCGTCCCTCTTGCGCGCCTCGATCGATAGCGACAGCGAATGTTGTTGCTCATGAGCAGTACTGACGTTCCAGTTATCGAATAGCGGCTCCTGTAAACAGCTTTCGTCGCCTCGACCGAGTCGTCAGCCTGACGATCTGCCCGCGGTACGCCAGGCGTCCGCGTCGCTCCCGCCGCTGATCGCGGCGCTGGTATATCGTGTTTCGAGCTGACCAACTCACCACGCGTCAACGCGGCGTGGAGCAGCTGTAGGCCAAGCAGTCGACCGTCCCGGCGTGGCGACCACGGATGCAACCGAGGAGGCGCAATGCCCACGCCGGTGCTCAGCCTGCGACAGCAGATGCTGCGCCGCCGCCCGGTCAGCGGAGCGCCCGTCGCGGCGGGGGCCTCGGATCAACTCCAGCGCAGTCTCGGCGTTTTTCTGCTCACCATGTTCGGCGTCGGAGAGACCGTCGGGTCGGGCATTTTCATCGTGCTTTCGCAGTCGGTGCCGCAAGCCGGCCCGGCTGTGGTCATCTCGTTCATCATCGCCGGCATCGCGGCAGGCCTGGCGGCTATCTGCTACGCCGAACTGGCCTCGGCGGTACCCGTGTCGGGATCGGCCTACTCGTACGCGTACGCGACGCTCGGCGAGTTCGCGGCGATGGGCGTGGCCGCCTGTCTGCTGCTGGAGTACGGCGTGTCGACGGCCGCGGTGGCTGTCGGCTGGAGTCAGTACCTCAACAAGTTGCTTGACAACGTCTTCGGTTTCGGTCTCCCACAATCAATTTCGGCGGCACCGTGGGACCCTGCACACGGCCTGGTCAACCTTCCGGCGATCGCTCTGGTGGCGATGTGTGCGTTGCTGTTGATCCGCGGGGCGAACGCATCGGCCAAAGTCAACGCCGTCATGGTGGTGATCAAGATCGCTGTGCTGGTGCTCTTTTCGGCCGTCGCGTTCACCGCATTCCATGCCGGCAACTTCACGGATCTGGCACCGTTCGGGGTCTCCGGGATCAGCCTGGCCTCGGGCACGATCTTCTTCGCCTACATCGGCTTGGACGCGGTATCGACCGCCGGCGACGAGGTCAAAGATCCGCAGCACACGATGCCGCGGGCGATCATCGCCGCGCTGATCATCGTCACCGCGATCCACATCCTGGTGTCGGTGTCCGCGATCGGCGCCCAGCGGTGGCAGGAATTCAAGGGCGAGGAAGCGGTGCTCGCGGTGATCCTGGACCACATCACCGGCAACACCGCGGGCAGCACCATAGTCGCTGCGGGAGCGGTGATTTCGATCTTCTCGGTAACGCTGGTGACGCTGTACGGGCAGACCCGCATCCTGTTCACCATGGGCCGCGACGGACTGCTGCCGGCCGCCTTCGCGAAGGTGCACCCCCGCACGATGGCACCGGTCCGCAACACGCTGATCGTGGCACTGGTGGTGGCGCTGCTGGCGGCCGTGGTGCCGCTCGACCGGTTGGCCGAAATCGTGTCAATCGGCACATTGACGGCGTTCATCGTGGTGTCGGCCGGCGTGATCGTGTTGCGAATCCAGGAGCCTGACCTGCCTCGCGGGTTCAAGGTGCCCGGCTATCCGGTGACACCGATCCTGTCCATCGCCGCGTGCGCCTACATCCTGTTCAGCCTGCACTGGTACACCTGGGTCGCATTCAGCGGCTGGGTCGCGGTGGCGCTGGTCTTCTACCTGACGTGGGGCCGCCGGCACAGCGCCCTCAACGGCGACGCCGACTAGGGTGCGGTGATGCGCGCCAGACTGCCGATCTGTGTCCTGCTCGCCTTCGGTCTTGCCGCCGCCGCGTCGGCGTGCGACCACGCTCCGGACAAGGTGGGCGAAAACCCGCGACAGGTGACCGTCGTCGGGTCCGGTCACGTGCAGGGGGTGCCCGACACGCTCACCGCCGATGTCGCCGTCGAATTCGTGGCGCCGGACGTCACCGTCGCAATGAACCAGACCAACGACCGGCAGCAGGCCGTCATCACGGCCCTGGCCGGCGCCGGCGTCGACCGCAAGGACGTCAGCACCACCGACGTCAGCCTGCAGCCGCAGTACGACCCGACCGGCGTGACCATCACCGGCTACCGCGCGGCCAACTCGATCCGGGTCAAGATTCACCCCGCCGACGCCGCGTCTCGGGTGCTGGCCATCATCGTCGGCACCGGAGGGAGCGCGACCCGGATCAACTCGGTCAGCTACTCGATCGCCGACGATTCACAGCTGGTCAAGGACGCCCGCTCGCGCGCTTTTCACGACGCCAAGGACCGCGCCGGGCAGTACGCCCAGCTGTCCGGGCTGGGACTGGGCAAGATCATCTCGATCTCGGAGGCCTCGGGCGCCACGACGCCCACTGTCGCACCGGCGCCGCGGATGATGCCGTCGAGCGTGCCATTAGAGCCCGGGCAGCAGACCGTGAGCTTCTCGGTCACGGCGGTGTGGGAGCTTCGCTAGTCGATCAGTCTAGGTAGACCCGCGGGTCCAGCGTCCCGATGTAGGGCAGGTCGCGGTACCGCTCGTCGTAGTCGAGGCCGTAGCCCACGACGAACTCGTTCGGAATGTCGAAGCCCACGTATGCGATGTCGGTGTTGGCGCGCAGCGCGTCGGGCTTGCGAAGCAGCGTGCACACCCGCAGCGAGTGGGGGCGACGGGTGGCCAGGTTGCGCAGCAGCCACGACAGCGTCAGCCCGGAGTCGACCACGTCCTCGACGATCAACACGTCGCGGTCATTGATGTCGCGGTCCAAGTCTTTGAGGATCCGCACCACACCCGACGACGAGGTCGACGAGCCGTAGGAGCTGACCGCCATGAATTCGAACTGCGTTGGCAGTGGGATCGCGCGGGCCAGGTCGGTGACGAACATGACCGCGCCCTTGAGCACCGTGACCAACAGCAGGTCGCGACCATCGGTGCCGGCCCGGCCGCGGTAGTCGGCGCCGATCTGGGCCCCCAACTCGGCGATCGCGACCCTGGATCTCGTCTTCGCGCAGCAGCACCGACTTGATGTCCCCCGGATACAGCTCCGGCGATTCCGCTGCCACGAGCACAGCGTGCCATGCCATGCCGCCGAGAACACCGGCTCCCGGTGCAGCGCCAAGATCGCGCCCCGCCGCGCCGCCACTAATCGCTGATCGCGCAGTGCCGAGCCCACCGCCACTCCGCCCTGACCGCGCCAAGCCGTGACAAACCGGTCGACGCCGCGGATCTGCTTGTCCGTCAACCCGATCCCGCCGCCGGCGATCAGCCAGCGACGGATGACACCGCGGCGGACGGGGTCGGGAAGCGCCGCCAACGCAGCGGTGTCGAGCCCGTCGGGCGTCTCGGCGGTGGCCATCGCCTGCTCGATCAGCGAATCGATCAGCTCGGTGTCGCCGCGCAGCGCGGTAGCTGTGCGCGCCAGCGCTTCGGCCACGCCGCCGCCGAGCACCTCTTCGAGCAGTGGCAGCACCTCATGGCGCAACCGGCTGCGGGTGAACCGCTGGTCGGCGTTGTGCGGGTCATCCCAGAACGGCAGGCCGAGCTCGGCGCAGGCGTCGTGCGTCGTCGAGCGCCGGACGCCCAGCAGCGGCCGGCACCAGGGCGGGTCGAAGGGCCGCATGCCGGCGATCGACCGGGCACCCGAACCGCGGCCCAGTCCGAGCAAGACGGTTTCCGCCTGATCGTCGAGGGTGTGGGCCAATAGCACCGGTCGGCCGTGACGAGCGTCAGCCAGCGCGTGATAGCGGGCGTTACGCGCCGCGCCCTCTGGTCCGCCGTCCACCCCGACTTGCACGCTGAACACTTGCGCCTCAACGCATCCCAACTGCTCAGCCTGACGTTGCGCGGTAGCGGCCACCGCCGCCGAGCCGGGCTGCAGACCATGGTCGACGACCAGCGCGGTCGTCGGTCGCAGCGATGCGGCAATTGCGGTGAGCGCCAAGGAATCCGGACCACCCGACAGCGCCACGCACCAGCCGTCCAGGTCGGCGAGATACTCCGTTGCGAACGCCGCCACTGCTGCGCGGAGTTCGGCTACAGCACCCGGTCGATCCATCGCTGCGGATATTCGATCTCAATCGGCCGGGGCAGGGTGTCCGGGCTCGTCCACACGGTATTGAAGCGGGCCATCCCGACGCGGTCCACCACGTGGTCCACGAACGCCTTCCCCCGGGTGTACTGGCTCAGTTTGGCGTCGATGCCCAACAGGGCGCGGAGCAACCGTTGCAGCGGCGGCTGCTTGCGGTTGCGTCGCTCATCGAAGCGGTCGCGGATGGTTGCCACCGACGGAACGACAACGGGCCCAACGGCATCCATCACATGATCGGCGTGGCCCTCGAGCAGGGTGCCGAGCACCAGCAACTGGTCCAGTGCCGCTCGCTGCGGCTCGGACTGCACGGCGCGCAGCAATCCGAGAATCCCGGCCGAGTTCGGATCCGACTGTGACGGGTCGCCGCGACCGCGGGCGAATTCGGCCAGCCGGCTCACCACCTGCGTCAGGTCGTCGTTGCCGTCGGTGGTCAGCACAGCGAGCGCGTGCGACATGTACCCCGACAGCCACGGGTTGGCGGTGAACTGAACGCGGTGGGTGACCTCGTGCAGGCAGACCCAGAGCCGGAAATCGGTCGGCTCGACCCGCAATTGTCGTTCCACCGCAATGACATTCGGGTAGACGAGCAGCAAGGTACCGCCATCGCTGAACGGGTCGTACTGGCCGAGGATGCCGGTCGACACGAACGCCAGCACCGCGCCGGTCTGCGCCCCGGTGATCCGTCCGCTGATCGCGCCGCGCGGCTTGTCCGTCCCACCGGTCATCGTGCGCATCGACTCGGCCGCCGCCCGGATCCACTCGGGCCGATCGATGATGCGGGCCTCGGGTACCGCTCCGTCGGTGTGCATACCGGTGACGTCGCGCACCGGCGGTTCGGCGGCTTTGGCTGCGGTAGCGAGGTTTTCGATCACCTGACGGCGGGTGTAGTCGGTCGACGGCGGGCCCGGCCGGGCCAGCCACTGGCCGACCGTCGCCGCGAATCCCCAGTCCACCGCGCGCCCGACGGTGGCCTCGGCCGCGCCGGTCATGTCACGCATCCGCAGGACCACAGCGCCACGCCCAGTGCGTCGATCGCCGTTCGGCCGGACATTCCGGCGTCATTGGAGATCAGCGCAAAGGTCAATACCCGTCCGCTGCGGTCGGTCACCACCCCAGCTAACGCGTTGATGGCGGTCAGCGAACCGGTTTTGGCGCGCAACCATCCGGCGGGCCCGGAACCGGCGGGGGTGCCGTCGATGAAGCGATCGGACAACGTTCCGCTGCCGCCGGCGATCGGCAGCACATCCAGCAGTGGCCGCAGCTTGGGTTCGTCGGGCCCGGCCGCGGCCTGCACCACGGCGTCAAGGGTTTTCGCGGTCAGGCGGTCGTCGACCGACAGCCCGCTGGAGTCGCGCAGGATCGCGCTGCCGGTGTCGATGTGTGCGGTGCCCAGTCGACTGGTCACCGCGGAGACGGCGCCGGTGAAGCTCAGCGGACGCTGCATGGACGCGGCGACCTCGCGGGCGATGCATTCGGCCATCACGTTGTCCGAGAGGTTCATCATCTCGTTGAGGCGGTCGATCAGCGGCGCCGACTGGACCGCGGCGAGTTGACGCGCGGCGGAATCGACCGGTTGGTTGGTGACGGTCACGTGCTGGGGGTCGACGCCCAGCGCGCTGGCCAGTGCCCGGCCCGCGTCGAGGGCCGGCGTCGTCGATCGTCGCGACTCGTCGGTGGCCGGCTGGATCCGCCCGGCGTCGAGCATCACCGATTCGATCGGTGCGATGTCGCCGCCCTCGATGTCGGCCGGGTCCCAGCCGGGGGCGAAGGAGGGTCCGCTGAACAGCGAGGTGTTCACCTCCACCGCCGTCGGGGTGATGCCGCTGCGACGAACCTGGTCGGCGAGATCGCTCAGCCGCGGCGCGTTGTGGTACCAGGTGGTCTGACCTGGCGCCGCGCCGGACAGGGTCGGGTCGCCGCCACCGACCAGCACAACGGTTCCGGGCTGACTGGCCGCCACGACGCGGGTGGTGACCCGCGCGTTGCGGTCCAGGGCGAGCAAGGCGGCGGCGCTGGTCAACGTCTTGTTGGTGGACGCCGGCTGCAGGAGCACGTCGTCGGACTGCTGCCAGAGCTCCTCGCCGGTCATGGCGTCGGTGACGCGGGCACCCAGCTTGCCCAGGTTGGGGTCCGCCGCGACCATGGCCAGTGCGGCCGCCAGGGCCGACGGGCTCGGCGTCGGGGCGTTGGCCGCCACCGGCACGATGCCCGGCTTGGCCGTGACGGCCGGCGGCGGGGGCGGGACATGCGCACCGGCCCGTTTACCACCGGAGGTGAGCAGCGCGGCGGCGGCCACCAGGGCAACAATCACCGCCACCACGCCCACTCCCACGACCAGGTGCGTAGACGTTCGCCACCGAGTGGGACGCATGACTCTCCTGACTTCTTTGCGCCCATTGTGCCGAAGCCCGCGCGGATCCCCACCCTGTGGGAGCCCTACGATCTACGCCAAGCGACAAAACTCAGGCGAAGGAGCCGGACCGGTGCAATTCGACGTGACCGTCGAGATCCCCAAGGGTCAACGCAACAAGTACGAGGTCGACCACGAGACGGGCCGGGTTTATCTGGACCGCTACCTGTACACGTCGATGGTTTATCCGACCGACTACGGCTTCTTCGACGACACGCTCGGCGAGGACGGCGACCCGCTGGACGCGCTGGTGCTGCTGCCCCAGTCGGTGTTCCCGGGCGTGGTGGTGAAGGTGCGCCCGGTCGCGATGTTCCGGATGACCGACGAGGCCGGCGGCGACGACAAGGTGCTGTGCGTGCCCGCCAAAGACCACCGCTGGGACCACATCCAGGACATCGGTGACGTCCCGCAGAACGAACTGGACGAGATCAAGCACTTTTTCTCGCAGTACAAAGCGCTCGAGCCGGGCAAGTTCGTCAAGGCCGCCGACTGGGTCGGCCGCGAGGAAGCCGAGGCCGAGGTGCAGCGTTCGATCGAGCGGTTCAAAAAGCAGGGTCACTGACGGGCTGCGCCATTCGGCTCTGAGCGAACGGCGCGAGGGTCGAAGCCCCGCCGCGGCGGTGGCATCCTGGACTAGGTGGGCCCGCTTCATTTCGCTGCGAACTTCTGGTGGCTGATCTTCCCGCTCGGCGGCGCGATCGGGGGCGGCGTCCGGGCGATCGCCGCAGCCAACGAACGCCGGGCCGACCGGCGACTCGAACGGTACCGACTCAAGCAGCAGGCCAAGATCGCGATCGCCGAAGCGTCCGGGCGTGGGCGCGTCGACGAAGAAGGTCAGCGCCGCGAGATCATCAAACTGCTTGCCGCGCATGACCGGACCGACGTTCGCTGGCTGGCCTACGAGGTCGACGTCGCCAGGCTGCTCGATTTCCCGCTGATGACCGACATGCGCAACCCGCTGACCGTCGCCTTCCACAAGGCCAGGCAGCGTGCCGACCTGCTACGGCCGGGCGGCCCCGACGATCTGCTCAACGACCGCGGCGCGCAACTCGAATACCGCGAGGCGGTCCACGAATACGTCAGCGCGTTTGAGATCGCGGAGTCCGAGGCGATTCGCCGTCGCCGCAGCGACTTCTCCGACGATGACCAGCAGCGGCTGGCGCGGGCGCAGAACCTGTTGCGACTGGCCCAAGACGAGGCCGCGTCGCCGCAAGAACGGCAGACCGCCTACGCCCGGGCGGGCCGCGAACTCGACGGCCTGATCGCGTTGCCGGCCGCTGCGCGGGCCGGCATCGAGCAACGCATCGCCGCCCAGATCGAGGCCTAGTCGGAGTTGCGCGTGGCGTAGATGCTGGCCCCTCCGGCAACGACGAGGGTGACGGCGATGACCGCGAGGCTGAGTAGCGTCGGTATCTCCGGGACGTCAATGTGCTTGCCGCCGTTGATGAATGGCAGGTCGTTATCGTGCATCGCGTGCAGAATCAGCTTGACGCCAATGAACACCAGGATCGCGGCCAGCCCTTTGGACAGGTAGACCAGCCGCTGGAGCAAACCTTCGACGATGAAATACAGCTGCCGCAGACCCATCAACGCAAAGACGTTGGCGGCCATCACCAGATACGCCTCCGACGTCAGGCCGTAGATCGCCGGGATGGAGTCCAGCGCGAACACCAGGTCGGTGGCGCCCAGCGCGATGACGACCAGAGCCATTGGCGTGAAGGCCCGCCGGCCCCCGTCGTTGACCAAGAGGTTGCGACCGTGCCAGCTGTCGGTGACGTTCAGGTGCTTGCGGGCGAAGCGGACGACGGCGTTCTCGCCGTCGGCGTGGTGGGTGGACCCGCGCCCCAATCGCGCGGCGGTGTAGACCAGGAATGCGCCGAAGATGTAGAACACCCAGGTGAATCGCTGGATCGCCGCCGCGCCGAGCGCGATGAAGATGCCGCGAAAGATCAGCGCGATCACGATGCCGATGAATAGGGCCTCGCGCTGATAGATCCGGGGCACACCGAAGCTCGTCATGATGATGACGAACACGAACAAGTTGTCGACCGACAGGCTGTATTCGGTCAGCCAGCCGGCGAAGAACTGAATGGCGAACTGGTGTCCGTGAAAAAACGCTGTCCAGATCCCGAAGCACACCGCCAGCCCGATGTAGGCCATCAACGCGAGCGCGGACCGGCGCATCGTCGGTTCATCACCCGATCGGCGGGCCATGACGAACACATCGAACAGCAGCACCGCGATGGTCACGGCCAGGGTGACGATCCACTCCAGCAGGTGGACATGCATGGGGATACCTCCGGTCGGTTGACAACCAGAGGTCTCTTCCACCGCCGCGAACGCGACGGCCCGCGGGCCGGTCACCCGATAGTGGGTGACGTGATGACGACTCCGCGGCCGAGGAATACTCCCCTCCGCGAGCAGTCTGTCAGGTCGCGCTCGTCGCAGCATGCGGAGGTCGGTGACGCCTGTGAGTATTTTCTAGACGTGACCGAAGTGGGCGGTAGCCCGGGCGTGGGTGCCTTCGCCAGCCCGATCGCCCGCAGCAGCGTGGCCCGGGTGGGTACCGCGACCGCAGTGACTGCGGTGTGCGGGTACGCGGTGGTGTACCTCGCGGCCCGCGACCTGGCCCCGGCCGGCTTCTCCGTGTTCGCGGTCTTCTGGGGCGCATTCGGGTTGGTCACCGGGGCGGCCAACGGCCTGTTGCAGGAAACCACCCGCGAGGTCCGCGCCGCGGGCTACGCAGAGGTGCTCCCAGACGCGCGCACGCATCCGCTGCGGGTGGCAGCTCTGGTGGGAATCGGCGCGGCGATGGTGATCGCGGTCAGCTCGCCGCTCTGGAGCGGCCGGGTGTTCGCGCAGGCGCATTGGCTGTCGGTGGGCCTGCTCAGCGTCGGGTTGGCGGGGTTCTGCCTGCACGCGACGTTGCTGGGCATGCTGGCCGGCACGAACCGATGGACCCAGTACGGAGCTCTGATGGCCACCGACGCCGTCATCCGGGTGACCGTCGCGACCGCCACCGTCATGATCGGCTGGACTTTGGTCGGATTCCTGTGGGCCACCGTCGCGGGCGCGCTGGCGTGGCTGATCATGATCGTGGCGTCACCGACGACCCGCGCCGCGGCACGGCTGCTGACGCCGGGCGGCACCGCGACGTTTCTGCGCGGGGCCGCGCATTCGATCACCGCGGCCGGCGCCAGCGCGATTCTGGTGATGGGCTTCCCGGTGCTGCTGAAGGTCACCTCGAGCCAACTCGGGGCTCAGGGTGGCGTGGTCATTCTGGCGGTCACGCTGACCCGCGCACCGTTGCTGGTTCCGCTGACCGCCATGCAGGGCAACCTGATCGCACACTTCGTCGACCAGCGGACCGCGCGGCTGAGGGCGTTGCTCGCGCCCGCTGCGCTGGTCGGCGCCCTCGGTGTGATCGGGGTGCTGGCGGCGGGCCTGGTGGGCCCATGGTTGTTGCGCGCCGGTTTCGGTCCGGACTATCACGCGTCGGGCGCCCTATTGGCCTGGCTGACCGCGGGCGCCGCGGCGATCGCCCTGCTGACGCTCACCGGTGCCGCCACCGTGGCGGCCGCGCTACACCGGTCGTACGCGCTCGGCTGGGTGTGCGCCACGGTCGCGGCGGCGCTGTTGCTGTTGTTGCCGCTGCCGCTGGCGACCCGCACTGTGGTCGCTCTACTGTGCGGTCCACTGGTCGGCATCGGGGTGCACCTCGTCGCGCTTGCGCGTCCGGGCCGCTGATCTGCGTGTATTTTGTGGGCTTGACATGACCGGTGAAACGCGAGACGTCTGGATCGTGGTGCCTGCCTACAACGAAGCGGGCGTCATCGGTGATGTGATCCGCCAACTGCGGTCGGTGTTCGGAAACGTGGTGTGCGTGGACGACGGAAGCGCCGACGACACCGGAGACATCGCATGGAAGGCGGGCGCGCACCTGGTGCGGCACCCGGTGAATCTCGGTCAGGGCGCGGCCATTCAGACGGGTGTCGAGTACGCCCGCAACCGGCCCGGCGCAAAGGTTTTCGCTACCTTCGACGCCGACGGCCAGCACCGCGTCACCGATGTGCTCGCGATGATCGACCGGTTGCACTCCGAGTCCGCCGACATCGTCATCGGCACCCGGTTCGGCCCCGGCGTCAGCCGGCCGCCGCTGCTGAAACGCGTTGTGCTGCAAACCGCCGCGGCGCTGAGCCCGCGCGGCCGCCGACTCGGCCTGACCGACACCAACAATGGCCTGCGCGTCTTCAACAAGACCGTCGCCGATCGGCTGGACATCACCATGAACGGGATGAGCCACGCAGGAGAATTCATCATGCTGATCGACGAAAACCGCTGGCGGGTAGCCGAACAGCCCGTCGAAGTGCTCTACACCGAATACTCATCGGCAAAAGGCCAGCCGCTGCTCAACGGGGTGAATATCATCGTCGACGGGTTCCTGCGAGGAAGGATGCCGCGATGAATTGGATTCAGGGCCTGCTGATCGCCTCGATCTTCGCGCTGGTGATCTACCTCGTTCGCTCCCGGCGCAGCGCGCAGACGCAGGCCTGGGCCAAAGTCGGCTTCGTGTTGTTCGTTCTGGCCGGCGTGTACGCCGTGCTGCGCCCGGACGACACCACCGTCGTGGCGCACTGGCTCGGCGTCGCCCGCGGCACCGACCTGATGCTCTACGTGTTGATCATCGCGTTCAGCTTCAGCACACTCAGCACCTACCTACGGTTCAAGGATCTCGAATTGCGTTACGCGCGACTGGCCCGCGCGATTGCACTCGACGGCGCCCAGACACCCCACTCAGGTTAGATGTCCGATCCGAAAGGTGCCGTGATGCAACCTGTCTCGATCACCTTGGCGACCGCCGCGGTCATCGCAAAGCCCGGCCGCATTCATGACGACAAATTGCGCTGCGTTGCATCAGTATTCGCGGCCGTTAGCCGGAGTGTGTCTGGCGGAAATATTCGACTGTACGTGCAACACCGTCGTCGAGTGAGACCTGCGGCCGCCAGCCCAGAACGTGCTCGGCCGAACCGATGTCGAGGCAGGACCGCGTGAGGTCACCGAGCCGCGGCGGATGGAACTCCGGGTCATCGGGTGCGCCCACGGCCGCGGCCACCGCCGAATGTAGTTGTCGATCAGAGGTTTCCACACCGGTGCCGATGTTGAACCGCCGCCCGCCCCCATCCGGCCCCGAGGCCTTGACGAAGGCGTCCACCACGTCGTCGACGAAGACATAGTCGCGGGTGTTGGATCCGTCACCGAAGACCTTTGTCGGCTTACCGGACAGCAGCGCCTGGGCGAAGATCGCGACCACACCGGCCTCGCCGTGCGGATCCTGGCGGGGCCCATACACATTGGCCGGGGCGATGTGCGAGCACTCCAGCCCGTAGAGATGCCGGAAGGTGTTGAGGTAGATCTCGCCGGCTACCTTGCCCGCGGCGTACGGCGACGCCGGATCGGTGGGTACGGCCTCGCTGGTCGGGTAGGTCGGCGGCGTTCCGTAGATCGATCCGCCCGAAGACGTGTGGACGACCTTGCGCACGCCGGTCTGGCGTGCGGCGTCGGCGATCCGCACGGTGCCGATCACGTTGACCGAAGCGTCGAATTGCGGGTCGGCCACCGAGTGGCGCACGTCGATCTGGGCGGCCAGGTGGAACACCACCTCGGGTTGTTGCTCACCAAAGATGGCCCGCAGATCGGCGGTGACGATGTCGGCCTCGACGAAGGTGAACTCTGCGGTGCCGACCAGGTGCTCGAGGTTGGTGGCGCGCCCCGAGGCGTAGTTGTCCAGGCCGGCGACGGTATGACCATCGCTCAGCAACCGGTCGACTAGCGTCGACCCGATGAACCCGGCAGCCCCGGTGACCAGTGCGCGCACCGGCTCACCATACCGACGGGCCGACCGGCTACCGAAGCTGGCAGTGGCCGCTGTGGTGCTGATCGCACTTCAGTTGGTGATCCGCGGCGCGCTGGCCGTCCGCGGCTACTTCTATTGGGACGACTTCATTCTGGTCAGCCGGGCCGGCACGCATGGGTTGTTGTCACCGTCGTTTTTGTTCGACGACCACGACGGCCACCTCATGCCGGCCGCTTTCTTGGTCGCCGGGGCCATCACCCGGCTGGCGCCGCTGAACTGGATCGGACCGGCGGTCAGCCTGGTGGTGCTGCAGCTGCTGGCCTCGCTGGCGCTGCTGCGGGCGCTGCACGTGATCGTGGGCTGGCGGCCGGTGCTGTTGGTGCCGCTGACGTTCGCGTTGTTCACTCCGCTGGGTGTTCCGGGGTTCGCGTGGTGGGCGGCGGCGCTCAATTCGCTGCCGATGCTGGCAGCGCTGGCGTGGGTGTGCGCCGACGCGATCCTGCTGGTTCGCACCGGAAATCAGCGTTACGCGCTCACCGGCGTGCTGGTGTACTTCGGTGGGCTGCTGTTCTTCGAGAAGGCCGCGGTGATTCCGTTCGTCGCGTTCGCGGTGGTCGCCCTGCTGTGTCACGTGCAAGGCGAGGACGCGCCACTGGCGAAAGCGTGGTGTGGCGGCGTTCGATTGTGGACCGTGTCGCTGGTCGTGACCGTCGCCTGGATCGCGGTGTACCTGGCCGTGGTCAACCAGCACCGCTGGAGTTCGGACCTGGCGATGACGTGGGATCTGTTGTCCCGCTCCATCACTCACGGTGTCGTCCCGGGTCTGGCCGGGGGTCCGTGGGAGTGGGGTAGGTGGGCTCCGGCGTCGCCTTGGGCGACTCCGCCGGCATCGGTCAGGGCGCTGGGCTGGCTGGCGCTGGCTGCGGTGTTGGCTTTGTCGGTGGCGCGCAAGCAGCGCATCGCGCCCGTGTGGTTGACCGCAGTCGGCTACGTGGCCGCCTGCCAGGTGCCGATCTATCTGATGCGCTCGTCGCGCTTCACCGCACTGGAGTTAGCCCAAACCCTGCGCTATTTGCCGGATCTCGTGGTGGTGCTGGCGCTGCTGGCCGCGGTTGCCCTCTGCGCGCCCAACCGCCCGTCGTCGCGCTGGCTGGACTCGTCGCGGTCGCGCACGGCGTTCGCGGCGGTCCTGGCGGTGGGGTTCGTTGCGAGCAGTTGCTATTCGACGGCGACGTTCTTGGCGTCCTGGCGGGACAATCCCGCGCAGCCCTACATTCACAATGCCCGCCGTGATCTGGCTGTCGCACATGCACGTTCGAGCGCGCCGCTGCTAGACCAGGAAGTCGATCCGCTGGTCCTCGGCCGGGTCGCCTGGCCCCAGAACCTGGCCGGCCACCTATTCGCACTACTTTCAGATCGACCGGAATTCGGCTCGGCAACAACGCAATTGAGGACGCTAGACCCCGGCGGCCGATTAGTGGACGCGCAGGTGACCTGGGTGCGCGCGATGAAACCCGGTCCGGTGCCGCAGTGTGGGTATCTGGTGCAGCCCGACCATCCGATCGAGATCGGTCTCGACGGTCCTCTGCTGCCGACGGATTGGACGGCCGAGGTCAACTACCTGGCCAACAGTGACGGGTCGATGGCGGTCGCGCTGTCCGACGGGAGGGCAACCCGGGTTCCGGTGCATCCCGGACTCAACCGGGTGTACGTGCGCCTGCCCGGCGCGGGCAACGCGATCCGGGTGCGGGCCAACACGGCGGCGCTGAGCGTATGCATCGCGGCGGGGCCGGTCGGCTACGTGCTGCCGCGCTAGGTCGGTGAGCGTGCGCACAATGACCACTCCCGGAGCGTGTCGGCGGACCAACACGCACACTCGCGCCGATGGTGACGAAAACTGGAGCCACCTAGGAGAATCGAACTCCTGACCTGCTCATTACGAGTGAGCCGCTCTACCGACTGAGCTAAGGTGGCGTGCCCCACGGGCGGGACGAGTCTACGGCAGGGCCTCCGACGCGCCCAAACGGCCGACTCAGTCGCGCAGCGCCTGGCCAATGGTGGCGACCATCGCGTCGACGGCAAACTTGGGTTTGACGTTGATGGATAGGGCCTCGCGGCACTCGAGCACGGCTTCGATGCAGCGCAGCAGCCGATCGGCAGGGACGTGGGTCGCCATCGACGCGATCTGCTCGGCCATGTCGGGATGGTTGGCCCGCGGACCGGGTGCGCTCGCGGCGAGCAACAGCGCATCGCGGAAATAGGTCGCCAGGTCGATCAGCGCGCGGTCGAGCGCGTCACGCGACGCCCGTGTTTGGCGCGACTTCTGCCGTCGCTCAAGGTCTTTCAGCGCACCCGCGGACCCACGCAACGCGCCCGCCGCGCCCTTACCGGTGCCGCCGGCGCCCAGCGCCGTTCGCAATTCCTCGGTCTCGGCCTCGTCGCGGTCGGCGGTCAGCACCGACGCCTCGGCCTCTGCGGACGACACCAGCGCCTCGGCCGCAGCAAACGCCTTCGACCGGGTCGCGGCGTCGCGCGCCAACCCCAGGGCCTGTAGCCGCCGCTCGCGCGCCTCCGGGTCGGTGGCCAGTCGGCGGGCCCGCCCGACGTGTCCGCCGCTGACTGACGCCGCCCAGGTCGCGGTCTCGGCCGACAGGCCGTCGCTGTCGATCAGGACCTGGGCGATCGCTTCCGGCTGCGGCGTCACCAGCGCGACGTGCCGACAGCGGGACCGCAGCGTGATCGCGATGTCCTCTGGGTCCACCGACGGCGCGCAGAGCAGGAACACCGTGGACGGTGGCGGCTCCTCGACCACCTTCAGCAGCGCGTTGGCCGCGCCTTCGGTCAGCCGGTCGGCGTCCTCGACCAGCACGATCTGCCAGCGCCCGGTGCTGGGTCGCCGCGAGGCCACCTGGACGATCGCGCGCATGTCGTCGACGCCGATCGACAGCCCTTCCGGAATGACGCGGCGGACGTCACCATGCGTGCCGGCCATCGTCGTCGTGCAGGAGCGGCATTCGCCGCAGCCGGGCAGGCCGTCGGACGTGCACTGCAGCGCCGCGGCGAAGCACAACGCGGCTACCGAGCGACCCGAGCCGGGTGGTCCGGTGATCAGCCAGGCGTGCGTCATTGCGGCGCTGTGAGACGAGTCACCGCGGGCCGCGGCCGCGGCGGCCACCAGGTCGGCCTCTACCGACTCCTGGCCGACCAGACGCGTGAATACCCGTGACATCACCGGCAAGAGTAGTGGCCGCCGCCGACCCTCCCACCCGATCAGCCGTTGCCTACTGCCTTTTTGGCTATTTTTAGGTCCCCGGCGACCGATACGGTGGGCAGGTGAGCATCGCAGGGGCACTCCCGCGACGAATCCAAGGATTCGTCCAGTGGTTCGTGCGCACTCCGTGGCCGGTGTTCACGCTGAGCCAGCTGCAGGCCGACATCATCGGCGCCTTGTTGGTGCTGGGCTTCCTGCGCTACGGGCTGCCGCCGGAAGATCGCATCGAGCTGCAGAAGCTGCCGGCGCTCAACCTGGCGACGTTCGTCGCATCGATCATGATCCTGTTCGCCCTCGGGACGGCGATCAGCGCCCGTCTGCTGATACCGGTCTTTCGGTGGCAGCGCCGCGACAGCCTGCTCGCCGACCCCGACCCGGCCGCCACCGAGCTGGCGCGCAGCCGCGCGCTGCGCACCCCGTTCCACCGCACGGTGATCAACCTGGCGTCGTGGCTGATCGGCGGCGTGGTGTTCATCGTTGCCAGCTGGCCGGTGGCCAAGCATGCGGCGCCCGTGGTGGCCGTCGCCACCGGGCTGGGCGCCACCGCCACCGCGATCATCGGTTATCTGCAGTCCGAACGAGTGCTACGCCCGGTGGCTGTTGCGGCCCTGCGCGGCGGGCTACCCGAGAACATCCGGGCCTCCGGCGTCATCGGACGCCAGATGCTCGCTTGGGCACTGTCCACCGGCGTCCCGCTGCTGGCCATCGTGCTGGCAGTGGTCGGCGACAAGGCCGCTTACCTGCACGGGCCACCCGAGAAGCTGTTGAACCCGATCCTGCTGTTGGCGCTGCTGGCGCTTGGCATCGGACTGGCCAGCACGCTGCTGGTGGCGATGTCGATCGCCGACCCGCTGCGCCAGCTGCGCTGGGCCCTCGGCGAGGTGCAACGCGGTAACTACAACGCGCACATGCAGATCTACGACGCCAGCGAGTTGGGCCTGCTGCAGGCCGGCTTCAACGACATGGTCCGCGACCTGGCCGAACGGCAACGGCTGCGCGACCTGTTCGGCCGCTACGTCGGAGAGGACGTCGCCCGTCGCGCGCTGGAACGGGGCACCGAGTTGGGTGGGCAGGAGCGCGACGTCGCAGTGCTCTTCGTCGACCTAGTCGGCTCCACCAAGCTGGCGTCGACCCGGCCACCGGCCGAGGTGGTCAGCCTGCTCAATGAGTTCTTCCGGGTCGTGGTGGACACTGTCGGCCGGCACGGCGGCTTCGTCAACAAGTTCCAGGGTGACGCCGCGCTGGCCATTTTCGGGGCGCCGATCGAGCATCCGGACGCTTCGGGTGGCGCGCTGGCGGCGGCCCGCGAACTGCACGACGAGCTGCTGCCGGTGATCGGCTCGGCGGAATTCGGCATCGGGGTGTCCTCGGGCCGCGCCATCGCCGGCCACATCGGGGCGCTCGCCCGGTTTGAGTACACCGTGATCGGAGACCCGGTCAACGAGGCCGCGCGGCTGACCGAGCTGGCCAAGCTGGAGGACGGCCACGTGCTCGCGTCCGCGGTCGCGGTCAGCGGCGCGCTGGATGCCGAGGCATTGTGCTGGGACGTAGCGGAGGTGGTGGCGCTACGCGGACGAACCGCGCCCACTCAGTTGGCGCGGCCGCTCAACCTGGCCGCACCCGAAGAAGTGATCAGCGAACAGGCCAGCGGTTAGCGGCCGTTGGGCGAAAAGGTGAGATCGCTGGGCAGCAGCGGCCCGATGTCGATGAATGACTTGCCCTGTGGGTCTGGGGTGCCGACCGGGTCGTTGCCCAGGTTCAGCAGGTCGCTGAGTCCAGGGATGCTGGACGGCTGACGTCCCTGGAGCACTCCGGCGTCGGACTCGATGATGTTCTGCACGACCACGGGGCCCTCCGGCCCACCCATGGTCTGCAGCAAGTCGGCAATCGAGGGGCTATTCGCGTCAGGGTTCTCGTGTGAGTTGTTGGAGAGCTGCATCGCGGGGACCTGGACGTCGCGCAGCGGGGACGACGACGGGGCGACGATGAGGATGCTGATGCCGCCGAGCGCAACACCAGCGGTGATGCAGTATCGGACGGCCGGTCGCATGATTCTCCCTAACTGGTCGTATGCCTGACGTATTACGTGCTAAGACATACTGTACCTGAGAGGTAACTGAGAATCACCCCTTAATTTTGCGACACGCCACCCCGGAACCCTCAGGATTTGCTGGATCGCGCCAGAAAAGCCCGCTAGCTGCGCTTTGCGGGTTTCCTAGCTGCGGTTTTCTTAGCCGGAGCCTTCTTCGCCGTCTTCTTGGCGGCGGACTTTTTGACGGTCTTTTTGACCGGGCCGCGCGCACGGCGATCGGCCAGGAGTTCGGAGGCCCGCGCATCGGTGATCGACAACACGTCGTCACCCTTGCGCAGGCTGGCGTTGGTCTCGCCGTCGGTGACATACGGTCCGAACCGGCCGTCCTTGATCACCATCGGCTTGCCCGACGCCGAGTCGGTGCCCAATTCGCGCAGCGGCGGCGTCGCGGCCCCCTGGCGGCCGCGTCGCTTCGGTTCGGCATAGAGCTTCAGCGCCTCCTCGAGCGTCACCGAGAAGATCTGATCCTCGGTCGCCAGCGAACGAGAGTCGTTGCCGCGCTTGAGGTATGGGCCGTAGCGTCCGTTCTGCGCGGTGATCTCTTCGCCCGACTCAGGGTCCATGCCGACCACCCGCGGCAGCGACAGCAACTTGAGCGCGTCCTCGAGCGTCACGGTCTGCAGATCCATGCTGCGCAACAGCGATCCGGTGCGCGGCTTGGGTCCGGTCGGCTTCTTGCCCTTCTTGGCCGGCTGGCCCGCGGTTCCGTCGTCGTCGTCCGACTTGGGCAGCACTTCGGTGACGTAGGGGCCGTAACGGCCGTCCTTGGCGACGATCTCGTGCCCGCTCGCCGGGTCGACGCCCAGTGAGCGGCCTTCTTGCGGCGTCGAGAACAGCTCCTCGGCGACATCGAGGGTCAGCTCGTCCGGGGTCAGCGAGTCATGCAGATTGGCCCGCTGCGGCGTCGGCTCGCCGTCGTCACCGACCACCATCCGCTCGAGGTACGGCCCGTTCTTGCCGACCCGGACGTTGACCGCGCGCCCCTCGGCGTCGTCAAAAAGCTTGATGGAGTTGACTTCTCGGGCATCGATGCCTTCGAGGTTGACTCCGACCAGCTTCTTGAGCCCACCCGAGCGGGCGATCGAGTCGGTCACGCCGTGGTCGCCGCCGAAGTAGAAGTTGTTGAGCCAGTTGCTGCGTCGCTCGGTGCCTGAGGCGATCGCGTCGAGTTCGTCCTCCATCGCAGCGGTGAAGCCGTAGTCGACCAGTCGGCCGAAATGCTGCTCCAGCAAACCCGTGACGGCGAACGCTACCCAGGACGGGACCAGCGCACTGCCCTTCTTCTGGACGTAGCCGCGGTCCTGAATGGTCTTGATGATCGACGAATACGTTGAGGGCCGGCCGATGCCGAGTTCCTCGAGCGCCTTGATCAGCGAGGCCTCGGTGTAGCGCGCCGGCGGATTGGTCGAGTGGCCGTCCGGGGTGAGCCCAGTGGCATCCACCCGCTGACCCTGGGTCAGCTGCGGCAGCCGGCTCTCGGCGTCGTCGGCTTCCCCGCCGGCCAGCTCGTCGACCGTCTCCACGTAAGCCTTCAAGAACCCGGCGAAGGTGATGGTCCGGCCGCTGGCGCTGAACTGCACCTGACGGCCCTCGGTTTCCCCGTTGATCCGCAGGCTGAGCGTGGTGCCGCGGGCATCGGCCATCTGCGAAGCCACTGTGCGCTGCCAGATCAGCTCGTAGAGCCGGAATTCATCGACGCCGCCGACGTCATTGCGCACCGCGTCGGGAGTGGCGAAGGTTTCCCCGGCCGGACGGATGGCCTCATGGGCTTCCTGGGCGTTTTTCACCTTGCGGGTGTATTGCCGCGCCGACGGGTAGACGTACTCCTCGCCGTAGAGCTGGCGGGCCTGCGTGCGGGCCGCGTTGATCGCCGACTGCGACAGCGTCGTCGAGTCGGTACGCATGTAGGTGATGTAGCCGTTCTCGTAGAGCCGCTGGGCGATGCTCATCGTGCGCTCGGCGGAGAACCGCAGCTTTCGGCCCGCTTCCTGCTGCAGCGTCGACGTCATGAACGGCGGATACGGGCGACGGGTGTAGGGCTTCTCCTCAACCGACCCCACGGTCAGTTGCTGTCCGCGCAGGCCGGTGGCCAGGGCGGCGGCGCCGGCCTCGTCGAGCACCACGACCTCGGCGGGTTTGCGGACCTGGCCGAGGGAGTCGAAGTCACGGCCGGTCGCCACCCGCAGGCCGTCGACGGTGGTCAGCCGGGCGTTGAAGGTCGGCGGCGCCGCCGTGGGGTCGGACACGCTGGCGTCGAGCTCCGCGACGACGTCCCAGTAGGCGGCGCTGCGGAAGGCCATCCGGTCGCGTTCGCGCTGGACGATGATGCGGGTGGCCACCGACTGGACCCGGCCCGCGGACAGCTTGGGCGCCACCTTCTTCCACAGCACCGGGCTGACTTCGTAGCCGTAGAGCCGGTCCAGGATGCGGCGGGTCTCCTGGGCGTCGACCAGGTCGATGTCCAGATCGCGCGGGTTGGCGGCGGCTTCCAGGATCGCCTGCTCGGTGATCTCGTGGAACACCATCCGCTTGATCGGCACCCGCGGCTTGAGGGTCTCGAGCAGATGCCAGGCGATCGCTTCACCCTCGCGGTCACCGTCCGTGGCCAGGTAGAGCTCGTCGACGTCCTTGAGCAGGCCTTTGAGCTCGGTGACCGTGCTCTTCTTGTCCGGGCTGACGATGTAGAGGGGTTCGAAGTCCTGGTCGACGTTGACGCCAAGCCTGGCCCAGGGCTCCGACTTGTACTTCGCGGGCACGTCAGCGGCGGCCCTGGGCAAGTCACGGATGTGTCCGCGCGAGGACTCGACGACGTAGTTGGCGCCCAGGTAGCCGGCTAGTTTGCGCGCTTTGGTCGGCGACTCGACAATGACAAGTCGCCGAGTGGCGCCATTCCCGCCGCTATCAGCCACCTGTAACGCTCGCTTTCACTTACTACTTCTTCCCCTGCGGGCCCGCGGATACTCCGATCCGCGATCTGCCAGCGTCAATCTACGGTGCCTTTCGGCCGGTAGACACCTGACAATCTGGCACCCGAGATGGGCCGACGCAAACCGACCCCCCGTGTGCGGGTCGACTGATTGCCGCTAGACGTGCGGCCAAAAAGGCAACGCTTCAACCACCTCGGGCGGTTCCCCGACGTTCTCTACCAGGCGCGATAGCCGACGGCGGCCGCTGATTCGCAGCGCCGGCCGCGCCCCCCGGGTGCCGATCAGGGTCGGCGCAATCCCGACGCGCATGAGTGCCGACGCCAGCGGCGAATGGGTGTCCGGCGCGTGTGGGTCGAGTCCTAACAAGTACCGGTCGGCTTCCGGGCTGCCGGCGGCCAAAATCCAGGCACGCAATTCGCGCGGCCCAGGCAACCACAGCGGCGGGACGGTTTTCACGGCCCCACGGGTCCATTCGGCCGCCATCGGACGCAGGCGGACGTCCACTTCGGTGCGCACCAGCGGGGTGTGCTCGTCGGTCTGGGTGATGTCGGCCGTCAGACCGGCCTCGTCGATCATCTGGCCCAGCGCCTGGGCGCGCCAGGCCTGATCGACGACCACCGACAGCCGGGCCCCATTGCCGACCTGCACGATCTGGCCGGCGGCCGCGAGCACCCCGGTGAGATCGGTGACCGCAGGCGGCACCGACTCGGCCGAGAAGAACGACAGCTGGCTCACGACAACGACATTAAGCGCCCGCCCGACGACGATGCGCGCCGCAACGCGGCGGGAGAAGGAGTAGTCCCATCAGACCTGGGCAACAGCGCACGCCGTGGCGTGCTGAGCGGCGCGTAGATAGATAGGGCGAACAGCGAAAACCCCCCGTCCGAATCCGGTGGTTCCGAATCGTGCGGGGGGTAGTCGTTAATGGATGCTCAGACGGCGCGGACGCCGGTGGCCTGGGGACCCTTGGGGCTCTGGCCGACCTCGAACTCGACTCGCTGGTTCTCCTCGAGGGTGCGGAAGCCGCTACCCTGGATCTCCGTGTAGTGGACGAACACGTCGGCCGAACCGTCTTCGGGGGCGATGAAGCCGAATCCCTTTTCCGCGTTGAACCACTTCACAGTTCCCTGTGGCATTTCTCGATATTTCCTTTACTACTCGGGTGCGGTGCATCACCTCGATGCTCCGGGCCCGTTCCGACCGCTAGACCTTGCTGAGTCGTCGGAACTTCACCCGACCTACAACGCAGGAACCGCGGCCGCAACGTCGATCCTGCGAAAGTTTGAAACGAACACAGAAGCTGCGACCGCAAACAGTCAACCATGTTCATCGCCCCAGCAACAGCCTCGGGTCAGCAATTGAGCTACCACCAGGTAAACAATTGAAGTTCGACGCGCAAATCGCTGGTCACCATGGGGCAATCGGCCGCACCTTTGGGTGATCAGTTCGGATCAGGAGGCACTTGATCGTGGTGACGTTCGGCAGCGAGTTGCTCGCCGCCGCGATCGCCGGCACCGACGCGGGTGAACATCCGCTGCGCCACGTCGCCGAGTTGCCGGCACGCCGTGGCCGCCAACAACCTTGGCCGACATGGGTCGAGTCCGATGTGCTGAGTGCATTTACCGATCGCGGCGTCAGATCGCCGTGGGCACATCAGGTTCAGGCCGCCGACCTGGCCCACGGGGGGCATCACGTTGTTATCAGTACTGGCACGGCTTCCGGGAAGTCGCTGGCCTATCAACTTCCCATCCTCAACGCGCTGGCGACCGATCGGCGGACCCGCGCGCTGTACATCTCGCCGACGAAAGCGCTTGGCCACGACCAGTTGCGGGCCGCTCACGCGTTGACCGCGGCCATCCCCCGGCTTGGCGACGTCGCACCGACGGCGTATGACGGCGACAGCGCAGGCGAGTTACGCCGATTTGCGCGCGAGCGCTCCCGCTGGGTGTTCTCAAACCCCGACATGATTCACCTGGCGACTGTTGCGCAACCATGCTCGCTGGGCGATGTTCCTGCGTAACCTTCGCTTCATCGTTGTCGATGAATGCCATTACTACCGAGGGGTTTTCGGTTCGAACGTGGCAATGGTGCTGCGGCGGCTGCTGCGGCTGTGCGCACGCTACTCCGCCGATCCCGCTTTGCTGCCGACGGTGATCTTCGCCAGCGCAACGACATCGGATCCCGGCGCGACCGCGACCGAACTGATCGGCCAGCGGGTCGCGGAAGTCACCGATGACGGCTCGCCGCAGGGCGCCCGGACCGTCGCGCTGTGGGAACCGGCGCTGCGCTCCGATCTGACAGGTGAAAACGGCGCTCCGGTAAGGCGGTCCGCCGGCAGCGAGGCGGCGCGGGTAATGGCCGATCTGATCGCCGAGGGGGCGCGGACGCTGACCTTCGTCCGGTCGCGCCGCGGCGCGGAACTGACCGCGCTGGCAACACGTGCGCGACTGGAGGACATCGCCCCGCAGCTGACCGAGACCGTGGCGTCCTACCGGGCGGGCTACCTGCCCGAAGACCGCAACGCACTCGAACGGGCCCTGCTCGACGGTCAGCTGCGCGGCCTGGCCACCACCAATGCACTCGAACTTGGCATCGACATCGCCGGCCTGGACGCGGTGGTGCTGGCCGGCTTTCCCGGCACGGTCACGTCGTTCTGGCAGCAGGCCGGACGCTCCGGCCGGCGCGGACAAGGCGCGCTGGTGGTGCTGGTCGCCCGCGACGACCCGCTGGACACCTACCTGGTGCACAACCCTGCGGCGCTGCTCGACAAGCCGATCGAGCGGGTGGTGATCGACCCGGCCAACCCGTATATCCTCGGACCGCAACTACTCTGCGCTGCAACAGAATTACCCGCTGACGACGCCGAGGTGCGGATCGCTGGGCGCCGAGGAAGTGGCCGGCACGCTGGTCGACGACGGGCTGCTGCGGCGGCGGGCCGGCAGGTACTTCCCGGCACCGGGCGTGGATCCCCATCCCGCAGTGGATATTCGGGGCTCGACGGGTGGCCAGATCGTGATCGTCGAGAGCGACACCGGGCGGCTGCTGGGCACGGCGGACACCGGCCGGGCGCCGGCGTCGGTGCATCCCGGGCGCGGTGTACCTGCATCAGGGCGAGAGCTACCTGGTCGATTCACTGGACTTCGACGACGGCATCGCGTTCGTACACGCCGAGGATCCCGGATATGCCACGTCGCACGGGAACTCACCGACATCGCGGTGACCGGACCCGGCGAACGGCGCGCGTTCGGGCCGGTCACCCTGGGCCTGGTGCCGGTCTGCGTGACCCACCAGATCGTCGGCTATCTGCGGCGTCGGCTCAACGGTGAGGTGATCGACTTCGTCGAGCTGGACATGCCGCCGCATACGCTGGACACCGTCGCGGTGATGTACACGATCACACCAGAGGCGCTGCGTGACAACGGGATCGAGCCGCTGCAGGTGCCCGGCTCGCTGCACGCCGCCGAGCATGCCGCGATCGGGCTGCTGCCGCTGGTCGCCAGCTGCGACCGCGGCGACATCGGCGGGGTGTCCACCGCCGTGGGCCCCGACCGACGGTCTGCCAAGCGTCTTCGTCTACGACGGCTTTCCGGGCGGCGCGGGTTCGCCGAACGGGGCTTCCGGCAGGCGAACACGTGGCTGGCCGCCACGCTCGCGGCGATCGAGGCGTGCGAGTGCCCGCGGGATGCCCGTCGTGCGTGCAGTCACCGAAGTGCGGCAACGGAAACGATCCGCTGGACAAGGCCGGGGCGGTCAGGGTGTTGCGGCTGGTACTCGGCGCGCTGGCGACTGGGACTCTGTCATACGGATGACGACCGACCCCTCGAACGGCCGACGTCCATATGGCGGTGTCTTCGCAGCAGGCGCTCGAAAACGCTTTCCTCACTTCTGACGAAAGATGCGCCTGGCGGACTCTGCAACTGAGAAAAATCCGCTGTGGGCGCAACAGAAAAATACCTTTCGTCCAGCAGCCTGTGCAAGTTCGTGACCTAGATGTCAATAAGACCCACAGGTTGGCCTCAGGGAAGGCAGATGGATTCGAGTGTGACGCAAGGGTTGTCGGCAGTATCGCCGCTAAACTGCTGAGCTATGACCGACGACTGGCTGCTGGTGGAGACGCTGGGCAGGGAACCGGCCGTGGTGGCGGTGGGCCGGGATCTGCGGGACCTGGTTCCGAT
Source organism: uncultured Actinomycetota bacterium (assembly GCA_963836555.1). Classification (GTDB taxonomy): domain Bacteria; phylum Actinomycetota; class Actinomycetes; order Mycobacteriales; family Mycobacteriaceae; genus Mycobacterium. Next base: position 93,929 of record CAWIKT010000078.1, on the reverse strand, counting down.
AACGGCGTTTTTGAAGCGTGCCCCTGGCCGCGCCGCCATCCAGTCCGCCATCGCCGAAACGCTGCAGACCAGCCAAGGTCTGGTCAGCATCACTCCTAAAAAGGCCAGGGTGATCCGCACCGAGCCAATCGTGATGTCCGACGGCCGCATCCACGGGGTGCAGGTGTGGAGCGGGCCGCCCGAAAACGAGCCGCCCGAACGGCCGGTCGCGGGCCCGCTGAAGTGGGACATGACGCTCGGGGTGGCGACCGACACGGCCGAGTCGCTGACGAATATGGGTCGGAATGTCGAGATGGAGGACCCGGAGGAGCGGGCATTCGCGGAGTGCTGGCCTTCGGGTGAGCTCAAGCCCAATGAGGGTCGTGCGCTGGCCGCGGCAGTCAGGTTCGAACCGGGTCATACCATGTGCGACACGTGGGACGGCCGGGACTGGCAGGGCAACTACATCCGGGTCAGTTTCGCGGTGCGCAACGGTGTCGAAGAGGGCGCGGACGGCCGCGAGCACATGGTCGCGCGAGGTATCAATTGGCGCGCCGCAGCCGTCGATCAGCCGACGTCGTCGGACCGGCTGGCCCAGCAAATCCTGCGCGGACTGGCCCGGCCGGGAGTGCACCGGGCGTTGTTCGATCCGCACACCTGGACGCTGCTGAAGTGGTTGGACGCGCCGTGCCCGTTCTACGACTGGCGCCGCATCGCCGCCGACAGCCCGCGGATACACCCCGACGACGAGGCGAAGAGAGCCGCGATGCGCACCGAGTTCGTCGACGGCGCCACGTGTGCGGTGCTTCGGCTGCCGGCTCATGACGGCGGGTGGGTACCGGTGCATGTGACTGTCAACCGGGTAGAGCTCGACAACGACAGGTTTGCCGGTCTCGTCTCGGTACGGCTTCCGACCGACGCGGAGCTCGCCGAGGCTGGGCTGTCCCGCTAGGCCGGACCGGCGCGGGCCGCGGCCCGCGCATTGCCCCATCGCCCGACTCCGGCTTCCAATGTGACCACTACGTCCAAACCGTCGAGTGCGCAGCCGGCGACGCCGGCCCGCATCGCCCGGGCCACGGCGCCGGCTTGGGCACAGGCTGCCGCGGCTCCGGCGGGCACCCGCGCTGCGGCGGCCAACGCGGCTAGGTCCGCGGCGGCCTGAGCCCGGTGCCGTGCCACCACCGCGGCACCCACGCAGGCGCTGCCGGCGGTGACGCAAAGCAGCACGACGACCATCGCGGCGGCGACCACGGTGACTGATCCCCGCTCGTCACTCGGGTTCCACCGCCGCCACACCGGTCGCCGAGACATGCAGCGCGCGAAGCAGGTTCGATCGCACCGCCACGGTCGCGACGATGAACCCACCGTCGCGGCGAATCTGGACGACGGCGCCACCGGGAGCGACGCCACGGGCGGCGGCCAGCGCCGCGCGCTCGTCACCGCGCGCCGCCAGCCGGGCGGCCTCGCGCGCGGCGTCAATGCAGCGGACTTGCGCCGCCACCGCGGTAATGCCGGCCAGACCCAACATAAGCACCGTGACCAGAGTCGCGACACCGAACGCCGCCTCGACGGTGGTCGAACCGGCATCGTCGGCTAGGTCTTGGTGTTCAGCGCGCGGGCGATGATGTTCGTCAACGCCGAGACGATGGAGTCGCCGGTCACCACGGCGTACAGAATCGCCGCGAACGCGGCCGCCGCGATAGTGCCGATGGCATATTCCACCGTCGACATCCCCGAATCGTCCGCTATCAGCAGTGTCAGGCGCGCTTTGAGGGTGTGAAACATGTTGTCCTCTCTGATTTTCCGACATGTGTGGTCACAACAATCCCGATTGAAGGAATTCACCGGCCAGGCCGGCGATCACCGGCACGATGCCCAGACAGACGAAGGCCGGCAGGAAACACAGTCCGAGCGGGCCGGCAATCAGCACGCCGGCGCGCTCCGCCGTGGCGGCCGCCGCGTGTACCGCGTCCTGACGACATTGCACCGCAAGGCCGGACACCGCTTCGGCGAGCGCGATACCCGAGGCCGACGATCGCCGGGCCAACCGCAACAACGCGTCGATGTGCGGGTCGACGGATCCGGTCGGTGCGGACCAGGCAACGGCCGGATCGGCCCCCAACGCCAGCAGGTCGGCCGCGCGACGAAGTAGCTGCGCCAATTTCGGGGGCGCCGAGGGCGCGGTCGCCGCGGCCGCACTCGACACCGCCATCCCGGAGGTCAGGCAGACCGCGAGCACATCGAGGCTCGATGCGACCGCCAGCGGATCCGGGCCACGCGCAACCGGCCGCGCCGCGCGAGGTCGACGGTCGGGCCTCGCGGCGCGGGCCCGCACAACCGAAGGACCCGCACCACTCAACAGTGCTGCGGCCAAAAGCATTGCCGCGGCAGTAATCACGCGGTCACTCTGTCGGTGATGCGGTCCGCCCACAACAGCCCGCCGCAGATCAGCGTCAACCCGACGACGAGCAGCCAGCCACCGAAGCCGCCGCCGAGCAGGAACGGCAGCGGGCGCACGCCGATCACTTGGCCCATCAACACCGACAGCACCGGCAGCGCCGCAAGGATGACCGCGGTGGCCCGGGCACCCGCCATCGCCGACCGCACTTGACTCGAGAAACGTTGTCGCTCAGCGATATCACGCTGCGCAGCGTGCATCAGCGCCGACATGGCCAACCCGTGATCGGCGGCCAACTGCCAGCACACCGCGAGTCGTTCCCACTGGGACGCCAACGCGGCTGTCGCGCTGACGCCGCGTAAACCCGCAGCGACATCGGCGCCGAGCCGGGCGCGCGCGGCGACCGCATGACACGCGTCGGCCACTGGTCCGGTGGTCTCTTCGGCCGCGACGGCGAATGCGGTGGCCGGGTGGGCTCCGACCCTGAGTTCACCGACCAGCACGTCGATGGCAGTCTCCATCGACGTGCTTTCGTCCATTCCGCGGTCGCCACGGCGTCGGCGACGGAACCGCGCCAACATCGTGGCCGTGATCAAACCGGCCGCCAAAACCGTTGTGAACGGCACTAACACGGCACCCGCCAGCGCAGCGAATGCCATCGCCGACGGTAAGGCAAACGCCGGCAACGACTTCCGCCCGGGCGGGACCATCCGCCGCCGTGGTGACGACGGAAGCGTCATCACCGCCCCAGACAGGGCGACCGCGGCAAGCGTGATCATGAAGGCACCCGACTGTGGACCAGTCGTCGGAATACGTCGATCTCGTCGGTGTAACCGCGGTCGGCGTGCCACACGGTGATCGCCCGCGCCCGGTCGTCGATGCGCCGTAGCATGGCGATTTCGGCGAGCCGCCGCCGACCGCCGCGATCGCGCGCGACATGGAGCAACACCTGGACCGCAGCCGACAGCTGGCTATGCAGCGCAACGCAATCCAGACCACCGAGAGCTGCGAGCGCCTCGAGCCGCGCCGGAACTTCGGCGGGGTTGTTGGCGTGCACCGTGCCCGCGCCGCCGTCGTGTCCGGTGTTCAGCGCCGCCAACAGATCGACCACCTCGGCGCCGCGAACTTCGCCGACCACGATGCGGTCCGGCCGCATTCGCAACGCCTGACGGACGAGTTGGCGCACGGTGACTTCGCCGACCCCCTCGACGTTGGCACAGCGCGCCACCAGACGCACCAGGTGTGGATGGGGCGGCGCCAATTCCGCGGCATCTTCGACGCACACGATCCGCTCGTCGGCAGAGACCGCGTTCAGCATCGCCGACAGCAGTGTCGTCTTGCCCGCACCGGTCCCGCCGGATACCAGGAACGCCAACCGGGCGGCGATGACGGCGTCGATCAATTCGGCGGCCGCAGGGGCGATGGCACCGGCCGCGATCAAGGCAACGAGGTCCTGGGTCACCGGCCGTAGCACCCGCAGCGACAGACAGGTGCCGCCCGCGGCAACCGGCGGCAGGACCGCGTGCAGCCGGACCCCGAAACTGCCCAACCCGGTCAACTGTCCGTCCACCCATGGCTGCGCGTCGTCAAGGCGCCGGCCCGCGGCGAGCGCCAGCCGCTGCGCCAATCGCCGCACCGCGGGTTCGTCGGCGAATTGAACATCGCTGCGCCGCAGACCTTTTCCGTCGTCAATCCATACCGCGTCCGGCGCGGTGACCAACACGTCGGTTGTGCCGTCAGCGCACAGCAGCGGTTCGAGGATTCCGGCACCGGTCAGCTCCGTCTGCAGTATTCGCAGGTTGCTCAGCAGTTCGGTGTCACCGAGCACACCGCCGGACTCGGCCCGGATCGCGTCGGCCACCACTCCCGCGCGCAGCGGTGCCGACTCGGTCGCCAGCCGCTCACGAACCCGGTCGATCAGCGAGCCACTCATGCCGCGCGCCTGTCGACCCGACGCGTCGGCAACACGGCCAGCACCCGGCGAGCCGCGACGGCCAGCCCTGAGCGTCGCCCAATTCGCAGTCCGCCGTGCTCGAGCTGCTCGGCCAGCCGCGGGTGCGGCCGCATCGACGCCATCAGCGGCACGCCCGCGATCGTCGCCACCTCGTCGGCGCTCAGCCCGCCTGGCGACGGACCCCGCACCACCAGGCCCAGGTTGGGGTTGATCGCCGCGAGCACCGGTGCGATGGTCGCCGTCGCCGCGCACGCCCGCACGTTGCTGGGGCTGACCAACACCACGAGATCGGCTGCATCGACGGCGATTTCGACAGCGGCAGTGATCCGGCGGGCCAGGTCGCAGATCACCGTGGCCCCGCCGCGACGGCCTGCGTCAAGAACGGATTGCACTGCGGCACCGTCTAATTCGTGACTATTACGGGTGCTCGAGAGCAGGCTCATTCCGCGGTGTTGCGGTAATGCCTCGCGCACGGCCGCCCAGGTGAGTCGGCCACCCTGCAGCGCCAGGTCCGGCCAGCGCACGCCGGGTGCGGTCTCCGCACCGACCAGCAGATCGATGCCGCCGGCCCAGGGGTCGAGGTCGACCAGCATCGACTCGACCGCTGCCCACGCGAGCGCGGCCGCGAACACCGACGCGCCCGCACCACCGCAGCCGCCGATCACCGCCAGCACCGCGCCGCGGGTGCCGTCGTCACGGACCGAGTCGGCTGCGTCGGCCAGCTCGCGAACCAGATCATGCTCTTGCGCAGGCAGTCTCAGGACGCGTCGGGCACCCACCTCGATGGCCGCCGCCCACGTTTCCGGTGGCGGGTCGTCACCGGTTGCGACGACGACGTGCGCGCGCCGCGGCAGTGCGGTCAATGCACAGTCGGCCGCCGCGGCCTGGTCGAGCACGATCGCAGAGGCCGCCGACCACGCTTTTCTACCGACCGGTAACGAACTGGGGGCGTGCACAACTCGCACCCCGACGGCCGCCGCCACCCGGTCCAGTTCGTCGCGCAGCACGGGGTCGCTGAGCACCGCCAAAATTCCGCGCGCATCGGTGATCGGCATCGGCCCACGGTGTCGCCGACGGCGCTGAATCGCCAGTCGCAGGGACGGCATCTGTGCACAACGTCGCGACTATGGGAAGACGGTCCGGCGGGAGATGTACCCGAGAAAAGGGACGACCCCCGCCAGGGGGGGAGGAGGCGAGGGTCGTCGTGTATCAGCCCCGGGGGGTCGGGCTGATACACCCTCGGCAAAGCCGAGTGACATTTACTATACACACGACAGTGTCACGCAGCGCAAGTGTTGCGTCTGAAAGAAACGTATGACCTTTAAGTAGCTGAACCAAACGTCTCGCTGGTACCACGTGTTACGTGACCCCGATTGACCGGCGGTTTTACCGGCGGGCGTCGCGATTTGCCGACTCATCGACCTATGCTGGGTCGGTGACCGTCCCCCGCTCGGCCGCTGACCAGCAAACATCGTCGACGCCTACCGGTCCCACTCCACGCACTGCAGCTTTTTTCGATCTGGACAAGACGATCATCGCGAAATCGAGCACTTTGGCGTTCAGCAAACCCTTCTTCGCGCAGGGGTTGATCAATCGCCGCGCGGTGCTCAAGTCAAGCTATGCCCAGTTCCTGTTCCTGCTTTCGGGCGCCGATCATGACCAGATGGATCGGATGCGGATCCACCTGACCAACATGTGCACGGGGTGGGACGTCGAGCAGGTCAAGTCGATCGTCAACGAGACGCTGCACGACATCGTCACGCCACTGGTATTTGCCGAGGCCGCTGACCTGATCGCCAGCCATAAGCTGTGCGGCCGCGACGTGGTGGTGGTGTCGGCATCCGGTGAGGAATTGGTGGCTCCGATCGCGCGGGCCCTGGGAGCCACCCATGCGATGGCGACCCGGATGGTGGTCGCGGACGGCAAGTACACCGGTGACATTGGTTTCTACTGTTTCGGCGAGGGCAAGGTGCAGGCGATTCGTGAACTTGCCGCACGTGAGGGCTATCCGCTCGAGCATTGCTACGCCTACTCCGACTCGATTACCGACATGCCGATGCTCGAGGTGGTCGGGCATCCGAGCGTGGTCAACCCCGACCGTGCGCTGCGTCGCGAGGCGAACGCCCGCAACTGGCCGGTGCTCGAGTTTTCCCGGCCCGTGTCGTTGCGCGACCGCATACCGGCGCCGTCGGGAGCCGCAGTCGCCACCACCGCGGCGGTGGGGATAAGCGCCCTGGCGGCCGGCGCGCTGACCTACTCCCTGCTGCGCCGGTTGTCGCTTTAGCCGCCTCCAGCAAACTTTCGACATCACGGCCCGGCATCATTTTGACGATTTGATGGCAATTGACTCTTGATGTGACCGGGGTCACGGAGTACAAAGGACTCACGGAAGCCCGAACGGCCAAGGTCGATCCAGAAGAGAAGGGTCGATCTCCCGGACGAGGCAACCGAGCACGGTTCCCGGCACCCACGCGGAGTCATAGCCGCGATAATGGCAGAAGTGTTGCGGGCCTGCGTAATTGCGGAGAGTGTACGGCATCGACGCCCTTTGGGAGGGGCGTAAACCGGAAGCGTCGCAAGAACGCCGAGGCCATCCCACGCAGCCCACAGGTGCACGCATGGTAACCGAGATCCGTGCTAGCGGGCGGCGAGCCGAATACTTCGGTACGCCGCCCGCTCTATCAGTTTCAGTGCCCGCTCCCGCCCTGTTCGGTGAGCGTTTCAGCAATCGTCAGCGCCTCTTGCGCACCGGTGCGCATCGCCCGGCAGCACAACACCAACCAGGACGCCATACCTGCGGGAGTTCCGGACGCGAACCCGGCCGCGGCTTCCCGGTAGTCACCGGCGCGACGCATCCACCCGACCTCCGGCACCCCCAGCCCGTGCGGGTCGAGTCCGGTGGCGATGGTGACCAATCGAGACACCGCCCGCGCCACTACACCGTCCGCGGTGCCGAACGGCGCCAGGGTCAGCAGTTCGCCGTGTGCGACGGCGGCGATCACCGGGGCCGGCGCTCGGGTACCGCCAGATACGATCTGGGCCAACAGTTCCAGCCGGGGTCCGACGTCGGCGTCGGGTCGCGGACGGCCTAGCCGGCTCTCGTCGACGCGGTCGGCCGCGGCCAGCATGTGCAGCCGAGCCAGCGCCTGCAGGGGCGCGCGCTGCCACACACCTACCAGATTGGTCTCGCCGCCTTCGAGTGCTTGCGCGACGCGCAGGGCACCGGCGAATACCGGGTCCTGGGTGGCGGAGACGTCGAGCTGGTCGTCGAGCTTGTGACCACCGCCGTCCAGCACCGCGGACGCGCGGGCCGAGCGCAGGGCGGCTTCGGCGGCGGTCACGGGCCATCGCCGCAGGTTCGCGCGGTGACGGTGGGCCCGGCCGAGCGCTTCGCGCGCTTGATCGCTGGCGGCTGCGACACCGGGTAGCTCCATCAGCGGAGCGAGCGGATCAGATGTCATTGCGCCGCTCAGGATAGGCCAGCCCCCGTGCCCGGCTTTTTGCGCCACTCCTCCTGCTTTTTCCCGATCGCACTGCTCCGCTTATCGTCGCCGGCGCGGCCCACTAGCGCCGCTCCTCCTACTTTTTCCCGATCGCACTGCTCCGCTTATCGTCGCCGGCGCGGCCCACTAGCGCCGCTCCTCCCCATCGCTGCACTCTGCATCGTCGCCGGCGCGGCCCACTAGCGCCGCTCCTCCCCATCGCTGCACTCTGCATCGTCGCCGGCGCGGCCCACTAGCGCCGCTCCTCCTCATCGCTGCACTCTGCATCGTCGCCGGCGCGGGGAATCGCGGCCAGTAGCTCCCGGGTGTACTCGTGCTGCGGGCGGGTGAAGACACTCTCGGCGGCCGCATGCTCGACCACCCGGCCCGCCCGCATCACCATCACCTCGTCGGCGATCTGCCGGATCACCGCGAGATCGTGGCTGATGAACAAATACGTCAACCCCAGCTCTGACTGAAGCTCGGCCAGCAGGTCCAGGATCTGCGCCTGCACGACCACGTCGAGCGCGGAGACGGCCTCGTCGCAGACGATCACCTCGGGCCTGAGCGCGAGGGCCCGCGCGATCGCCACCCGCTGGCGTTGACCTCCGGACAGTTCGCGCGGGCGGCGGTTCAATAGCGACACCGGCAGCGCGACCTGGTCGGACAGCTCACGCACTGCGTGCTCACGCCGCCGACGATCCCCGATCCGGTGAATCCGCAGTGGCTCCTCGATGATCCGAGCAACCGAGTATGTCGGATCCAGGCTGGCGTAAGGGTTTTGGAATATCGGCTGGATTCTGCGACGAAACGCGAGTGTGTCTCGTCGACTCAACGAGGCGGTGTCCTGGCCATCGAAAACGACTCTGCCAGAGTTTGGTTGCAACAGGTTCAGCACCATCCGGGCCAGGGTGGATTTTCCGGACCCGGATTCGCCCGCGATCGCCAACGTCGTTCCGCGCCTGAGCCGGAAGGACACGTCGTCGACGGCGCGCACGTCCGTCCGGCGCCACGGGGCACCGTGCGAGGACCGGTAGGTTTTGGTCAGCCCCGAAGCGACGATGATGTCCGGCGTCTCGGGCGTGACCTGCCGTACGGTCCGGGCGCCGCGTAGTGACGGCGCGGCGGCGACGAGGCGCTGGGTGTAGGAATGCTGCGGATGCCGCAGAATTGCTTGCGCTGCACCGGTTTCCACAACCCTTCCCTGGTGCATGACGATCAGCTCCTCGGCCCGTTCAGCGGCCAGGGCGAGGTCGTGGGTGATCAGCAGCACCGCGGTGCCGAGCTCGCCGGTGAGCTCTTGAAGATAGTCGAGCACCCGGCGCTGCACGGTGACGTCCAGCGCTGACGTGGGCTCGTCGGCGATCAGCAGCCGCGGCCGGCCGGCCAACCCGATCGCGATCAACGCCCGCTGGCACATTCCACCGGACAGTTGGTGCGGGTACCGCCGGGCCTGCAGCACGGGATCGGGCAGTCCTGCGTCCGCCAACAGATCAGCGGCACCGCGATCGACATTGTTCGCGCGCAATGCTTCTCGTACTTGAAAGCCGATCCGCCAGACCGGGTTCAGGTTGGTCATCGGATCCTGCGGCACGTAGCCGATCCCACCGCCTCGGACGGCTCGCAGTTGTCGTTGCGTGGCGGCGGTCAGCTCGACGCCGTCGAACTCGATGCGGCCCGCGGTGATCCGCCCGCCTGGTGAAAGCAGACCGAGAATCGCGGCGGCAGTGGTGGACTTCCCCGAACCCGATTCGCCCACGACCGCCACGGTTTGACCGGCGTGAACCGCGAGATCGACACCCCGCACCGCCGCATTGTCGCCGAACCACACCTCGAGGCCGGAGACGCTCAACAGCGGGGCGCTCATAGTCGCCACGCTCGCGACGGGGGGTCCAGCGCGTCGCGCAACACGTCGCCCATGATCATGAACGCCAGCACCGTGAACGCCAGCGCACCAGCGGGATAGAACAGGATCGGCGAGCCGGCGCGCAGCCGGAGCTGGTCGACGTTGATGTCACCACCCCACGACACCACCGATGGCGGCAACCCCACCCCGAGGTAGGACAGAGTCGCCTCGGTGACGATGAACAGCCCGAGCGCGATGGTCGACACCGCGATCACCGGGCCGATCGCATTCGGCAGCACGTGCCGCAGCAAGATCCCAGACCTGTTCAGGCCCAGCGCTTTCGCCGCCAGCACATAGTCGCTGCCGCGAACCGTGAGCACGGACCCGCGGGTGATCCGGGCGATCTGCGGCCAGCCGAATAGCGCCAGGATCGCGATGACTGTCCACACCGTCCGGTGGTGCATCACCTGCATCAGCACGATTGCGGCCAGCAGCAGCGGAATACCGAAGAACACGTCGGCAACCCGGGACACCAGCGCGTCGAGCCAGCCGCCATAGAAGCCGGCCAGCGCGCCGAGTCCACCGCCGACGACGAACACGACCAGGGTGGCGCCCAACCCGACTGTGATCGAGGCGCGCGCCCCATAGATGGTGCGCGCGTAGATGTCGTGGCCCTGCAGGTCGGTGCCGAACCAGTGCGCGGCGGACGGGGGCAGCAGGCTCTGGTCCGGATTGGCATACCCGGGATCAACCGCGGTGAACAACGACGGACACACCGCGACCACAATGATGAACCCGATCAGTGCCGCGCTGACGACGAACTGCGGGCGTCGCCGCAGCACCCGCCAGCTGTCACGCCACATCCATTCAGCCATAACGGATCCTGGGATCAAGCGCCGCGTAGAGCAGATCGATCGCGAGATTGGTGACCAGGTAAACCACGACCAGCACCGTCACGATCGACACCACGGTCGGCGCTTCCTGACGGGTGACGGCCTGGTAGAGGACTCCGCCGACTCCGTGGATGTTGAAGATGCCTTCGGTGACGATCGCCCCGCCCATCAGCGCGCCGAGGTCGGCGCCGAGAAACGTCACCACTGGGATCAGCGAATTGCGCAGGATGTGCACGGCTACCACGCGCGGCCGCGACAACCCCTTCGCGGTCGCGGTGCGCACGAAGTCGGCGTGCGCGTTGTCGGCCACCGCGGATCGGGTCAGCCGCACCACGTATGCGAAAGAGACTGCGCCGAGCACGATTCCGGGCAGCAGCAACCGGGCGAACGTCGGCTGATCACCCACCGTGACGGCGGCGACGCCCAGGCGCACCCCGAACACGAACTGCGCGAGAAAGCCCAGCACGAAGATCGGCACCGCGATGATCACCAGACTGACGATCAGCACCCCGGCGTCGAAGACCCCACCCTTGCGCAGCCCCGCAATCACCCCGAACCCGACACCGAACACCGACTCCACCGCCAACGCGACCAGAGCCAATTTGAACGTGACCGGAAATGCCTGCGCCAGCACGGTACTGACCGAGAGCCCGGAGTAGGCGCGGCCGAGGTCGCCGTGCAGGACACCGGCGAGATAGTGGAGGTACTGCAGCCAGAACGGGTCGTCGAGGTGGTACTGGGTGCGGAGTTGTGCGGCCACCGCGGGACTCAGTGGGCGGTCGCCACCGAGTGCCGCGATCGGGTCGCCGGGCAGCAGGAAGACCATGCCGTAGATCAGCAGGGTCGCACCCACAAAGACCGGGATCATGGCTGCGATGCGACGGGCGACATACCAACCCATGTCAGGCCTTCACGATGTGTTCGTAGTCGGGCAGCCCGTTCCAGGTCAGCGCGACGTGACTGACGCCGGCCGACCGGCCGGCCACCGCGACGGTATACCACAGCGGCACGACGGGCATGTCTTGCGAACAGGATTCGCTGCGCGTCGTTGGCGATGATGAATGATTGCGGAAGGTCGGGTGCCGCCTCGGCGGCGGCGATCGCGGCGTCGAAACGCGGATTGGAGTAGCCGACGTCGTTGGCGCCGCCATCGGTGACGAACAACGGCTCGAGGAATTCGAGCATTGACGGAAAGTCGCCCTGCCATCCAGCGCGAAACGCGGTGCCAATCGTGCGCCTGGTGATCTGGGTCCGAAAGCCGGCGAACGTAGGCTGCGGCGCACCCGCGGAGTCGATCCCCAGCGTGTTCTTGATGCTGTTGGCCACCGCGTCCACCCACTCCTGATGAGAGCCGTCCGCGTTGTACGAAATCGCATACCGGCCAGTCCATTTCGAGATCGCATCGGCCTGTGACCACAATGCCCGCGCGCGGTCCGGATTGAAGTCCAGCGCGTCGTAGCCGTCGATGTGAGGGTCGTATCCGGGCAGCGAGCTGGCGGTGAATTCACGAGCTGGCGTGCGCGCGCCGGAGAAGATCTTGTGGCAGATCTGGTCGCGGTTGATTGCCGACGAGATCGCCAGGCGCCGCAGGCGGCCCTCTTCACCGGAGAAGTGCGGCAGCCGAAGCGGAGTATCCAGCGTCAGGTTGACCGCCGCGGGCGCGGTCACCGCGCGGTCGCCGAGGTCGTGGCGGTAGACAGTCAGCACGCTGGGTGGAATCGTATCCAGCACATCGAGATTGCTTGAGAGCAGGTCGGCGTAGGCGGTGTCGAGGTTGGCGTAGAAGACGAACCTGAGGCCCTTGTTATGCGGTCTCCGGTTGCCGTGGTAACCGGGGTTGGTGACCAGGTCGAGCTTGACGTTGTGCTGCCAGGCCGGGTTGCCCGGCTCGTCGCCCAGTCGGTATGGCCCGTTACCGATCGGATGCTGGCCGAACGCCGCCATGTCCTTGAACGCCGCCTCGGGCAACGGGTAGAACGGCGAAAACCCCAGCCGCAGCTTGAAATCGATGGTCGGTCCCTTGAGCCGAACGGTGAATTCGCGGTCGCTGACGACGTGCAATCCCGATATCGTGCTCGCGCTCGGTTTGGACGCGGCCACCTCGTCGAAACCGGAGATCGGCGAGAAAAAGCTTTGCTGCAGTTGGGCATTGGCGGCGAGTGCGCCGTAGTTCCAGGCGTCGACGAAGGAGTGTGCGGTGACCGGCGAGCCGTCACTGAACGTCCAGCCAGGTTTGAGGGTGATCCGGTAATTGACGTCGTCGGTGGTGTCGATTGCGCTCGCGACCTCGAGCGTGGGTTCGCCCTTGGCGTCGTATGACATCAGGCCGGCGAACAGCCGGTCGACGATGCGGCCGCCGTTGGTGTCGTTGGTGTTGGTCGGGATCAGCGGGTTCTGCGGCTCGCCGGCATTGACGATCACCACGTCGGTGCGAACACCGGCGACCCCGCAGCCGATCAGGGACGCGGCGGCGAGCGCGGCGGTCACCGCAAGGATGCGAAACCGATGCAAGCCTTCCTCCTCCGTTCAGCAACAGGACTACCACCGCTCGCTGTGTCCAGAGGAGACCCAAGCGGTTTCCATCTGCAGACGGTGCGACTGTATTGCCTACGGCCGCTGAAGGAGCGGCCGACCGGCTGGTCTGGTTCCGCAACGGCTACGCGGCCGCATCATCGCCGGGCTAGGCTCGTGCGGGTGACCGAGACGCAGCCGCACGCACCGTCGTATCCACCGTCGAAAGAGTTTGCCGCGCAGGCAAATGCCCGCGATGACCTGTATCAACAGGCCGAGCAGGACCGGTTGGCGTTCTGGGCTGAGCAGGCCAACCGGCTGTCGTGGGACACCCCTTTTTCGGAGGTGCTGGACTGGTCCGCGCGGCCGTTTGCCAAATGGTTCACCGACGGCAAACTGAACGTCACCTATAACTGCGTGGACCGGCACGTCGAGGCCGGCAACGGCGACCGCGTCGCAATCCACTGGGAAGGCGAGCGGATCGGCGACGACCGCACCCTGACCTACAGCGACCTGCTGGCCGAGGTGAGCAGGGCCGCCAATGCGCTGACCGACCTCGGTCTGGCCGCCGGTGATCGCGTCGCGATTTACCTGCCGATGATTCCCGAGGCCATCGTCGCGATCCTGGCCTGCGCGCGACTGGGCGCGCTGCATAGCGTCGTGTTCGCGGGCTTCACTGCGACCGCGCTCGGCGCCCGGATCGACGACGCTAAGGCCAAGATCCTGATCACCGCCGACGGGCAATTCCGTCGCGGCAAGCCGGCATCGCTGAAGGACGCCGCCGACGAGGCGGTTACCGGCGCCGACTCCATCGAGCACGTCCTGGTGGTCAAGCGGACAGGCGTGGACATCCCTTGGACCGACGGCCGCGACGTGTGGTGGCACGACGTCGTCGACGCGGCGTCACCCGAGCACCAACCGGAGGCGTTTGACGCCGAACATCCGCTGTTCCTGCTGTACACCTCGGGCACCACCGGCAAGCCCAAGGGCATTGTGCACACCAGCGGGGGCTACCTCACCCAGTCGTCCTACACGCAGTACTACATCTTCGACATCAAGCCCGAGTCCGACGTGTTCTGGTGTACCGCCGACATCGGCTGGGTCACCGGCCATACCTACGGCGTCTACGGCCCGCTCTCCAACGGCGTCACTCAGATCATCTACGAGGGCACACCGGACACCCCCGACCAGCACCGGCATTTCCAGATCATCGAAAAGTACGGCGTCACAGTCTATTACACCGCGCCGACGATGATCCGGACGTTCATGAAGTGGGGCCGCGACATCCCGGACGCCCACGACCTGTCCAGCCTGCGGCTGCTGGGTACGGTCGGCGAGCCGATCAACCCCGAGGCATGGCGCTGGTACCGCAAGGTCATCGGCCGCGACGCCGTCCCGATCGTCGACACCTGGTGGCAGACCGAGACCGGCGCGGCGATGATCTCGCCGCTGCCCGGTGTCGCGGCGGCCAAGCCAGGTTCGGCAATGGTCCCGCTACCCGGCATCTCGGCGAAGATCGTCGACGTCGACGGCAACCAACTCCCGCCGCCGTCGTCCGACGAGGGTGAGCAAGCCAGCGGCTACCTGGTACTCGACCAGCCGTGGCCGTCGATGCTGCGCGGAATCTGGGGTGACGACGACCGCTTCCGCGAGACCTATTGGTCGAAGTTCGCGAAAGAGGGCTGGTACTTCGCCGGCGACGGCGCCCGCTACGACACCGACGGCGCGATCTGGATTCTCGGCCGCATCGACGACGTGATGAACGTGTCGGGGCACCGCATTTCCACCGCCGAGGTGGAGTCGGCACTCGTCGGCCACGCCGCGGTCGTCGAGGCCGCGGTGGTCGGCGCAACCGACGAGACCACCGGTCAGGCGATCTGCGCGTTCGTCGTGCTCGAGTCCTCGCATGCGGAGACGACCGGTGCGGAGATCATCGACGAGCTGCGCGCCGAAGTGGCGCGGGTGATCTCGCCGATCGCCCGCCCACGCGAACTGCACGTGGTGCCGGAGCTACCGAAGACCCGTAGCGGCAAGATCATGCGACGGCTGCTGCGCGACATCGCCGAGAAGCGTGACCTCGGGGACACCTCGACGCTGCTCGATCCGGGCGTCTTCGACGCCATCCGAGCCGCTCAATAGACGTCAAGCCGGGATCGGGACGAACCCGGCGCCGGGGCGGTTCTTGGCCTGCAGGTCGGCCAGGTCGGCGTTGATCGACTGCACCACCGCCGGGGTGTGCAGCGGTATGTACTTGGTGATGCACACCGGCAGGTTGTCGCTGAACGCCCCGTGGATCATGCCGACCAGCTGATCGTTGACGGTCACCGGGGCGCCCGAGTCGCCGGGCTGCCCACAGACCTGCATGAGAATCGTGCCCGGATCCTGGCCCGGACCCCAGGTGACGCCGCACGAGTTGCCGGTGGTGCGGCCCTGCTTGCAGGCGATCTGTCCGAATGCCGGGTCCGGTCCGATGCCGTTGATCGCAAAGCCGCCGAAGTTGGCCTGCGGCAACACCTTGGCCTTGTCGAACTGGATGACCGCGTAGTCCAGGCCGTCGTTGCCGGACACCATCGTCCCTACGTTGCCGCGGTCCTTGGCCGCCTCGGCGGCGACCGGCGCGCCCGGGCCGCCGCAGTGCGCCGACGTGAGTCCCATCAGGTCTCCCTTGGGATTGGTGCCGATGGTGGTCAGCGTGCAGAGGGTGTCGCCGTTGACGATGATTCCGGCTCCCCCGCCGAGCGGGATCCGGTCGTCGGCACGAGCGGGAGCGCCGGGCACAACCACGACGCCCGCCACGACCAAGGCCATCAAAATCTCGAGCAACCGACGGCTTATCACCTGCAACGCGGTTTTCTCCCGTCGGCAAACTGGGCACGCTCAATAGGCGGCCGCGCCAGTCTAGCTCTATCGATGCCCGCCGATGGCAAAGCTCAATCAGCTGCCTTGTGTCGTCTGACATCGGACTGCATGGCAACATTAACCGCGACGGACCGCGCGTCCCGTGACAGTCAGAGCGTCCGGCGACGATGCATCGCGCGAGGCGCGATGTGGAGGAGCGGGACCAACAGTGTTAGCCCGGAAGGACCGTCTGTGAGCAAGTCAGATCGAAAGAACGGCGAGCGCAAGGATGGCGTTCCCAGCACGCTGACCACCATTCCGCTGACCGATCCGCACGCACTGTCTGCTGAGCCGTCGATCGGCGAACTGGTCAAAGAGGCCACCTCGCAGATGTCGACTCTGGTGCGCGCCGAGGTCGAACTGGCCCGCGCCGAGATCACCCGCGACGTCAAGAAGGGCCTGACCGGCAGCGTGTTCTTCATCGCCGCGCTGGTCGTGCTGTTTTACTCGACGTTCTTTTTCTTCTTCTTCGTGGCCGAGTTGCTGGACACCTGGCTGTGGCGCTGGGCGGCGTTCCTGATCGTTTTCGGGATCATGGTGGTGACGACCGGCGCCCTGGCGTTGTTCGGGTTCCTCAAGGTGCGGCGCATCCGGGGCCCACAGCAGACCATCGAATCGGTCAAGGAGGCCCGGTCGGCGTTCACGCCGGGCCATGACAAGCCCTCGGCCCCGGCGCTGGACCAGGGCGGGACGCCCGCCGATCCCTCGGGTTGGTAGATGGCCCCACCAGATCCGTCGGTCACGCGCATCGACGGTCCGTGGCGTCATCTGGACGTGCATGCCAACGGGATTCGGTTCCACGTCGTCGAGGCGACCCCGACCGAGGCGGGCGCGGACAGCGCTCCCCACGGCGCGGCCGTTGGTGATCATGCTGCACGGCTTCGGCTCATTCTGGTGGTCGTGGCGTCATCAATTGCGCGGCCTGACCGGGGCGCGGGTGGTCGCGGTGGACCTGCGGGGCTACGGCGGCAGCGACAAGCCGCCGCGCGGCTATGACGGCTGGACGCTGGCCGGTGACACCGCGGGATTGATTCGCGCGCTAGGGCATTCGTCGGCGACGCTGATCGGTCACGCCGACGGCGGCCTGGTGTGCTGGGCCACCTCGGTGTTGCATTCGCGGCAGGTGCGGGCGATCGCGGTGATCAACTCGCCGCACCCCGCCGCGCTGCGCCGATCGGCGCTGACCCGCCGCGACCAGGGTCGCGCACTGCTCCCGTCGCTGCTGCGGTATCAGGTGCCGATCTGGCCGGAGCGTGCCCTGACCCGTCACCACGGCAGCGTGCTCGAACATCTGGTCCGCAGCCGGGCAGGCGCGGAATGGCTTGCCTCACAGGATTTCACGGAGACTATCGGCCACCTACGTCAGGCCATCCAGATTCGGTACGCGGCGCATTGCGCCCTGGAATATCAACGCTGGGCGGTGCGGAGCCAACTGCGCGAAGAGGGCCGGCGCTTCATGCGGTTGATGAGCCGGCCGTTCGGCATTCCGATGCTGCACATCCACGGCGACGAGGATCCCTACGTCCTGGCCGATCCGGTAGAGCGAACGCAGCGCTACGCGCCGCACGCCCGGTACGTATCAGTCGCCGGCGCGGGGCATTTCACTCACGAGGAGAAGCCGGACGAGGTCAACGGCCACCTGTCGCAGTTTCTCGACCGGGTCTACCGCTCGCCGCTCAACTGACGCACTCACCGGTGGACACCGCTGTGGTGTCGCCGATGTGCGACAACTGGGCAGCCACCTCTTTGGCCGTCAGCACGAAACCGGTGTCGTTGTCGTCGACCGCCGCACCGAACACGACACCGATCACCTGCCCGTCGAGGTTGATCAGCGGTCCACCCGAATTACCTTGTTCCACATCGGCTCTCACGGTGTAGACCTCGCGGTTGATGGTCGCTTTGCGGTAGATGTCGGGTCCGTTAAGCTCGATGAGTTCCCGGATTCGGGCCGGCGTTGCCATGAATCCGCCACCGCCCGGGTAGCCCATCACGATGCCTTCGGTGCCCGAGGTCACCGGGGCGTTGGCGAAGGACAGTGGCCCGGCCGGTAGATGCGGCACCGAGAGGATGGCGATGTCGACGGTCGGGTCGTAGGACACCACGGTCGCGTCGTACGGGTTGCCGCTCGCCTCGACCGTGACGTTGTTCGACCCGGCGACGACGTGCGCGTTGGTCATCACCCGGTCAGGAGAGAGCACAAAACCACTGCCCTCCAACACTTTCGAGCAACTCGGCGCGATCGCGCGGATCTTCACCACGCTCGGCTCGGTGCTTGCGACGACGGGATTCTTGGCCAGCGCCGAATCCGGGGCCGCGACCGCCACCACCGGGGTGCGGCTGAACGGCTCGAGCACCTGCGGCAGACCCGAGGTGTCCAGCAGCGCGGACAGCCGCTTGGGCACCGTCTTGAGCCATTCCGGAGCATAGTTGTTGACTTCGCCGAGCACCCGCGAACCACGAACTGCCGCAGCCAAATTCGGTTGACCCGCCGACGACGTCAGCGGCGTCGCGAGTAGCCACGCCGCCACCAGCACCACCACCAGTTGCACCGCGACGCCGACCAGCGAGTCGAGGAACCGGACAGAGTTGCTGTGAATCGCCCCGCGGACCGCGCGGCCCAACACCACACCGGCAACCTCGCCGATGACCACCAACGCCAAGATCAGAAACAGCGCTGCGAACAACTTGGCCCGCGGCGCGGCGACGTGCGCGACCAGGTGCGGAGCCAGCAGGACACCGGCGATCGCCCCGAGCAGCACGCCGACGAAGGACAGTAACGAGCCAAGCGCACCGGAACGCCACCCCGAGACCGCCGCGATGAACGCGACCGCCAGCACCGCGATGTCCAACCACTGTGAGGGGGTCATCACGCATCTTCCTCGTCGCCGACCAATGCCATCGCTTCGTCGAGTTCGCGAATGTCGCTGGCATCCCACGGCTTTGCCCATCCAGCGACATCCAGGATCGCGGAAATCACCTGACCGGTGAAACCCCAGACCAGCATCTGGTTGAGCAGAAATGCGGGCCCGGCGAAGCGGCGGCTGAGGGTGCGGCGGTACACCATCAGCCGGTTGGCGGGATTGATGAAGGCCCGGACCGGAACCCGGGCCACGATTGCCGTTTCCGCCTGATCCACGACGGCCACCGGCCCTGGGTCCGGCGAGTACGCCAGGACAGGGACGACGTGAAATCCCGACGGCGCGATGAACGTTCGCTCCATCGTGACCAGTGGATGCAGTCTGGCGGTATCGATCCCGGTCTCCTCGCGCGCCTCGCGCAGCGCGGTGGCCACGGGTCCGTCGTCACCGGGATCGGCGGCGCCGCCAGGGAAGGCGGCCTGACCGGCGTGGTGGCGCAACGACGCAGCCCGCACGATCAGCAGCAGATCGGCGTCCTCGGGCAGGGAATCGGGTGCGGCGCCGCCGGACTCGGCCGCCGACGGGCCGGAGAACAGCACCAGCACCGCGGCCTCGCGGCCCTTGTTGCCGGCCAGTGCCTTGGACGCGGTCACCATGGCCAGCACGTCGGCGGGCAGCCGGCGCCTGTAGGCATCGGGGATGTCGGCGACGTTGTCGACCAGCGGTCGCAGCCAGGGAGGGCCGAGTTCGGGCGTCAGCAGATCCGTCCCACCTGCGCGGTCAAGGCGTTGGGGAGTGCCGCCTCCGATCACTGGCGCCCCCTTCGCGCATCCAGCCGCCCGACCGCATCGGCAATCTCGTCGGCGGTGGCGAAAGCGCGGGGCAGCGTCTTGGCAACGCTACCGTTCGAGTCCAGCACTACCGTCGCGGGCATCACGTTGGGCACCCGCAGCGCCGCCGCGACCCGACGGCTGCCGTCCTGCAGCGTCGGCAGCCGCACACCCAGCTCGGCCAGCCGGATCAGCGCCGCGGTCTCGTTCTCGTCCTGGTGCACCGTCACCACCATCACGTCGGGGCCGACGCGGCGCTGATACTCCGCCATCGCGGGAAGTTCGGCGGCGCACGGCGCACACCAATAGGCCCAGAGGTTGAGCACCACGGGGCGCCCGGCCAGAGCCGGACCGACGTCGACGCGTCGAGCCGTCAGCCGCGCAGTCGACGGTCACGCCACGCAGCGCGGCCGAGCCGGGCTGCCCGCCCGGCCGCGGACACGGCAGAAGACCGGCCCGCTGCCGCGGCCCGGCCAACGCCGGCGCGGTGTCGGCATCACGGTGCTCCCGGACCGGACCGGTCGCGGGTCGGTGGACGGCGAAGGTCTGCGCAGCGTCATCGCCAGACGCGACGACCAACGCGACGACGACCACCAGGACCGCAACGGTCCAGCGGGCCGCCTGCTCAGGGTGTTCAGCGCTGAGCCGTTACTAGAGCCCGGCCAAGGCCAGCAGGTGCTCGGTTTCCGGGCCCTTCACCAACGCCGCGGCGATCACCGGTTCGGTCGGGCCCGGTGCCGTACGACGGGCAGTCCTTGGCCAGCACGCACACGCCGCAGGCCGGTTTCCTGGCATGACACACCCGGCGACCGTGAAAGATCACCCGGTGGCTGAGCAGCGTCCACTCCTTGCGCTCGATCAGCTCGCCGATCGCGAACTCGACCTTGACCGGGTCCTCCTGGTCGTCCAGCGCCACCGGCGGACCAGTCGGCCGAAATGGGTGTCGACGGTAATTCCGGGCATGTCGAACGCGTTGCCGAGGATCACGTTGGCGGTCTTGCGACCCACCCCCGGCAGGGTCACGAGCTCTTGCATCGTGTTGGGCAGTTCGCCGTCGAAGCGCTCCATCAACGCCTGACCCAAGCCGATCAACGACGTCGCTTTGTTGTGAAAAAAACCGGTCGGTCGAATGAGAGTTTCGAGTTCTTCGCGGTCGGCCCGCGCATAGTCCACGGCGGACCGGTAACGGAGAAACAACGCCGGGGTGGTCAGATTGACCCGCTTGTCGGTGCTCTGCGCGGACAGGATCGTCGCCACCGCCAACTCCAGCGGCGTGGTGAAGTCCAGTTCACAGTGCGCGCCCGGAAACGCTTCTGCCAGTTTGCGATTCATCCGCCGCGCCCGGCGTACCAGACCGGTGCGGGTTTCCGACGCGAAGCGGCGGGCAACGGCCGCGGAAGGCCCTGCCGGCTTCTTTGCGGCCTTGGCGGCGGCCTTGGCTGGCTTGCCCATTGTCACCTCGACAGAGTGCTAATTCGTGATCCCGCTGAGACCTTAGCCGTGTTTACTTGCTGCTTGTGTCCTGGTTGCTAGTTGCATTCACCCCGGGGTTGCTAATGCTGGCGACTTTCGGGCTCGAACGGCTTGAAGCGGGCTTGGAAAAAGACACAGTTACAGCAACTGATGTCGCTGAATTTCTCGAGCAGGCCGAGCCTATCGATGTGCGCACATTGGCCCGGGAGGGAATGCCCGAGGCGCTGGACGGTTTGCACCGCAGGATGGCTCGCACCGTCGGCGAGGCGCCCTATCTGTCCAGTCGCGACGAGCCGCCGACCGACCCGCTGCTGCTGGCCGCCGTTGCCCCCGCCGCGAATCAACCCGGCATATCTCGCGACAGCGGCTCAGCATTCGCGGTCGAATCGGCAATTTGCACCGCGTCAGCATGCCAATCGTGTGTAGCGTTGGCACGTCGAGACGAAGGCTCACCTCTAGACTAGATCGGCCGCCGAGCTGCCAGCCAGCGATGGGGCTTGCAGCCGGTGCGGCGCGCAATCATATTTCGATCAGCTAAGAGGGGCAACGTGGACGAGATCCTGGCCAGGGCCGGAATCTTCCAGGGAGTCGAACCCACCGCGGTCTCCGCGCTGACCAAGCAACTGCAACCCGTCGACTTCCCGCGTGGACACACGGTTTTCGCCGAGGGTGAGCCCGGTGATCGGCTGTACATCATCATTTCCGGCAAGGTCAAAATCGGCCGTCGTTCACCCGACGGTCGGGAGAACCTGCTGACCATCATGGGGCCGTCCGACATGTTCGGTGAGCTGTCGATCTTCGACCCCGGCCCCCGGACCTCGAGCGCGACCACCATCACCGAAGTACGCGCGGTATCGATGGACCGCGACGCGTTGCGGGCCTGGATCGCCGATCGTCCCGAGATCGCCGAGCAATTGCTGCGGGTGCTGGCGCGCCGGCTGCGCCGCACCAACAACAACCTCGCCGACCTGATCTTCACCGACGTTCCGGGCCGGGTCGCCAAGCAGCTGCTGCAGCTCGCGCAGCGGTTCGGTACCCAGGAGGGCGGCGCAATGCGGGTCACCCACGACCTGACGCAGGAGGAGATCGCTCAGCTCGTCGGCGCCTCCCGCGAGACGGTCAACAAGGCGCTCGCCGACTTCGCCCACCGCGGCTGGATCCGGCTCGAGGGCAAGAGCGTGCTGATCTCAGACTCCGAGCGGTTGGCCAGGCGCGCGCGCTAGCGCCGTAAATAGTCCAGCTGGGCCTGCACCGACCATTCGGCGACGTCCCACAACTCTTCTTCGACGTCGACATAGACGTGCTCGACGACCTGACGCGTGGTGGCTTCCTCGCCGAGTTCACGCAACGCCGACCGGATCTGGTCGAGGCGCTGTTCGCGGTGTGCGAGGTAGCCGTCGGCGACCGCTTCGATGTCGGGGAGGTCGGGGCCGTGGCCGGGCAGCACGGTTCGCCGGCCAAGCCCACGAAGCCGCTGCAAGGAATCGAGGTAGTCGGCGAGGCTGCCGTCCTCGTTGTCGATGACGGTCGTTCCGCGACCCAGCACGGTGTCCGCGGTCAACACCGCGTCGTCGAGCACAAAGGACAGCGAGTCGGCGGTGTGACCGGGTGTGGCCCAGACCGTGATCCGCAGTCCCGCGGCGTCGATCACCTCGCCGTCGGTGAGCTCGCGCGACAGGCCGCGCAGGAATCCGCTGCCGGCCGAGCGCACGGGCGCGCCCGTCCGGTCGACCAGCTTGTCGATGGCGTCGGTGTGGTCGCCGTGCCGATGGCTGATCAGCACTAGCGCGATCCGGCCGGCGGCGGCGACGGCGGCGATGTGCTCGTCGTCGTCGGGTCCGGGATCGACGATGACGACCTCGTCGCTGCCGGGTCCCCGCAACACCCAGGTGTTGGTGCCCTCCAGCGTCATCATGCCGGGGTTGTCGGCACAGCAGCACCGACGCCGTGTCGGTCACGCGGACGCAGTTTCCCGTAGGCCGGGTGCTCGAAGCTTTCCAGGGGCGCCCGCTCCTGCCGCTAGCACGACCTCGACGACCAGCTCCACTTCGACCGGGGCGTCCAGCGGCAGTTCGGACACCCCGACCGCCGAGCGGGCGTGGACACCTGCGTCGCCGAAGACGTCACCGAGCAGTTCGGACGCGCCGTTGACCACGCCGGGCTGGCCGTTGAAACCCGGCTGCGGAGGCGACGAATCCGACCACCTTGACCACGCTTGGTCACCGAGTCGATGCCCACCAGCGCGTCCATGGCGGCCAGCGCGTTGAGCGCAGCAGATCCGGGCGAGTTCCTTGGCCCTCCTCGGGCGTGACGGCGGCGCCGACCTTGCCCGCTGCAGCGAGCTCGCCGTCGCCCATCGGCAGCTGGCCGGAGGTGTAGACGAGGTTGCCGCTGCGCACCGCCGGCACGTAGGACCGCGAGGGCGCGACGACGACCGGCAGCTCGATGACCGAGTTCTGGCAGCCGGGCCGACCAGCGCGTCACTTGGGCCGCTTCAGGTACGCGACGTGCTGCTCGCCGGTGGGGCCGGGCAGCACGGCACCAGCTCCCAGCCGTCGGCTCCCCACTGGTCGAGGATCTGCTTGGTGGCGTGGGTCAGCAGCGGCACGGTCACGTACTCCCAGGGTCGGTTCGCTCATGTGGCCGAGCCTATCGGGCAGGCCGACTGGCCACGCCGTGGTTAGCATGCAGTGGGTGACCACCGCAGTTCCCGACGCAGCGACCAGCCAGCTCCGTCGGCTGGCCATCGCGACTGTCGAAGGCCCGTCTGCACTTCGTGACCGGCAAAGGCGGTACCGGCAAGTCGACGATCGCCGCCTCGCTGGCGCTGACCCTGGCCGCCGGCGGACGCAAGGTGTTGCTCGTCGAGGTCGAGGGCCGCCAAGGCATCGCACAACTCTTCGATGTGCCACCGCTGCCTTATAAAGAGCTGAAGATCGCGACGCGCCGACAGGGCGGTCAGGTCAACGCGCTAGCGATCGACATCGAGGCCGCGTTCCTGGAATACCTCGACATGTTCTACAACCTCGGGCTCGCCGGTAAGGCGATGCGGCGGATCGGCGCGATCGAGTTCGCGACGACGATCGCGCCGGGGCTGCGCGACGTCCTGCTCACCGGCAAGATCAAAGAGAGCCGTGATCCGGGTCGCGAAGGAGGGCAAGACCCCGGTCTACGACGCCATCGTCGTCGACGCGCCGCCGACTGGCCGCATCGCGCGTTTCCTGGACGTCACCCAGCGCCGTCTCCGACCTCGCCAAGGGCGGCCCGGTGTATTCGCAGGCCGAGGGCGTGGTGAAGATCCTGCACTCCGACCAGACCGCCATCCACCTGGTCACCCTGCTGGAGGCGCTACCCATGCAGGAGACCGTCGAGGCCATCGACGAGCTCGAAGGTGCTAGGTCTGCCGATCGGCATCGGTGATCGTCAACCGCAACATCCCGACCTATCTGCGGCCCGACGATCTCGCCAAGGCCGCCGAGGGCGACGTCGACGCCGACGTCGGTGCGAGCCGGTCTGGCCGAGGCCGGAATCAAGCTCGGCGATGACGACTTCGCCGGACTGCTGACCGAGACCATCCAGCACGCCACCCGGATCACCGCGCGGGCCGAGACCGCGGAGCAGCTCGACGAGCTCGAAGGTGCCGCGCCTCGAGCTGCCCGACCATCGCCGACGGCGTCGACCTCGGCAGCCTGTACGAGCTCGTCGGAATCGCTTGCGCAGCAAGGAGTTCGATGAGTACGCACACCTCCGGCACTCGACATCGCCGACATGCTGTCCGACACCTCCAACCGCGTCGTGGTGTGTTGCGGCGCAGGCGGTGTCGGCAAGACCACCACCGCGGCGGCGATGGCGTTGCGCGCGGCAGAGTACGGCCGCACGGTCGTGGTCCTGACGATCGACCCGGCCAAGCGACTGGCCCAGGCGCTGGGCATCAGCGATCTCGGAAACACGCCGCAGCGTGTGCCGCTGGATGCCGAGGTGACCGGTGAGCTGCTACGCGATGATGCTGGACATGCGCCGCACGTTCGACGAGATGGTCGTGCAGTACTCCGGACGCCGATCGCGCGCAGGCGATTCTGGACAACCAGTTCTACCAAACGGTCGCCACGTCGCTGGCCGGCACGCAGGAGTACATGGCGATGGAGAAGCTCGGCCAGCTGCTCGCCGAGGACCGCTGGGATCTGGTCGTCGTCGACACGCCGCCGTCGCGCAACGCGCTGGACTTCCTCGACGCACCCAAGCGGCTCGGCAGCTTCATGGACAGCCGGCTGTGGAAGCTCCTGCTCGGCACCCGGCCGCGGCATCGGCCGAGCTGGTCACCGGCGCGGTCGGCCTGGCGATGAAGGCGCTGTCGACGGTGCTGGGCTCGCAGATGCTTTCGGACGCAGCGAGTTTCGTGCAGTCGCTCGATGCGACGTTCGGCGGCTTCCGCGAGAAGGCCGACCGGACGTACGAATTGCTCAAGCGGCGCGGCACGCAGTTCGTCGTGGTCTCCGCCGCCGCGCCGGACGCGCTACGCGAGGCGTCGTTCTTCGTCGACCGGCTGTCCGAGGAGAAGATGCCACTCGCCGGGCTGATCCTGAACCGCACGCATCCGATGCTGTGCTCGCTGCCGGCCGAGCGTGCCATCGACGGCGCCGAGACGTTGGACGACGCGACGGCGCCAACGCGCTGACCAAGGCGCGTCTTGCAGATCCACGCCGATCGGGCGCCGACAGCCAAGCGAGAAATCCGGCTGCTGTCCCGGTTTACCGGCGCCAACCCCCAGGTCGCGATCGTCGGGGTGCCGTCGCTGCCGTTCGACGTGTCCGATCTGGAGGCGCTGCGCGCGATCGCCGATCAGATCACCGGCGAACGACGCGGCTTCTCGGCCTAGCCGAGCTCTAGACGGCGCTGCGGTGCTTGCGCTGGGCTGCGAAGAACTCCGCCCAGGACACCACCTCGGGGTGCTGCTTGAGCAACGCACGCCGCTGACGTTCGGTCATCCCACCCCAGACGCCGAACTCGACGCGGTTGTCCAATGCGTCAGCACCGCATTCCAGCATCACCGGGCAGTGCCGGCAGATGACCGCGGCTTTGCGTTGTGCGGCCCCCCGGACGAAAAGCTCGTCAGGGTCAGCGGCCCGGCACAGCGCCTTGGAAACCCACGTGATTCTCGCCTCCGCCTCCGCCCCGTGACAGAACAGCGGTTGTCGGTGCTACTGCGTTTGTCTTACGCGGCGCGGTCCGTATAGCTGACACCAGCGATTCCCCTTCGCTCTTGCCACGCGGCGCTCACTGCGTTCAAACCCCAATGCGATCTATGCCACACTGTCGCGCTCGGTGTTACCTGTATCTCATTGTGTGGATAAGCTACGTGGTCAGGTACCAATTACGCAACATTCTGGAGACGCTTTTTTGGGACGACCGTGCAGTCCGATCATGAAGGGGCGTTAGGAACCCAACATTCAGGCCGCTAATAGCGTCCTGAGCTGCGACTGAGAGAAGCCTGAGGCGCAGCGGCCGGGAAATTTCTCACCGCCCACTCGCGGAGACTCCCGTCGCAGCGCCGCTAGTCTAGTAGCCATGTCGGAGCGGCCCGCGACTGCGGTCACCATCGCCAAGCTCGCCGGGTGTTGCTTGCTCGCCAGCGTCATTGTTGCTGCGCTGTTGTTCCCCCTCGCCGGTGGAATCGGCCTGGTGTCCAACCGTGCGTCGGAGGTCGTGGGAAACGCATCGGCGCAGCTCCTGGAGGGCGACGTACCCGCCGTGACGACGATGGTCGATGCCAAGGGCAACACCATCGCGTGGCTCTACACCCAGCGCCGATTCGAGGTGCCCAGCGACAAGATCGCCAACACCATGAAGTTGGCCATCGTCTCGATCGAGGACAAGCGGTTCGCCGAGCACAACGGCGTCGACTGGAAGGGCACGCTGACCGGCCTGGCCGGCTACGCCTCCGGCGACGCCGACACCCGTGGTGGCTCCACGCTCGAGCAGCAATACGTGAAGAACTATCAACTCCTGGTGATCGCCCAGACCGACGCCGAGAAGCGCGCGGCCATCGAGACCACGCCGGCGCGGAAACTGCGTGAGATCCGGATGGCGCTCACCCTCGACAAGACCTTCACCAAGCCGGAGATCCTGACCAGGTACCTGAACCTGGTGTCGTTCGGCAACAACGCATTCGGCGTGCAGGACGCGGCGCAGACGTATTTCGGCATCAACGCCTCCGAACTGAATTGGCAGCAGGCGGCGTTGCTGGCCGGCATGGTCCAGTCGACCAGCGCGCTCAATCCCTACACCAACCCGGACGGGGCGCTGGCGCGACGAAACCTGGTGCTGGACACCATGATTCAGAACGTTCCCAACGAGGCCGACGCGATCCGTGCCGCCAAGGCCGAGCCGCTCGGGGTCCTGCCGCAGCCCAAGGAGTTGCCGCGGGGCTGCATCGCCGCCGGTGATCGCGCCTTCTACTGCGACTATGTGCAGGCCTACCTGTCGCGCGCGGGCATCGGCAAGGAACAGCTCGCTCGCGGCGGCTACCTGATCCGCACCAACCTCGACCCCGATGTGCAAGAACCGGTCAAGCACTCGATCGACCAGTTCGCCAGCCCGACGCTCGAGGGCATCGCCAGCGTGATGAGCGTGATCCGGCCGGGTAAGAATTCGCACAAGCTCGTCGCGATGGCCAGTAACCGCACCTACGGGCTCAACACCGAGGCCGGCGAGACCATGCGCGCCCAGCCGTTCTCCCTCGTCGGGGATGGAGCCGGGTCCATCTTCAAGATCTTTACCACCGCCGCGGCCATGCAGATGGGCATGGGCATCAACACCCAACTCGAGGTTCCGGGCAGATTCCAGACCAAAGGCATGGGCTACGGCGGCGCCAAGGGCTGCCCCAAGGAGACCTGGTGTGTGGTCAACGCCGGCAACTACCGCGGATCGATGAATGTCACCGACGCGCTGGCCACCTCCCCCAACACCGCGTTCGCCCGGCTGATCCAGCTGGTCGGCGTGCAGCGCACGGTCGACATGGCCGTCAAGCTCGGGCTGCGGTCCTATGCCGAGCCCGGTACCGCGCGCAACTACGACCCGGAGAGCAACGAAAGCCTGGCCGACTTCATCAAGCGGCAGAACATCGGCTCGTTCACGCTCGGCCCGTTCGAACTCAACGCGCTGGAGCTGTCGAATGTCGCGGCGACGCTGGCCTCCGGCGGTACGTGGTGCCCGCCGAACCCGATCGACAAGCTGATCGACCGCAACGGCAACCAGGTGTCGGTGACCACCGAAGCCTGCGATCAGGTGGTGCCCGAGGGCCTGGCCAACACGTTGGCCAATGCGATGAGCAAGGACGCTCTGGGCGGCGGCACCGCGGCCGGGTCGGCCGCGGCAGCGGGCTGGAACCTGCCGGTGTCCGGAAAGACCGGTACCACCGAGGCGCACCGCTCGTCCGGCTTCGTCGGCTTCACCAATCAATTGGCCGCGGCCAACTACATCTACGACGACTCCACGCTCGCCGTCGGACCTGTGCTCGTCGCCGCTGCGGCGCTGCGGCGACGGCAACCTCTACGGCGGTAACGAGCCGGCCCGTACCTGGTTCACCGCGATGAAACCGATCGCCACGTTGTTCGGCGATGTGAAGATGCCACCGACTGATCCGGAGTACGTCGAGGGCGGACCGGGGTCCCGGGTACCGAGCGTGGCGGGTCTCGACGTGGACGCTGCGCGTCAGCGGTTGAAGGAGTCCGGTTTCCAGGTTGCCGAGCAACCGGCTTCGGTCAACAGCAGCGCGAAGTACGGCGAGGTCGTCGGGACCACCCCGAACGGGCAGACGATCCCGGGCGCGGTCATCACCATCCAGACCAGTAACGGCATCCCGCCGCCCCCGCCGCCACCGGCGGCGGGTGGGCCGGGCGGCCCTGCGCCGGTCGGGTCGCAGGTGATCGAGATACCGGGCCTGCCGCCCATCACCATTCCGATCTTGGCGCCCCCGCCTCCCTAGCAGCGCCGCTGGAGTGTGCGCCGCCAGTACTCAGTTACCGGCAGTACGCTGGCCTGCATGCCCTCGGCTCTTGCTCGATTGTCCGACTCCTCCTCGGGCCTTTCCGGCCCGCATCGTCGTCGAACGGTCACCGCTTTGAAGAACACCGGCGCCGTCGCGTTGGGATCGGCCGTCGCCGGAATCGGCTACGCCTCGCTGATCGAGCGCAACGCGTTCGTCTTACGCGAGCTCACCATCCCGGTGCTCGACCCGGGTTCGACGCCGTTGCGGGTGCTGCACATCAGTGACTTGCACATGCGTCCCGGCCAGCGCCGCAAACAGGCGTGGTTGCGCGAGTTGGCCGGCCTGGAGCCCGACCTGGTCGTCAACACCGGTGACAACCTCGCGCACCCGCGGGCGGTGCCGGCTGTCGTCCAGAGCCTTGGGGACCTGCTGTCGGTGCCGGGCGTCTTTGTGTTCGGCAGCAACGACTACTTCGGTCCCCGCCCGAAAAACCCGATGAACTACCTGACCAACCCGGGTCACCGTATCCAGGGCCAGCCGCTGCCGTGGCAGGACCTGCGGGCGGCGTTCACCGAGCGCGGCTGGCTCGATCTGACGCACACTCGCCGCGAGTTGGAGGTGGCGGGTCTGCACATCGCCGCCGCCGGGGTGGACGACCCCCACATCGCGCGCGACCGCTACGACGCGATCGCAGGCCCGCCCAGCCCGGCCGCCAACCTCCGGCTGGGTTTGACCCACTCACCGGAGCCGCGGGTGCTGGACCGGTTCGCCGCCGACGGCTACCAATTGGTGATGGCCGGCCACACGCACGGCGGACAACTGTGCCTGCCGTTCTATGGGGCCCTGGTGACTAATTCGGGCCTGGACCGGTCGCGCGCCAAGGGCCCGTCGCGCTGGGGTGCCGAGATGCAACTGCACGTCTCTGCCGGGATCGGAACATCACCGTATGCGCCGCTGCGATTCTGCTGCCGGCCCGAAGCCACCTTGCTCACGCTGATCGCGTCGCCCACCGGCGGCCGCGACTCGCAGCACGACCTGCGACGGTCCCAGCCCACATATTCGGTGGGCTGAGCTGCTACCGCGCGGTTGTCAGAATTCCGCCGCGCGCGGCGTCGTCACCGTGATCGGCCCACAGCTCGTCATTCCACACGGGTTCGGTCTCGCTGTCGGGAGCGGTCATCAGCAGCCACAGCACCCCGAGCATGAGAAGTCCGCCGAACACCACGGCGCCCAATACCGTCATGAGTTACCTGCTTCCGTTGCACATCGTGCGAGATCATTGTATTTAGCGGTGCCCAGTTCCGACTTATTCCACGCCGGGATGTGGCGCAGATCGCTCACCTCGGACGACGGCGCAATGCGCTTTAGGACGCTGCCGGTCGGTGCGATACGCTGTCGTGGCTTCAATCGGGGTGTGGCGCAGCTTGGTAGCGCGCTTCGTTCGGGACGAAGAGGTCGTGGGTTCGAATCCCGCCACCCCGACACTGAAACCAGCTGCTAGAGCGGCTGTCTGAGAGATCTACGCGACTTGGTGTTACGCACGGTGCGTTTCGCCGTTCGACCAGCCGACAGGTAGCTAGGCGAACGAGTCGTTGGTGTCAATCGCGTAGGCCGGCCCGAGGAATCGGCGCACCAGCTGACCCTCGGCATCGGCGTCGGTGAGCGGCCAGTACCACAGCGCCAGGAATGCACGGATCAACCATTGTGCGGCAAGGGGATCGGGCGTGCTCAGCCCGACCATCTCAGCGGCAAAGCGGGAGACGACGGGTGAGGTGGTGACCCAGTCCTCCCCTGGGGGCGGCGCCATCGAACGCATGATCTTCGCCAGCGGATCCGCTCGCAGGCGCTTCAACGCGACCGTGGTCGCGGTGACGACTCGCTCGGGGCCCGACATCCCGTCGATCGCTTCGCGAACCGAATCTAAGATCCGCTCGGCCTGCAGGCGCAGCACCACGTCGCGGATCGCCGATTTGCCTCCTGTGTGGCGGTAGACGGTCGCCGGTGAACAGTGAACCTCAGCAGCCAAGGCATCGATGCTGAAGGCGTCGTAGCCGTGCCGCATCATCAAGTTGGCAGCCGCAGCATAGATCCGGTCCGCGGCCTCGTCATGACGATCCCGACCAATCAGCCAGTCCTCACTCGCCATCGTTCAGCTCATTTCGGCCGCGACTCCAGAAACTGTGTTTTATCGGCATGAGAATTGTATCGGGAAATTTATTAGCGCTGCCGCTGCTCAGCGGATCGCTCTGAGAAGCCAGATGCCGTACTCATATCCATTCGCTTGTCATGTTGGCCGGGCACCGTTGACGCAGGTGCACGCCGCGTTCCACCCTGAGCGCATGACCCTGTTGGCGGACGCGACGGACTTCTTCGGCACCGAGGTCTTGCAGGACCCCTACCCGCTCTACGACCGGATGCGCGACCAAGCACGCGGTGCATCGCATCGGCAACTCGGTCTTTCACGCGGTGTGTGGCTGGGACGCCGTGACCGAGGCCGTCAACCGTGTCGAGGATTTTTCGTCGAATCTCACCGCGACGATGGTGTACCGCGAGGACGGCACCGTCACCCCGTTCGACATGGGCCCACTCGGCGGTCCGATGCACGCCCTGGCCACCGCTGACGATCCCCTGCACGATGTACACCGCAAGATGCTGCTGCCCCACCTGTCGGCAAGGCGAATACGTGTCATCGAGGAGTTCGCCGAAGCCACGGCGATCACATTGTGGTCCGCAGGGTTGACCGACGGTCGGATCGAGTGGATGAGCGCGATGGCCAATCGGCTGCCGATGATGGTGGTCGCTCGGCTACTCGGGCTACCCGACGACGACGTCGACAAGCTGATCCGACTGGGCTATGCCACCACCACGTTGCTCGACGGCGTCGTGAGCCCGGCCGAACTCGAAGGCGCAGGCATGGCCGCGATGGAGCTATCGGCTTACGTGATGGAGCACTTCGCGATGGCCGGGGAACGCCCTGCGCCGGGCCTCATCGGCGACCTCGCGGCCCGCCACGCCTCTGGCGAATTGGAGCAGTTTCCTGCGCTTGGGATCATGCTCACCTTGTTCAGTGCGGCGGGCGAATCGACCGCGTCATTGCTGGGAAGTGCTGCCTGGATCCTGGTGCGCCACAGCCATATTCAAGAACAGCTCCGAGCCCATCCCGAACTGCTGGGTGCGTTCATCGAAGAGACGCTTCGCTACGAGTCGCCGTTTCGCGGACACTACCGCCACGTGGTGAGAGACACCACGCTGGGCGGTGTGGACGTGCCTGCCGATTCGCGCCTGCTGCTGATGTGGGGGGCCGCCAACCGAGACCCCCGGCAGTTCGACAACCCCAACGAGTTCCGTCTCGACCGCAGCGGGGCCAAAGGACACATCACCTTCGGCAAGGGCGCGCACTTCTGCGTCGGGGCCGCACTGGCCCGGTTGGAGGCTCAGATCGTCCTGCGGATGCTGCTGGAGCAGACGACCTGGATCGAGGCGGCCGATGTCGGCCAATGGCTTCCCAGCATCCTCGTCCGCCGACTCGATCGTCTGGAGTTGGCGGTCGCATGACCAGAGTTCGAAACCCCGCCACCCCCACTCACATTTGGACAGCAAGGCAGCGGTGAGGCACGCTAGGCTTCGCCTGCTGCCCTGTTGCATATTCTCAGCTTTGTATTCCAGGGAAAACCCTGTATCGCCGGCGCGGCAGGCACATTATTTTGGAGCAGCAGCACGTAGTTCATCGGGGATTGGGAGCAGGTCATGGGGGTTGCACGAGGATTGGCGGCAGGCGGCACCTTTGCTGCCGTCGCGGCCGGATTGGCTTTTCACGCGGCGGGCGAACCGCCCATCGGGCGCTACACCGCGATGGCGATTGACGACACAACGGGACTGGAAGTACCCGGCATGACTTCGACCTTGACGTTCAACGCATGCGGCCCCGGCTGCGCTCACGTGCTCTCGCCCACCGGAGCCTTCGATCTGCATCTGCGCGACGGTGCATGGACCGGTACCGCAAAGTCGCTGAGCGGCCAGTCGTGCACGGACACAGTAGACGCCCGGCTCTTCTGGACTCAGTCGTGTGCGGGGAAAACAAGGCACGCACAGTTGAAGAAGAGCGGCTGAGTTCCCTAGGGAACGACCAGGCTGTTGGGTGACAGCGGCGTCCCAAAGTATGTCGCCTGCGGGTCGACCACGACCGTCTTGTCGTCGCCCTGATTGGCCAGCACGTCGCGCGCCATCTGCTCGAAGGTGATCTTCTCGGGCCCACCGATGTTCTCGATGCCGTCGATCGGCGGAGCTTCCGCCACGCGCGCCACCTCGACGGCCAGATCTGCCGTGGCGATCGGCTGGATCAACGCGTCCGGTACGCGCACCTCGTCTCCGACGGTGAGCGACGCCGTAATGCCCTCGGTGAACTCCACGAACTGGGTGGCCCGCACGATCGAGTAAGGGATATCCGCCGCCTCGATGAGTTTCTCCTGGACGGCCTTGGCCCGCAGGTACCCGCTCTGCGGCAGCTGGTCGCAGCCGACGATCGACACCGCAACGTAATGACCGACGCCCGTTTCCCGTGCGGCCGCAAGCAGATTCGTCGTCGAAGCGGTGAAGAACTCCAGCACCGGCTCATCGTCGTAGGAGGGTGCGTTCGACACGTCGACGACGACGGCGGCATCGGTGAGGGCTGCGGTGAGCCCCTCACCGGTCACGGTGTTGACGCCGGTCCGGGGCGAGGCCGCGACCGCATCGTGACCCCGATCATTCAGTACGCGA
The DNA here is from genome assembly GCA_963836555.1 of uncultured Actinomycetota bacterium. GTDB lineage: Bacteria > Actinomycetota > Actinomycetes > Mycobacteriales > Mycobacteriaceae > Mycobacterium. Next base: position 60,062 of record CAWIKT010000078.1, on the reverse strand, counting down.
ACCACTTTCGAACCGAGAGCTCCGGTGCCGCCGATTACCACAATCTTCATGGCGGTATCACCTCATGCGAGCACGGCCTACGTCAACCCCGGCGTTCGCACGCCCATTGCTCGCGCCGCCGATCACTTCACCCAGATCCCTGCGCGAGTGTCGGAGACACTGGATGATCGCCGGGTGAGAATCATCGTTACCGGCGGCAACAGCGGCATCGGCGCGGCCACCGCAGCCACCCTCGCCGCCGACGGGCACAACGTCGTCATCGCGTGCCGCACCATCCCGAAAGCGGAGCGGGTCGCCGCCACCATGAACGGCGACGTGACGGTGGCCCAACTGGACCTGGCCGATCTGGCCAGCGTGCGCAAGTTCGCCGACTCCGTCGACCGTGTTGATGTGCTGATCAACAACGCCGGCGTCCTGGGGCTGCCGCTGACCCGTACCGCGGACGGTTTCGAGGCCCATATGGGGACCAACTACCTCGGCCATTTCGCGTTGACGTGTCTGCTCGGCGACCGGATCTCCGACCGGGTCATCTCGGTGGTCAGCTCGGCCTACGCGCTGAGTCGACTGCACCTCGAGGATTTGAACTGGCACAACCGGGAGTACTCCACCTGGTCGGCCTACGGCGAGTCCAAGTTGGCCGTGATGCTGTTCAACCACGCGCTGACCAGCCGTGGCGTGCGCACCTATCTGACCGACCCGGGGGCGACGAACACCGACATCACCCGCGACGCCAGTGGCATCGTGCCCTGGATACGGGACCACACAGTCCGCGGGTTTCCTGCCCACAGCGCTCAGGTCGGGGCGCGGTCGACCATTCAGGCCGTCACCACCGACCTGCCGAGCGGCACGTACCTGGCACCACGCTTCGGCCAGTGGGGCCGGCCGAAGGTCACCACACCACGCCGCAAGGCCCGCGACGCCGCGGTGGCTCGTCGGCTCTGGGATCTGTCCGTCGAGCTGACCGGCTGCGACTGGCCCGTTTGACGGGCAGGGCCTCGTGGGTAAACACCCCCGTGACTCAACTGCAGGAGATCGCCGAAGCCCCGCTGCCCACCGCGCAGGGTCCGATATCAATGGCGGTCCGGGAGTGCCTCACGCAGCCGGCGCCGCGCGATCAACTGACGCGCATCGGGTCGCCGGTGAGCGACTCCGATCCGTATGGTCTGGATCTGCAGCTGGCGCTCTACATGTGCTACGAACTGCACTACCGCGGTTTCGCCGACGTGGACCCTACCTGGGAATGGAATCCTGGATTGCTCCATCTGCGAGCCCAATTGGAGCGCGCATTCCTCACCGAAGTGCGCCGCGAGGTGGGTCCCATCGAGTCGGGGCGAACCGCCGACGCCGAGATGGCCGCCCTCGCGATCGAACCGTCCGATGGGACCGGCCCGTCATATTGGTTGCGCGACAACGGAACCTGGCAGCAGATGCGCGAGTACTTCGTGCACCGCTCGCTATATCACCTCAAAGAGGGCGACCCGCACGCATTCGCGATACCCCGCCTCTCCGGGCAAGCCAAGGCGTCGTTCGTCGCGGTCGAATACGACGAGTTCGGCGCGGGCCACGGCGCGAGGGTGCATCAGCAGCTCTTCGCCGACTTACTGACCGCGGCGGAACTCGACGCGGCCTACCTGGCGTATCTCGACGTCGTTCCCGCCGAGGCTTTGGCGGTCGTCAACCTGATGTCGTTGTTCGGTTTACACCGGCAGTTTCGTGGCGCGGCCGTCGGTCATTTCGCGTCGACAGAGATCACGTCCTCGCCGGGTTCACACCGCTTGGTCGAGGCGTTGCAGCGGATGAACGCGCCCGCCGAATGTGTGACGTTTTATGCCGAACATGTCGAGGCCGACGCGGTGCACGAGCAGGTGGTGCGCAACGACGTCGTGGCTGCGCTAGTCGCATGCGAGCCCCAGCTGGATCGCGATGTGGTGTTCGGTATCCGTGCGCACGCCGCTGTCGAGGACCGGCTGGCCGACGTGATCATGAAGTCATGGAAGGCCGACGAGACGTCGTTACGACGCCCCCTCGACTGACTTCGTTTGTGCGGCAGGCCGACAACGACGGTGGCTGGTGTCGCACATCGGATAGTTCTTGCTGCGCCTACACGTGCAGATAGCGACCATGAAGCGATCGGATTCGACGACGTCGCCGCCGGGGGTCTCGATGCTGACGGGACCGGCCACCAGGACCGGCCCCCTCGGGACCACTTGCACTCGGACCCGATCGGTCACGGCTTGTCCGCACGAATCACGACCAACTCTTCGGTGCGGCATCCGCGCTTGATCTGGCCGGTGACTTCCAGCCACCCGGCTCGCGCGGACAGCACCGGACCAAACGGAATCTTCTGCCAGGCAATGACTTCAGCCTTCAGACCGGTCGACCGCAACGTTTTCAAAGACTTGTCGACCCCGGCCAGAGCCGAATGCACCACAAGCAAGGAACCGCCGGCGTCGAGCAGTCCCGCCGCGGATTCGCACAACGGGTCGAGGACCATCCGGCCGTCGACGCCCGCGTCCCAGGCGTGCGCGGGCCCCGCCGTCAGCGGGATGACGTTGGTGTCACCGGCGGGCGGGGTCGGCACGTACGGCGGATTCGACACGATGAGATCGAACGGCGCGAAATCCAATGCGCTAGACCACGATCCCTCGCGAACATCAATATTGGCTCCGGCGTAGACCGCATTGCCCTGCGAGCAGCTGACCGCGCGCGGGCAGATGTCGAACGCGACCACACTGGACGCGCCGAACTCGGAGGCCGCAATAGCCACGATGCCACTACCCGTGCACACATCCAAAACTCGACGCCGCGCAGCCAATCCGGTCTTTCGGAGGCTGTCGATGAGTAGCTGCGAATCCTGTTGTGGCGGGTAGACGCCGTTGATGTCGAGCGAGTTGAACGGGGCAGAGTAAGCAGTAGTCACGTCAGCCTTTCGGGAATGGAGAACGCCGTGCTGCTTACGGCTTGATGTGACTGATGCCCAGAATTCACAGACTCGAAACCGGATTGATCGGCGAAGCGCTCAGCTGCGCGCAGGAGCCTTTTCCAGCTGGTCAATCAGGCGGTCGCAGAATGCTGGGAGATCGTCCGGGGAGCGGCTGGTGATCAGGTTTCCGTCCACGACCACTTCCTCATCGACCACGTTGCCACCGGCATTTCGCACGTCAGTGCGGATGCTCGGATACGACGTGAGGGTGCGACCCGAGACCACGCCCGCTTCCACCAGCGTCCACGGTCCGTGGCAGATGGCCGCGACCGGCTTGCCGGAGTTGACGAAGTCGCGGACAAATGCCACGGCGGAATCATCGAGGCGCAGCTTGTCGGGATTGACCGTTCCGCCCGGTAGCACCAAGGCGTCATAATCGTCGACTGAGGCGTCCGATACCTCTCGGTCGACGCGAATCGTTCCGGCCGGCTCCAAGTCGTGGTTACGCGCTTGGATGTCGCCGCTGCTGAGCGACAGCAACTGAACATCCGCGCCGTTCTCGACCAATTGTGCACGCGGCGTCTCGAGTTCGACCTTCTCGACACCGTCGGCGGCCAGGACGGCTACTTTCCTGCCCTGCAACGAGTTTGACATTTCCAGATCTCCTTCACGCTTCAGTGGGACAACGCCGCGTGCCGACCGTTGCTGCGCGTCGTGCGCAACGCGGTATAAAGATCGGCCGCGCCGATGACAGCTAGCGCCAGCGCCGCGATAGTGCCGCGCTGTCGACGCCGAGGGTGAATGCTCTTGCTTAGCGCCACCCCCAGCAGGGTGAGATCCAGGACGTCACCGCCTACTCGGGTCCACACCAGTTCACTCGGCCCGAGCAGCACCGCGGCCGCGTGTCCACATTCCCGCAACCCGAGCGCCCTGATCACCGCTCGAGATCGGCCGGTGTTGTTGATGCCTGCGACGGCAGCAACTGTCGCCGGCGCCAGGAGTTCGCTGAGCCCCAGACCGAGGCTGGCACCGCCGAGCGTCTTGACCAGTGCCGCCGTGGTGTCCGAAGAGTCGTCAGCCATCGGCGTCCTGACCCGACTCCGACCGCAACGCCGCCAGTAGCGGCTCGGCGGCCTCTTTGAGGAACTGCTCTTGGGTCTCACCACCGATCTGGACCAGGGCGATCTCGGTGAATCCCGATTCCCAGAAGGGCCGGACAGCATCGACGATCGCATCGAGATCCGGGCCACAGGGAATGCTGTCGGCAACGTCCTCCGGCCGGACGAATTGGGTCGCGCCGGCAAATCCGGCGGGAGTAGGCAAGTCCGCGTTGACCTTCCATCCACCGCCGAACCACCGAAACTGGTCGTGCGCGCGTGCGACCGCGGTGTCTCGATCGGGGTCCCAGCAGATCGGGATCTGCCCGACGACCCGACCACCACCGGCCAGCCCGTTGGCTTGCCGCACGGAATGCCACTCGTGTACCAACTCGCCATCCGGTTCGGTCGCGATCAAATGGTCCGCTAGCAGACCGAACGTGTCGATCGCCTTCTTTCCGCCCATGGCGACACCGATGCCGACCGGGACATCGGGCAGATCCCACAGCCGCGCGGAGTCAACGTGAAAGTGGTCGCCCCGCCAGTCGACCAGGTCGCCGGCGAACAGCGCACGGATGATCTCGATGGCTTCGCGCAGCATGTCCTGGCGTTGCGTGACTCCCGGCCAGCCCCTGCCCACCACGTGCTCGTTGAGGTTTTCGCCGCTGCCCACGCCTAACGTGAACCGCCCGTCGGCCAGGATCTGAACCGTTGCCGCTTGCTGGGCGACGATGGCCGGGTGGTACCGCATGGTCGGGCACGTGACATACGTGTAGAGGTCGACGCGGTCGGTGACCTGTGCCACCGCCCCAAGAACGGCCCACGCATTGGGCGCGTGCCCCTGCGACACCAGCCACGGTGAGAAGTGGTCGCTGCAAACCTCGAAGTCGAAACCTTGCTGCTCGGCCGAGATCGCATTTCGCACAAGGTCTTTGGGACCACTCTGTTCTGTCATCAAGGTGTAGCCGAACTGCGTCATGGGTTTCGGGTACCCGTGACTTGCCGAGACAAACGACCCCGGCCGCGCTAACTTGGACGGACGCCGTCAGAGACGGTCTTTGACCGCCTTGGACAACCGCGCTCCGTCGGCTTTGCCGGCCGCCAGCGCGGTGGCGGCTTTCATGACCTGGCCCATCTGTTTCATGCCCGGACGTTCGCCGATGTCCTCGGCAACCTGCGCGAGCGCTGTGTCGACGACGTCGGCGAGCTCCGCATCGTTGAGTGGGGTGGGCAAGTATTCGTCGATGACCCGCGCTTCGGCGTGCTCATTGGCCGCGAGCTCACCCCGGCCGTTCTGGGTGTAGATCTCGGCCGCCTCACCGCGCTTGCGGGACTCCTTGGCCAGCACTTTGAGCACGTCGTCGTCGGAAAGGTCGCGGGCCTCCTTGCCGGAGACCTCCTCGGTCTGGATGGCGGCCAGCAGCATCCGTAGCGTCGCGGTGCGCAGCTTGTCCCTCGCCTTCATCGCATCGGTGAGGTCGGCCCGCAGTCGGGACTTGAGTTCGGCCATGACGCAGACGCTACGCGCCGGACCCGGCCACGTTGAGAAATAGCCGGGTGCTCGACAGTATGGAGCCATGCGGGCCGGCGACAATGCAGAGCACCGCGATGCTGAGGAGCGGCGCTTGACGACATCCGCCGGCGACGATGCGCAGCAACGCGATGGTGAGCAGCCGACGATGAGCACCGATGGGCGCGTCACCCGGTGAGCGCGCCGCCGCCCGAGTACCCGGAATACCCCTACAGCGGATATCAACCGATCGACTACCGGCCGCCCGCTTATCCCGCGATGGGCTACCCGCCAATGGGCCAGCCGCCGCCCGGATACCCCGCACCTGGCTATTCGCCGCCGTCCGCCTACCCGCCACCCGGATATCAGCCGCCGGTCTACGGCTGGCAACCCGGTTATGCACCGCAGCCCGGTTACGGTGTCCCGCCGCCGCCGATCCGCCCACCGTGGGCGCCGGGCATCATCCCGTTGCGACCATTGAGCCTCAGCGACATCTTCAACGGCGCGGCCCTCTACATTCGGGCCAACCCCCGGGCCACGTTCGGTGTGACGGCGATTGTCGTGGTGATCACGCAGCTGATTTCGCTGGCGGCGTCGGCTGGGCCCCTCGCCGCGGCCAGCCGGCTGCGGACAGCGTCGACTGACCAGCTCACCGCCGGCGATGTCGGGGCGTGGGTGGCGTCGGCCGGACTCAGCGGCTTGGTCGGCTGGCTGGGCGGGATGTTGCTGACCGGGATGCTGACGGTGGTCGTCGGACGCGCGGTGTTCGGCGGCACGCTAGGCGCCGGCGAGGCGTGGGCCCGGATTCGTGGGCGGCTGGCCGCGTTGCTCGGGCTGGTGGCGCTCGAGGCCGTCGGAATGATTCTGCTGGCCGGCGGCGTCGGGACGATCATCGGCGCCACCCTGGCCGCAGGCAACGTCCCGGGTGCGGTTCTACTCGGTTTTCCGCTGATCTTGACCTCGGTCGCGGTGGTGGCATATCTCTACGTGGCACTGTCGTTCGCGCCGGTGCTGATCGTACTGGAGCGGCTTCCGGTATTCGACGCGATGGCACGGTCGTTTACGTTGGTGCACAACAGCTTCTGGCGGATACTGGGTATCCGAATGCTGACCTGGTTGGTGGTGACCTTGATCGCGGGTGCCGTCACGGTGCCGTTCGAGTTCCTCGGCCACTTGGTCGGCGGATCCTCCATGCTGGCTGCCGCGACGGTGGGAGCAATCGGGGCGGTGATCGGCCGGATCATCACCACACCGTTCGACGCCGGAGTGGTGGTACTGCTCTACACCGACCGCCGGATCCGCAGCGAGGCCTTCGATCTCGTGCTGCAGACCGGCGCGCCGGCGCATCCCGCCTCGACCGATTACCTCTGGCTGACGCGGCCGGTGTAGGGACAGCTCGAGGATGCCTGCCATCGACATCGACCGCAACACCGCGCACGACGCCGCCCAGCGCGAACTCGGCAAGCCGATCTACCCCAAAGGTTCGATCTCGCAACGCATCCACGAATGGATCCACGAGCTGCTTTACCGGATCGTTGAGGCGGGCTCGTCGCTACCGGGTGGGTGGCTCACCATTACGGTCCTGCTCATCTTGGTGATTGCCGCGGTGGTTGTCGCAGTCCGCATCGCACGACGCACCATCCGAACCCGCCGCGACGGTGACCATCAGCTGTTCGGCGCCGGCCAGCTGACCGCCGCCCAGCATCGCGCGATCGCGGAACGCTTTGCAGCCGAGGAGAATTGGACAGCCGCGATTCGCCACCGGCTACGCGCGGTGGCTCGCGGGCTCGAGGAAAGCGGCACGCTGGACCCGGCGCCCGGCCGAACCGCCAACGAATTGGCCGCCGACACCGCGGAACGTCTGCCCGCGATGGCCGGTGAACTGTCGCGATCGGCCACCGCGTTCAATGACGTCACATACGGCGAACAACCTGGTACCCGAACGGCCTACCAAGTGATTGTTGACCTCGATGATCACCTCCACTACCGCTCCGCCACAGCACAATTCGGTGATCACGAGCGCGTCATTCATGACTCGTGGACACCGGTCCGGTGACGGCCACGAACGCACCACGACCGGTGCGCAGACGGTGGTGGTTGCTGGTTGTCCTGGTCGCTATCAGCGCCGTCGCCACGCTGAGCGCCTACCTGACTGCGCCGCACCCGGGTGGGCCGTTGGACCCCGAATCGACCGGCTCCGAGGGTGCGCAAGCGCTCGTCACACTTCTGCGCGATCGCGGTGTCACTGTCGTCGTGGCGACCAACGTCGACGAGGCGGTGAACGCCGCGCGCCCGGGATCGTTGTTGCTGTTCGGCCAAACCCAACGCGTCACCACCGAACCGCTACTCACCCGCCTCGCCGACGCTCCCGGCGACCTGCTGTTGCTGGAGCCGACCTCGCGGGCCCGCGCAGCGCTGTCCCCGGGCATCCGCAACGCGAGCAGCGGCTCACCGACCACTACGCCGGATTGTGCTCTGCGAGAAGCAGATCAGGCCGGGTCCGTGGACTTAGGCCTGTCGAACACATTCCAGGCCGTCGGCGACAGGACGGTGTCGAGTTGCTACGGCGGGGCGCTGGTCCGCTACCAGGACCGCAATCGCACCGTCACGGTGGTCGGCAGCACCGAGTTCATGACCAACGGAGCGCTGCTGCGGGCCGGCAACGCCGCGCTGGCGATGAACCTGGCCGGTGAGCATTCCCGCCTGGTCTGGTTCACCCCGCAGCACATCGAAGGGGGGCCGGCGGGTAAAGGACGTATCCTCGATCTGATTCCCGACAGCGTGAACTGGATGGTCATCCAGCTGTGTCTGACCGTCGGGCTGGTCGCGCTGTGGAAAGGCCGCCGGATCGGACCGCTGGTGGCCGAGGATCTGCCGGTGGTCGTCCGTGCATCGGAGACGGTCGAAGGCCGTGGCCGGTTGTACCGCTCGAGGAGAGCCCGTGATCGGGCCGCGGAGGCCCTCCGTATCGCGGCACTGCAGCGCCTGAAACCGCGTCTTGGGCTGGGCGTCGACACTTCCCCGCCCGCGGTAGTGCAAGCAGTTACGGCCCGGAACCACTACGACCCGGACATGTTGTGGCGCATCTTGTTTGGGCTGCCGCCTGCCACCGACGCTGACTTGGTACAGCTCACCCGCGCACTCGATGAGATCGAAAGGCAGGTCGCACATTCATGACTCAACCGTCTCACAGCTCCGCCCAGCCGCCGTCAGACCAGGCGGCACGGAACGCGCTGCTGGCCCTACGCGGCGAGATCGGCAAAGCCGTCGTGGGACAGGAGGCAGTGATCACCGGGTTGGTGATCGCGCTGCTGTGCCGCGGTCATGTGCTGCTCGAAGGCGTTCCGGGCGTGGCGAAGACGCTGCTGGTTCGGTCGCTGGCTGCCGCGCTGAGGCTGGACTTCACCCGCGTGCAGTTCACTCCGGATCTGATGCCCGGTGACATCACCGGGTCGCTGATCTATGACAACCGCACCGCCGCGTTCACGTTCCGCAGCGGACCGGTGTTCACCAACCTGATGCTGGCCGACGAGATCAACCGGACGCCGCCGAAGACCCAGGCGGCGCTGCTGGAAGCGATGGAAGAACGGCAGGTCAGCGTCGACGGCGAGGCCCGCGCACTGCCTGATCCGTTCATCGTTGCGGCGACGCAGAACCCGATCGAGTACGAAGGCACCTATCAGCTGCCCGAGGCACAGCTCGACCGATTCCTGCTGAAGCTCGAGGTACCGCTACCGCCGCGCGACGCCGAGATCGCCATCCTCGGTCGGCACGCGCACGGTTTCGATCCGCGCGACCTCTCCACAATCCGGCCGGTAGCGGGTCCGGCGGAACTGGCCGCCGGGCGTGACGCGGTGCGCCGGGTGCTGGTGGCCGACGAGGTGCTCGGCTACATCGTCGACATCGCCGGTGCGACGCGGCATTCACCAGCGCTGCAGCTCGGTGTATCACCGCGTGGCGCAACGGCTTTGCTGGCGACGGCACGGTCGTGGGCATGGCTGTCCGGACGTAACTACGTCACTCCTGACGATGTCAAAGCGATGGCCCGCCCCACGCTGCGGCACCGAGTGATGCTTCGACCGGAGGCGGAACTGGAGGGTGCCACCACCGACGGCGTGCTCGACGGCATTTTGACATCGGTTCCGGTGCCGCGCTAGTGATTCTGACCGGGCGCACCGGACTGATCGCGCTGCTCTGTGCATTGCCGATCGCGGTGTCACCCTGGCCTGCAGCGACGTTCTTTACCCTGCTGACACTGCTCGCTGCCGTGGTCGCCGCCGATATCATGCTGGCCGCCAACCCGTTTCAACTGCAGTACACGCGACTGCCCGTCCGCTCGGTGCGCCTCGGCGAATCGGTGACGCTCGGGCTGCTGATCCATAACGCCGGCCGCCGCCGATTCCGTGGCCGCGTGCGAGACGCCTGGCCACCCAGCACGCAGGCCCAGCCGGCCAGTCATGCCGTCGACCTCATCCCCGGGTACACCGACCGGGTGGACACCTGCCTGCGGCCAATCCGCCGCGGCGACCAGCACTCGGCCGCAATCACGGCGCGGTCGATCGGTCCACTGGGCCTGGCCGGCCGACAGAAGTCACTTCCGGTGCCCGGTGAGGTGCGAGTGTTGCCGCCGTTCCTGTCGCGCAAGCATCTGCCATCGCGGCTGGCCAGGCTCCGCGAACTCGACGGCCTGCTGCCCACCCTGACCCGTGGACAGGGCACCGAATTCGATTCGCTACGCGAGTATGTCGTGGGCGATGACGTCCGCTCGATCGACTGGCGGGCGACCGCCCGGCGCTCCGACGTCGTAGTCCGCACGTGGCGCCCGGAACGCGACCGTCGGGTGCTGATCGTGCTCGACACCGGACGCACCGCGGCCGGCCGCGTGGGGGTCGACCCGACGGCGAGCGACCCCAGCGGCTGGCCGCGGCTGGACTGGTCGATGGACGCCGCTCTGCTGCTCGCGGCGCTGGCATCGCGGGCCGGTGACACCGTCGACTTCCTCGCTCACGACCGGGTCACCCGGGCCGGTGTCTTCGGCGCCGCACGGACCGAGTTGCTGGGCCGCGTGGTGGATGCGATGGCACCACTGACGCCCGCCCTGGTCGAATCCGATTCGTCGGCAATGGTTTCCGCGGTGGTTCGCCGCACTCGACGCCGGGCCCTGGTGGTGCTGCTGACCGACCTCAACGCCAGCGCACTCGACGAGGGTCTGCTGCCGGTGCTGCCGCTGCTGTCGGCCAAACATCAGGTGATCGTCGCCGCGGTTGCCGACCCGCGGGTCGAGCAGTTGGCCGCGGGTCGCTCCGACGCCGCCGAGGTGTACGACGCCGCGGCCGCCGAGCGCTCGCGTGGCGAACGGTCAGCGATCGCTACGCGGTTGCGGCAGAACGGCGTCGAGGTGGTCGACGCGGCGCCGGCCGATCTCGCGCCTGCGCTGGCCGACCGTTATCTGGCGATGAAGGCCGCCGGTCGGCTGTAGGTCACCCGGTCGGGACGACGTCGGGCGCATCGGCGATGTCACCGGAATCGCCGGCGCGGACCGCGCGGATACCGAAGTAGCCGACGTAGGCCAAAAAGCCTGCCTCGGCCAGGATTCCGATGCCGATCCGGGCGACTGTCGGCAGCGGAGACGGTGTAACGAACGCCTCGATGAGGCCTGAAACCAGTAGCACGACAACCAGACCCAGCGCCGCCGACACCACCGCACGGCCCTGCTCGGCGAGGACCTGCCCGCGCGGCCGATCGCCCGGCGCGATCACCGACCAGCCCAGGCGCATGCCGACCGCGCCCGCGAGGAGCACCGCCGTCAGCTCGAGCAGGCTGTGCGGCAGCAACAGCCCGAACAGCACGTCCGCCTTGCCGGCTTGCAACATCACGCCGGCCACCACGCCGAGATTCGCGGCATTGGCGAACAGTACGAACGGGATTGGCACACCGAGAACGACGGAGAAGGCTATACATTTGGCGGCCACCCACGAATTGTTCACCCAGACGTGCAGACCGAACGCCGCGGCCGCATGCTCGCTGTAATACGAGGCGAAGTCGTGGTTGACCAATTGATCGATTTCGCTTGGTGTTCCGATGGTCGCCTGCACGTCCGGGCTGCCCAGCACCCACAGCGCAATCACCGTCGCGACGGCGAAGAACAAGATCGCCGCCGCCAACCACCACCGCCAGGCGCGGTACGCCACCACCGGAAACGACACCGTCCAGAAGCGGATGAATTCACTCGACAACGGGGCATGCGCACCGGTGACCGCGGAGCGGGCCCGGGCCACCAGGCTCGAAAGCCTGCCGACCAGAGCGGAATCGGAGGAGCCGGAACGCAACACCGACAGATGCGTCGACGCCCGCTGATAGAGCTCTACGAGTTCGTCGATCTCAGCGCCACCTAGCCGGTTGCGATTCCTCACCAGCCGCTCGAGGCGATCCCAACTGTCGCGGTGCGCGAGCACATAAGCGTCGACGTCCACCGGACCGAGCGTAGCGGCGATCGCGAGATCGGCGCAGCCGAGCGAAGCGGGTCGCCGGAAAAGGCAGGTAGCGTGCGAAGTATGTCGGAGGTGGTGACCGGGGATGCCGTCGTGCTCGATGTGCGCGTCGCCCAGCTGCCGGTGCGGGCACTCAGCGCGCTGATTGACATCACGGTCGTCGTGATGGGCTACTTGATATCGCTGACGCTATGGGCGGGTGCGCTCGGCCACTTCGACGATGCGGCGACCGCGGCGATCATGATCATCTTCACCGTGCTGGTGTTCGTCGGCTACCCGCTGGTCTTCGAGACCGCGACCCGGGGCCGCACGGTCGGCAAGATGGTGATGGGACTGCGGGTCGTCTCGGATGACGGCGGGCCGGAGCGCTTCCGGCAGGCCTTGTTTCGAGCGCTGGCGTCGGTGGTTGAGATCTGGATGCTGCTGGGCAGTCCCGCGGTGATCTCCAGCATGCTTTCCTCGCGCGCCAAACGCATCGGCGATATTTTCGCCGGCACCATTGTGATCAGCGAACGCGGCCCGAAGCTGGGCCCGCCGCCGATGATGCCGCCACAGCTGGCGTGGTGGGCCGCGTCGCTGCAGTTGTCCGGGCTGAACCCGGAACAGGCCGATGTCGCACGTCAATTCCTCTCGCGGGCAAGGCAACTCGATCCACTGCTGCGCGAGCAGATGGCCCATCGGATTGCCGCCGATGTGCTGAGCCGGGTGGCCCCACCGCCGCCACCCGGTACACCGCCACAGCTGGCCCTCGCCGCGGTGCTCGCCGAACGTCATCGCCGGGAGCTGGCCCGATTGCGGCCGTACCCGTACCGCTAGCCGCTACTGCGCGACCGTGATCGCGAGAATCGCCACGTCGGCGATCAGCAACGCCAGCGCGACGACAGGAACCATGAAGCCCCACCGGCGCCGAGCGGTGAAGAACGACAACACGACCGTCACGATCGCCACAGCCGGAGCACCGTAATACAGCACGTCGAAGCTGATACCGCGGGGACCGAGGTTTGGACAGGCCTTGTCGCTGCATGCCGCTGTGCTCATCACCGCGCCCAAGGCGACTGCCATGGCGACCCCCGCGCCGATCACGGTCAGGATGGCAAGCGCCCAGTTCAGCCACAGCCGGGCGCGGTCGCTGCGCAGCGGGCGAGGCGTCCGGTCAGCGCGGTCAAGGTCACGGTGTTGTTCCACATCAATGTCCTTGCTCATCAGTGGGTGCTACCCCGCTGCCCAGGGTCGCAAACCGGCGTGGCGGACGCTCCTTCCAAACCCGACCTTGCTTAACGATAGCTTCCGATATATCGTCGTAGCATCGGTAGCGCGCACGGCGCTGCCTTTCCAGAAACGAGATCAATCCATGAACAACCCATTCTTTGACGTAGGCGGCCCCCACGCGGGCCGCCCGCTCGCAGCCGGACCAGCGGGCTTCGGCTTCGCGCCGCAGGACCGCCGCGCCTTCCACGAACAACGCAAGCAGGCTCGTCGTGAGTTTCGCGACTACGTCCGAGGCCACGACGCCGGCCACGACGGTCCATTCGGACCCGGCTTCGGTCGCGGATTTGGCCGCGGCGGTTTCGGCGCCGGCGGCTTCGGTCCCGGGGCTTCGGACCCGGTGGCTTCGGGCCCGGGGGACGCGGCGGACGACGCGGCGGTCACAGCCGGCGCGGCCGCCGAGGTGATGTCCGAGCCGCCATCCTCGTGCTGCTCGCCGAGCGACCGATGCACGGCTACGAGATCATCCAAGAGGTTGCCGAGCGCAGCCAGGACCTGTGGAAGCCCAGCCCCGGCTCGGTCTACCCGACCCTGCAGTTGCTGGTCGACGAGGGCCTGATCGTCAGCACGGAATCCGAGGGCAGCAAGAAGCTGTTCGCGTTGACCGATGCCGGCAAGGAAGCCGCCGAGAAGATCGCCACCCCGCCGTGGCAGGAGATCACCGACGGCGCAGATCCGGCACACCTCAACCTACGGGCCGCTGTCGGCCAATTGTTCGGCGCCGTAGCGCAATCCGCGCACGCCGCCAACGAAGAGCAACAGCAGCGCATCCTCGACATCGTCAACAACGCTCGTCGCGAGATCTACACGATCCTCGGCGAAGACGACTGACCGTCGGCGAATCCGGTGGGGGCCAGCGCAGGCTGGTCCCCACTTTTCGGCTCAATCGACCTCGACCCAATCGAGCGTGCGCTGCACCGCTTTTCGCCATCCGGCGTATCCCGCTGAGCGCTGGTCGCTCGCTCCACTCCGGCGACCACCGCTTACCTTCGCGCCAGTTGTCGCGCAGGTCGTCTGGACCGGCCCAGAAACCTACCGCCAGACCCGCGGCGTACGCGGCGCCCAACGCCGTCGTCTCGGCGACTACCGGACGCACCACCTCGACACCGAGCACGTCCGCCTGAATCTGCATACACAAGTCGTTCGCGGTGATTCCACCGTCGACCTTCAAAACCTCCAGGCGCACACCGGAATCGGCCTGCATCGCATCGACGACATCGCGGCTCTGATAGCAGATGGACTCCAGCGTCGCGCGGGCCAGGTGGGCGTTGGTGTTGAACCGCGACAACCCGACGATCGCGCCGCGCGCATCCGAGCGCCAGTACGGCGCGAACAGACCCGAAAACGCCGGGACGAAGTACACCCCGCCGTTGTCCTTGACCTGGCGGGCCAGCGATTCGCTCTGCGCCGCGCCGCTGATGATACCCAACTGGTCCCGCAGCCACTGCACGGCCGATCCGGTGACGGCTATCGAACCCTCAAGCGCGTAAACGGGTTTGGCGTCGCCGAACTGGTAGCACACCGTGGTCAACAAGCCGTTGCTCGACCGGACGATGTCCTCGCCGGTGTTCAGTAGCAGGAAATTGCCGGTGCCATAGGTGTTTTTGGCCTCGCCGGGCTGCAGGCAGACCTGCCCGACCATGGCCGCATGTTGATCCCCGAGAATCCCGGTGATGGGCACTTCCCCGCCAAGCGGGCCGTCCGCCACGGTGATCCCGTAGGGCTCGAGGGGAGACGACGCGGCGATCGACGGAAGCATGCCGCGCGGGACGCCGAAGAACGACAGCAGTTCGTCGTCCCAGTCCAACGTCTCGAGATTCATCAACATGGTCCGGCTCGCGTTGGTGACGTCCGTGACGTGTACCCCACCCCGCGGGCCCCCGGTCAAATTCCACAGCAACCAGGTGTCGGTGGTGCCGAATATCGCGTCACCGGCCTCGGCGGCGTCGCGGACGCCGTCAACGTTCTCCAGGATCCATTGCAGCTTGCCGCCGGAGAAATAGGTGGCCGGCGGCAGGCCGGCCTTGTGGCGGATGACATCGCCATGGCCGTCGCGTTCCAGGGCCGACGCGATGCGATCGGTGCGGGTGTCCTGCCAGACGATCGCGTTGTAGTAGGGCCTGCCGGTGCGCCGACCCCACACCAGGGTCGTTTCGCGCTGATTCGTGATACCCAGCGCGACAACGTCTTCGGATGACAAGTTGGTGGAATTGAGCGCCGACATCAACACCGACGTGGTGCGCTCCCAGATTTCGACGGGGTTGTGTTCGACCCACCCCGCTCGCGGGAGGATCTGCTCATGCTCGAGCTGATGCCGGCCCACCTCGCCGCCGTCGGGGCCGAAGATGATGCACCGAGTGCTGGTGGTGCCCTGGTCGATCGAAGCGACGAACTCCGCCAACTGCTTTCCTCCCGCGTTCGCCGTCCATCATGGACTACGCGGGCCGCCGTCGGTCAGAGACCGCCAATGGCGCTCAATCCGATGTCGGTGTTGATGAAATCGGTGTAGTCGATCGAGAAGATCGGCGTGATCGCGCCGGCGACGTCGGTGACACCGGCCTGGAAGAGCAGCGGAACCGTCAACAGGAAGTCCGCGGAATCCGATCCCGGGGCGCCCGTGGCGAAGTCGAGGTCGAAGGGGAACCCGTTGGACAACCCGGTGAGATAGTTGTCGATCGCGAAGTTCGTGGAATTGATGCTGAGGATGTCCTCGTATCCACCGAGATTGAACGGCTCGAACGAGATGACGCCCAACGCCGGGTCGGGCGTACCGCCGAGGTCGATCAAGCCGATATCCGGGTTGACGAAGTCGGCGGGATCGAACACCGATGCGATCGGGGTGATCGTCCCGTCGGTGTCGGCAAAACCACCCTGGAACAGGAACGGGACCGTCAGAAGCACTTCGCTGTTGCCGGAACCGGACGGGTCAAAGTAGACGTCGAGGTCGTACGGATAACCGTCGTAGGACCCGACCAGATAGTTGTCGAATCCCCCCGTCGTGGTGTCGTAGGTCAATGCTTCGGTGTACCCGGCGATCGCGATCGGACCGATGGACGACAGATCGTCGGCGCTAGCGACGGATCCCGCAAGCAGTGCGAGCGCCGGTGACGCGATCAGCGTCCCCACCGCGACAGCCGCTGCACGGCGATAACTGCGACCCATCGTGGCCCCCAAGGTTTCTGTGATTCGCGTAAGGCCGAGCTGAGATTGTTGCAATATCCTACGCACGCGTCAATAGAACGCGGACGAATTCACGCCGATGGCACGTGGCCGCAATTCGGCGTCACATCAGTTCATTTGGCCGTTCTAGTTGCGCGACCGAGGGTAAAGCGGTTGCATCGGCGTCGTGGGCGAAGACGTCAAGCGGACCACCTACGCGCGGGTCGACCGGCAGGAGTACCGGCGCAAGGTGCAACCGTGCCTGGACGTTTTCGAGCTGATGCTCGCGCAGTCCGACTTCGAGTTCGATCAGCCACGCACCGGGCATGGAGATCGAATGCAACCTGGTCGACGACGCATACCAGCCGGCCATGTCGAACTCCGACGTGCTGGCCGCTATCGCCGACCCGGCGTACCAGACCGAATTAGGCGCCTACAACATCGAATTCAACGTTCCGCCGCGCCCACTGGGCGGAGATGCCGGTGTGCAACTCGAAGACGAGGTCCGGGCCAGCCTGAACGCCGCGGAGACCAAGGCCAGCGCCGACGGTGCCCACATCGTCATGATCGGCATACTTCCCACGCTGATGCCCGAGCATCTCACCAGCGGGTGGATGAGCGAATCGTCGCGCTACGCGGCGCTGAACGACTCGATCTTCAATGCCCGCGGCGAAGACCTGCAGATCGACATCGACGGCCCCGAGCCGCTTAGTATCATGTCGTCGTCGATCGCACCCGAATCCGCTTGCACCAGCATGCAATTGCACGTTCAGGTGGCTCCGGACGATTTCGCCGCCCACTGGAACGCCGCCCAGGTGCTGGCCGGCCCGCAGCTGGCCCTCGCCGCGAACTCCCCGTTCTTCTTCGGTCATCAGCTGTGGTCGGAAACCCGCATCGAGTTGTTCGCGCAGTCCACCGACACCCGGCCCGATGAGCTGAAGACTCAAGGGGTGCGGCCACGAGTGTGGTTCGGCGAACGGTGGATCACGTCGATCTTCGACCTGTTCGAGGAGAACGTCCGCTACTTCCCGTCGCTGCTGCCCGAGGTTTCCGACGAGGATCCGGTCGCCGAGCTCGCGGCGGGCCGGACGCCGCACCTGGCCGAGCTCCGGCTGCACAACGGCACGGTCTACCGGTGGAACCGTCCGGTGTACGACGTGGCGGCCGGCCGACCGCATCTGCGGGTGGAGAACCGCGTGCTGCCGGCCGGACCGACCGTCCTCGACATGCTGGCCAACGCGGCCTTCTACTACGGCATGCTGCGCACGCTGTCGAGTGCGGACCGCCAGGTGTGGACGAAAATGGATTTCGCTGCGGCACAACGCAATTTCGTTGAGGCGGCCCGCCGCGGCATCCGAGCGCAGTTCTACTGGCCTGGTCTGGACGTGGTCAGCACCGAGGAGTTGGTACTCGGCGAGCTCTTGCCGATGGCCTATGACGGGCTGGACAGCTGGGGCGTGGCCGCCGACATCCGCGACCGGCTGCTCGGCGTGATCGAAGGTCGGGCGCGCGCCGGGCAGAACGGCGCGAGCTGGCAGGTGTCGACGGTGCGGGCTCTGCAGGAGCGCGGGATGGACCGACCCGCGGCGCTGGCCGAGATGTTGCGGCTGTACTGCACGCACATGCACAGCAACGAGCCGGTCCATAGCTGGCCCAATCCGTAAGCGAAGGGGCCCGGAGTAGGTTGGGACACATGGCAAATGAAGTAATGGATTGGGACGGCGCATATCGCCAGGAGGCCGGCTTCGAGGGCCCGCCGCCCTGGAACATCGGTGAGCCGCAGCCGGAACTGGCCGCGCTGGCCGCTGCCGGGATGTTCCGCAGCGATGTGCTCGACGCCGGTTGCGGGTATGCGGAGCTGTCGTTGGCTCTGGCCGCCGAGGGCTACACCGTGCACGGCGTCGACCTCACGCCGACGGCCATTGCCGCCGCCACCGAGGCGGCTCAGGAGCGCGGGCTGAGCGGTGCCACCTTCGAGCAGGCCGACATCACTACGTTCGGCGGTCACGAGGGCCGGTTCAACACCGTCGTCGACAGCACGCTGTTCCACTCGCTGCCCGTCGAGGGCCGCGACGATTACCTGCGGGCCGTTCACCGCGCCGCGGCCGACGGCGCCGGCTACTTCGTGCTGGTGTTCGCCAAGGGTGCGTTCCCCGCGGAGTGGGAGCAGAAGCCGAACGAGGTGGACGAGGACGAGTTGCGGTCTGCGGTCAGCAAGCACTGGCGCATCGACGAGATCCGGCCGGCGTTCATCCACGCGAATATCCCACCGGCGCCGGCGGATTCGGACGTTCCGATGCCCGAGCACGACCGCGACGAGAAGGGCCGGATGAAGCTACCGGCCTATTTGCTCACCGCGCACAAGGCGGGATGAAGGCGGGAAGCGGATCGACCTTCCGAAGCTTTCTGACGTCCAGCTGAGAGCGCGGAGCATATCCGCTGCTCGGCAAACGCTCAATACCCGCATTCAACCGTAGGAGTGGGGATGGCGTCGGCGCGCTCAAACAGATGCGATCACGGCGGACAGGTCCGAAAAGCCCGTCCCGAGAACCTCAAAGTTTCCAAACGGAGTGATGAGCAGATCCGAGATGCCGGCGTGGGCACCACTCGGGATGTCCATCCATTCGTTTCCAAAACCGAAGCCGAAGTTGGCCAGATCGATCTGTGTACCGCTCGCGACATCAAACTGCTCGGTAGAACTGCGAATTCCGAAATCCACAGTTGTCAGGAAATCGTCGTTGGTGAAGGAACCGATCGCCGTGTGAGTGTCCGTGCCAATTCCCCCATCGGCGAAGTACGGCGTCTGGGTCGTGGTGTCGTAGATACTCCAGTCTTCGGCTCCGGTCACTTCATTGACCAGCGGCGGGTACCCCTCGACCTGACTTGGTACGAAAGTCGCAATGTCCGGAGTGAAGTCGTAGCTGTCGGCAGTGGCGACCGCCGTCGGCAGAAGCGCTGCCGCGAGCATCACACCGGCACCGGCTCCGAGCGTAAGCATGAGATTGCGGTGAACGGTTCTCATTGTGCTTGACCTTTCAGTCAGCGTGATTGCGGTGGGGAGCCCAGACATCGGGGGGTTAAAGCAACCTGTGTTCAACGTGTGAAAAAGCTGAGAGTCCTTAACGGTAACTAGCGCTGGATGAGGTGTCAATGACTTCTGACCACCGAATACCGTCGCGTCTTGCCTGAGAGTGCACTAAGTCACGCGGCTTTGTAGCGAAGCGTCACACCGCACCCGTCGCCGCGGTGAGCGCAGCGGCGAATGTCGCCAGGTCGCCTTCCGTGGTGTCGACGTGCGGCGAGATCCTTAGCACCGGCTCGGTCAACTCCGACGGCGCGCGCGCGGGCACGACAGCCGTGGTCACGATCCGGCGTTCGGCGATCAGCCAGTCGCGGACCTGCTGCGGATCGGCACCGCCGACCGGCGCCAATGTCGTGATGGCACTGGGTTCGTCGGCCGCTTCGACCACCCGCCATCCGGGCACGTCGGCGAGCGCGATCCTGCTGACCCGACCCACCTCGGCCAGTCGGGCCCGCACGGCAGCCGGGCCGGCCGCTACGTGCTCGCCTATTGCGACCGAAAATCCCACTCGCGCAGCCACATTGGCTTCGCCGAGCTCAAACCGCTCGGCGACCGACAGCGACCCTACCCACTCCTTCGGTGGTAGCCGCGGTTGCAGCCGCTGCATCAGCAACGGGCGCAGGGCCAGCACGCCGACGCCGCGAGGGCCGGCCAGCCATTTACGCGAGGACGCGTACACCGCGTCGGCGCCCACCGCACAGTCGATCTGCCCGAGCGCCTGAGCGGCGTCGACGATCAGCGGCACACCCAGTTGCTCACACAGCTGCGCCATCTTGTGCAGCGGCTGCACAACGCCGCGATGGCTGCCCACTGCGGTCAGATGCACCAGGTCCGGCGGGGCGGCGGCCAGGCTGGCCGCAGCCGCCTCGATGACGACCCGGCCGTCAGCATCCGTTGGCAGGGTCTGGCGCTCGAAGCCATGCACCGTCATCAGCGCCAGGTCGGCCCGTACTCGCCGGGCAGACAGGCCAGCGTCCGCTCGGCCGAGGGCCAACTCGACAGCAGCAGATCCAGCGCGTGCTGCGAGCCGGTGGTGAACACCACCGCGGCATCGGGCATGCCGGCAAGCGCGGCGACCGCGGCGCGCCAGCGTCGAGCACGGGTGTGGCCGCCTCGGCCGCGACGTATCCGCCGACCTCGGCTTCGTGTCGCGCGTGCCGCGCGGCGGCATCGAGCGCAGCGAAGCTCTGCCGCGAACACGCGGCGCTGTCCAAGTGCAGCCCGGCCACCGGCGGCCGGGCGGCCTGCCAGACCTCAGCCAGGCTCGCGCTCACTTGACCGACAGCGACAACCCGAAATCACCGGCGGCGTCGGTCCACCACTGGGTGAGACGCAGTCCCGCCTGCGCCAGTTCGTCGGCCACCCCATCGGGCCGGAATTTGCACGACACTTCGGTGAGAACCTGTTCGCCGGAATCGAATTCGACCGTCAAACCCAACGCTGCGATGCGGACCCGTTGCGCCCGCTCGGACCGCAGCCACATTTCCATGCGCTCTTCGGCCGGGTTCCAGGTGGCGACGTGGCGGAAGGCGTCGACGTCGAAGTCCGCGTCGAGTTCTCGATTGATCACCGCCAGCACGTTGCGGTTGAACTGGGCGGTCACTCCGGCGGCGTCGTCGTAGGCCGCGACCAGCCTACCGGTGTCCTTGACCAAGTCGGTGCCCAGCAGCAGGCTGTCGCCCGGCTGCAGGGCATCGGCCAATCCGCCCAGGAATTCTTCGCGTGCAACGGGTTTCAGATTGCCGATCGTCGAGCCCAGGAACACAAACAGCCGACGGCCGGCCGTCGGGATCTTGCCCAGGTGTTCCTCGAAATCGCCGCAGACAGCGGCGATCTCGATGCCGGGGTATTCCTGCTGGATTGCCTTGGAAGCCAGCGAGAGCATGCTGGCATCGACGTCGAACGGCACAAACCTGCGCAGCGCACCGCCGTCGCGCAGTGCGTCCAACAACACCCGGGTCTTCTCCGAAGTTCCACTGCCCAACTCGACTAACGTGTCGGCACCAGTGACCGACGCGATCTCCGCGGCACGGGACCGCAGGATCTCCGCCTCGGCGCGCGTCGGGTAGTACTCGGGCAGGCGAGTGATCTGGTCGAACAGATCACTGCCTACCGAGTCATAGAACCATTTGGGCGGCAACGACTTCGGTGATCTCTGCAGTCCGTCGCGAACATCACGGCACAGCGCCTCGAAAGCCGATTCCGCGGCCAGATGGTTGGACAACGTCAGCGTCATCACTATCCCTTCGTTGGGTTCAGGGCGGTCATGGTCACCTGGTCTGCGGTGACCTCGATGTGGTGGCGATCGGGGAGGTCCTCCCAGCCGGGCTGGTCGTCATACGGCTCGCTGGCCAGCACCACGCCGTCATCTCGGCGCAGAATCGACAGGGTGTCACCCCAGGTGGTGGCCAACAGTCGAGAGCCGTTGGCCGACCATGATGTTCAGTCGCGCGTTCGGGTCTGCGGCACCGACCTCGGCGATGGTCTGACCGAGCGCGTCGAGGCCGCGGTCGAAGATCAACGCGGCGAGAAGGGCGCTGTCACAGATGGATTCGGCCACCGCGCTGGGCGGCAGCACATCGCGGTCTACAACTCCGTTGTGCGACAGCAGCCACCGCCCGTCGGTGAACGGTGCCGTCGCGCTGGCCTCGATCGGCATCCCGACAGTAGCCGACCGCACCGCGGCGACAACGCAGTGGCTGCGCAGCGCCGGTGCGACGGAATTGAACGAAACATCCCCCACAGCGGAGCGGCACT
Source organism: uncultured Actinomycetota bacterium (assembly GCA_963836555.1). GTDB lineage: Bacteria > Actinomycetota > Actinomycetes > Mycobacteriales > Mycobacteriaceae > Mycobacterium. The sequence continues at coordinate 37,777 of CAWIKT010000078.1, read as the reverse complement.
GCGCCAGCGCCGCGGCGTCGCGCCGTCGAAAAAGCCGACACCCCAACCATCGGCGTTCATCAGTCCGTGTTTTTGCCGGCGTGGTGCGTACGACTGCACCCGAAGGCCCTGCGGCGGGTCGAGCACCAGCGAGGAGACCGAGGCTTCGCGGCCCAACCAGCCGAGGTGACGGCACATCAGCGCGGGCCCTTCGGATCGGCGCCGACAGACCATGCGAGCCGGACGCCGGAGAAGATCTGCCGACGATACGGATGGTCCCAGTTACGGAAGCTTGGCCGCACGATGCTCGACTCCACGGCCCACGCACCGCCGCGCAGTACCCGGTAGTCCCCGCCGAAGAAGGGCTCCGAATAGCGTTGGTAGATCATCGGTGTGAAGCCCGGCCACGGCTCGAGTTGCGAGCTGGTCCACTCCCAGACGTCGCCCAGCATCTGCTCGACGCCGTAGGCCGACGCGCCGGCCGGATACGCGCCGACCGGTGCCGGCCGTAGTGCCTCGCCGCCGAGATTGGCGCGCGTTGGTGTCGGCTCGTCGGCTCCCCACGGGTAACGCCGGCGCGTTCCCGACTGCGGGTCCCACGCACACGCCTTCTCCCATTCGCATTCGGTGGGAAGCCGGGCCCCCGCCCATGCCGCGTACGCCTCCGCCTCGAAATAGCTGACGTGCTGGACCGGCTCGTCGGCCGGGATGTCCTCCACGACGCCGAACCGGGTGCGGGTGTGCCCGTCGGCGCTCCAGAACTGCGGCGCGGTCAACTCCGCGGCCATGCGGTGTTCCCACCCGCGCGGCGACCACCACCGCGGCTGCGCGTAGCCGCCGTCGTCGATGAATTGCCGCCACTCGCCGTTGGTCACCGGAACCCGCCCGATACGGAACGTCGGCACGTCGACGACGTGGGCCGGTCGCTCGTTGTCTAGCGAGAACGGCTCATCGACCCCGTCGACACCGAGCACGAAAGGGCCACCGGGTATTTCGACCGATGTGCCGGCCAGCCCGGCCCGACCGGACGGCAGGATGCCGGCTTCGGACAACAACGCCGGCCCCACCCGCAAGTTCAGCGCCTGCAGCATGGTTTCGTCGTGCTGGTTCTCGTGGCTGACCATCAGACCGTAGACGAAGGTGTGGCCGGGTTCATCTGGCAGCCGATCGAGCGCGTCGAGCGAAGCCGTTCGGACCGTGCGGCAATAGGTACGCGCCTGTTGCGGGGACAGCAGCGGCAGGTCGGCCCGGCTGGCGCGCGAGTGCACGAAGGCGTCGTAGAGGCTTTCCACGGCACCGGACAGGATTCCCGGCCGATCCGGGTCACCGCCGCGCAGCAGCCAGAGTTCTTCTTGCTGCCCGATGTGCGCCAGGTCCCAGACCAGCGGGCTCATCAGCGGGTCGTACTGACGACGGAGTTCGGCGTCGTCGAAATCCACCAGGCGCAGGGTTCTTCGCCGCGCCCGCTGCATGTCGCGCACCAGCGTTTCGCGTGACGTCACTGCTCCCCTCGCGCCAAAGCAGTAACCGTCGCCGCGACGCCGTTCTCGATCACCCGATCGGAGAAATCGTCGGCCGGGCAGCGGCCCCGCGCCACCGCGTCGGTGAGGCGCTGCATCCCGGCGCCCAGCGCGGCGGGCGCGCGCTCGGCCGCGATCGCCACGCACCTGCGGGCGGCGGTGAGAATCCGCTGATCGTCAAGACCTAGGCGGGCGGCCGTGTCCCACGCGGTGGCGACCGGTTCAACGGCTTCGGCGGCCAGCTCCGCAGCCCCCGCGTCGTCAAGCAGCGTAACGATCGTGAATACCACCGCCGGCCAGATGTCGGCCGGGACGCTGTCGAGGTAGCGGATCTCGAGCCACTGCCGTGGCCGCACCGGCGGGAACAGCGTGGTCAGGTGATATTCCAAGTCGTAGCGGGTGGGCCGGCGTCCGCCGAGCAGCTCGCGACCGTCAGCCCAGTCGGCGAACGGCAGGTAGTGGGTGACCGGCACCGGCTCAGGACTGTGCACGAGCATCACCGGCGCCTTGAGGGCGTAGCGCGCCCAGTCGGTGCCGGGGTCCTCGCCGCTGGCGGTCAAGATGGGCCCGCAGCGGGCCGAATCGAGCTGGCTCCACACCCGCTGCCGGGCCGAACGCCAGCCGGAGAACTCCCCGTTCAGCAGCGGTGAGTTGGCCGAAATCGCCACCATCACCGGGCCGAGCGCGTGGGCCAGCCGAACCCGGTCGGCCCATCCGGATTGCGGGCCGGCGTCCACGTTGACCTGCACCGAGGCGGTCGAGGTCATCATCGCCGCGCCCGCGGCCCCGGTGTTGCTGGCCTCAAAGAACCGTTCCATCGCCTGGTAACGCGCTCCGGGATTGACCCGCTCGGCCGGGCGCAGCGGGTCGGCCCCCAGCGCGACCAGGCCCAGGCCGGCCGCGTCGAAAGCCTGCTTCAGCACACCCTGGTCGCGCGAGATCGCCTCGATGGCCGCCGTCACACCCAGCTCCGGCGGGCCGGAGAGCTCCACGGCGCCACCGGGTTCGACGGTGACCGCGCTACGGCCCGGCATGGCCGGCAGCGACTCCAGAACCTCAGTAATCTCGTCCCACGCCGGTCGGCGGTGCGGATCGGACTGGTCGTAGCAGTGCGCCTCGATTTCCAGACCGACGCGGCCCACCGGGCCGTCGGCCAGGCAGGTCTCGGCAATGAAGTGCGCCGCGGCCGAAGCGCTGGGGAATTCGCCGTCCGTCAGACGTGCGCGATCTACCTGCGACGCGACGGCAAACGCCATATTCTCGACCCCTCCGGGCCCGGACCGTCGGTCGCGAGCCATTGGTTGCGCGCGGCTATCTCACGATAGTCACAAGACTTGATCTATCAGCGGGCACCGACATATTCCCGTGGGGTAGTTCGGAGCGGCTGCGGTCCAGGTTTACTACCCCAATGCGTTCGGCACGGCACCGGCGTGCGCATTGACCGCCGGCCCACCGTGGCCGGACTGACAGACGTTGGCTTGCACGCAGCACGTTTTCCCTCAGACGGCTCTGCGTGAAACATCGCCTCTCGGTGCCGACTCCGGGCTCGTGCCGCGGCCCAGATGCACGGGCGTGGTCCGTGCTCGCTACGGCGTATACGTGGGCGGTGGCGGCGGGGGCTCGTCCGGACCGCCGTGCCCACCGTGACCGCCGGGCCCACCCGGTCCGCCCGGGCCCATCCCCGGCCCCCAGGGCCCCCACGGCCCGCCAGGACCCGAGCCCGGTGGGAAAGGTCCGCCCGGGAACACCACGTAGGGCGGCGGCGGACCGTCGGGCCCACCTGGGGAGTCGGGTGCGAAAACCCCGTGATGGTGCCGGTATTGCGAACCGTGGCCGGTGAGTTCGGCACCGGCGAAGAAAACGACGGCCAGCACAAACACGATTCCGGCCACGATCACCACCCACGCGGCGGCTTGGTAGAGCCGGGCGTGCTTCGCTGTGGGAGGAGGCGTCGAGATATACCGGGCCGGTGGCGGACCCGCCGGCGGCTCGATCGGGTGCTCGGGTGGTTGGGTCATCTGACGATCATGCCCAGGCCGGGTCTTGCCATCAACCAGTAGCGGTCGCGAGTCGGGCTAATAACCGAGCACCCAGGCGAACTTGAGGAAGACCACGCCGATCAATGTCACCCCGGCGACGATCGCCACCCATGCCGCAGCTTGGTAGAGGCGCTCGGATTGCGGTGCCGGAGCCAAGGTCGGCGCGACCGGCGGCGATGGGTTGGCAGGCTCGGGAGTCTCGCTCATACCCCGCATAATGCCTCAGGTCGGAGGCGACCGCGACCAGTCCGTTACCGGCGTGGGGTACCCGAAATAGAGAGCCCGGCGCCCCTCGAGGGACGCCGGGCTCGTGGAGTTCGGGACTAGGAGTGCGCGGGAGCCAACGACGGAGCAACCGATTCCGGCATGTGCGACGGTCCAGGACCGCCGGAGCCTTGGTGGAATCCGGCGCCCTGCGGGCGGTGCTGCGGACCGTTCTGGTTCATCGAGTGGTGATGGCCCCATCCGTGGTGGTGGCAGCCGTGATGACCCAGGTGGGCGACCTTGAAACCGGTGAAGAAGATTGTTGTGACGGTGAAGACGATGCCCGCCACGATTACGACCCACGCCGCGAATCGGTAGAGCCAATAGGGTTTGACAACCGCGGTCGCCGGCTCAGTGGCGACGGCGGTCGGCCTCGTTGGGACTTCTGGTGTTTCGCTCATACCTGGAATCATGCGGAGCGTCGAATAGGTTGCGCTGGGTGCGACATATGAAACAGCTATGAGCGCAGGCCATCGTGATTTTTAGACCGGCCCGATCGAGATCGTCGGCAACCTCGAAACAGCTGCGGACGCCCCGCCCCACTGCAAGCGCTACTCCGCCTTCCGGCAGATGACAAGCGCCTCAACGTAGTCCCAGCGATAGCGCTCGGGGGCGTCCGCGACCCGCTCCTGGAGCTCTCCGAGAAACTCGGCGAGGAGACCAGCCGCGCCCGCCTCGCCCTCGCGCGCGAGCGCGCGGAGGAGCAGGGGCCCTCCCCATGCGAGCACGCTCTGCACGTATTCCCGTGCGAACACCGCGGGATCGTCGTGCCAGTAGGGGTTGTCGAGACGGAACAGCTCGCAGCGTTCGAGTTCAAGCCCGGCGAAGCGCCCGCCCTCCGCCTCGAAAGGAGCCCGGAACTCGTCGAGAGTGCGCGCCCAGACCGGAACGACGGCCGCGGTGGCGGTTGCCTCGCTGATGCGACCCGAGCGGCGCCACTCGGCCAGCAATGAGTTCATGTTCCCGACGATCTCGTCGTAGAGCCCGGTCCTGTGCGGGCAGGGCGCGGTTGAGGCCGGGATGGCAGCGATAAACCATCCGCCCGGCGCCAGCTCCACTGCGCGCATCGCGAGCAGTCGCTCCCAGTTCCGCGCCGCGGCGATGCGCCAGGCGCGGCGCTCGTTTTCGTCCAACTGGTCGGGATGGCCGGGGAAGATCGAGCCGCGCACCGCCAGGTCGGCGGCGTCGGGCACCCAATGCATGCACGTCCCGCTGACCGCGATGTGCACTGTGCCCGGTGGAAGGGAAGGAGCCTGGTGGAGCGGGATGCCGGCTAGGGACACGACGGTGGCCGGAGGCGGAACATGATCGAGCGCTCGTCGGCAGGCTTGGCCGTGGGCTTCCGGCTCGGCGTAATGAGCGCCCATGCCGGTGTTGGCGACCCCGTCACCGGCCTCACCCGGCATCGGGATCACAGCGATTGCGCCCCGGTCCGCGGCCGGCCCTAAGGCGTCTCGCAGGTGGCGCGCCGCAATGCCCCACGCGTTGGTTGGAAGATCGACGAGCGCGTAGATCAACGGCCGCCCGCCACGCAGCGCCACAAGATCCCGAATGAGGCCGTGGGAGTTCACCCCGTCAGCCGCTCCCAGATCGACCACCCGGAGCACCGGCTCGTTCGCAAGCTGCTCCGCGGCGGCCAGCACCGCGGGATGGGTCGCCTCGAAGGCGGCGCGCTGCGAAAGGGCGTGCTGGGAATAGTCGTCCGCCATGCTCGAGAGCTCAGGGCGACGTGATGGCGTGGCGCCTCCTTCCTCGCCCGGCACCGCCTTTCGGCGCGACCGGGCCAATCGTCCCACAAATGTACGTTCCGAAATGACTTATCCACCAATATATTCGAGCTACTGCGGTGACAGGACCTAGTCCATGCAAATGAATGACCCCTCACTCAAGAATCTTGGCGCTAGGCACCCGCTTGATCTCAGCGTAAAACGTGGTCTATTGCGGTCTCGAAGCCATTTACGGTTTGCTGAGTGATGTTGTGCCCGTTGTGAAATCCTATGAGCGTGTCCGCGGCGGCTACTCCTTCAGAGTTCCCACAGCGCTTCGAAGGTGCTCCGGACCGTATCTGACGACGGTGGTGTCGCGAGTCTGGTTGTAACGAAACGGAATTGAGCTACGCATGGTGGGGCGAGTCGAAGGCAAGGTCGCATTCATCACTGGCGCAGCGCGGGGGCAGGGCAGAGCGCATGCGGTGCGGTTAGCACAAGAGGGTGCAGACATCATCGCCATCGACATCTGTAAGCCGATTGAGGGATTCTTGAACCCGCCGTCCACGCCCGAGGACCTCGCCGAAACCGCGGATCTGGTAAGGGAAACCAACCGTCGCATAGTCACCGCCGAGGTCGACGTGCGTGACTACGAGTCCCTCCGGGCCGCAGTGGACTGCGGGGTCGAGCAACTGGGCAGGCTGGACGTCATCGTCGCCAATGCGGGGATCAGCAGCGCCGGCAATGACGACGGCGGCAGACTCGACAAAGTCAGCGAAAGAGATTGGCAGGACATGATCGATGTGAACCTGTCCGGCGTGTGGAAGACCGTGAAGGCCGCTGTGCCTCACATGTTGACGGGTAGCCGCGGGGGTTCGATTGTGCTGACGAGTTCGGTCAACGGGTTCAAGGCCTACCCCAATCTGCTGCTCGGTCATTACGTCGCCTCCAAACACGGAGTCGTAGGTCTGATGCGGGCGTTCGCGGTCGAACTGGGCCAGCACATGATCCGCGTCAACTCGGTGCACCCCACCTTCGTAAATACTCCGATGCTGCTGAACGACGGGCTCTACAGATTTGTCCGACCCGACCTGGCGAATCCTGGCGCTGACGACTTGGTCCCGTTTTGCCAGGCGTTCCACACGCTGCCGATCCCGTGGGTGGAGGCGCAGGACATCAGCAACGCGGTGCTGTTCCTCGCCTCCGATGAATCGCGCTACGTCACCGGTGTCGCACTGCCGATCGATGCGGGACAGTGCCTCAAGTAAGCGATGTCACCTACCATGTCAGTTGGCAGCAAAGCAATGACAGCGTGGTCAGTGTGCGGCAAACTTGTTGAGATGGCCAGCTCAATGGGCGCGCGCTCGAGTGACAACAAATCTGCCACGCAAGCAGCTGTGGAAACAGCGCAGGCGGCTGTAGAGGCGGCGCAAGCCGTCGCGGGCGGTACTCTGCGAATCCCGCGAGCGTCGGTTCAGATTGCTGCGCAATTGCCGGATCTCCTGGACAACCTGGCGATCGCGACCGAGCGCCTCAACACGACGATCGACCGCGCGGAAAGGTATATGGCACTTGCCGATCCGATGGTTAAAGCCATGGACCGTGTGCTGCCGCAGTTGGAAGCGCTTATCGCGACAGGCAACGAATTGTTCAATGCACTGTCTAACCTGCCGGGAGTCTCCCGGTTGGGCCGACTCGTCAGCGAACGGTCGTCTGGCAGGGGTGAGGACCTCGGGGATGGAAAGCGCCGCCCAAAGGACTGAAGCTACGGCTCCGACCACCGCTTGACCGGGTTGACGGCGAACAGTGAGGCACCGCGCCAGACCCACCCCAGAGTCAGAGCTCGGCGGCCAGCAACTCGGCGATCTGAATGGTGTTCAACGCCGCGCCTTTACGCAAATTGTCACCTGAGACGAACAGGGCCAGCCCGCGACCGTCCGGCGCGCCAGGGTCCTGGCGGATCCGGCCGACCAGCGACTCGTCGACACCGGCGGCAGCCAGCGGCGTCGGTACGTCGACCACCTTGACCCCCGGCGCGGCGCTCAGTAGCTCGCGGGCGCGCTGCGGCGAAAGCGGTTGCGCGAACTCGGCATTGATCGACAGCGAGTGACCGGTGAACACCGGCACCCGCACACAGGTACCGCTCACCAGAAGGTCTGGAATGCCCAGGATCTTGCGGCTCTCGTTGCGCAGCTTCTGGTCTTCGTCGGTCTCGCCGGAGTCGTCGTCGACCAGCTTGCCGGCCAGCGGAACTACGTTGAAGGCGATCGGCGCTACGTAGGTCTTCGGTTGCGGGAACTGCAGCGCGCTGCCGTCATGCACCAACCGCTCGGCGTCGTCGATGACGGCACGGGCCTGGTCGGCCAGCTCCGACACCCCGGCCAGGCCGCTGCCGGACACCGCCTGGTAGCTCGACACCACGATCCGAACCAGCTGCGCTTCGTCGTGCAGCACCTTGAGCACCGGCATCGCGGCCATGGTCGTGCAGTTGGGGTTGGCGATGATGCCCTTGGGCCGGTGCCTCGCGTCAGCGAAGTTGACCTCGGACACCACCAGCGGCACCTCGTCGTCCTTGCGGAACGCCGAGGAGTTGTCGATCACGGTCACGCCGGCCGCCGCGAACCGCGGCGCCTGGACCCGTGACATCGTCGCGCCCGCGGAGAACAACGCGATGTCCAGACCGGTCGGGTCGGCCGTCTCAGCGTCCTCGACCTCGATCTCCTGGCCGCGGAAGGTCAGCTTGCGGCCCTGCGAGCGGGCCGAGGCGAAGAACCGCACGTCGGTCGCCGGGAAATCACGCTCCTCGAGCAACCTGCGCATCACCTGGCCTACCTGGCCGGTGGCCCCCACGACACCAATCGCAACCATTTAACGTCCTGTCCCCGCATACACCGTGGCCTCCTCGGCACCGCCGAGGCCGAATGCTTCGTGTAACGCGACGACGGCCTTGTCCAGTTCGGTGTCGCGGCACAGGACGGAAATCCGGATCTCGGAGGTGGAGATCAGGTCGATGTTGACGCCCACCTGGGCCAGCGCCTCGCAGAACGTCGCGGTGACGCCGGGATGACTGCGCATGCCGGCGCCGATCAGCGACACCTTGCCGATGTGATCGTCGTAAAGCACTTGGCTGAACCCGATTTCGGTCTTCAGCGAATCCAGCTTCGCCACCGCGGCGGGCCCCGCGTCGCGGGGGCAGGTGAAGGTGATGTCGGTTTTGGCGTTCTCGATCTTGGAAACGTTCTGCAGCACCATGTCGATGTTGACGTCGGCGTCTGCGACGGCGCGGAATATCTTCGCGGCGTAGCCCGGGTGGTCCGGGATGCCGACGACGGTGACCTTGGCCTCGCTGCGGTCGTGTGCGACGCCGGTCAGGATGGGTTCTTCCATGGGTATGTCCTCGATCGATCCGGTGACGACGGTGCCCGGCTTGTCCGAGTACGACGAGCGCACATGCACCGGGATGTTGTAGCGGCGCGCGTATTCCACGCAGCGAAGCATCAGCACCTTCGCTCCGCAAGCAGCCATCTCGAGCATCTCCTCGAAGGTGACCGTGTCTAGTCGGCGGGCGTTGGGGACGATCCGCGGGTCGGCGCTGAAGATGCCGTCCACGTCGGTGTAGATCTCGCAGACGTCGGCGTGCAGCGCCGCGGCCAGCGCGACCGCGGTGGTGTCCGAGCCGCCACGGCCCAGCGTGGTGACGTCGCGGGTGTCCTGACTGACTCCCTGGAACCCGGCGACCAGCACGACCCGGCCCTCCTCGAGGGCGGCCTGCAACCGAGTCGGAGTGACGTCGATGATCTTGGCCTTGCCGTGGGTGCCGGTGGTGATGACGCCGGCCTGCGACCCGGTGAAGGAGCGGGCCTGCGCGCCCAGCGATTCGATGGCCATCGCGACCAGTGCGTTCGAAATCCGCTCGCCGGCGGTCAGCAGCATGTCCAGCTCGCGGGCCGGCGGCGCCGGGCACACCTGCTGAGCCAGGTCGAGCAGGTTGTCGGTGGTGTCGCCCATCGCGGACACCACCACGACGACGTCGTTGCCCTGCTTCTTGGTCTCGACAATGCGTTCGGCGACGCGGCGGATCCGGTCGGCGTCGGCCACCGACGATCCACCGTATTTCTGCACGACGAGCGCCACTGTTGCTCTCTCAGGTCTTCAGTACTGGCGAGTATTAGGTCGACAGACAGAATACGTGTGGCGGCGACGGGGTTTTACCGCCGACCGACCCGCCGGGGTTCAGCGGCTGCGGCGCCCGCGCCCGCCGCCCGCCCGCGGCGTCGCCGCGTCTGGTATGCAGAGGCCCGACACTTCGACGAGAGGCGACGGCGATGGCCAGTGGTCCTGCGGTGCTGTGGGGGGAAGACCCAGACGAGCACGACTACCCGGCGGCGGCGGACTACCTCGCCCTGCTGGCGCCGCCAGCTCAGATCGGCGAGATCGTCGCCGCGTTGAAGCAGTCGCCGGTGGTGCGCAAAAAAGCCAAGGACCTGCTGCGGGCGTCGCAGCTGGCGCTGCTGCCGAAGGACAACGTGCACGTGCAGCGCGACCTCAAGAAGATCAAGAAGGGCCAGAAACTGTCGCCGATCCTGGCCGTGCGCGGAAACCTCGACTCCGGGGTCGCCATGCAGATCGCCGACGGCTACCACCGGGTTTGCGCGAGTTATTACACCGACGAGAACACCGACATCCCGGTGCGGATCGTCCCGGCTACGAAGTAGCTTTGGTCAGCGCGACGGGCGCGGTAGAGTAACCCCCGTGCAGCGGGTGCTCCTTCTCGGACGCCGCGACGGGGCCTGATCCAGACCGGCTTCCTGTCGCGGGTGTTCGCGATGCGCCGGTCTACGAATCTCGAGGCATCCACCTCACCTCATCCCCGGAGCAATCACCGTGACCAGCTTTTCCAAGCCGTCGGGCGAATCCCCCGACGCATTCACGTCCAGTCGCACCATCACTAAGCCCGCGGGCCCGCCCCATCCCGGCCAGCCCGCCTGGAACACCCAGCGCGGATCCGCGATGCCGGTCGATCGATACCGATCCTTTGCCGACGAGGTCGAGCCGATCCGCCTGCCCGACCGCAGCTGGCCCGACAAGGTCATCAAGCAGGCGCCGCAGTGGTGCGCAGTCGACCTGCGTGACGGCAACCAGGCGCTGATCGACCCGATGAGCCCGGCGCGTAAGCGCCGCATGTTCGACCTGCTGGTGCGCATGGGCTACAAGGAGATCGAGGTCGGGTTCCCGTCGGCCAGCCAGACCGACTTCGACTTCGTTCGCGAAATCATCACCGAGGGCGCGATACCCGAGGACGTGACCATCCAGGTGCTGACTCAGTGCCGGCCCGAACTGATCGAACGGACCTTCTTGGCCTGCGAGGGCGTGCACCGCGCGATCGTGCACTTCTACAACTCGACGTCAATCCTGCAGCGGCGCGTGGTCTTTCGGGCCGACCGGGCCGCGGTACAGGCGATCGCCACCGACGGCGCCCGCAAGTGCGTCGAGGAGGCCGCCAAATACCCTGGCACGCAATGGCGTTTCGAGTACTCGCCGGAGTCCTACACCGGCACCGAACTGGAATACGCCAAGCAGGTCTGCGACGCGGTGGGCGACGTCATCCAGCCGACACCGGACAACCCGATCATCTTCAACCTGCCGGCCACCGTCGAAATGGCAACGCCGAACGTCTACGCCGACTCCATCGAGTGGATGCACCGCAACCTGAAGCGGCGCGACTCGGTCATTCTGAGCCTGCACCCGCACAACGACCGCGGAACCGGTGTCGCCGCAGCCGAATTGGGCTACCAGGCCGGTGCCGACCGGATCGAGGGCTGCCTGTTCGGCAACGGCGAGCGGACCGGCAACGTCTGCCTGGTGACGCTGGGCCTCAACCAGTTCTCCCGCGGTGTCGACCCGCAGATCGACTTCTCCAACATCGACGAGATCCGTCGTACGGTCGAGTACTGCAACCAGTTGCCGGTGCCCGAGCGTCACCCCTACGGCGGCGACCTGGTGTACACCGCGTTCTCCGGCAGCCATCAGGACGCGATCAACAAGGGCCTGGACGCGATGAAGGTCGACGCCGATGCCGCCGACTCCGACGTCGACGACATGCTGTGGCAGGTGCCGTATCTGCCGATCGACCCGCGCGACGTCGGGCGCACCTACGAAGCGGTGATCCGGGTCAACTCGCAGTCCGGCAAGGGCGGGGTGGCCTACATCATGAAGGCCGACCACGGGCTGGCGCTGCCGCGACGGCTACAGATCGAGTTCAGTCAGGTCATCCAGAAGATCACCGACGGCGAGGGCGGCGAGGTCACGCCCAAGGAGATGTGGGACGCCTTCAACGACGAGTACATCACCCCCATCCGGCCGCTGGAACGGATCAAGCAACGCGTCGACGCATCCGAGGAAGACCACGGCGTCACCAAGATCGCCGCGACCGTGAAGGTGGACGGCAGCGAGACCGAGATCACCGGGTCGGGCAACGGTCCGCTGGCCGCGTTTGTCGACGCGCTGGCCACCATCGACTTCGACGTGGCCGTGCTGGACTACTCCGAGCACGCGATGAGCGGCGGCGAGGATGCGCAGGCCGCCGCGTATGTGGAGGCCTCGCGTGGGCGGCACGACGGTGTGGGGCGTTGGCATCGCGCCGTCGATCACCACCGCGTCGCTGCGTGCTGTGGTGTCGGCGGTCAACCGGGCTTCGCGCGACTAAGACGTCAGGCCAGGACCTTGGCCAGCAGCATTCCGGCCAGGGTCTGGGCCTGCACGCAGCTGCCGGCGCCCACGATCAGGTAGATCCAGCCCTTGAGCACGTCGACGGTCGCGGGCGGGGCCACGAAGCAGAACGCCTGATCGCCCAATCCCGGGATGTTTTTGACGTTGCCGGCGCTCTGCTTGTTGACGGCGAATCCCTTGGATTGGGAGTCGAGACACTTCTTGTCGACCGGCTTGCCGTCGATGCAGTACTCGTTGTTCCAGTACATCTTGAAGCTGACGTCGTTGCCCGCAGTCGGGATCGACGTGCATTGCGCCTCGCTCGGGGACTGACTGCCCTCCGCCGCCGGGAACGCGCTGCCCATCACCCTGCTGATGTCGGCCGCGCTGAGCAGGCTGCAGAAGTTGTCAGGCACGTGGACGCCGGATTGCTTTGCCGCGGAGCCGGTTTCGTGCGAGCACCCTGCGGTCAACATAACTGCAGTCGCCACGACCGACCCCACCCGTGTAAGTCGCATAGAAGGCAAGCCTATTTGGCGCCTCGCCGCTACGGGCGCCCACCCGTCGAGAATCAGACCCGCTCGGTGACGATGCGCGCCGCGAGGCGGCGGGCTGAGGAGCCGAGCATCAGAACCGCTCGGTGACGATGCGCGCCGCGAGGCGGCGGGCTGAGGAGCCGAGCATCAGAACAAGGCGAATTGCTCGCCGGCACACGACGCCTCGACGACGTCGTCCACTCCAGTGCCGTCGACAACGACCCTGACGTAGTCCATGAACTTCGCGTCGGACACCAGCGGAACCCCGAGCTCGTGGGCCAGGTGGCCCTTGCCGTGCAGCGGACGGCGTTCGTTGCAGATCACCAGTGAGGTCTCCCGATCGACGTCGGGCGCATAGGCCAGCCCGGCGTGCAGGATCCGCTCGACCAATTCGTCGTGGGTCCGCTCGACTTCGGCCGCCAGCGCCACGCGCATGCCCTGCACCAGCGGTCCGCCGCTTTGATACGGCCCCGGGTTTCGGTACGGGCAGGCGATCCGGGATGCCAGCACCTTCAACGGGCGCAGCTCCTCGTGGGTGACCTTGCCGCTGGGCCAGCGCCGCCGGGTGACCGGCCGGACGGGTAACCAGACGTCGCGTTCACGGGCCCGGCGCAGCGAGGCCGCCAGCACGTCGGTCAGCACGACGGCATCGTCGAACGCATCGTGGGCCCGTCGCTGCGTCACGCCCCAATGCGCGGCCAGGGTCTCTAGTCGCAGGTTGTCGGTGCCCAATTCCAGCCGCCGGGCCAGCTCGACCGTGCACATCACGCTGTCGATCGGCAGTGCGACACCGGCCAGCTCGGCCTCGGCGGTCAGGAAGCCGTAGTCGAACGCGACGTTGTGCGCGACCAGTGTTCGGCCGCGGACGAGTTCGGCTACGTCGCCGACGATCTCGCTGAACTGTGGCTGGTCTTCCAGCATCTCGGCGGTCAGGCCGTGGATGTGGGTCGGCCCGGGGTCCACGCCCGGGTTGAGCAAGCTGACCACTGATTGCTCGACGTGACCTTCGGCGTCCAGTGCCAACACCGCGAGGCTGATGACGCGGGCGCTGCCGGGCTTGAAGCCCGAGGTCTCGACGTCGATGACGGCCCAGCCCGCGGACACCTCGGTGACCGGCCGACCCCAGGGCATCACCGTCGCACTGTCCCGCATGGACCGAGGATTTCACGTCGAGCCGACATCGCCGGGTCGCTGCGGCTCGTGTCGCGCAGCGGAGTTCGCCCGAAAAAGCGCCGGGCTCGCGATCGCCCTTAAACTCTCCGGGTGATCAACGCCCGAGGACGACTCGCCCTGGCCGCCGGAGCCGGCGCGCGCTGGACGTCACGGGTGACCGGTCGCGGGGCCGGCGCGATGATCGGGGGCCTGGTCGCCATGACCCTGGACCGCTCGATCCTGCGACAGCTCGGCACCGGACGGCGCACGGTCGTCGTCACCGGCACCAATGGCAAGTCGACGACCACCCGAATGACCGCGGCGGCGCTGGGCACCCTGGGCGCTGTGGCCACCAACGCCGAAGGCGCCAACATGGACGCCGGCTTGGTCGCGGCCCTGGCAGCCGACCGGACCGCTGCGCTTGCGGTGCTCGAGGTCGACGAGATGCACGTGCCGCATGTCGCCGACGCGGTCGAGCCCGCAGTGCTGATCCTGCTCAACCTGTCCCGCGACCAACTGGACCGCGTCGGGGAGATCAACGTGATCGAGCGCCGGCTGCGGGCCGGGCTCGCCGCGCACCCCTCCGCCGTCGTCGTCGCCAACTGTGACGACGTTCTGATGACGTCCGCGGCCTACGACCACTCTCGCGTGGTCTGGGTCGCGGCGGGCGGAGCTGGTCGGCCGACTCGGTGAGCTGCCCACGCAGCGGCGAGGTGATCGTTCGCGACCAGGGACACTGGTATTCCACCGGCGCCGACTTCAAACGGCCCAGCCCGCAGTGGTGGTTCGACGACGAAAAGCTCTACGGCCCAGATGGATTGGCGTTGCCGATGCGGCTGGCCCTGCCGGGTGCGGTGAATCGGGGCAACGCCGCGCAAGCGGTGGCCGCCGCCGTCGCGTTGGGCGCGGACCCGTCGGCGGCGGTGGCCGCGGTCGCCGGTGTCGACGAGGTCGCGGGGCGATATCGGACCATCCAGGTCGGCGATCACAGCGTGCGAATGTTGTTGGCCAAGAACCCCGCCGGCTGGCAGGAAGCGCTGTCGATGGTGAACAAGGACGCCGCCGGGCTGGTGATCGCGGTCAACGGCCAGGTGCCCGACGGCGAAGACCTGTCCTGGCTGTGGGACGTGCGCTTCGAACACTTCGAGAACACTGCCGTCGTCGCGGCCGGCGAACGTGGCACCGACCTCGCCGTGCGGCTGGGCTACGCCGACGTCCAACACACGTTGGTGCACAACACCATCGACGCGATCGCGTCCTGCCCGCCCGGAGCCGTCGAGGTGGTCGCCAACTACACCGCGTTTCTACAGTTACAGCGTCGATTAGGCCGCCATGGCTAGCGGTGCTTCGACTTCAGCGGTGCGGATCGGCCTGGTGCTGCCCGACGTGATGGGCACCTACGGCGACGGCGGCAACGCGGCGGTGCTGCGGCAGCGACTACGGCTGAGGGGTATCGCCGCGGAGATCGTCGAGATCACGCTGGCCGACGCGGTGCCCGACAGCCTCGACCTGTACACGCTCGGCGGGGCCGAGGACTACGCGCAGCGGCTGGCCACCAAGCACCTCGTCCGATACCCGGGGCTGCAGCGCGCCGCGGGCCGGGGCGCGCCGGTGCTGGCGATCTGCGCCGCCATCCAGGTGCTCGGGCACTGGTATGAAACGTCGGCCGGTGAGCGGGTCGACGGCGTGGGCATGCTCGACCTGACGACGTCGCCGCAGTCGGCGCGCACGATCGGCGAGTTGGTCACGGCGCCGCTGCTGACCGGGTTGACCGCGCCGCTGACCGGCTTCGAAAACCACCGCGGTGGAACGGTTCTCGGCTCCGAGGCGTCGCCGCTGGGCGCGGTGCAGAAGGGCGCGGGGAATCGCCTGGGCGATGGCGTCGACGGCGCTGTGCAGGGCAGTGTGTTCGCGACCTATATGCACGGGCCCTGCCTGGCCCGCAATCCGGAGTTCGCCGACCTGCTGCTCGGCAAGGTGGTGGGCGAATTGGCGCCGCTAGATCTGCCTGAGGTGGAGTTGCTGCGACGGGAACGCCTGCGGGCGTAGCAGGTTCGCGTGAAACGGCACGTGGGCTGCGATTCGCACCAAATCGCGACCCTGGCTTCCGTTTCGCGCGCTCAGGCCATTGCGCGACGGCCGGTCAGCGCGCGGCCCAGGGTCAGCTCGTCGGCGAATTCCAGGTCGCCGCCCATCGGCAACCCCGACGCGATTCGGCTCACGGTGAGGCCAGGAATGTCGCGCAGCATCCGGACCAGGTAGGTGGCCGTTGCCTCGCCCTCGGTGTTCGGGTCGGTGGCGATGATCACCTCGGCGATGTCCACCCCGTCGACCTGTTCGCCAATCCGGTTGAGCAGCTCACGAATTCGCAGCTGGTCCGGCCCGATGCCGGACAACGGATCCAGTGCGCCACCCAAAACGTGGTAACGCCCACGGAATTCGCGGGTGCGCTCGACGGCCTGCACATCCTTGGGCTCCTCGACGACGCACACCTGCGTGCCGTCGCGACGCGGATCCGCGCAGATGCGGCAGCGCTCGTCGTCGGAGACGTTGCCGCACACCGCACAGAACCGGACACCGTTGCGGACCTTGGCCAGCACCGCGGTGAGCCGGTCGATGTCCGGCGGCTCGACCGACAGCAGGTGAAAAGCGATGCGCTGGGCGCTCTTCGGCCCGATACCCGGCAGCTTGCCGAGCTCGTCGATCAGATCCTGAACGGGTCCCTCAAACACCCAGTGCGCCGCCGCCCATGCCACCGGCCAGTGGACCGAGCTGCTCCTGCGCCAAGGTGGCGACCTGTTGCGCGGCGTCGCCGAGCGCGCCGACGAGCAAGTCCTGCAGCGTCTCGACGTCATCGGGGTCGACGACCTTCGGGTCGATCTTCACCGCAACGACCTCGCCGCTGCCCTTGACTGTGACCTCGACCAGACCGCCGCCGGCACTTCCGTGTACCTCGGTGTTGATCAGCCGCTCCTGTGCGGCCATCAACTGCTGCTGCATCTGCTGAGCCTGGGCGAGCAACGCCGACATGTCGGGCTGGCCTCCGGGTTGCATGACAGTCCCCTTGCGTATTGGTATCGACTTGGTTTCGCCTGCGTCGTGCGGGCGGTTCAGAGTTCCAAGCGTAGACGGCCCCGGGCTACCGTGGCGCCGTGCGCATACCTCATCGCCTGCGTGTCGGAGCCGCGGCGGCCGCAACCGCGGTCGGCTTGATCACCGTGGCCGCCGTCGTGACACCGGCCCCGCCGAGCGCGATCGCGGCGCCCGGCAGCATCGCCGGCATGATCGTGTTCCTCGATCCCGGTCACAACGGTGCCAACGATGCATCGATCAGCCGCCAGGTGCCCACCGGACGCGGCGGCACCAAGGACTGCCAGGCCAGCGGCACGACGACCAACGACGGCTACCCCGAACACACCTTCACCTGGGACACCACCCTGCGCATCCGCGCCGCGCTCAACGCGCTGGGCGCCCGGACCGCGATGTCCCGCGGCGACGACTCGACGGTCGGCCCCTGCGTCGACCAGCGGGCCGCGATGGCCAACGCGCTGCACCCCAACGCGGTCGTCAGCATCCACGCCGACGGCGGTCCGGCCAGTGGGCGGGGATTCCACGTCAACTATTCCGCACCGCCGCTCAACCAGGCCCAGGCTGGGCCCGCGGTGCAGTTCGCGCACGTGATGCGCGACCAGATGCAGGCCTCCGGCATTCCGCCGGCCAGCTACATCGGTCAGAACGGCCTCTACGGGCGCGCGGACCTGGCCGGGCTGAACCTGGCGCAGTACCCGTCGGTCCTGGTCGAGTGCGGCAACATGAAGAACCCCGTCGACTCGGGGTTGATGGAAAGCCCAGAGGGTCGGCAAAAATACGCCGACGCCGTGGTCCGGGGTGTCGCAGCGTTCCTGGGCAACCAGGCCGCCGCGCACTAGCGCCGGACTAACTCTCGACTTCCCGCTTCAGGTTGGCCAGCACCTCGGCCTGGATCTTTTTCAGTCCGAGCGGTGCGAACGTCTTCTCGAAAAAGCCCTTGACGCCGCCAGCACCTTTCCACGAGGTAGTGACGGTGACGCTGGAACCCGGTCCGGCCGGGGCCACGGTCCAGTTGGTGACGAGCGTGGAGTTCGCGTCCTTCTCGATGACGGCGTGACCGGCGACATCGACGCTGGCTTTGACGTCGCGGACCCGCGATTCGGTGGCCTGCAGCTTCCAGCTCGCGACCGTCCCTTGGCCGTGGCCGCCCTCGAGAACCCGGTAGTCGTGGTAATGCGACGACAGGATCTTGGGCCGAACATCCCGGTAGTCAGCAACGGCAGACAGCACGGTGGCGGGCTCAGCGTTGATCAGAATCGTGCTGGCGGCGCTGACGTTTCCCATCAGGTGAAACTCCTCTACACGGGTTGCGGTCAGGCATTAGCCTATATCTGGTGCCTGCACACGTTTCCACCTCGGCGGCTCACGCCGATGGCGTCGAACGCTTGCTCGCTAGTTATCGTTCGATCCCCGCGACGGCCGTCGTCCGCCTCGCCAAGCCCACCTCCAACTTGTTCCGCGAGCGCGCGCGACGCGATACCCCCGGCTTGGACGTCTCGGGACTGACGAACGTCATCTCGGTCGACAAGGATGCTCACACCGCCGACGTGGCCGGCATGTGCACCTACGAGGATCTGGTGGCCGCCACCCTGCCCTACGGCCTGTCGCCGCTGGTGGTCCCGCAACTGAAGACCATCACGTTGGGCGGCGCAGTCGCCGGGCTGGGCATTGAATCGACCTCGTTTCGCAACGGTCTGCCCCATGAGTCGGTGTTGGAGATGGATATCCTCACCGGCGCGGGAGACTTACTGACCGTGTCCTCCCATAAGCACCCTGACCTCTTTCGCGCCTATCCGAATTCTTATGGCACGCTCGGCTATTCGACTCGTTTACGTATCGAGCTGGAACACGTGAAGCCATTTGTCGCGCTGCGACACCTTCGACTCCACTCGTTGAACGACCTGATGGCAACGATGGATCGGATCATCGACACCGGCGGTTTGGACGGACTCCCCGTCGACTATCTCGACGGTGTGGTGTTCGGCTCCACCGAGAGTTACCTGACCGTCGGCGTGCGCACCGCGGACCCAGGCCCGACGAGCGATTACACCAGACAAGACATCTACTATCGCTCCATTCAGCACGACACCGGTACCAAAGATGACCGCTTGACGATGCACGACTACTTCTGGCGGTGGGACACCGATTGGTTCTGGTGTTCTTCGGCTTTCGGCGCGCAGAACCCTCGACTGCGACGTTGGTGGCCGCGACGCTACCGGCGCAGCAGCGTGTACTGGAAGCTGGTAGCACTTGATCGGCGGTTCGGTATCGCGGACCGCATCGAAAAGCGCAATGGCCGTCCGCCGCGCGAACGGGTGGTCCAAGATGTCGAGCTTCCGCTCGAACGCACGACGGAATTCTTGGAATGGTTCCTCGAGGCGGTGCCCATAACCCCGATTTGGTTGTGCCCGTTGCGGTTACGCGACCAGCAGGGCTGGTCGCTGTATCCGATCCGGCCGGGGCACAACTACGTCAATGTTGGCTTCTGGTCGTCGGTTCCCGCAGGTGCGTCCGGTGGCGCAACCAATCGACTGATCGAGGAGAAGGTCGCGTCGCTCGACGGGCACAAGTCGCTGTACTCCGACTCTTATTACAGCCGTGCGGAATTCGACGAACTCTACGGCGGCGAGACCTATCACGACGTGAAGAAGATTTACGACCCGAATTCACGGCTGCTCGACCTCTACGCGAAGGCGGTGCAACGACGATGACGACCACTAAAGCGCCCCCGACCACCAAGTTGAGCCTCGCCGAGTTGGTCGCCGTGTTCACCGGCGGCGCGACCGATGCGCTGAGGTTCACTGCCTACGACGGCAGCAGCACCGGACCCGAAAATGCGGCGTTGGGAATGGACCTGTTGGCCCCCCGCGGAATGACCTACCTCGCCACCGCCCCCGGTGAACTCGGGCTGTCTCGGGCGTATGTCTCCGGTGACCTCGTGGCGCGCGGTGTGCACCCCGGCGATCCCTACGAGTTGCTCAAATTCCTCGCCGACAACTTAGAGTTCACCAAGCCCTCCCCGCGGCTGCTGGCCAGCATCATCCGCTCGGTGGGCATGGAGCACCTCCGGCTGCCGCCCGCGCCGCCGCCGCAGGAGGTACTACCTCGCTGGCGCAGGCTCGCTGAAGGCCTGCGGCACAGCAAAGCCCGCGACGCCGAGGCGATTTCGCACCACTACGACGTCTCCAACACCTTCTACGCCTGGGTGCTGGGGCCGACGATGACCTATACCTGTGCGGTCTATCCAGACTCCGAGGCCACTCTCGAGGAAGCCCAGGAGAACAAATACCGCCTCATCTTCGAGAAGCTGCGGCTGCAGCCGGGCGTCCGGCTACTCGACGTCGGCTGCGGCTGGGGCGGCATGGTGCGCTACGCGGCCCGCCGCGGGGTTCGAGCGGTCGGCGCAACATTGTCCGCAGAGCAGGCCGCGTGGGCGCGAGCGGCGATCGAGGCTGAAGGGCTCGGCGAACTGGCCGAGGTACGTCACTGCGACTATCGCGACATCGCCGAAACCGATTTCGACGCAGTCTCCTCGATCGGATTGACCGAGCACATCGGCGTCAAGTACTACCCGTCGTATTTCGCGTTCCTCAAGTCGAAGTTGCGCACCAACGGCTTGCTGCTCAACCACTGCATCACCCGCAACAACAACGAGTCGAGCTTCAGGGCAAGCAGCTTCATCGATCGTTACGTCTTCCCCGACGCCGAGCTGACCGGTTCGGGTCGCATCGTTTCCGCGATCCAAGATGTGGGTTTCGAGGTGCTGCACGCGGAGAATCTCCGCCATCACTACGCCATGACACTGCGCGACTGGTGCAAAAACCTCGTCGCGCACTGGGACGAGGCGGTTGCCGAGGTCGGCATCGCCACCGCCCGGGTGTGGGGCCTGTATATGGCGGGGTCTCGGGTGGCTTTCGAACAGAACACTCTTCAACTGCATCACGTACTGGCGACCAAGCACGCCGCGCACGGCTCCGACAGCCTGCCACTGCGTCCGTGGTGGCAGCCCTAGGCGCTGCGGCGGATCAGCTCGGTGTCGATATCCCGCACTCGTGAGGAGGCCGCCCGCTTCGCCAGGTCGAGCGGCAATGAGCTGCTCATCGAGCGCTCAGTGAACATGCGATAGGTCGTCGCCTCGGCTAGGCGTTGTCGATGCGGCGCGCGCCCAGCTCGCTCTGCAGCAACTCGAGCGCAGCCTCTTCGGGGTCGCGGCGCGGGGCCAGCTCGTCGTCCTGTCCGGCCTCGGCCAACATGCTCTCCTCTTCGGCACGCTGATCCGATTCAGTGTCGGCGACCGCTTGAGTGGGTGGCGGCGGGGGCGGAACCACTCGCCGCGGACGCTCGACGGGCGGCGGTGTGGCCGGAGCTTCCGGCGCCGCTGCTGCGCCGGTACCGCCGGCCTCGCAGCGCACCCGCCAATTCACGCCGAGGGCATCCTTGAGCGCTTCGGCGATGACATCGGCGTTGCGTTGTTCGCTCAGCCGCTTGGCCAGCGGCGCCGATTCGTGGCTCAACACCAACGTGTTGCCCTCGACGGCGCGGACGGTCGCGCCGGCCAGCATCACCTCGGTGGTCCTGCTGCGCTGCCGGACCTTGTCCCGGACAGTCGGCCACAAGGTGCGAACCGCGGCGGCGTTCGGTTCGGCCGAGCCCGCGGCCGACGGAGAGTCGTCGACGGGAGCGGCCGTGGACGGGACCGGCTCGGGTGGACTGGCCGGTGGCGGAGTCGGCTCGGGCTCTGGAGCCGGTTCGACAGCGGCGGCCTGCGGGGGCGGCGCGGCCACCGGTTGCGCGGCCGCAACCGACGCCCGGACATACGCGGGCTGCGGCGCAGGTTGCTGCTCGCCGGCCGGGATGGACATGTCCAGCCGGGTCTCGATCCGCTCGACCCGTTGCAGCAGCGCCGATTCGGCGTCGCTGGCCGACGGCAGCAACAGCCGCGCGCAGATCACCTCGAGTAGCAGGCGTGGCGCCGTCGCGCCTCGCATCTCCGTCAGCCCGGCATGGACCACTTCGGCGTAGCGGGTCAGCGTCGCCGGTCCCAACCGGGCCGCCTGCTCCCGCATCCGGTCCAGGACGTCTTCGGGCGCGTCGACCACGCCGCGCGTCGTCGCATCCGGAACCGCTTGCAACACAAGCAAATCACGGAACCGCTCCAACAAATCGGTGGCGAACCGCCGCGGGTCGTGGCCGGCGTCGATCACGGACTCCACCGCACCGAACAGCGCCGCCGCATCCCCGGCGCCGAGCGCATCGACGGCCTCGTCGATCAGCGCCACGTCGGTGGCGCCCAACAGGCCCAGCGCCCGCTGGTAGTTGACCCGATTGCCTTCGGCGCCGGCCAGCAACTGGTCGAGCACCGACAACGTGTCGCGGGGCGAACCGCCGCCGGCGCGGATCACCAGTGGGAAGACGGCGTCATCGACGACCACGTCCTCCTGGGCGCAGATCTTCTCCACCAGCCCCCGCATGGTCCGCGGCGCCAGCAGCCGGAACGGATAGTGATGGGTCCGCGAGCGGATGGTCGGCAGCACCTTCTCCGGCTCGGTGGTGGCGAACACGAAGATCAGGTGGTCGGGCGGCTCCTCGACGATCTTGAGCAACGCGTTGAACCCGGCGGTGGTCACCATGTGCGCCTCGTCGACGATGAACACCCGATACCGCGACTGGGCCGGCGCGTAGAACGCCCGGTCTCGCAGCTCGCGGGTGTCGTCGACGCCGCCGTGGCTGGCAGCGTCGAGCTCGACGACATCGATGCTGCCCGGCCCGTTGGGAGCCAGTCCGACGCAGGAGTCGCAGACCCCGCAGGGGGTGGCCGTCGGGCCCTGCTCGCAGTTCAGCGAGCGGGCCAGGATGCGCGCCGAGGAGGTCTTACCGCAGCCGCGCGGGCCGGAGAACAGATAGGCATGGTTGATTCGGCCCGCGGTCAGCGCGGTCGACAGCGGCTCGGTGACATGTTCTTGTCCCACCACCTCGGCGAATGTCGCCGGCCGGTACTTGCGGTAGAGGGCCACGGTCAGAGGCTACCCACGCGGGGTGACGCCGCCTAGTCGCGGTTCAGCAGTGACTCGGTCGCCGACAGCAGCGCGCACGACGCCAGCCCGTCGATCGCGTCGCGCAGATCCGACTCGGGCGGGAAGGTCGGCGCGATCCGAATGTTCTTGTCGTCCGGGTCTTTTCGGTATGGGAATGACGCGCCCGCCTCGGTGACCGCGATGCCGGCATCCTTGGCCAGCGCGACCGTGCGCTTGGCCGTGCCGGGCAGCACGTCGAGGCTGATGAAGTAGCCGCCCTCGGGCTCGTTCCAGGACGCGATCTTGGACTCGCCGAGCCGCTTGTCCAGAATCTCCAAGGCCAGCGCGAATTTCGGGGCGAGGAGCTGCTGGTGGCGCAGCATCTGTAGGCGGACGCCGTCGGCGTCGCCGAAGAAGCGCAGGTGCCGCAGCTGGTTGACCTTGTCGGGGCCGATCGACTTCTTACCCGCGTACTGCAGGTACCAGGCGATGTTGCCCAGCGATCCGCCGAAGAAGCTGACGCCCGCGCCGGCGAAAGTGATCTTCGACGTCGAGGCGAAGACGTACGGCCGGTTGGGGTTGCCGGCGGCAGCGGCCAGGCCCAGCACGTCGATCGGACGGGGAAAGTCCAGCGTCAGCGTGTGCACCGCGTACGCGTTGTCCCAGAACAACCGGAAATCGTCGGCCGCCGTGCGCATTTGGACGAGCCGACGGACCGTCTCCCACGAGTAGCTCAGTCCGGTCGGATTGGCGAACACCGGGACCGCCCACAGACCTTTGATCGCCGGGTCGACCGCGACCAGCTCTTCGATCAGGTCGACGTCCGGGCCGTCCTCGCGCATCGGAATCGGGATCATCTCGATGCCGAGCGTCTCGGTGATCGCGAAGTGCCGGTCGTAGCCCGGCACCGGGCACAGGAATTTGACGACGTCCTCGTCTTTCCAGGGCCGCGGCGAATCCACGCCGCCGTAGAGCATCGAGAACACGATCGCGTCGTGCATCAGCTCCAGGCTGGCGTTGTTGCCGGCGATCAGATTCTGCACCGGGATGCCGAGCAGTTCGCCGAAGATGGCCCGCAGTTCAGGGAGTCCGTGCTGGCCGCCGTAGTTGCGGGTGTCGGTGCCGTCCCCGTCGCGGTAGTCGGGCCCGGGCAGGCTCAGCAGCGCGTTCGAGAGATCGAGTTGCTCGCTGCAGGGCTTTCCCCGAGTCAGGTCGAGCGACAGCTTCTTGGCCTGCAGGTCGTCGTAGTCCTGTTGATGGCGGGCATGCAATGCCTCGAGGTCGTCACGGCCAAGGGAGCTGAACGAGCCGTACGACACCATCCGCCTTCCGACGTTCCACCGCAGATTCCTCGAAGGGGACCCCGCGCACCCGCCAGAGCCCATTGACCCTTGCTGCCTTCCGGCCCTGGGGGAGTTCACAGGATAGACGCCGCGCGGGGTCCAACGAGAGTCTAATACCCGGGCCGAAACGGATTACCCAAAGACCCTGACCTCGGTTTGAGTGCCCGGCTCCTGCTCAGGCCTCCGGCCTGCATCATCGCCAAGCGGCACTCGGCTACCATGGCCGACGGAGGATTCGCCTAGTGGCCTATGGCGCTCGCCTGGAACGCGGGTTGGGTTAATAGCCCTCGCGGGTTCAAATCCCGCATCCTCCGCACTTAATCGCCGGATGTGACCAGGCCTAATTGATAGGGTCTGGTCGCTTCCGGATTACCAGTCGAGGAGAGGCATGGGACGCAAGGCCGCTATCTTCTGGCACGCGGCGCTCTCGGTCGCCGCCGGCGTCCTCTACTTCTTCTTCGTGCTGCCACGTTGGCCCGAGTTGATGGGCGACACGTCGCATGGCCTGGGCACGGTGGCGCGAATTGCCGCCGGCATCTTGACCGCGCTGGCCGCGCTGCCGGTCGTATTCACGTTGCTGGAGTTGCGCAAGCCCGAGTTCGGCACGCCGGCGCTGGCGTTGACCCTGCGAACCTGGTCCGTTGTGAGCCACGTGACCGCCGGTGTGCTGATCGTCGGCACGGCGATCAGCGAGATCTGGTTGAACCTGGACAGCGTGGGCCAGTGGCTGTTCGGCGTCTACGGCGCCGCGGCGGCGATCGCGCTGCTCGGCATCGGCGCGTTCTACCTGTCGTTCGTCGCCGAGTCGCCGCCGCCACCGCCGAAACCGCTGAAGCCCAAGAAGGAAAAGAAGCCCCGCGGGCGACGAGGCAAGAAAGACGACGAGGGCGACGAGGCTGCGGACACCGACGAAGCCGAAGAGTCCGACACAGCCGCCGAGACCGCAGACGCTGACGACACCGACGAAGCCGGAGAGTCCGACGCAGCCGCCGCGAGTCCCGAAGTCGAGGCGACGGCGGGAGAACCCGAGTCGACGGCCGAAGAGGCCTCCGCGGTCGAAGAGTCCGAGGACACCGCCTCGGCCGAGTCCGGCGGACTTCGCAACCGACGCCCGTCGGGCAAAGTGTCACACCGCCGCCGGCGTTCGCGCCGCGGCGTCGCGGTCGACGAGTAACCAGATACGCCCTTCCCGCTGTGTCTCGTTTCCCTATGCTGAGCGAGTGCCAAACACCTATCGCGTAGTTCAGTGGAACACCGGAAACGTCGGCAAGAGCTCCCTCAAATCAATCGCGGCTAACCCATGGCTGGAGCTGGTGGGGTGCTTCGCGTGGTCGCCGGAGAAAGCCGGCCGTGACGCCGGCGAGCTGGTCGGCATCGCTCCGCTGGGGGTCGCCGCCACCAACGACGTCGACGAGCTGCTCGCGTGCAAGCCGGATTGCGTTGTCTACAACCCGATGTGGATCAACGTCGACGAGCTGGCCCGCATCCTTTCGGCCGGGGTCAACGTCGTGACCACCGCGTCCTTCATCACCGGGAAGAACCTCGGCGACGGCCGCGACCGGCTCGTCGAAGCCTGCGAAAAGGGCGGCGCGACGATCTTCGGGTCCGGTGTCAGCCCCGGCTTCGCCGAGCTGCTTGCCATCGTCTCGGCGATGGTGTGCAACCGGGTGGACAAGGTGACCGTCAACGAAGCCGCCGACACCACGTTCTACGACTCACCGGAAACCGAGAAGCCGGTCGGGTTCGGCCAGCCGATCGATCACCCGGATCTGCAGGCGATGGCCGCCAAGGGCACCGCGATCTTCGGCGAGGCCGTCGCGCTGGTGGGCGACGCGCTGGGGATCGAACTCGACGACATCCGCTGCGAAGCCGAATTCGCCCAGACCACAGCGGATCTCGAGATGGCGTCCTGGACCATCCCCGCCGGACACGTGGCTGGCGTCTACATCAGCTGGCAGGGAATCCTCAACGGCAAGACCGTCATCGACCTCAACGTCAGGTGGCGCAAAGGCCAGACGCTGGAACCGGATTGGAAGATCGACAGCGACGGCTGGGTGATCCAGGTCGACGGGCAACCGACGGTGACCACCAAGGTCGGCTTTTTGCCGCCGCCGTATTTCGAGGCCACCACGATCGAGGAGTTCATGGACCTCGGGCACATCATGACCGCGGTGCCCGCGATCAATGCGATTCCTGCCGTCGTCGCGGCGGCGCCGGGTATCGCGACCTACGCGGATCTACCGCTGACCCTGCCGCGCGGCTTCGTCCAGACCTGACCCGGTTCAGGTGCCGGGAATGTGCTGCAGCTTGCCCTGGAGGTCGGGGCAGTACTGCGCGATCGCGCTGCCGAGGAATTGGTAGGCCTGCACCTGCGTGGTACCCCGGGGAAGGTTGTTGGAGAGGAAATGCGCAGACGCGGTTGCGTCCTTGTCGACGCCGACACCGAGCCGGTGACAGACGATCTTCGCCAAGTACGGATTGAAATCGTGCGGCCCATAAATGCCGTAGTGCTGGAGTTGGTTGTCGAAATCGGTGTCCGGGTCGGCAAACGCCGGGGCGGACAAGGTGATCGCCGCGGCGACGGCGGCAACCGCGATGCCCGTGAGCTTCATGGGCCGAAGCCTACCTGTGTTGAGTCCACGTCCGCTCATCGTCATCGCTCTCCTTTCGCCCCACCGAGCCATCCGTCCGGGCTCGCGTTACGGTCGTTCAACAACCGCCGTACTCAGTTTCTTTCTGGTCGCCTATTCAGATTAGAGTAGCTAAGGTTACACACAGGCTAATTAATTGAGCAGCCTTCGCCCCTGGTTAGGAATTGAAGCGCCCATGACGACGACTGAGCCGAGGACGGAGCCATTGAAGACCCAAGGCTCCACCGACAGCGAGGGCAGGCCGACCACCCGCGAGCCGGCCAAGCGTAGCGGCCTGGCGGGTTTGTTCGCCCGGTACTGGCTCGTCCTTACCCTTGCGGTAGTCATCGCGCTGTCGGGATTCGTGGTGCACCGCCTGCACGGCGTCTTCGGCGTTCACAAGGGTTCGTTCGGTGGCGGCACGTCGGGTGAAGTCCTCGACAGTTTCAATGCCAAAACGATCACCCTCCAGGTCTGGGGCCCGCCTGGCAGTACCGCAACCATCAACTACCTCGACGCCGAATCCCATCCGCAGCAGGCACTCAACGTGCCCTTGCCCTGGAGCACAGTCTTGAGTTCAACGAAACCCGGCATTCCGGCCAACCTGGTGGCGCAAGGAGACGGCAGCTGGATCGCTTGCCAGTTCGTGGTGAACAAGCACGACGGGAGCGGTGACGTCATCAAGACCCCCAATCGGTCGGACGCTGTCGAAACCAACAACGCCTTCGTCTACTGCCTGGACAAGTCCGCATGAGCGAGACCACGCAGGCTGCGCCGCCCGTCGACCAGCCGCTGATTCCGCCGTTCCTGCCGCGGATGATCCACCGGTTGGCGTTGCCGATCGTGCTGGTGTGGCTGGCCATCGTCTTCGTCACCAACACCGTCGCGCCACAGCTGGAGGTCGTCTCCAAAAGCCACTCGGTGTCGCAGAGTCCGCATGACGCGGTGTCGTTCCAGTCGCAGATGCGCGTCGGAAAGACGTTCAACGAATACAGCACCGACAACTCGGCGATGGTCCTGCTGGAGGGTGACAAGCCGCTGGGGGCGGAGGCCCACCGCTATTACGACGAGATCGTCAGGCGCCTGGAGCAAGACAAGAAGCACGTTCAGCACATCCAGGATTTCTGGAGCGACCCGCTGACCGCGGCGGGCTCCCAAAGCCACGACCAGAAGGCCGCCTACGTCCAGGTGTACCTCACCGGCAACATGGGCAGTGGTCTTGGCTCCGAGTCCAGCGAGGCCGTCCGCAAGATCGTGGACTCGGTGCCCGCGCCGCCGGGCATCAAGGCTTATGTCACCGGTGCGGGTCCGCTGATCGCCGACCAGTCGCACGCGGGTGAAAAGGGCGTCGCGAAGGTCACCCTGGTCACCATCCTGGTGATCTTGGTGATGCTGCTGTTCGTCTACCGATCCGTGAGCATCGTGCTCATCATGCTGGCCATGGTGTTCATCGAGTTGGCCGCGGCCCGCGGCGTGGTCGCGACGATGGGCTACTACGGGATCATGGGGCTCTCGACCTTCGCGAACAACATGCTGGTGCTGTTGGCGATCGCCGCCGGAACGGATTACGCGATCTTCATAGTCGGCCGCTATCACGAGGCCCGCGGTCTGGGTGAGACACGTGAAGAGGCCTTCTACACCATGTTCCACAGCACCGCGCACGTCGTGCTGGGGTCGGGTCTGACCATCGCCGGCGCGATGTACTGCCTGAGTTTCTGCCGCTTGCCTTATTTCGAGTCGCTGGGCGTGCCCTGCGCTGTCGGCATGCTGGTCGCGGTGTTCGCGGCGTTGACCCTGGGCCCGGCCGTGCTGACCGTGGCGTCGTTCTTCAAGCTGATGGATCCGAGGCGAAAGCTGCAAACCCGAGGCTGGCGTCGGATCGGTACCGCGATCGTCCGTTGGCCCGCACCGATTCTCGCGGTCACCATCGCGATCGCGCTGGTCGGTCTGCTCGCCCTGCCCGGCTACAAGACGGACTACGACACCCGTCACTTCCTGCCGGCGGACACCCCGGCCAATGTCGGCTACGCAGCCGCCGACCGGCACTTCGACCAGGCCCGGCTGAACCCCGAACTGTTGATGATCGAGACCGATCACGACCTGCGTAACCCGGCCGACTTCATCGTTCTGGACAAGGTCGCCAAAGCCGTGTTCCACATCCCCGGCATCGGCCGGGTCCAGACGATCACCAGGCCGCTGGGCACGCCGCTCGACCACAGCACGCTCGGATTCCAGATGGGCGCGCAGGCTGCGGGCCGGATCCAGACTCAGCACTACCAGGAGGAGCAGGCGAAGAACCTGCTGAAGCAGGCCGACGAGCTGCGCAAGACCATGGCCACGCTGCACGAGCAGATGCAGGTGACCCAGGACCTGAGCAACACCACGCACGAAACCACCAAGCTCACAAAAGAAACCGTGAAGATCACCGAGGCGCTGCGCGACGACATCGCCAACTTCGACGACTTCTTCCGACCGATCCGCAGCTACTTCTACTGGGAGAAGCACTGCTTCGACATCCCTGCCTGCTGGACGCTGCGGTCGATCTTCAATGCGCTGGACGGCATCGATCAGGTCAGCGAGAACATCGAGAACCTGAGCGCGAATCTGGACAAACTGGACCAGATTCAGCCGAAGCTGGTGGCGCTGATACCGCCGCAGATTGCCAGCCAGCAAGCGAACCTCGACACGATCATGTCGAACTACGCGACCACCAACGGCCTGAACGAACAAGCAAAAGCGCAGTCCGACAACGCGACTGCCCAGGGCGACGCGTTCGACAAGGCGAAGAACGACGACACGTTCTACCTACCGCCGGAGGCGTTCAAGAGCCCCGACTTCGCGCGAGGACTCAAACAGTTCATCTCGCCCAACGGCCACGCAGTCCGGCTGATCATCTCGCACGAGGGCGACCCGGCGACCCCGGAGGGCGTCAGCCACATCGAACCGATCAAGCAGGCGGTGCACGAGGCGATCAAGGGCACGCCGTGGGAAGGTTCCAAGGTCTACCTCGGCGGCACCGCGGCGACATACAAAGACATGCACGACGGTTCCAACATCGACCTGATGATCGCCGGAATTGCCGCGGCCACACTGATTTTCGTCATCATGCTGGTGATCACCCGAAGCGTCGTGGCGGCCGTCGTCATCGTCGGTACCGTGCTGCTCTCGCTGGGCGCCTCGTTCGGGCTCTCGGTGCTGCTCTGGCAATACATCCTCGGCGTCAAGCTGCACTGGATGGTGCTGGCGATGGCGGTCATTCTCTTGCTGGCGGTGGGGTCGGACTACAACCTGCTGCTGATCTCCCGGTTCAAGGAGGAGATCCGCGCCGGGCTGAAGACGGGAACTATTCGCGCCGTGGCCGGTTCAGGCTCGGTGGTGACATCCGCCGGTCTGGTATTCGCCGCCACCATGGCAACGTTCGCTTTCAGTCCGCTGAAGGTGATGGCTCAGGTGGGTACCACGATCGCGCTGGGTCTGTTGTTCGACACCCTGATCGTGCGGTCGTTCATGACGCCGTCACTAGCCACACTGCTCGGACGTTGGTTCTGGTGGCCGCAGCATGTCCGCCCGCGGCCGGCCAGCGTGATGCTTCAGCCGTACGGGTCGCGTCCCGCGGTGCGCGAGCTGATTCACCGCGACCCAGCCGACGAGACCGAGGCCGGAGTCGTCGAGAAGGTCTAGTTGCCCTGCGCGGCAGGGTAATTCGTCAGCCTGAGGCTTCGCCACTGTGCAGCTTGTGTGGCGCGGACGGCTTCTCCACGCCGACAAGCTGCACAGTCGGCGTTGCCTGCGGCCGATGCCGACCGTCGGCGCATCCGGAAGGGATTGTCAGGCAGTCGTTTTCGGCAACGGCCCGGTCGGGGCCGCTTCGGGCTCACCGAAGCTGGTGCCGAGCAGCGAGCGTACGGCGGGACGCGGCCCGCTGGGTCGCAGCATGGTGCTGGCCGGCTGTGGCCGAACCTTGATCGGCCACCAGAACCAGCGTCCGAGGATGGCGGCGATCGACGGCGTCATGAACGAGCGGACCACCAACGTGTCGAACAGCAGACCGAGTCCGATGGTGGTGCCCACCTGGCCGATGATGCGCAGATCGCTGACCACCATGGAGGCCATCGTGAAGGCGAACACCAGACCCGCGGAGGTCACCACCTTGCCGGTGCTGCCCATGGCCCGGATGATGCCCGTCTTCAACCCGGCGGGAATCTCCTCTTTCAGTCGGGACACCAGCAGCAGGTTGTAGTCGGAGCCGACGGCGAGCAGCACGATCACCGACATCGCCAGCACCATCCAGTGCAGTTTGATGCCCAGGAGGTATTGCCAGACGAGCACGGAAAGCCCGAATGACGCCCCGAGTGATATCGCCACCGTGCCCACGATCACCATCGCCGCGACCAGGCTCCGGGTGATCAGCAGCATGATGATGAAAATCAGGCAGAGCGAACCGATTCCGGCGATCATCAAGTCGTACTTAGAGCCGTCTTTCCAGTCCTTGAAGGTCGCCGCGGTACCGGCCAGGTAGATCTTGGAGTCCTCCAGCGGCGTGCCCTTGAGCGCCTCCTCCGCGGCCTCCCGAATCTTGGCGACCCGCGCGATACCCTCCGGTGACGCGGGATCGCCGCGGTGCGAAATGATCAACCGGGTCGCTTTGCCGTCCGGGGAGAAGAAGTTGTTCAGCGCGCGCTTGAAGTCCTTGTTCTTGAACACTTCCGGCGGCAGGTAGAACGAATCGTCATTTTTTGCCTGATCGAACGCGTGACCCATCGCGTTCGCGTTGGTGCTCATGTCGTCCATCTGGCTGAAGATCCCGGACATGGTGCTGTGCATGGTCAGCATCATGGTCCGCATCGACTCCATGCTGTCGATCATCGGGGGGAACTCTGCAATCAGTTGCGGCATCAACGCATCCAGCTGACTGAAGTCGTTGGTCAGCACCTGAAATTTTTCGTCGATCTCGTCGACACCGTCAACCGCGTCGAAGACCGATCGCAGCGAGTAACAGATCGGAATGTCGTAGCAATGCTTTTCCCAGTAGAAGTAACTACGGATCGGCCGCCAGGTGTCCTCGAAATTGGCGATGTCGTCCCGCAACTCCTCGGTGACGGCCTGCATCTCCTTCGTCTCACCGATCATCTTGTGGGTGATGGTGTTGAGCGTCACCATGTGGCCGTACATGCGCCGCATCCGGTTCATGGTCTCTTCGAGCTCGTCGGCCTGCTTGAGCATGTCGTCCATGCGCGCCTTCTGGAACTTCATCGTCTGCACCTGGCCGGCGTTCTGCATGCTCATCTGGAACGGGATGGACGTGTGCTCCATCGCCGTGCCTTCCGGACGCGTAATCGCTTGGACGCGTGAGACTCCGGGCACCCGGAAGATGCCCTTGGCCAGTCTGTCGAGCACCAGGAAGTCGGCGGGATCACGCAGATCGTGGTCGGCTTCGATCATCATGACTTCAGGCATCAACCGGGCCTGGGAGAAGTGTCGCTCGGCGGCGTCGTAGCCCTTGTTGGCGGCGATGTCGTGTGGAATGTAGAGCCGGTCGTTGTAACTGGTCTGGTAGCCCGGCAGGGTCAACAGACCGACCAGCGCAACGGCGCACGCCGCAGCGAGGATCGGCGCCGGCCAACGGACGATCGCGGTGCCGACGCGCCGCCAGCCGCGAGTCGAGATCCGCCGTTGCGGATCGAACAATCCGAACCGGCCGCCGACCACGATGACAGCCGGCACCAGCGTCAGCGCGACCGCGACGGCGACGATCATGCCGACCGCGCAAGGGACACCGATGGTTTGGAAGTACGGCATCCGGCAGAAGCTCAGGCAGAAGGTGGCGCCAGCGATCGTCAGACCGGAGGCCAGCACCACATGAGCAACACCGTGATACGTCGTGTAGAAGGCCTCTTCACGGGTCTCGCCGTGCTGGCGTGCCTCCTGATAACGGCCGAAGAAGAAGATCGCATAATCGGTGCCTGCGGCAATACCCAGTGATACCAACAGGTTCACCGCGAACGTCGAGAGCCCGATGAGTTGGTGATAGCCGAGGAACGCGACAATGCCTCTGGCCGCGGTCAATTCGATGAAGACCGTGATCAGCAGCAGCACTACGGTCCACACCGAGCGGTAGACCAGCAGCAGCATGGTGAAGATCACCAGCATCGTGACCATGGTGATCTTGACCAGCGTGCTGTCGCCGCTGTGGTGCATGTCGGACACCAGCGCCGATGGACCGGTCACATACGTCGTGACGCCTTTGGGCGGCGGCGTTCTATCGACGATGTCGCGGACGGCTTCGATCGATTGTTCGGCCAGCGTCGTGCCCTGGTTGCCGGCCAGGTTGAGTTGCACGTATACCGCTTTGCCGTCCGGACTTTGGGCACCGGGCGCGGTGATCGGATCACCCCAGAAGTCCTGCACATGCTGGACGTGGGCCGGGTCGGCCCGCAGTTGCTTGACGATGCTGTCGTAGTAGCGGTGGGCGTCGTCGCCGAGCTTGACGTCGCTTTCGAGCACGAGCATCGCGAAGTTGTCGGAGTCGGACTCCTTGAACTTCTTGCCGGTCTCCTCCATCGCCTGCACCGACGGAGCGTCCTTGGGGCTCAACGAGACTTGGCGTTCTTCGGCGACCTTCTCCAGCGGCGGGACGGCGACGGCCATCAGGACGATCAGGCCGATCCACGCCAAGATGATCGGGATCGCGAACCGACGGATCAGCCGTGGACCCCGTGGCGGGGTGGGGCCCCCGACGATCGCCTGACGGCTGGTCATGCGCCCTTGAGAACGCAGTAGGTAAAGGCGTTCACCTCGCGGGAGACATGTTCGGCTTTGACCACATCGTCGATGATGATCCGGCAACCCAGCATGTTGCTATCGCCCTGCGCCACAACGTTTCCCACGACCGATGCCGCCTTCGTCGTCATGTTGAGAGTCCAGGGCAACTTGGCGTGGTCGACGTGCTGCGGGTCGGCATTGGTGTCGAAGTAACTGATGTCGGCGGTGGTTCCAGGCGAGCCGTACACCTCATAAGTGATCCGCTTGGGGTTGAAAGGCTTGCTGTCGTCGGTCGCGCTGTCGGAGTACTGGGGACGCCGCTCAGAGCCGAAGATGCCGTGGATCCGGGCCACGGTGAAACCACCGAGTCCGACCACAAACGCGATCACGAGCGGAATCCACACCCGCTCCAGCACCCTGAGAATCGAAAACCCCTTCACCCGTTGCCGCATTCCTGATCGGCCACGTCTCGACTATTCGACGATATGCACCCACCCGATCGCCCGTGGCGTCTCAGGGCGCTCGCGTGGGCCTCACGGCACCGCAGACCACGACGAGTAAACCACGCCCGCCTGTCGGTTTGTCGACTCCTCACCCGCCGGAACTGCGATGCAGGCATAACGCATGTTACGTGCGTAAACGGACGGTACCGGGTTCTCCAGCAGCCCGCAATACGTCCGTGTGCGCTATCCTCGCGCGGTGCCGCAGCTCACGTTCCAGCGTGCCCGCACCGAAGACAAGAAGCGTCAGCGGGCCGCAGCGCTCGTCGAGGCAGCGCGCTCGCTGGCGCTGGAATCCGGGGTCGCATCGGTGACGCTGACCGAGGTCGCCAGGCGCGCCGGCGTGCACTATTCGGCGGTGCGCCGGTACTTCACCTCGCACAAAGAGGTGTTGCTGAACCTGGCCGCCGAGGGCTGGGCCCGCTTCTCCGACACCGTGTGTGGCAGCCTGCGCGAGCCCGGCCCGATGTCGCCGGCCCGAGTCGCCGAGGCGCTGGCCCAGGGTTTGGCGGACGACCCGCTGTTCTGCGACCTGCTCGCAAACCTGCATCTGCACCTCGAGCACGAGGTCGAACTCGAGCGGGTTCTCGAGTTCAAGGAAGTGAGCAACGCCGCGGTGCTGTCGCTGACCGACGCGATCGAGAACGCGCTGCCGGGCCTGGGCCGATCAGGCGCGTTCGATGTTCTGCTCGCGTCTTACTCGCTGGCCGCGCCGCTGTGGCAGATGGCGAATCCGCCGAAACGGCTTGCCGACGAGTACGCGAAGCGGTCGGACGTGCCGCCCGATTGGAAGATCGATTTCACCACCGCGTTGACGCGGCTGATCACCGCGACGTGCGTCGGTCTCTTGGCCGAGTCAAAAACCCAGGACTGAACTCGTCAGGACCAGTGCCAGAGCGACATGTCGCCCTTGGGGTAGTTCTGGCAGTTCTCGGTTTCCTTGGCGACGACGCCCTTGTTGTTGAAGAAGAGCTTCATGTGGTTGGGCCACGCCAAGTTCAGCGGGTTGATCTGGGGAGCGTAGAAGTTGGCGGAATAGGCCCTGCGGTCCGCCGGCGATAACGAGTAGAACCAGTGCACCTTGTTTTGGACGTCCTGGGCCACGTTCTGGTGGTTGTTGTAGTCGATCATGTACCGCTGGTAGTACACCGGCGCGAAATCGCGTGCCGCGGCCATCAGTTGCTCGGCGTCACACGTCGTCGAGATCATTCGCCGCGGGATCGGAAAATCGTCGGTCGAGTCATTCTCCGAACACCCATTGCACGGCGTGAACCCCGGCCCCAAGCCGCCCGGATCGCCCGGATCGGCTTTCGCGACCTGCGGGATGAAGTTGGCGAAGACACCGAGGGCGAGTACTGCAACGCCGGCGCGGACGGCGAGGCTCAGGCGATAAAGACGCATGCGGCCACTATAACGCTCCGATTACGGCAGCGCGCAACGGCTGCGAAGCCTGGCTAACCAACTGGCGGAGTGATCTCCAGACCCACGTGAACCTTGTCGATTCCACCCCGCACGATCGAGTGCACGTAGAACCACGGGGCGTGGTACCAGTACCGCTTGAGGACCGCGTTGTAAACCCGACGAGTCTCCGACTTCGGCAGTACCCGGGCGACGCCTTCGACGTCGTCGCTCTTGGGCTTGCCCAGCGCTCCGCTCCTGGCGAGCGTCACCCGGGGGGTGTTTTTGATCCGTTTTGTCTTCCACGACCCGTCGTCGGTGATCACCAGCAGCTTGCCGTCCTCGGGCACACCCCAGATCGGCGTCGGCTTGGGCCGACCGTCCTTGGTGAAGGTGGTCAGGAGCAGGTACTTCGACTTGATGACGTCAGCAAAGGTGGTAGCCACGTCCACAGTTATAGCCAATAAATTGAACTGCCCGCCGAATGCGTGACGTTCGCTCGGGGTCGGCTTACTGTGTGCTGATAGCGAAGGACACCCGCAGATGAACCTCGACGACGAGTCGCTCACCACGTTGGAAGACCTACGCGGCGATCTGGCGCTCCGCTACCGGCGGACGCCCACCGGGGGGTCCGCGGTGGACTCCGAACTCGCCGAGGCCGACGCGGTCGCGCTGGCCCGCGACGGCTACGTCATCTGGGAGAACCTGCTCACCTCCGAGCAATGCAGCCAGATCCGCGACGAAGTGACGCCCTGGCTCGGGCACACCGGACGCAACTCGTTCGAAGGACGGCGGACCCAGCGTATTTACAGCGTGCTCAGCCGGACCCGGGTCTGTGATCCGATAGTCGACCATCCCCGCGTACTGGCGGCACTGGATCGGCTGTTGATGCCCAACTATCTGCTGTCGGCATTGCAGGCGATCAACATCCGGCCCGGTGAGGCCGCGCAACTGGCCCACCACGACGACGGCTTCTATCCGGTTCCCCGGCCGCGGGAGCCGTTGGCCGCGGCGACGATCTGGGCTATCGACGACTTCACCGCCGACAACGGCGCGACCGTGCTCTACCCGGGCAGCCACACCTGGGGCAAGCGGCGGCCCGGGCCGGACGACGAGGCGATGCCGGTCGTGATGCCGGCCGGCTCGTGCGTGTTCTTCGTCGGCACGCTCTGGCACGGCGGCGGCGCCAACACCACGACCGCCGACCGACTGGCCGTCACCGCGCAGTACTGCCAGCCGTGGCTGCGGCCGATGGAAGCCTTCACGCTGTCGATCTCCCGCGACATCGCCCGCACGGTTTCGAACGACATCCAGCGGATGCTCGGCTACAGCGTCCACCCGCCGTTCGTCGGCGCGGTTGACGGATT
The DNA here is from genome assembly GCA_963836555.1 of uncultured Actinomycetota bacterium. Classification (GTDB taxonomy): domain Bacteria; phylum Actinomycetota; class Actinomycetes; order Mycobacteriales; family Mycobacteriaceae; genus Mycobacterium. The sequence goes on along the minus strand of CAWIKT010000078.1, from coordinate 769 downwards.
GCACCCGCTTCGCCTGCTGGAAGACCGGTAGCGCGCACGCCGCCGACGCGGGGATGGCAACATTCCGTTTCATGACACGTCGCAGCATGGCCCGCATGATTGCCGGTGCGCCCCTGATGGTTTTCGCTTTTGTGTCCGCTCCGGCGGCCGCTCCGATCGCCGCGGCCGAGGGATGCCCGGACGCCGAAGTGGTGTTCGCTCGCGGTACCGGCGAGCCGGTCGGCCCCGGCGGTCCGGGCCAGGCCTTCTTCGATTCGCTGACCTCGCAGCTCCCCGGCAAGACAATCACGCTGTACCCGGTCAACTACCCGTCGACGACCGACTACGCCAACAGCGCCAAGGCCGGCGCCGCCGACGAGGTCGCCCATGTGCAGGGCACCATCGCCAACTGCCCGAAGACCAAGGTCGTGATCGGCGGGTACTCGCAAGGCGCCGGCGTGGCCGATCTGACCAGCCACCAGCTGTCCGCGCAGGACGCCGGTCACGTCGCGGCCCTCGCATTGTTCGGCAATCCGCAGAGTTCATACGCAAAAGGCTTGGCGGACAACCAGATTCCGCCGCTCGACCCGAGCTACACTTCGAAGGCGATCGATATCTGCCTCCCGAACGACAACATCTGCGCCGAGGGTGGCAGCATCATCGCGCACCTGGGCTACGTCCCGGACGCGACCAACCAGGCCGCGACGTTCGTGGCACAGAAGCTGCAGTAGCTACTTCTTGCGGTCGGTATCTTTGCTCGGCTGAACACGTTTCGGCTCGCCGGGCATCT
>CAWIKT010000077.1:0-134063 GCA_963836555.1 uncultured Actinomycetota bacterium | reverse complement strand
GGTGCAGACCCGGCTGCGGCTCCGCCACCACCGCGAGGCGCTCGAAGCCGCCGCCAAATGGCGCGAGATCTTCGGGCCCGAGAACTTCTTCCTGGAGCCGATGGACCACGGGCTGTCCATCGAACGCCGGGTGCGCGACGGCCTGCTGGAAATCGGTCGCGCGCTGAGCATTCCGCCGCTGGCCACCAACGACTGCCACTACGTCACCCGCGACGCCGCGCACAACCACGAAGCGCTGCTGTGCGTGCAGACCGGCAAGACGCTCACAGATCCCACCCGGTTCAAGTTCGACGGCGACGGCTACTACCTCAAGTCGGCCGCCGAGATGCGCGAGATCTGGGACGGCGAGGTTCCCGGCGCCTGCGACTCCACCCTGCTGATCGCCGAGCGGATCACCTCCTACGCCGACGTGTGGGCACCCAAGGACCGGATGCCGGTTTCCGGTGCCCGACGGACACGATCCGGCGTCGTGGTTGCGTCACGAGGTCGAGGCCGGACTGCGGCGCCGCTTTCCCGATGCGACGCCCGACGGATACTCCGAGCGGGCCGCCTACGAGATCGAAGTCATCTGCGACAAGGGTTTTCCGTCCTACTTCCTGATCGTCGCGGACCTGATCAACTACGCGCGCTCGGTCGACATCCGGGTCGGCCCTGGCCGTGGTTCGGCGGCCGGGTCGCTGGTGGCCTACGCGCTGGGCATCACCGACATCGACCCGATCGAGCACGGACTGCTGTTCGAGCGGTTCCTGAACCCCGAGCGCGTCGTCAATGCCCGATATCGACATCGACTTCGACGACCGTCGACGCGGCGAGATGGTCCGCTACGCCGCCGAGAGGTGGGGCTCCGACCGGGTCGCCCAGGTCATCACCTTCGGCACCATCAAAACCAAGGCGGCACTGAAGGACTCGGCCCGGATCCATTACGGCCAACCCGGCTTCGCGATCGCCGACCGAATTACCAAGGCGCTGCCGCCGCCGATCATGGCCAAAGACATCCCACTGTCGGGGATCACCGACCCCAGCCATGAACGGTACAAAGAGGCCGCCGAGATCCGGGGTTTGATCGACACCGACCCGGATGTCCGCACGATCTACCAGACCGCACGCGGCCTGGAAGGCCTGATCCGCAACTCGGGCGTGCACGCCTGCGCGGTGATCATGAGCAGCGAGCCGCTGACCGACGTGATTCCGCTGTGGAAGCGGGCCCAGGACGGCGCGATCATCACCGGCTGGGACTACCCGTCGTGTGAGGCGATCGGCCTACTGAAGATGGACTTTCTCGGACTGCGCAACTTGACGATCATCGGCGACGCGCTGGTGAACATCAAAGAGAACCGCGGCATCGACCTCGACCTGGAGTCGGTCCCGCTCGACGACCCGGCCACCTTCGAATTACTGGGCCGCGGTGAGACATTGGGCGTGTTCCAGCTCGACGGCGGGCCGATGCGAGACCTGCTGCGCCGCATGCAGCCCACCGGGTTCGAAGACATCGTCGCGGTGCTCGCGCTGTACCGGCCCGGCCCGATGGGCATGAACGCCCACAACGACTACGCCGACCGCAAGAACAACCGTCAGGCGATCAAACCGATCCACCCCGAGCTCGAGGAACCTCTGCGCGAGATCCTCGCCGAAACCTACGGCCTGATCGTGTATCAGGAGCAGATCATGCGCATTGCGCAGAAGGTCGCCGGCTACTCGCTCGCCCGAGCCGACATTTTGCGCAAGGCCATGGGCAAGAAGAAGCGCGAAGTCCTGGAGAAGGAGTTCGAAGGCTTCTCGGAAGGCATGGCGGCCAACGGCTTCTCCGCCAAGGCCGTCAAGGCGCTGTGGGACACCATCCTGCCGTTCGCCGACTACGCGTTCAACAAGTCGCATGCCGCCGGCTACGGCCTGGTGTCCTACTGGACGGCGTACCTGAAGGCGAACTATCCCGGCGAATACATGGCAGGCCTGCTGACCTCGGTCGGTGACGACAAGGACAAGGCCGCGGTGTATCTGGCCGACTGCCGCAAGCTCGGCATCACCGTGCTGCCGCCCGACGTCAACGAGTCCGGGCTCAACTTCGCCTCGGTGGGCATCGACATCCGCTTCGGCCTCGGCGCGGTGCGCAACGTCGGCGCCAATGTCGTTGCTCGCTGATCAATACCCGCACGACGAAGGGCAAGTACACCGACTTCTCCGACTACCTGAACAAGGTCGACATCGCGGCGTGCAACAAGAAAGTCACCGAGTCGCTGATCAAGGCCGGCGCCTTCGACTCGCTCAAGCACCCGCGCAAAGGTTTGTTCCTGGTTCACACCGATGCGGTCGAGTCGGTGCTCGGCACCAAGAAGGCCGAGGCGATGGGCCAGTTCGACCTGTTCGGCGGCGACCCCGACGACGGGGGGGCGGGTGCCGACGCGGTGTTCACCATCCGGGTTCCCGACGAGGAATGGGATGACAAGCACAAGCTAGCGCTGGAGCGAGAGATGCTGGGCCTCTACGTGTCCGGGCATCCGCTCAACGGCGTCGCGCACCTGCTGGCCACCCAGGTCGACACCGCCATCCCGGCGATCCTCGACGGCGACGTCGCCAACGAGACGATGGTGAAGGTCGGCGGCATCCTGGCATCGGTGAACCGGCGGGTGAACAAGAACGGGATGCCCTGGGCTTCAGCGCAATTGGAAGACCTCACCGGTGGCATCGAGGTGATGTTCTTCCCGCACACCTATTCGGCGTTCGGCGCCGACGTCGCCGACGACACGGTCGTGCTCGTCAGCGCCAAGGTCGCGATCCGCGACGACCGGATCTCGCTGATCGCCAACGACCTGGTGGTGCCGGACTTCACCAATGCTCAGGCCGATCGGCCGGTGGCGGTCAGCCTGCCGACGCGGCAGTGCACGGTCGAGAAGGTCAGCGCGCTCAAGCAGGTTCTCGCCAACCACCCCGGCACGTCGCAGGTACACCTGCGGCTGATCAGCGGTGACCGGATCACCACGCTGGAGTTGGACCAGGCGCTAAGGGTGACGCTGTCGTCGGCGCTGATGGGCGATCTCAAGGCACTGCTCGGTCCCGGCTGCCTGGGCGGCTAACCGAAAGTCGCAGCGCCGCTTGGTGATCGTGGGTCGGGATAACCCGGACGGTGTGGCGTGCCAGATGGAGTCGTTGCAGCGTGCGATAAGTCTCGTCGCGGTCTTCGTCCACCAATAGGCCCGGATAGGCGGACTTCTGGCGGGCATGCTCGACTTGTAGCTCGTGCCACGCGGCGTCACCCGCGATCAGCACCCACCCGTGCGCGGTGTGCGCCAGCACGCCGACGCTGCCCGGGGTGTGGCCGTGCAAGTCCACCAGAATCACCGAGCTGTCGCCGAACAGGTCGTGCGATCTGGTGAACGTCAGTACCGGCGGCCCGTCCAGCTCGTAGTCGACCAGCGGGCGATCACGCATCGAATCGCGGACCCCGCCCACCGGTGCGATCGGCCCGTCGTTCACCCATTCGCGTTCGGTCCGGTGCAGGTGCACCGGCAGCCCGGGAAAGTCCAGCAGGCCGCAGATGTGATCCCAGTGCGCGTGCGTCGGCAAGGCGAAATCGACTGGCGGCAGGGCCCACTGGGTCAGGCCGGTGACGGTGGGGATGGCATCGGCGGGTGGATGCACCGCCACCCGCAGCACGGCGGGCAGTTGGGCGATGGCCCGATCTTCGAAGTTCACGCACAGCGCGGGGTCGACGATGAAGCTGGCCTGCGGATGGGTCACGACGAACGACGTCATTGCGTTGTCGATGCGACGCGGCGAGAAGGTGCCTTCGACGATCGCAGCCGTCGGCACGGAGCGCGGCACCTGGGGGAGCGCAGTGACGGTGACGGTCGCACCGGGTTTCGGCAGCCCCGCGTCCACGACGGTGCGAAGGAATCGCTCATCGACACGTCGCGGCCGCAGCGAACCGATGATCAATCCCACTACGGCCGAGCAGCATTGGCCCAGTCCGGGTGAGCGCACGTCAGGCATTGGCCAACTCCACCCGGACGATGACGCTGTCGGACCAGACGCCGCGGTCGCGTGAGCGCCGAAGCCGTTCGCCCGGGCAGAGATCCCGATGAACGTTGGTGACTCCCGGGACCTTGATCAGCGGCACGATGTTCCATTGCCAGCCATACCGGCGGTGCAAGGTGCGGTTGGCCTCCTCAGCCTCCGCTCCGGACAGGATCGTCGCATGGCCGGCCAGGGTCGCGGTGCCGCGCCGAACCTGACCGCGGTGATCGCATGCGGTGAGTTCGACATCGCGACGCGTGGTCAGCCGCCGGGTCTTCGGGCCGATCTTGGTGCGAAACACCACCTGCCGACCGTCCATGGCGAACCAGATCGGGGTGTCGACGTGGGTGCCGTCACCGCGGAATGATCGGAGTCTGGCGTAGCGGGCATCGCTGAGTTCTCTGGGCATGACACCAGTGAAGAACTTAGAGTTGGCTCTAAGTCAAGCATCGAGGTCGGGAGGATTGATGGAAGCAGGATTGACCATCGGAAAGGTGGCCCTGGAGACCGGGGTCGCGGCGACCACGCTCCGCTATTACGAGCAGGTCGGCCTACTGCCGGCTCCGGTCCGGGTCGGGGGTCAGCGCCGGTACGACGACTCGGTGCTGCCCCGGCTTGAGGTGATCGGACTGTGCAAATCGGCTGGATTCACCCTTGACGAGATCCAGGTGCTGTTCGCCGACGACGCACCGGGCCGGCCTGCGAGCAAGGCTCTGGCCGAGGCAAAACTAAGCGAGATCGACGCCCGCATCGAGTCGTTGACGCGCGCGCGGGCGGTCATCGAGTGGGGGATGCGCTGCACCTGTCCCTCCATCGACGCCTGCACCTGCGGCATCCACCCGCCAAAAAGCGCGTCGATCGGATTCTTGCCGAGCCGCTAGAGAGGCGTGGCGACAACCGGGCATCGACGCACTTGCCTAAATCGATTGTGGCGCAACAGAATGCGTGATCTTGGCGCCTCCCAGGTCCAGCCGGAGATTTGCGGGTCGTCCTCGCCGTGTTCCCGCGTGTATCGGCGCGCTGTCAGGCGGGCGTCGGCCATCCGCTGCCTCAGAATCGCAGCACGGTCGGCCCAGGTGAAAGCGGACCGGCGCCTTCATCGGGAATTCGCGCCAATTGTCATGGTGCGGAGACATTCCGGCGTCGGTGCCGAACGCGATCCGATGGTCGTCACTGAGCTAGAAGCAGTAGCGCAGGATCCGCGCGGTGCGAGCGCCGGATTTGGTCATGCCCATCAACCGGGTGGATACCCGGGCGGCCGTGGGGTAGCGGTCGACCTCCGCGACGTGCGACAGGCTGGTCTCCTCGACTAGTCGCAACCGCGGGCTCCAGCGTTCGGGGACGTGCGCGTCGCTGAATCCGCGATACACCCATTGGTTTCCGACCGCGCCGAAGGCGACCTTCATCGCGGCAATGTTGAGGGCGCTGACCCGCCCGTAGTCGTTGATGGCCAACTCGCCGGCATGGAAGTGCTCGGGAATGTGACGGAATAGGTTGACCAGCAATGACTCTGGGACAAAGGCGATGAGTCCGTCGGCGATCAGGAAGGTGGGCCGATCGGCAGGAATCAGCTCGGTCCACGCGTTGTCAGCCAGCGACGCAGCGATCGAATGCGCACGCGCATCAGCCGGAACCACCTTGTCGCGCAGCGCGATGACGTTGGGCAGGTCGACGCTGTACCAGTCGACCGTGGACGGCGGCGCAACGCGTTGCATGGGCGTCGCCAGGCCCGCCCCGAGATCGACGACGACGGCGTCGGGATGCTCGGCGATGAACTCGCGGGCCCGGTCGTCGAGCAGCTTCGCGCGCAGCGCCGTCTGGCGGATGGCGCTGGCCGGAACTCCCAGCCCGTCGAAGTCGTAGTTGATCTTGGCGACGATGTCGTCGGCCAGGGTGTCGCCGAGTATCGGCCTGGGCCAACGGCTGTCGACGGCTCGGGCGTATTGGGTGACGAACGCGGTCCGCTCGACAGGTGTCAAGTCCGAGATCGCATTTCCCATACTCGCAACGTACCTCGGGACTAGCCTCAGCTGAGTGACCGATTCGAAAGCCCGGCCGAGCAACCCGACCACGATGTGCGAATCGTTCCAGCACGTCGCCGCCGTGGACCCGGACGCTGTCGCCCTGCGCACCCCGGGCGATACCACGACCCTGACCTGGCGGCAGTACGCCACCGAGGTCCGTCGGGTGGCGGCCGGTCTGGCCGGCATCGGCGTCCGGCGGGGGGACACGGTATCGCTGATGATGGCCAACCGCGTCGAGTTCTACCCGCTGGAAGTCGGGGCACAGCACCTCGGTGCGACATCGTTCTCGGTCTACAACACCCTGCCCGCCGAACAACTGACCTATGTGTTCGACAATGCCGACACCAAGGTGGTGATCTGCGAAGAGCAGTACGTCGACCGGATCAAAGCCAGCGGCGCGCATCTCGAGCACATCGTCTGCATCGACGGTGCGCCGGAGGGAACTATCTCCCTCGACGAGTTGTACGCCGCCGCGTCCGACGATTTCGACTTCGATTCGACCTGGCGCGCCGTGCAACCCGACGATGTGATCACCCTGATCTACACCTCTGGCACGACGGGCAACCCCAAAGGCGTCGAGATGACCCACACCAACCTGATGTTCGAGGCGGACGCGCTCAGCGCTGTCCTCGATGTCAGGCCGGATGACCGCGCCACGTCGTACCTGCCGTCGGCGCATATCGCCGACCGGATGATGGCGCTCTACAACCAGGAGCGTTACGGCCTACTGGTCACCGTGGTGTCCGACGTCCGCGACATCGCGGTCGCGTTGCCCGACGCCCGGCCCACCATCTGGGCCGCGGTCCCTCGCGTCTGGGAAAAGCTCAAGGCCGCAATCGAATTCGCTGTCACCCACGAGCCCGATGAGACCAAGCGCCAGGCCCTGCAATGGGCGATGTCGGTCGCCGGCAAACGGGCGGCGGCGCTGCTCGCCGACCAACCGCTACCCGACGACCTGGCCGCCGAATGGGCGCAGGCCGACGACTTGGTGCTGTCGAAGCTGCGTGAAAAGCTGGGCCTCGACCAGTTGCGGTGGGCCGTGTCGGGCGCGGCACCGATTCCGCGCGAAACGCTGGCGTTCTTTGTCGGCATCGGCATTCCGATTGCCGAAGTGTGGGGCATGTCCGAGCTGAGTTGTGTTGCGAGTGTGAGTCATCCCCGCGACTCGCGCCTGGGCTCGGTGGGCAAGTTGTTGCCGGGTTTGGAATCGAAGATCGCCGACGACGGCGAATATCTGGTGCGCGGTCCGTTGGTGATGAAGGGCTACCGCAAAGAGCCGGCCAAGACCGCCGAGGCGGTCGACGCCGACGGCTGGCTGCATACCGGCGACATCCTGGATGAGGATGCCGACGGCTATCTGCGGGTGATCGACCGCAAGAAGGAACTGATCATCAACGCGGGTGGAAAGAACATGTCGCCGGCCAACATCGAGAACACGATCAAGGCGGCCTGCCCGATGATCGGTGCGATGCTCACGATCGGTGACGGCCGTCCCTACAACACCGCGTTGCTGGTGTTTGACGCCGACTCCGTCGGACCCTACGCGGAACGGCACGGACTGTCCGAGGCATCGGCCGAGGCGTTGGCGACCCACCCGGACGTGATTGCCCAGATCTCGGCGGGGGTCGCGGCAGGCAACGAGAAGTTGTCTCGCGTCGAGCAGATCAAACGCTTCCGGGTGCTGCCGACGCTGTGGGAACCGGGCGGCGACGAGATCACCCTGACGATGAAGCTCAAGCGGCGGCCGATCGCCGCCAAATACGCCGAGGAGATCGAAGCGCTGTACGCGGAGGAACTGGGCCCCGATGTGCACGAGCCTGCCCGCGCGACGACGACGCAACCGGTCTGACTCAGCCGGCTTTGCGTCGAGCCTGATGGGCGAGCGTCGCAGTTGCCAGCCCGCTGCGCTGCCCGTCTTCGCCCATGAATGAGCCGTTCGGTTGTTTCATGCCGTTGCGAAACTTGTTCTCCGAGCACGTTTCCGGCGCGTCATCGCAGCTGTCGGTGAGGTAACCGCCCGGTAGCGCCAGCTTGCAGATGGTGCGCACCGTGAGCAAGTACTGACGCAAGAATGACCCGGTCGTGTAGGGCAAGTCGTAGGCCTCGCACAGCGCGCGGACCCGCTCGGAGATCTCGGGCAGACGATTGCTCGGCAGATCAGGGAACAGGTGATGCTCGATCTGGTAGGAGAGGTGCCCACTCATGAACGACAGCACCCGCCCAGACCGGAAGTTCGCGGTCCCCAACATCTGCCGCAGATACCACTCCGGTTTGGTCTCGTTCTCCAGAACCGAGGCGCTGAACTTGTCCGCGCCGTCGGCGAAGTGCCCGCAAACGATCACGATGTAGGCCCATGCGTTGCGAAATCCGTTGGCCACCAAGGTGGCTCCGAAGGTGCGGCGCCACTTGCGCAGGCTCAACGCGGGAAAGAGCACATAGTCCTTGACGGACTGGCGGATCATCTTGCGGACCATTGTTTTGTGGTGGGCGGACTTGGCGGCCTCGGTGTCCTCGCGCTCCTGCACCGAATACAGGCCGTGCATGGCGACACCCCACTCGAACATCGCCGCCAGCAACACCGCCCGCACCGGCTGCAGCAGGTTTCCCGGCCGCCACTGCTGGTCGCGGGTGACGCGCATGACTCCGAAGCCCAGGTCGTGGTCCACGTCGACCACGTTGGTGTAGACGTGATGCCGGTGGTTGTGCGAGGACATCCAATGTGCCGACGGGCCGACCATGTCCCATTCCCACGTCGCGGAATGGATTTCTGGATCGTTCATCCAATCCCACTGACCGTGGAGGATGTTATGGGCCAGTTCCATGTTCTCAATGCACTTGGCCACCGCCAAGCCGACGGTTCCGGCAATCCAGCCCACTCTGCCCTTACTGGCCAGGATTGTCAGCCGGGACGCGACCTCGAGCCCGCGCTGAATGGCGATGGCCCGCCGGATGTACTCCATGTCCTTGGTGCCGCGCGACTGCTCGATGTCGCAGCGAATCGTGTCCAACTCAGCAGCGAGCGCGCGGATGTCCGCATCACTCAGATGGGCGTATTCGGGTATCTCGGCGATTGCCATCGCGAATTATCCGAAACGGGCAGCGTTGAAGGCGCGCACCGACCAGTTGGACGGCTGAGGCATGTGTCTGTACCTGCTTTGTCGGCTCGGAGCCGTCCGTTTGGTGCATGGATGATCGGGGTCGCTCGCAGACACTACACGGGGTGGGTCACCGGATGGTCTCCAGGAGATCTCGGTGCGCTGTTGCCGCGGTTAAGGTGGGGTCATGCCACTCGAAGGTGAATATGCGCCGTCCCCGTGGGACTGGTCTCGCGAGCAAGCCGACAAGATTGCCGAATCCGGTGGAACCGACGGCACCGACATGAAGGGGATGCCGGTCATCCTGCTGACCACGGTCGGCGCCAAGACCGGCAAGCTGCGCAAAACGCCGCTGATGCGGGTCGAGCACGACGGCGAATACGCCGTGGTGGCGTCGTTGGGTGGAGCGCCGAAGAACCCGGTCTGGTACTACAACATCGCGAAGAATCCCCGGGTCGAGTTGCAGGACGGGACCGTCGTCAAGGACTACGACGCACGTGAGGTCTTCGGCGACGAAAAGGCCGTCTGGTGGGAGCGGGCCGTCGCCGCCTACCCGGACTACGCGGACTACCAGCAGAAGACCGAACGACAGATTCCGGTCTTTGTGCTGACCCCTGTGCGCTGAACGCGCAGCTTGGTGGCACCATTGACCGGTGTCTGCCGAACTGAGTCAGAGCCCGAACACTCGGGGTAGCGGGCCGCTGTCTGCGGCCGACATCGACGCGGCGGCCACTCGAATCGCCGGCGTGGTCACCGCCACGCCGCTGCAGTTTTCCGACCGGTTGTCCGCGACCACCGGCGCGAACGTCTATCTCAAGCGTGAGGACCTGCAGACCGTGCGCTCCTACAAGCTGCGTGGGGCCTACAACCTGCTGGTGCAGTTGTCCGACGAGGAACGAGCCGCCGGCGTGGTGTGCTCGTCGGCCGGCAACCACGCGCAGGGTTTCGCGTACGCCTGCCGCACGCTCGGAGTTCGGGGCCGTGTCTACGTCCCGGCCAAGACACCAAAGCAGAAGCGGGACCGCATCCGCTACCACGGTGGCGAATTCATCGAGCTGATCGTGGGCGGATCTACCTACGACCTGGCGGCCGCGGCCGCGCTTGCCGATGTGGACCGCACCGGCGCCACGCTGGTGCCACCGTTCGACGACCCGCGGACGATGGCCGGGCAGGGCACCATTGCCGTCGAAGTTCTCGACGCGCTGGACGATGAGCCGGACCTGGTAGTGGTGCCCGTCGGCGGTGGTGGGTGCATTGCCGGCATCACCACCTATCTGGCGGAGCGGACGAGCAAGACGTCCGTGCTCGGGATCGAGCCGGCGGGCGCGGCCGCGATGATGGCGGCGCTGGCCAACGGCGGGCCGGTGACGCTGGAGCACGTCGACCAATTCGTCGACGGCGCGGCGGTCAGCCGGGCCGGCAGGCTGACCTATGCGGCGCTGGCCGCGGCCGGCAACATGGTCTCGATCACCACGGTCGACGAGGGCGCGGTGTGCACCGCAATGCTTGATCTGTACCAGAACGAGGGGATCATCGCCGAGCCGGCGGGTGCGCTCGCGGTCGCCGGTTTGCTGGAAGCCGACGTCGAACCGGGTTCCATAGTGGTGTGCCTGGTCTCCGGAGGCAACAACGACGTTTCGCGCTACGGCGAGATCCTGGAGCGCTCGCTGGTCCACCTGGGACTCAAGCACTACTTTTTGGTCGACTTTCCGCAGGAGCCAGGGGCGCTGCGGCGCTTTTTGGACGGTGTGCTCGGACCGAACGACGACATCACGCTGTTCGAATACGTCAAGCGCAACAACCGGGAAACCGGTGAGGCGCTGGTCGGTATCGAACTGAGCTCGGCCGCCGGCCTCGACGGCCTGCTGGAGCGCATGCGGGCTACCGAGATGCAGATCGAGGCCATCGAACCAGGTTCGCCGGCCTACCGGTACCTGCTCTAGGCGGGTGACTCAGCGGGTGTCGACGACCCGCTGAGCGACCTCGGTCAAGGGCACGTTCATCTGTTGGGACAACTTGCGCAGCATCTCGAACGCACCGACGGCGTCGACCTGGTAACGCTCCATCAACATGCCCTTCGCCTGGCCGATCAGATCGCGGCTCAGCAGGGCGGATTTCAGCTGTTCACTTTCCCGGCTGGCCAGGATCGCGGCGGCCGCATGGGCTGCCAGCACCGAGCCGATGACTTCGGAGTCCGCGTCGAATCCATCGGGCTCGCGCGAGAAGACATTCAAGGCGCCCGCGGTCCGGTCGCCGGTGTACAGCTTGAAAGAGAGGCTGCTGCGCACCCCCAACTCGTACACAGCCTGCGAATACGCCCCCCATCGCTTCTCGGTCTTGAAGTCGTCGGTGCGGACCACCAACTCGTTGACCGCGGCATCGATGCATGGACCCGTGCCGTGCTTTTGCTGCAGACGGTCCAATTCGTAGATCAACTCGGACGTACCAGACAGCGACTCGAACTTCCCGCCCTTGGCGACCAGCAACACACCGGCGGTATCGGCAGCCTCGAGGAGGTCGACCGCGGCCGAGGTGACCCCGTCGAGAACGTGCTCGATGTCGCGGGGAGCGGCCACTGAGCGGGACAAGTCGGCCATTCGTTGCGCCAGCTCGTGAGTCAAGGGAGTAGGCATATCCCGGCGGATTACCCAGATGCGGCCGAAGTATTCGCGCGCGCCTCACGGCCTCGGCTTACCGGATGGCTTCGACAGCCTTCTTCGCCTCGGCCAGCCCGGCACCGGTGAGACTGCGGTATTCCTTGATGGCACCGATCAGATTCCCCGCGCGGGCAAGCTCGACCACGGCGGCAGGCATCCCGGTGACGCGGGCATTCGCGAAGGGCACATATTGGTTCGGGAACAGCGCCTGGAGTTGGGTTTCGATGTAATCGAGACGGGCTCTCGCGCCCTCGTCAACGTCGCTCACAGGCGAAAGCTACCCGACTCGACATCCGCTAGCCCAGCACTACCACCGACTCATCATTGGCTCGGAAGATCGGTTCCAGCGGCACGGCGAATCTCTCGGCCATCTCGGTCAGCGCCTTCGACCAGACCAGCTCGATAGTCGAGACCGGCCCCCGACCGGGGCCGGACAGCAGCAACGCCACCGTGGTTCCCGGTTCCAGGTCGTCGAGCAGCGTCCGCAGCGACGACATCAGATTCCACACGATGCGCCCCCGCGGTCGTGGGCGAATCGGGATCTGGCTGAGCTTCCTGGCGAAACAGCGGTCCGGCCCGATCAGGCCGAACCACAGCAGTCGGGTGCCAAACCCCAACGGCCCTATCAGCGCTCGCCAGCGCTCACGCAGATCCTGCGTTGAATGGACCGGGTCGCACGCGGTCTGGATGGGCGGAATCGGCAGCACTTCAGAGTGGGTCATCCGCGCATCATCAGCGGCTGCGAGCCACGCCGGTAGTCAGTTATCCACAGCGCAGGATCGCAAACGAGTGCGCGCGCAACTCGATGCTCGCTTCGCCTCGAGCGGGCTCTTCGGAGGCCAGCACCAGCTCGCCGGTGAACGGAACGGCCACCGGCCGCACGCCGAGATTGCATGCAATCGTCAGGCCGCCGCGACGCAGGGCGATCCAGCGGTCGGTCTCGTCGTAGTCGACGACCAGATTGTCCAGTCCCGGATCACGCAGGTCGCTTTCGTTGCGCCGCAACGCAATCAGATCACGATAGATCTGAAGAAGCCTGGCATGATCGCCGTCGTCGACCTCGGACCAGTCCAGCTTGGAGCGCTGGAAGGTCTGCGGGTCCTGCGGGTCGGGAATGTCGTCGGCGTCCCAGCCGTGGTCGGCGAATTCCTTTTTGCGGCCCTCGGCGGTCGCCCGGGCCAGTTCGGGTTCGGGATGGGAGCTGAAGAACTGGAACGGGGTGGACGCCCCCCACTCCTCGCCCATGAAGAGCATTGCCGTATAGGGGGAGCTGAGGACCAGGGCGGCCTTGACCGCGAGTTGACCGTAGGTGAGATTCTGGGACGGCCTGTCACCGAGTGCACGGTTGCCGACCTGATCGTGGGTGCACGTGTAGGCCACTAGCCGGCTGGCCGGAATCGCCGACGTGTCCAGTGGCCGACCGTGGCGCCGCTGCCGAAACGATGAAAACGTCCCGGCGTGAAAGAAGCCGTGACGCAACGTCGTTGCCAAGGTTGCCAGCGACCCGAAGTCGGCGTAATAGCCCTGGCGTTCACCGGACACTGCGGTGTGGATCGCGTGGTGGATATCGTCGGCCCACTGCCCGGTCATCCCGTGGCCGTGCTCGGCGCGAGGCGTGATCGTCCTCGGGTCGTTGAGGTCGCTCTCGGCAATCAACGACAACGGCCGGCCGAGTTCTTGTGCCAGCGCGTCGGTTTCGCTGGACAGCTCCTCGAGGATGTGGATTGCGGTGGTGTCGAACAGCGCGTGCACGGCGTCCAGTCGCAGGCCGTCAGCGTGGAAGTCGCGCATCCACCGCAGCGCACAGCCGATGATGTAGCGCCGTACTTCGTCGGATTGGGCGTCGGCGATGTTGATCCCTTCACCCCACGGGTTGCTCGCCGACGACAGATAGGGCCCGAACCGCGGCAGGTAGTTGCCCGAGGGCCCGAGATGGTTGAACACCGCGTCGATCAGCACCCCGAGCCCTCGTCGATGGCAGGCGTCGACGAAGCGCACCAAACCGTCCGGGCCACCGTAGGGTTCGTGAACGGCGTACCACAGCACGCCGTCGTAGCCCCAGCCGTGTGTGCCGGAGAACGCGTTGACCGGCATCACCTCGACGAAGTCGACACCGAGTTCGACCAAGTAGTCCAGCTTGTCGATGGCCGCGTCGAAAGTGCCCTCCGCAGTGAAGGTTCCGACGTGTAGCTCGTAGATCACCGCTCCGTCCACCGAGCGGCCCGCCCAACTGTCATCGGCCCGCGCCGACGGCTCCCAGAGCTGCGAGCGGTCGTGCACGCCATCGGGCTGGCGTGGTGAACGCGGGTCGGGCAGCGGCGTCGGGTCGTGGTCGACCATAAACCCGTAGCGTGCGTCCGGCGCCGCGTCGACGGTGGCGCGCCACCAACCGTCCTCGCCGCGGGTCATCGGCGACACCGTCCCGTCGACGTCCACGCGCACGGTATCCGGCGTTGGCGCCCAGACCGCGAATTCAGGCATCGGCACGCTCCAGCAGTGCGACCGGCAGTTCGGCGAACAACTCGGCGACCGGCACGGTTCCGGTTAACGTCGTGCCGGTCAGCGCGTTAGTCCACGAGCCATCGGGCAGCGTGATCACGGTGTCTTCCCATCCGGATTGTTCGAGGTGCACCGTCCAGCGGGTGACCGCGACGAGCACGTCGTCGCCGCGCCCGAAGGCCACCACATGGTCGGCGCGGGTTCCGTCGGCCAGTACCGGGTGGTAGCCGCCGCGCAGGAAGGTGTCCGGGTGGGCTCGCCGCATCCTCAACGCGGCTGTAATCACGCGAATCTTGCTGTTTTGCAGCGACTTCAACGCCTCACGTCGCGCGGCGTAGTCGACCGCACGCCGGTTGTCGGGATCGACCAGGCTGTCGTCCCACAATTCAGTGCCCTGATAGGTGTCGGGGACACCGGGCGAAGTCAGCGACAGCAGCTTCTGGCCCAGTGCGTCGTTCTCGGCATGCGGCTGCAACTGAACCACCAGCGTGGTCAGCTCTCGCGAGACCGGGCCGTCAAGCACCGCGTCCAGCCAGCGATGCACGGCGGCCTCGAAGTCGGCGTCGGGGTCGTTCCAGGTGGTGTGAACGGCTGCCTCGCGGATTGCCTTCTCGGCGTAGGCGTGCAGCCGTTCCCGCAGCTGCTCGGTGACCGTGCCGTCGGTCGGCCAGACGCCGAAGATGTTCTGCCACAGGAACATTCCGGTGGCCGGGTCGGGGGAGGGTGTCGAGCCTTCCCAGCGGGCGACGAATTCGCTCCACAGCGAGGGCACCTGCGAGAGCACGCCGATGCGGGCGCGGACATCCTCACCGCGTTTGGTGTCGTGGGTCGTCAAGGCCGTCATCGCTTGTGGCCACAGCCGGGCCCGGGTCGCGGCGCTCTGATGGAACTCGGCCGCGCCGACACCGAAGCGATGAGGCTCGCCGCCGACCTCGTTCAACGACACCAAGCGAGCGTCGCGATAGAACAGGCAGTCCTCGACCGATTTCGCGGTCACCGCGCCGCACAGCTGCTGCAGCCGGGAGTCCACTTCGCCGCCGCGCGTGAACGCCGCGGCCAGAACCTGTAGCGGCTGGCGCAAATGCGGTGCGGCCCATTCGGTTTGAGCTAGCGCAGTGGACAGGGTGGCGGCCAGGCCCTGGTAATCGAAGCGGTAGACCTCGACGTGACCGAGCAGCGCCGCCACCGCTTCGTCCAGATGCGGATGGTCGGCGCCCGCTGCGGCCACGATCGCGCGGTGCAGCCGGGCGAGCTCGCTGCCGAGCGTGTCGGTGGCCACGGCCGCCTTGAGCTCGCGCAGCAACGCCGGTGTCGCGGCATACTCGACGCCGGTCGACTCGTACAGCGCGGTCAGCGCCTCGGCGCCGGCCGGATCGATGAACACGCCACCGACCTCGCGCAGGGCGTCATAGCCGGTGGTGCCCGCGATCGGCAGGGTCGGTTCGAGTGCCTCGTCGACGGCAAGGATCTTTTCGATCACGATCCATGCCTCGGGTCCGACCAGTTCACGTAACCAGGTCAAATACCCTGCGGGATCGGACAATCCATCGGGATGGTCGATGCGAACTCCGTCGACGAGCCCCTCGGCGAACCAGCGCCCCACCTCGGCGTGGCTGGCGTCGAATACCGCGCGGTCTTCTTGGCGCAGCCCAGCCAGTGAGGTGATCGAGAAGAACCGACGATAGCCGACCACGCCGCGTTTCCAGCCGACAAGCCGGTAGTGCTGGCGGTCGTGCACGTCGGGACCTTCCCCCTCGCCGGTGCCCGGTGCGATCGGCAACGCGAGGTCGCCGAGTCGCAGCAGATCGCCGTCGACGGTGAGATCGGCGACGTCATCATCGGAACCCAGTATCGGCAGCACAATTCGGGCGTCACCAAGGTCCCAGTCGATGTCGAAGAACGACGCGTACGCCGACGACCGGCCGTGCCGCAACACGTCCCACCACCACGGGTTCTGCTCCGGTTTGTCCACTCCGACGTGGTTGGGCACGATGTCGACGATCAGGCCCAGGCCGCGGGCGCGCGCGGCCGCCGACAGCTTCGCCAAACCCTCGGGACCGCCGAGTTCGGCCGACACCGTGGTCGGATCGGCGACGTCGTAGCCGTGCGCCGAACCCGCGACCGGCGTCAGGATCGGTGAAAGGTACAGATGCGACACCCCGAGGTCGTCGAGGTAGTCCAGTAGATCCTCGGCGTCGGCGAAGGTGAATGCGAAGCCGCTGGAGGCGCCGCGCAGCTGCAGTCGATAGGTCGACAGTACTGGGAAACCCATACGTCACTTGGTCTTACGGAAGACGAGCAGCGCACGGGCTGGGAGTGACACCTCGTCGCCGTCGTGGACGACGAGGCTCACCGATCCGGTGGCGTCGGTGGTATCCAGGACGGCCGTCCACTCCGATGCGTATTCGTCGGACGGAATCACAAAATCCACCTCGTGGTCGTGAGCGTTGAAGCACATCAGGAACGAGTCGTCGACGACCCGTTCGCCGCGGGCATTCGGTTCGGGGATCGCCTCGCCGTTGAGGAACACTGCGACGCTCTTGCCGAACTCGCCGCCCCAGTCCTGGTGTTGCATCTCCTTGCCGGCCGGTGTCAGCCAAGCGATGTCGCGGACCTCGTCGCCGCTGCGAATCGGCTCACCGTCGAAGAAGCGGCGGCGTCGGAACACCGGGTGGTTCGTGCGCAGCGCGGTGGCTTTGCGGGTGAACTCCAGCAGGTCGCCGTTTTTATCGACTAAAGACCAATCCATCCAAGACAATTCGGAGTCCTGGCAATAAACGTTGTTGTTACCTTGCTGGGTGCGACCGAACTCGTCGCCGTGCGCGATCATCGGCGTGCCCTGGCTGACCATCAGCGTGGCCATGATGTTGCGCATTTGCCGGTTGCGCAGTTCGACGATCTCGGGGTCGTCGGTCGGCCCCTCGACCCCGCAATTCCACGACCGGTTGTGGCTTTCACCGTCACGATTGCCTTCGCCGTTGGCCTCGTTGTGCTTCTCGTTGTACGAGACGAGGTCGTTGAGGGTGAACCCATCGTGGGCGGTCACGAAATTGATGCTGGCGCCGGGCCGGCGGCTGGTCGCCTCGTAGAGGTCCGACGACCCGGTCAGCCGGGACGCGAACTCGCCGAGTGTCGCGGGCTCGCCCCGCCAATAGTCACGCACAGTATCGCGATACTTCCCGTTCCACTCGGTCCACAAACCCGGGAAGTTGCCGACCTGGTAGCCGCCCTCGCCGACATCCCACGGTTCGGCGATCAGCTTGACCTGGCTGACGACCGGATCTTGTTGCACCAGATCGAAAAAAGCGCTCAGCCGGTCGACGTCGTAGAACTCGCGGGCCAGCGTGGAGGCCAGGTCGAAGCGGAAGCCGTCGACGTGCATCTCGGTCACCCAGTAGCGCAGGGAGTCCATGATGAGTTGCAGCGTGTGCGGGTTGCGCGCGTTGAGGCTGTTGCCGGTGCCGGTGAAGTCCTTGTAGAACCGCAGATCGTCGTCGACCAGCCGGTAGTAAGCGGCGTTGTCGATACCGCGGAAGTTGATGGTGGGGCCGAGGTGGTTGCCCTCGGCGGTGTGGTTGTAGACCACGTCGAGAATGACCTCGATACCCTGCTCGTGGAACGCCCGGACCATCGACTTGAATTCGGCGACCGCGCCGCGCGCCCGTCTGTTCGCGGCGTACAGGTAGTGCGGGGCGAAGAATCCGAAGGTGTTGTAGCCCCAGTAGTTTCGCAGACCAAGATCGAGCAGCCGGTGATCGTGCATGAACTGGTGCACCGGCATTAATTCGATCGCGGTGACGTTCAACGACTTCAGGTGCTCGATGACGGCGGGGTGGCCCAGGCCGGCGTAGGTGCCGCGCAGCGCCTCGGGAATGGCGGGGTGGCTCTGCGTCATGCCTTTGACGTGAGCCTCGTAAATCACCGTCTCGTGGTACGGGGTACGAGGCGCGCGATCGTTGCCCCAGTCGAAGTAGGGATTGATGACCACGCTGGTCATCGTGTGTCCCAGCGAGTCGACGCGGGGCGGGGTACCGGTCTCGGCCGGGTCCTGCTCCGCGGCGGTCAAATCGTAGGAATACAGCGCCTGGTCGAAGGTGAAGTCGCCGTCGAAGCGACTTGCCGTACGGATCGAGCAGCAACTTGCTGGGGTCACAGCGGTGACCGGACTCAGGGTCGAACGGACCGTGCACCCGAAACCCGTAGCGCTGCCCGGGGGTGACGTCGGCAGGTACGCGTGCCAGACGTAGCCGTCCACCTCGTCGAGGGTGAACCTGGTTTCCTGCTCGTCGTCCCCGATCAGGCAGAGCTCGACCTTCTCGGCGATCTCGGAGAACAGCGCGAAGTTGGTGCCGGTGCCGTCGTAGTTGGCGCCCAACGGGTAGCTGCTTCCCGGCCACACGGTGGGCAGCGCCGGGGGGCCCGCGGTGCCACTGGTCGGGTCTGACGAAGGCATTACTCGACCTTAGTGGCGCTGCGATCGGCCCGCTCAGCCGCCGCGGGGGCGCCGCGCCGAGCTACCACCAACCGGTCGCCGGTCCGAGCTGGCGGCCAAGCTCGTTGGTCATGGTGCGCATGTAGGTAGCCGACAGGTGATGAGCATCGTGATATACCAACACATTTCCCTCGACGGCCGGGCAGATGTCGGTGCGGCAGACGGCGTCGCTCATGTCCAGCGGTTTGAGCATCGGAAACTGCTCGACCCAGTCGAGGGTGGGATTGCGGTCCGCGAGCACCTCGGAGCGCTTGATGCCGCACGATGTCGCGTCGCCGCCCTTGGCCAGGCAGTCCGACGGGTTAAACGGCTGCCCGTCCTTCACCAGCCACGGTGTGTCGCGCATGGCCAGGATCGGAATGTTGTTGTCGGAGAACGTCTGCCAAATGCCGACATAGGTGCCGGGCATCACGTCGCCGGGCTTGATGTTCCACGGGCGCGTCGAGGTGGTGAACACGAAGTCAGGGTGGTCGGCCACCACCGCGTCCATCGCCTTCGACACCCATTCGGCGCACTCCGGGTACGGGTCGTTGTTGCCCATAACCAGTGGCTTTTGCTCGGTGGACAGTGCGCAACCCATCTTGAGATACGTCGTGACCTTGAAATGGTGCCGGCGTCCCAGAAGGTCCAGTGCGGTGAGCCAGTGCTCGGCATGCGACCCGCCGGCCAGCGCAATCGTCCGGACGGCGTCCTTGTCGCCGTAGCTGCACTTGATCACGTCGGTGTTCTTGAAGTCACTGATGCAGCCGTCGCGGGTGGACGGCGGATAGTCCGTCTGAGCCTCCAGCACGGTGGGCCGCATCCGCAGCCTCGGCACCCGCACGTGCTTGACCAGAGCCCGGGCGCCCGGATAGTCGCTGGGACTCAGCCCGGTGAGTTCCTTGCCGCTGGCCCGTTCGACGCTGACGTGCTCACGCCAGGTGAACGCCGTCGCCGTCAGCGTCACGGCCATCAGCCCGACCACCGAGCCCAGCACCATCGTCGGACGGCGTAGCCGGGTGCGCCAGGGCACCACGACCGTCTCGCGGGCTGCGTTCGTTGGTTTGCGCTGACGCAGCGGCTCCTCGATGTAGCGGTTGGTCAGATATGCGAGCACGCCGGAGATCAGCAGCACCACGGTGCCCTCGACGATGTTGGCGTGCGCGTGGCCGGTGTAGGCCAGCCAGAAAATCAGCAGCGGCCAGTGCCAGAGATACAGCGCGTAAGCCATCGCGCCGAGTCGCACCAGCGGCCGGGTGGCCATCAGCCGGTTGGGCAGCGGCAGGTTGTCGCCGTCGGCGCAATTGGCGCCGGCCAGGATGAACAGCACCGTCGCGCCGACCGGCACCAGCGTCCACGGACCGGGGAACTGCCGGACGCCGTCGATCAGGGCGCCGCACGACAGCACCGCGGCCAGGGCGACCGTGGCGGCGGTAGTGCGCAACCACATCGGCCAACGAATGTACGGGACCAGCGCGCCGATCAGAGCCCCGAGCAACAGCTCCCAACCCCGGGCGAAGCTGTTGTAGTACGCCACCGCCTGGCCGGCCTGGTGGGCGAAGATCGCGTAAACGAACGACGCGGCGGCCAAGGCGCCGAGCAGCACCACGAAGGCCGTCCGCAGGCGCTCGCCGAGGCGGCGCCGGAGCAGGTAGGCAAAGCCGAACACCAGCGCGAGGAACGCGATGTAGAACTGTCCCTGCACCGACATCGACCAGATGTGTTGCAGCGGGCTGACCGATTCACCGGCCCGAAGATAGTCGGCGACCGTACCGGCCAGCTCCCAGTTCTGGTAGTAGCCGAGGCTGGCCAGGCTCTGGTCGGCGAACGACTCCCAGCGCGTTTCCGGCTGGATCAGGATGGTCAGCGCCGCGCATCCCACCAGCACCACCACCAGCGCCGGCAGCAGACGTCGCACCAGCCGGACGACGTCGGGGACCGGCGACAGCGTCGAGTCCGGGTTGAGCGCCGCGCGCAGCAGCTTGCCGCCGAAGAAGAAGCCGGAGAGGGCGAGAAAGACATCCACCCCGCCGGAAACCCGGCCGAACCAGACATGGAACATCGCGACGAGCGCGATGGCGATGCCGCGCAGCCCGTCGAGGTCGTGTCGGTAGAACCCAGCCCGGTTGTCCGTGGTGGCTTGCGTCTCGCGCACAACGCCGACGTCGGCCGGGCGAGTCGGGGAGATCGTCATGATTGACAGACAATCTACCTAACCCGCCGGCCGACGCGCGTGCCCGAAACCGGCCCGGTGAGCCCTGCGGTCAGGACTCCAGAATGCGAGTCAGGTACGGAACCATCCCGCTGGTGCGGGCCGTGGTGACCGTGACCGCGGGCTCGGTGGCCTCGATCATCTGGTTGTTGCCGAGGTACATCGCGACGCTCTGGCTGCCACCCGGGCCGTAGCAGAGCAGATCGCCGGGGCGCGCCTCTGCCGGCGTGACCTTACGGCCGACGCTGCATTGTTCGGCGGAGGTTCGCGGCATTTTGACGCCCGCTCCGGCGTAGGCGTACTGGATCAGTCCGGAGGCGTCGAAGCCGACGATGTTGGCCTTCAGACCGGTGCCGCGGGTGGGCCCGGCGGCGTTGCCGCCGCCGTACAGGAACGGCACGTTGCGCTGCGACAGCGCGCGCTGGATCACGTAGCTGGTGTTCTGCTGATAGCCCACCAGAGTCGGGCCGGTCGGGTCGGCGCCGGCGACGTGCGGGTTGACCATGGGCAACGCCAACAACAGGGCCAGGCTGGACGGGACGGCGAAGCTGCGCTTCATGTTGATCACCTCTCTGCGGCTTCGGCGCGGTGACTTCACGCCGTTGGCCGCCGATTCGCCGATTCACCCCGGAGTCACAGCGTGGGCCCGCCCCGTTGGTGGCCGCACACCGCAGCCACGACCGGTCAGGCCGGGAAGCGGTGCCCCGTCGGTGAACCGCTGAATTCACAACAGTCACTAGAGACACTGTGACAACAAACGCCTGTAAGAGCCACCTTTTGGAGCCCCTCGGCGGTATTTTTTGTCGTACCGTGATCGAAAGGTGATCGCAGACCGGTTTTCAACCCAAAACCGCGGGCTCGGTTGTGATTTCGCTCTCACCCGGGCGATTGCTCGAGGCCGGGGTCGGTATGCCAGTAGGTGCCGCTGAACTCGGTGAGCGCGCCGCCCGCGCCGGCGGCGAACAGCACGAGCGCGATGGCCAGCAGCGGCCAGAACGACAGGTACCAACCCTTCAGCAGCGACACCACCGGACCGAGTAGGGCCGCGGCGACCGCGGCACCGATGCCGCCCCACACCACGGGATAAATGTAGTAGTCGACGCCGAACGGCGCCGCCGGGCAGTCGCCGACGCAGGTGTCCTTGAGGAAGCCGAAAAGCCTTGCATACCAATCGGTCCCAAAGGCAAGCACGGCTAGTAGAACGAGCAGTGCCAGCAAGGATGCGAGGTCCCACGGGACGAGCCGCAGCCGCAGCACCCGCGACGGGGATGCATCGTGGTGGCTGTCAGACGGGTCATCGGACTGCTGCGGCGAAGCCATGATCGCCCCAATGCTGCCGGACGCCTGGCTTTTTTGCGACCGCTATGGTGCCGCTCCTCGTCAGTAGCGCCGCTCATGCGGCGCACGATGGTGTCGCCGGCGCGCGCTCTACTCTCATCGGTTATGGCCGCGGAGACTCCCGGGCTCACGCCCGAGCAGATCAGCGCGATCGATGCGGCCCATCTGTGGCACCCCTACAGCACGATCGGAGCCGAATCAGTCGCTCCGATCGTCGCGGTCGGGGCCCGCGGCGTATGGCTCACGCTGGTCCGCGACGGCCGCCGGATCCAGGCGATCGACGCGATGAGCTCCTGGTGGACGGCCGTGCACGGGCACGGGCATCCGGTGCTGGACGCCGCGATGACCCGACAGCTGGCCACCATGAACCACGTCATGTTCGGCGGACTCACCCACGAGCCCGCCGCCCGGCTGGCGCAGCTGCTGGTCGACATCACCCCCGCGGGCCTGGAGACGGTCTTTTTCAGCGACTCCGGCTCGGTGTCGGTCGAGGTCGCGGTCAAGATGGCGTTGCAGTACTGGCGCAGCCGCGGGCTGCCGGACAAGCGGCGGCTGATGACCTGGCGCGGGGGGTACCACGGCGACACCTTCACGCCGATGAGCATCTGCGACCCCGACGGTGGCATGCACACGCTTGTGGACCGACGTGCTTGGCTCACCAGGTATTCGCCCCGCAGGTGCCTCGCGACTACGACCCCGGCTACAGCGCCGCGTTCGAGGCGCAGTTGGCCCAGTACGCTGCCGAATTGGCCGCCGTCGTGGTCGAGCCGGTGGTCCAGGGGGCCGGCGGGATGCGCTTCCACGATCCGCGGTACCTGACCGACCTGCGCGATATTTGCCGACGCCACGACGTGCTGCTCGTCTTCGACGAAATCGCCACCGGCTTCGGGCGCACCGGCGAGTTGTTCGCCGCCGACCACGCCGGCGTCAGCCCCGACATCATGTGCGTCGGCAAGGCCCTGACCGGGGGCTACCTCAGCCTGGCCGCGACGCTGTGCACCACCGATGTCGCGCACACGATCAGCAACGGCGAGGCCGGCGCGCTCATGCACGGGCCCACCTTCATGGCGAACCCGCTGGCCTGCGCGGTGTCGGTGGCCGCGGTGGAACTGTTGCTCGGCCAGGATTGGCGCTCGACGGTCGCCGGAATCGGCGGCGGCCTGGCAGCCGGCCTCGAGCCGGCGTGGGCACTGCCCGGGGTGACCGACGTTCGGGTCCGCGGGGCCATCGGGGTGATCGAATGTGACCGTCCGGTCGACCTGGCCATCGCCACCCCGGCGGCCCTGGACCGCGGGGTCTGGCTGCGCCCGTTCCGCAACCTGGTCTACGCCATGCCGCCGTTCATCTGCACGCCCGACGAGATCGCACAGGTCACCTCGGCGATGGTCGAGGTGGCCCGGCTGACCGGTTCTCGTAGTCTTTAGTGCGATGACGCAGATCGAAACCTCACCGCTGGCGTGGCTGGAGGCGCATGCCGAGCAGCGCCGTCAGGCCGGGCTGCGACGCGCACTGCGGCCGCGCCCGGCGGTGGCGACCGAACTCGACTTGGCGTCCAACGACTACCTCGGGCTGTCTCAGCACCCGCACGTCATCGAGGGCGGCGTCGACGCGCTGCGCACCTGGGGCGCCGGTGCGACCGGTTCACGGCTGGTCACCGGCAACACGTCCGCTGCACGAGGAGCTGGAGTCCAGCCTTGCCGAATTCGTCGGCGCCGCAGCCGGTTTGGTGTTCTCCTCGGGCTACACCGCCAACCTTGGCGCGGTCGTCGGCCTGTCCGGCCCGGGCTCGCTGCTGGTGTCCGACGCGCTGTCGCACGCCTCGCTGGTCGACGCATGCCGGCTGTCCCGGGCCCGCGTCATGGTCACCCCGCACCGCGACGTCGACGCCGTCGACGCGGCGCTGGCCGCGCGCGACGAGGAACGGGCCGTCGTCATCACCGAGTCGGTGTTCTCCACCGACGGCGCGCTGGCCCCGCTGCGCGACCTGCACGAGGTCTGCCGCCGGCACCGGGCGCTGCTGATCGTCGACGAGGCGCACGGTGCTGGGGGTGCGGGGCGCCGGCGGCCGCGGGCTGCTGCACGAGCTGGGCTTGGCCGGTGCGCCGGACGTGGTCATGACGACGACGCTGTCGAAGGCGCTCGGCAGCCAGGGCGGCGCGGTGCTCGGCTCGGTTGCGGTGCGCGACCACCTCATCGACGCCGCCCGGCCGTTCATCTTCGACACCGGACTGGCGCCGGCGGCGGTCGGTGCCGCGCTGGCCGCGCTGCGGGTTCTGCAGCGCCGAGCCGTGGCGACCCGAGGCCGTCCTGCGCCACGCCGCGACGCTGGCCGAGATCTGCGGTGTCGCCGAGGTGCCGCAGTCCGCCGTGGTGTCGGTGATCCTCGGCGCGCCCGAGGTGGCGTTGGCGGCCGCGACGGCTTGCCTGGACGCCGGTGTTCGGGTGGGCTGCTTCCGTCCGCCGACCGTACCGGCGGGCACGTCGCGGCTGCGCCTGACCGCGCGGGCGTCGCTGGACGACGACGACCTCGAGCTGGCCCGCGCGGTGCTGACCGACGTGCTGGCCGCGGCACGGCGTTGACGGTTCTGGTCGTCACCGGGACGGGGACCGGGGTCGGCAAGACCATCGCCACCGCGGCTTTGGCAGCGGCCGCCCGCCAGGCCGGCGTCCCGTCGCCGTCTGCAAGCCGGTGCAGACCGGGACTGCCGTCGGCGACGACGACCTTGCCGAGGTGACCCGTCTGACCGGCGTGAGCAAAGTGGTCGGCTTGGCGCGTTATCCGCTGCCGATGGCGCCGCTGGCCGCCGCGGAACAGGCCGGCCGGGCCGTTGCCCAGCAGCGCACCGTGCTCAAGCTCATCAACGCCGTCGACCATCCGGGCCAGCTGACCCTGGTCGAGGGCGCCGGCGGACTGCTCGTCGAGCTCGCCGACGGCGGCGTGACGTTGCGCGACCTGGCCGTCGATCTGGGCGCCGCGGTCCTGGTGGTCACCACCGCCGAGCTCGGCACCCTCAACCACACCGCATTGACGGTGGAAGCGCTTGCCGCGCATAACCTTTCACTCGCCGGGCTGGTGATCGGCAACTGGCCACTGCTGCCCGGCGTGGTGGAGGCATCAAACAGGTCGGCGCTGGTGCGGCTCGGGCCGCTGCGCGCCGCGCTGCCGGCCGGCGCCGGCCAGCTGACCGCCGCCGAGTTCACCGCGATGGGCGACCACGCCTTCGACCGCGACTGGCTGACCAGTCTGCTCAGCTGATGGTGCATTCGGTCGAGCTGCTTTTCGACGCCGACACCGAGGCGCGGCTGCGCCACGATCTGGGATGACCTGGACGCCGCGGACCCCTCCAGCCGCCTTCCGGCCGGGCGTCCGCACGTCACGGTGGCGGTGGCAGAGCGGATCGCCCCCGATGTCGACGAGCTGTTGGTGCCTATCGCGCAGCGACTGCCGATCGACTGCAGCGTCGGGGCGCCGGTGCTGTTCGGCCAATCGAACGCGGTGCTCGCTCGCCTCATCGTGCCGACGGCCGACTGCTCGCCTTGCACGCCGACGTCCACCGGGTCTGCGGTCCGCACCTGCTGCCCGGTCCGCTCCCGCACAGCCGTGCCCGATCAATGGACGGCGCACGTCACGCTGGCCCGTCGCATCGAAGGCGCCCAGCTCGGCCCGGTCCTACGCCTGGCCGGTCAGCCGTCCGAAATTCATGGCCGCCTCGCGGCGCTGCGCCGCTGGGACGGCACCGAACGCGTCGAGTACCCGATCGGCTGACTCACGCGCCGCTGCTGCCCGGGCTCGCACCGCCGCCCGCGGTGTAGGACGCCTTGCCGGTACCGGCCAGCGCGCCGCCGGACACGATCAGATACTCGTCGCGAATCGGCCTGTCGGCGAAGAAGTCCTCGAGGATCTCGCGGGTGCCGGCGGCGTAGCGTGCCTGCGCCGACAGCGTCGTCCCGGAAATGTGCGGAGTCATTGCATTGTTCGGCATTGTCCGCCACGGGTGGTCCTTGGGCGGGGGCTGCGGATACCAGACATCGCCGGCATAACCGGCCAGTTGGCCGCTCTGCAACGCTGCCGCCACGGCGTCGCGCACACAGATCTCGGCGCGCGCAGTGTTCACGATGTAGGAGCCGCGGCGCATCGACGACAGCAGCTTCTCGTCGAACAGGTGGTAGGTCTGCGGGTGCAGCGGAGCGTGGATGGAGACGATATCGATCGCGCGGACCAATGACGCGGCGTCGGGGTGATAGGTAACGCCGAGCTCCTTCTCGAGGCTCTCCGGCAGCCGCCGGGTATCGGTGTAGTGCAGGTTGACGCCGAACGGCGCCATCCGACGCAGGACGGCTTGGCCGATGCGCCCGGCGGCGATCACGCCGACGTCCATGCCCTCGACGTCGTAGGCGCGTTCGACGCAGTCGGCGATGTTCCAGCCCCCGTCGGACGCCCACCGATGGGAGGGGACGAAGTTGCGGACCAGCGTCAGTATCTGCATCACCGCGTGCTCGGCGACACTGATGCTGTTGCAGAAGGTGACCTCGGCGACGGTGATCCCGCGAGAGATCGCGGCGTCCAGGTCGACGTGGTCGGAGCCGATCCCCGCGGTCAGCGCGAGTTTGAGGTTCTTCGCCTTCGCGATGCGTTCCGCGGTCAGATAGGCCGGCCAAAAGGGTTGCGAGATAACCACATCCACGTCGGGCAGCTCGCGCTCGAATTCCGAGTCGGGTCCTTCCTTGTCCGACGTCACAACCAACTGGTGACCGGCATCCTCGAGAAATTTCCTGAGTCCGAGGGCGCCGGAGACGCAGCCCAGCAGCTCACCCGGTGTGAAGTCGATCGCCGACGGGGAGGGCACCGTCTGGCCGTCGGGGTAGCCGGCGACCGATGGGATGGCGTCGCGGGCGTACGCCGGGGGATACCCGTTGACCGGATCCGGATATAAGACGAGCAGAATTTTGGCCATGAGCGTCTCCTTTGACATGTCAAAACCCAAAGCCTTTGCGGCTCAGAGCGTTCGATGACGTGTCCGTCAGCCCGCTGCGGGTTCGAACCGGACGAAGACGCCCTTCGATGTCGGGGTGTTGCTGACCTCTGCGACGCTGTCCAACGGTACCAGCACATTGGTCTCGGGGTAGTAGGACGCCGCCGAGCCGCGGGCCGCCGGATAACTGACCACGCGGAAACCCTTGGCGCGCCGCTCGATACCGTCGTCCCACGTGCTGATCACGTCGACGAGCTGCCGATCGGCCAGCCCCAACGCCTCGATGTCCTCGGGGTTCATGAGTACGATCCGCCGCCCGTTGTGGATGCCCCGGTAGCGGTCGTCGAGGGCGTACGGCACGGTATTCCATTGATCGTGTGAGCGCATCGTCTGCAGTATCAGGTGGCCGTCCGGCGGGCGAACCCGCTCAAAGGTGTTGCAGGAAAACACCGCTTTGCCCGAAGCTGTCGGAAATCGGTGCTCGTTCACCGGGTTGGGCAATTGGAAGCCCCCGGGTACGCGCACCCTGGCGTTGAAGTCGTCGAAGCCGGGCACTACGCGGGAGATTCTTTCGCGGATCGTGTTGTAGTCAGCTTCGAAATCCGCCCAGTGGATGCCGGGAGTGTCCTCGACGGTGCGACGGGCCAGCCGGCAGATGATCGCGACCTCGCTCAGCAGGTGCTCCGAAGGCGGGCTGAGGCGGCCATGCGATTGGTGGACGATGCTCATCGAGTCCTCGACCGTGACGAATTGCTCTCCGGTGGCCTGGATGTCGCGGTCGGTGCGCCCGAGGGTCGGCAGGATCAGCGCGGTCTCGCCACACACTGCGTGCGAGCGGTTGAGCTTGGTGGAGACGTGCGCGGTCAGTGTGCAGGTCCGCATCGCCTGCTCGGTGAGGTCGCTGTCGGGGGTAGCTCGCACGAAGTTGCCGGCGAAGCCGACGAAGACCTTGGCCCGCCCGTCGCGCATCGCCCGGATGGCGTTCACCGCGTCGAGGCCGTGCTCGGTCGGGGGAGTGAACCCGAATTCACGCTCGAGGGCGTCCAAGAACGACTGGGGCATCCGCTCCCAGATGCCCATCGTGCGGTCACCCTGGACGTTGCTGTGCCCACGCACCGGGCATACCCCGGCTCCCGGGCGGCCCGATTGCCGCGCAGCATCAGGAAGTTGACGATCTCACGGATGGTCGCCACGCCGTACTTCTGCTGGGTGATGCCCATTGCCCAGCAGACGATGATCTTCTTGCTGGCCAGCACGTGCTCGAGGACCTGCTCGATCTCACCGCGGCGCAGCCCCGTCGTCGCGAGGATGTCCGGCCAGGAAATCTGCGCGGCGTGCTCGGCGTAGTCGTCGAATCCCAGCGTGTTCGTGTCGATGAAATCGTGGTCCAGCACCGTCCCGGGCGCGGCCGCTTCCGCCTGCAGCAGCAGGGCGTTGACCGCCTGGAACAGGGCGAGGTCGCCGCCTGGCCTGATGTGTAGGAACTGGTCGGCGATCGTCGTTCCGCGGCCGATGATCCCGCGTAGTTTCTGCGGATTCTTGAACCGGATCAGTCCGGCCTCCGGCAGCGGGTTGACCGCGATGACCTTCCCGCCGTTGCGCTTCGTTTCCTCGAGCGCGGACAGCATCCGTGGGATGTTCGTGCCCGGGTTGATGCCCACCGCGAACACCAGGTCGGCCTCATGGATGTCGCTGAGGCTGACACTGCCTTTGCCGATCCCAAGGGTCTCCTGCAGCGCGGAGCTGCTCGACTCGTGGCACATGTTGCTGCAGTCGGGAAGGTTGTTGGTACCCAGAACTCGGGCGAAGAGCTGCAGCAGGAACGCCGCCTCGTTACTGACCCGGCCAGAGGTGTAGAACAGCGCCTCGTCCGGGGAGTCGAGTTCGCTCAGGTGCCTGGCGAGCAGGTCGAACGCGTCGTCCCAGCCGATCGGCTCGTAGTGGTCGGCGCCGGGACGCTTGACCATGGGCTCGGTCAGCCGGCCCTGCTGGTTGAGCCACATGTCGGACTCGGCCAGCAGTCGGGGGATGGAGTGCTCGCGGAAGAACTCCCGCGTGATCCGGCGAGTGGTCGCCTCGTCGTTGATGTGCTTGGCGCCGTTTTCGCAGTACTCGTTGATGTGGCGGTGTTTGGGATCGGGCTCCGGCCACGCGCATCCGGGGCAGTCGGTGCCGTTGGGCTGGTTGATGCTGAGTAGATTGATCGCGGCGCGCCGCGGCGAGGTCTCTTCCAGCGAGTACTTCACGGCATGAACGACGCCGGAAACCCCGGTTGCCCATTGCTTCGGCGGCGTGACTTTCAGCCGCTCATCGCTCGAATCATCTGTTGTCATCGGATCCGCCTGATCAGGTAGACGCTCAGCATAACGCCGGGCCCGAGTTGGATACGCTGCCAAGCATGGGTCGGGTAACGGCACGTCGGCCGGTCCGGCATGTGAACGCCGAGACAACCGTGCAGCGACCCGAGACCGTGGTGGTGGAGGAGCCGCTCGAGATCCGGGTCAACGGCACACCGATCACCGTGACCATGCGCACACCAGGATCGGATTTCGAACTGGCGCAAGGCTTTCTGCTCACCGAGGGAATGATCGCCCACCGCGACGACGTGGAGGTCATCCGCTACTGCAGTGGTGCCGGGGACGACGGCCTCAACACCTACAACGTCCTCGACATCACCCTGGCGCCGACGGTGCCCGCGCCCGACGTCGACGTGACGCGCAACTTCTACACCACCTCGTCGTGCGGGGTGTGCGGCAAGTCGTCGCTCGACGCCGTGCGGCTCAGTAGCCACTACCCGGTGGGCGATCACGTGACGCGGATCGGGGCGGAGGTGCTGACCGCGCTGCCGGAGCGTCTGCGGTCGGCGCAGAAGGTCTTCGCCACCACCGGAGGACTCCACGGCGCCGCGCTGTTCGGGGTCGACGGCGCGCTGCAGGCTGCGCGCGAAGACATCGGCCGGCACAACGCGGTCGACAAGGTGGTCGGCTGGGCGCTCGAGAACGACCTCCTTCCGCTGGAAGCGGCTGTGCTACTGGTCAGTGGGCGGGTGTCATTCGAGTTGACCCAGAAAGCGGTGATGGCAGGCATACCGGTGCTGGCTGCCGTGTCAGCTCCGTCGTCGCTCGCCGTCGATCTTGCCTGCGAGTCCGGCCTCACGCTGGTCGCCTTCCTGCGCGGCGACTCGATGAACATCTATTCGCGGCCGGACCGCATCATCGGTTAGATGATTCGAATCAGTGCCTAAGCGGCTTCTTCCGGCGGGTCTGGGTCTCCGCGGAGGAGTTCGTCGGGGTGGTGGGCATGGTTGATCTCCGGTGGGCCGGTGCGATCGGTCCAGCCCAACCGCCCGCCTTTGTCAGGCCCTTGAGCGCCGAGGTGTAACCCGCGGCGGCGGGTGCGGTCCTCATCGCTGAACAGGCCATCGGGGTTGAGGTAATCGGCGATACGCTGTCCCAGTTTCACCACGATCCCGGCATCGACCGTGGCGGCGTGTTTGATCAGCGTGCGCTCGGCGGCTTCCGCATCGAGCGGTGATACGCACGCGGGCAACATATCCACTGCTCGGCACACGGAGCGAATGTGATCCTCGCCGATGGCTCCGGCTTCGACGGCGGCGGCCAATTCCGGCAATTGCGGCTGCAGCGTCTCACCGGTCATCGATTGTCGCGGCCGGATCCGTGCGGCCAGCTTGCACCGCCGCGTGCTCTCAGCCGGGGCGATGCGCAGCCGCTGCCACAGCATCGATCGCATCTGTGCGATCGATGAAGGTTCGTCGGGCGGGTCGGCGATTTCCGCGAAAATGCGGTACATCAGGCCCCGGCTTACCGGCTGCTGGGTCTCCAGCCGCGCCGCGACCTCGACGCGAAACAGGTTGCCCGCCAAGCTCGACGGGGTATCGCGCAACAGGCCTCGCGCAGCGTCGACCGCATCTAGAGCGGCGGTGATCCGTTCTTGTGCCTCGTCGGCGCTGATCGCTGAACCCATACCTCGACGTTACGAATCTGGCCCGACATTGCTGGCACCAGCGCGCATCTCGAAGCCCGCCCTGTGCATCAACCCTCGACTGTAAATAACTCATCCAAGGCCTACGCGCTGAAGAGCAGATACAACCCGGTGAAGGTGTAACCGACCATCACCAACATCATGGTGAGCTGGCCGGTGAGCTGGTGGCCGGAGGGCAGTAGCCTCAGCGCCTTGTCGTGCGCTGCGATCACTGCGACGATGTGACCGGTCACCACCGACGTCACCTTGATGACGGCCAGCACCGTGGGATGCATGGACAGCACGTACGCAACGTGTAAATGCCCGAGCCCGAGCAGGTTCCAATGTTTCCCGAGCGGATCGGCCAGGGCGATGATCGCCTGCTGTCCGCGCTCGACCAGATACGACAGGTAATGCGCGAAGATATAGCCGACCACGATCGGGATCAACGAGTGCGCCAGCTCGCCCGGTAAAGCGCGCCGCTTGTCCCGGTCGAGGCCGCCGGTGGCCCGGGCGGCCAGGGTGAACGTGGTCGCCACCACTGCGACGAAGACGAGTAACCCGGCGGTGCGTAGCGCGCACTGCGACGCCGACCCGGGTACCCCAGGCACCGAGCGGGCGAGGCCGTCGGCGAAATTGCGCCAGGTCGCCGACGACGAGAAGCTGTCGAATGCGGTCGAGCCCAGCAGCACCGCAAGCACCGCGACGACGCCCGGCCGAATCGGCAGCGACAGCAGATGATCGAACGGGTTGCCGATCGCGATCCTTTTCGTCTGCGGGTCGCGGCGAAAGGGGGAGAGCCGCGAGACCGCCATGCTGTACACGCCGAACGGGTCGACCCGGGCGAACCAGCGCTGCCCACACAGCCACGCTCCGACCAACAGGACGAGGGTGTAGAGCAACAGCCAGGTTTTGACCCACGACAGCGCGGCCGGATTCGGGCTGGCCAATTCCATCCAGACGAACGCGAACAACCCCACCGCCGCGGGCCGATACCCCCAGGATTCAGGGTAGGAGAGCCGCGACCGGCGGACGCCTTCGGGTGTGATCCGTTGCAGCAGTAGATAAACAGTGCGCACCGGCGAAATCACCCGCCATACCGGTCCTGCGAGCAGCGACAGCGCCACCAACCCGACCCACAGCAGCACGTAGAACACCCCGAGCAGTGCGTTGCCTTGCGTCTGCGGCCCGAACAGCCCGGCGAGCAGCACCCATCCCGTAAAAGCCAACGCGATGACCGCCGCGACGCTTCGGCTGATGCGCGAGTCGACGAAGGCGGTGACCGCCGCCGGTAACGGCCGGGCGGATTTCTCCGGATCGAACCGCGGTCGCTTCCACGCGAACGCGACCAGCGCGAAGGTGAAGGTCAACGCCCACGCCGCACCGATCACCGAAAACGCATATGGCACAGGCAGATCGCTCGAACCGCCGAGACCGTGCGCCAGGACGACGTCAGTCATCGGCGCCGATCACGGATGCACGTGAATGGTGGCAACGGTCCGGTCGAGATGGTGCAACTCGACGTCGACGCTGCCCGGCACGTCGACGCTGAATTGGAACGTCTGGTTGGCCGCCGCGGCCACCTCGAACTTGTGATCGGGCACCGAATGGACGTGCAACTCGTCAACGGCATCGCTGTTGACATGCAACGTAATGGGTTGGTGAACCGCCGCCTGCAGCGTTGCGTTGGTCGGCGTCACCTGTCCGTGGGCGATCGTGATGTCCACCGAAAGAGCTGACCCACCAGACGGTTTCGATGCGCCACCGCACCCGGCAAGCGCAACCAACAGCACCGATACGATCGCGGCGAAAGCTGCTTGGCGAACTGCCGTCATATCGCTCACGCTGCCCGCGGGGGTGAGTGCTCAACCGCCTCTTCACCGGGCTCGTTGGGCGCCATCTCCGAGTTGTTGATGCGCCCAGCCCCCCACGTGAGCGCCGTGATGACGCTGAGCGTGAAGAACAGCACGACGATCCCTCCCGCGGTGAACAACCATGCTGGCACGCCCGGATCGCGTTCACGCTGCAGAATCGAGACCTCGAAGGCGAAGGGCCGAGTGCCGTTGGCCAGCACCGGAATCTCCGGCACGGGAATGGCTTCGTCGGCCGGCGCCCAGATCGGCACGGCGGCCAGGTCCCGTCCGTCATGGACACGCAACAGCGTCTTCCAGTCACCCCAAACCGGGATCGGCTCGGTGGACACGTAGTGACCGGGCCCGACCTTCTGCAGTCGGTTGATCACCAGTCCGCGGTGATTTTGCATCTTGCCCTGCCAGGCCAGGATCGTGACCCAGTCCGGATGATCACCGGCCATGTTCGGCGGGTGGAGCTGAACGTCAGCCGACGCCAGGCGCTGTCCGGGCGGGCTGGGCAGGTCGGTCAGCTTGACCGTCGCGGAATCCTGCTTCGGGACGTGGATGTGCAGACCGTTGGCGACCGTGCCGCCGATGATCAGAACCGTGAGCGCCACCGCGGTGATGCCGAATGCGCGCCCGGGCAGCCGCTGGCTGGTCAGCACCATGCCCAATAGTGCTGCACAGATACCGGCGAAGATCGCGACCGGCACCGCTGTCGGCAGCGCCTCGCGCCACAGGTCAATTGGCCACGGGTAGTGATACACCTGGCCGATCCAAAGCGACTCGAGCCACAACCCCACCGTGCCGATACCGAGTCCCGACACAGCGCCGAAGACGATGGGGCGCTTGAAAAGCGGTGTGAGGGCGACCAATTCCACCACGATGGCGGGTCCCAGGTAGAGCGGGAACCAGTTGATCGCCGCTCCGAGGATCGGGCCGACGATCACGGCCACCGCGCCGCGCAGTGCAATCGCGCACAGCGCCGCGATAATGGCCGCACCTTTGCCGAGCGTCATGCGGGCGACGATGGTGCCGACGGCGGCCGCCGCGGCGATCAGCATCGGCTGGAAGACCAGGCGGAACTGCGGCACTCCGAAGTCGAATTCGATTTGGTAGACCGACATGCCGATCAGCAGACCGCCCGCCGACAGATAGCGCAGGAACTTGACGAAGGGCTTGTCGTTGCGCACTGGCGGCCCGTCGGTCGGCGCCTCCTCGAGGTCGCGGGCGCCCTCGTACTCCAACATCAGCACCGCGAACAGCGAGAAATTGGCGCCGCCAATCATCATCAAATGGGTTGGGCCCCACAGAGTTACGTCCTGGCCGAAAATGCGGTGCCAGATGTCGTCGAGCGGAAAGCCGATCATCGCGTACATGCCGCAGCCGGCCATCAACAGGCCACCGACCGGGGCATACCAGTTACGGGTGATCCGCACCGCCGCCGGACCGGGTTTATCGTAAGGCAAGACGACTGCGATGGCGCCGGCCAAGAAGATGCCGAACAGACCGATGATGATGAAGTAGTGCGCTGGATTCGCCAGTGGGCCCGGGTCACGGCCGTTTCCGATGTGCCAGCTGACATCCCAGATGAATCCGAACAACGCGCAGATGATCGACGTGGTGAAAACCAGGATGGTCAGCGCGACCCACGGCGGCCGGTTGAACTTGTCGCCCAACCGCTTGGCGACCGTGTTCAACCAGGTGATGCGGTGAGTGCGGTGCGCCCACCCCACGTAAAGCAAACCCGCACCGATGATCATCGCCGCGATCGTCAAGCCGATTACCTGGTTGAGCCCGGCTCCGCGCGCCGGCGGCTCCGCTGCAAGAAGTGTCAGATCCACTGTCTACCTCCCACCACGCCGGTAACGCCCGAAGTTTCTCCGGGCGCCTAACTTACCCAAGGGTAGGTAGCCTGCGGGTCCTACGCTCAAACTTCGGCGATTTGCTGTGTGCGTGTCTCAGTCAGACTTCGGTTTGGAGGTGTCCGCGGCTGACGCCTGCTCGTCATCCTGCGGTGTGCGCCGGTCTTTGATCGCGATGTACAGCACCACCGCGACGACAACGACCGCCGGCAGGAACGCCGGCCCGGCGAGCAACAGCCAATGATGAGAAACGTATTCCACATGTGTACTAGGCAATTGAATTCACTTCCGGGGCGCAGTCGCTTACCCCGTTCGGGTACCCAGCGCTGCCCAGACTGACCACATGACGTTTGTGCAGGTGCACGCCGCTAGCCTAGCCTGGGCACCGTCCAACGCTGGTTGCGATATTCGCGTTCGGCGAGCGTGGACACGACCAACACCAAGACCGAAGGAGTAGCTGGTGACTCAGGCGGCGACTCGGCCGACATCCGACACCGACAGCACCGACATCCTGGCGGTGGCCCGCCGGCAGGTGCTCGAGCGCGGCGAGGGGCTGAGCCAGCAGCAGGTGCTCGGTGTGCTGCTGCTGCCCGACGAGCGCCTCGAAGAACTGCTGGCACTCGCGCACGAGGTGCGCATGGCGCACTGCGGCCCCGAGGTCGAGGTGGAAGGCATCATCAGCCTGAAGACCGGCGGCTGTCCGGAGGATTGCCACTTCTGTTCTCAGTCGGGCTTGTTCGCCTCGCCGGTGCGCAGCGCTTGGCTGGATATTCCCAGTTTGGTCGAGGCGGCCAAGCAGACCGCGAAGTCCGGCGCCACCGAGTTCTGCATCGTCGCCGCCGTCCGCGGCCCCGACGAGCGGCTGCTGGCGCAGGTGGCCGCGGGCATCGAAGCAATCCGTGACGCCGTCGACATCCAGATCGCCTGCTCGCTCGGCATGCTCAGCGCCGAGCAGGTTGAGCGCCTGGCTGCGATGGGCGTGCACAGGTACAACCACAACCTGGAAACCGCCCGCTCCTTCTTCCCCAACGTCGTCACTACGCACAGCTGGGAAGAGCGCTGGGACACCCTCTCGATGGTCCGCGAGGCCGGCATGGAGGTCTGCTGCGGCGGCATCCTGGGCATGGGTGAGACCGTCGAGCAGCGCGCCGAGTTCGCCGCCAACCTGGCCGAGCTCGACCCCGACGAGGTTCCGCTGAACTTCCTCAACCCGCGTCCTGGCACCCCGTTCGGTGACCTGGACGTCCTCCCGGCCAGTGAAGCGCTCAAGGCGGTGGCGGCCTTCCGGCTTGCCTTGCCACGAACCATGCTGCGGTTCGCCGGTGGTCGCGAGATCACGCTCGGGGACCTGGGCGCCAAGCGGGGCATCCTGGGCGGCATCAATGCCGTGATCGTCGGCAACTACCTGACCACGTTGGGGCGCCCCGCCGAAGCCGACCTGGAGCTGCTCGATGACCTGCAAATGCCCATCAAGGCGCTCAACGCCAGCCTGTAGCACGTGATGGTCAGGGATCTGCCCGCGCCGGTGAGCGCCGGCCTCTACAACATCTATACGGGCAAGACGTCCGCGGAAGGCGCCGCGATCCCGACCGCGGCACAGCTGGGCCTGGAGCCGCCCCGGTTCTGCGCCAAGTGCGGCCGCCGGATGGTGGTACAGGTACGTCCCGACGGCTGGTGGGCCAAGTGTTCGCGGCACGGCCTGGTCGACTCCTCCGAACTCGAAGCGCGTCGATGACGGATCCGCGGATTTCCCGGCGACGCGCGGCGGTCACGATCGCCGTCGGTCTGGTGCCGTTCGGTGTGCTCGTCGGCGCCCTGTGGGCGTGGCTGGCCCCGCCGATCAGGGGCGTGCTGGTGTTGACGCACACCGGAGAGCGGCTTCACGAATACCTGGGCCCGGAGTCCGATCACTTCTTCGTC
Organism: uncultured Actinomycetota bacterium; assembly: GCA_963836555.1. GTDB lineage: Bacteria > Actinomycetota > Actinomycetes > Mycobacteriales > Mycobacteriaceae > Mycobacterium. The sequence goes on along the minus strand of CAWIKT010000077.1, from coordinate 97,164 downwards.
GCGGCGTTCCTCATGCTCGGAATGCTCAACGTCGTTGCCGCCGTCGCCGCGGTTGTGGCGTGGCAGTGGCGTGCCCATCGCGGGCCGGAAATGGTCGCGGCGCTGTGCACCGGCATGGTGGTCGCCGCTGCCGCCGCGGTCGGGGTGGGCATCCTGATAGCCCACTTACGCTATGGCACAGTCGATTTGGAAACGATCAAGCTGAACCGCGACCAGCTGCACTACTTCGCGGAGGCGCCGCCGGTGTTCTTCGGTTCGTCGCCGTTGCAGATGGCCTGCACGCTGTTGCTTCCCGCGGCGACGGCCGCACTGGTCTACGCGGTGCCGGCCGCGGCGACCGCGCGCGACGATCTCGGCGCGCATCCGCGCGTCGAGGCGGTGTATCCGCAGCCCTCGGCGATCCCGGTCGAGCGTTAGCCGACGCAGACCCGGTCGTGCTGCCCGACAGGAGCGCACCGCTACTGCCTCTAGACTGACGCGGTGGCCCCCAGCTTCGCAGATGTCGCCAAAGCGCAATACGTCCTACTGACCACGTTCACCAAGGACGGCCGGGCGAAGCCCACGCCGATCTGGGCGGCCAACGACGGCGACCGTCTGCTGGTCATCACGCAGGCAAAGTCGTGGAAGGTCAAGCGAATTCGCAACACTCCACGGGTCACGCTGGCCATCTGCGACAGGCGCGGCAATCCGAAGAGCGAGCCGATCGAAGCGACCGCGACCATCCTCGACACGTCACAGACCGACGTGGTCTACGACGCCATCGGACACGAGTACGGCATCGTCGGCCGGGTGTTCAACCTGTTCAGCAAGTGGCGCGGCGGTCAGACCAACAACGTCGGCCTGGAATTGCGACCCGCCTGACTCAGTCGCGCAGGTGCTCGCCGAAGAACGCGAATACCCGCGCCCAGGCGTCCTCGGTTGCTTCCTGGTTGTAGCCGAATCCCGCGATGCGCAGCAGCGGCTGCGCGGGCAGCTTGTTGGCGAAGCTGTGCCCAGCCTGATAGGTCTTGACGTCGTTGGGAATACCTTTGCGGTCAAGCACCCGCTGCAGCTTCTTGGGTGCCCCGATACCGATCGGGTCCCGACCGCCGTAGCTGGCCACTACTGGGCAGGCGCCTTCCAGGGTTTGGTTGAGTTCGCGGGGGAGCGGCGCACCGTAGAACGGAGCTGAGGCGTCAAAACCCTTGGGCGACATGACAAGCGCGAACTGCCCACCCATGCAGAATCCGGCGATGCCGACGCGGCCGGTGCAGTCGGACAGCGCCTTCAGGTGGTCGCGGGCCGCCAGCACGTCGTCCAGCGCCTGTCCTTCTTTAGTGAGCAGCTGACGCATCACCTTGGTGATGCAGCGCGCCGATCCGCCGCGGGAGAACAGGTTCGGGGTGAGCGCGACGTAGCCGGCCGCGGCGACGTGGCTGTCGATCGACTCCTTGTCGGATGCGTAACCGATCGCGTCATGAATGATCACCACGCCCGGCCATGGGCCCTGACCCAGGGGGATGTCGAGCAGGGCATCGATCGGGCCGGTCGGGGTGTCGATCTGGATTGTCGTCACTCACGCCATCTAACCGTGCCCGCGCGGTCAGCGGGAACTCTGGCGGCGGTCCACGACGTTGGCAGTTCATGGTGTCGCGACTGTTTCTGGTCTACGTCGTCCTCGAGCTCGCCGTCGTGGTTGCGCTGGCGTCGACGATTGGGCTCGGGTGGACCCTGCTGTTGCTGTTGGCGGCATTCGCCGCAGGCCTCGCGCTGGCGGGCTCGCAACTCAAGCTGCAGCTCAACCGGCTGCGGTCCGGCCTGAACGCCTACAGCCGAAGCTGGCCGCGGACGGTATGGCCGTCACGCTCGGCACTCGCTCGTCGTGATGCCCGGCCTGCTGACCAGCGTCGCGGGATTGCTGCTGTTGTTGCCCCCCACCCGCGCCACTGCGCGCCCGCTACTGACGCACTGGCGCTCCGCGGCCTTGGCCGACGCGTTCCGCTGATCACCGTGTCGGGCCTGGGCGACTACCGCCGTCCGCCGCGGCCGGAGTACATCGACGGTGAGGTCATCGACGTCACCGACGTCGACCCGCGGGCGGTTTCGCGTTCACGGCCCGAGTAACCCGTCCAGCGACCCCGCGTAGGTTCTTCGGCGTGACCGACGTCCCGGCCACCCTGCTGATCAACGGCACGGTGCACAGCCCGAGCCATCCCGACGCCACCGCAATGGCGGTGCGCGACGGCGTCGTGGTGGGCTGGGCAGCGACGATGTGGCCGCGACCAGTTCGCCCGCGCGAAGGTCGTCGACCTCGCCGTGGCTTCGTTGCCCCGGCGTTCGTCGACAGCCATGTCCACCTGACAGCGACCGGGCTGACCCTGACCGGACTCGATCTGCGCGCCGCTACAGTGCTGCCAGCACTGTCTGCAACTGATCGCCGACTACGCGGCACCCGCCCCGGCGAGCCGATCTGGGGCCACGGGTGGGAGGAATCGTCGTGGCCGGAAAACGCCGCCCCGAGCACCGCGGACCTTGACGCGATTCTCGGTGACCGGCCCGCCTACCTAGCCGGGTCGATGTGCACTCGGCGCTGGCCTCGACCGGTCTGCGCCGGCGGGTCGACGGGCTGCCGTCGACGGCCGGATTCGATGGGCAGCGGCCGCTGGTGGCCGACGCGCACCACCGCGTCCGTGCCGCCGCGCGTGGCCTGTTGACCGAGGCGCAACGGGCCGACGCCCAGCGGGCCGCGCTCGATGCCGCCGCGACGAACGGGATCGTCGCCGTGCACGAATGCGCGGGCCCGCAGATCGGTGGCCTGGACGATTGGCAAGAAGTACGCGCAGTCGACCGCGGCGTCGAGGTGATCGGCTACTGGGCCGAGGCCGTCACCAGCCCCGCGCAGGCACGCGCGCTGCTCGACGAGACCGGCGCCGCCGGCCTGGGCGGCGACCTGTTCGTCGACGGCGCCTTGGGATCGCACACCGCCTGGCTTCACGACCCCTACGACGACGTTCCGAGCCACCTCGGCAACTGCTATCTGGACGACGCAGGAGTCGCGGCGCATCTGCGGGCGTGCACCGAAGCCGGTGCGACGGCCGGCTTCCATGTCATCGGCGACGCGGCGGTCACCACCGTCGTCGACGCCCTTCAGATGGTCGTCGAGGAACTTGGCGTCCCCGCTGTGGCTCGCTGTGGCCACCGGTTGGAACACCTGGAGATGGTCACCGTCGAGCAGGCGGCCAAGCTCGGCGCATGGGGCGTGATGGCCAGCATGCAGCCCAATTTCGACGCGCTCTGGGGCGGTCGCGACGGCATGTATGCGCGCCGTCTGGGTATCGATCGAGCCGGGCGTCTGAACCCGTTTGCGCTGCTAGCATCCAAGGCGTGGCCCTCGCGTTCGGATCCGACGCCCCGGTTACCGGCCTCAACCCGTGGGCGACGATCCGGGCGGCAGTCCACCACCACACCCCGGACAGTTCGATCTCCGCGCGGGCCGCCTTCGCCGCGGCGACCCGCGGCGGCTGGCGCGCCTGCGGGACGGGCGACGGCGTGACAGGCAGTTTGGTTCCGGCGCTCCGGCGTCCTACGCGATTTGGGATGTCGACGAGTTCGACAGGAGCGCGTCGCGTGATGCCGTGCGTCGATGGTCGACGGATCCACGCTCGCGGGTGCCGGCACTCCCGCGGCTTGATCCCGAGGATCCACTGCCACGCTGCCGGCAGACCGTGCATCGAGGCACGGTGATTTATGCCTAGGGGCATCCGGAGATTCGATTGGCGGAACCGGCCCGCGCGGAACACCGAGACCACCGACGTCTTCCCGACGATCAAGGACTCGGTTATGGGCGACGAGCCCCCGGCCGATGAACTCCCGGCCTCGGACGCCGAGGCGACCCAGGAGGTCCCCGACATCCGCGGCCACGCCGCGCGGATCGGCAGGTACGTCTGGCGGTGGCTGACGCACCTGTCCGCCGTGCTGGCGGCGTGGCTGGCACGCGAAACGCGCAGCCGAGTGCCGCAGGCGGGGCGCTGGTTGAAGCCCCGGCTGGCGCGGCTGAGCGCGTCGATCGTGGCCGGATTGCTGCTGTGCTCGAGCTATCCGCGATTCAACTGGTGGTGGGCTGCCGTCCCGGCGTTCGCTGTGCTGGCCTGGGTGCTGACGCGGCGAGACACCACGCCGCTGGGCGGGTTTGGGTACGGTCTGCTATTCGGTCTGGCGTTCTACCTGCCGCTGATTCGATGGATCAACATCCTGGTGGGCCCGGCGCCACTGCTGACGCTGGTGTTGCTGTGCGCGCTGTTCCCGGCTCTCTTCGGTGTGGCCGCCGTTGCCGCAAGCCGCCTTCCCGGCTGGCCGATCTGGTTCGCGGTGCTGTGGGCTGCGCAGGAATGGCTCAAGTGCACGGTCCCGTTCGGTGGCTTTCCCTGGGGCGTGGTGGCTGCCGGGCAGACGTCGGGGCCGTTCCTACCGCTGGTTCGGCTGGGCGGCGTTCCCCTGCTTTCGCTGGCGATCGTGCTCACCGGGTGCGGCTCCACCGCATTAGTGATGGAGGCGGTGTCCTGGTGGCGGGCGTCGCGTCGGCGCCGCACCGCCGACGATGTCCGGGTCGCCGACGCGCCGCCGGCGGTGCTGTTGCCCGCCTTCTGTATTTGCCTGATGTTCTTCGTCGCCGCCGCAGTCTGGCCGCAGGTCCGCCACTCCGGCACCGGGTCCGGAAATGAGCCCACCGTCAACGCTGCGGTGGTGCAGGGCAACGTGCCCCGGCTGGGCCTGGAATTCAACGCGCAACGGCTTGCGGTGCTGGGCAACGACGTCCGCGAGACTCGTAGGCTGGCCGACGATGTGCGTGCCGGTCGCGCGCCACAGCCCGACTTCGTGGTCTGGCCCGAGGACGCATCGGAAATCGATCCGATCGCGAATCCCGAAGCGGCACAGGAGATTACCGTGGCCGTCGACGCCATCGGCGCGCCGATCCTGGTCGGGACCGTGCTCGACGTCCCGAATCGGACCATCGAGGCGCCCGCGCAGACCAACACCGTGATCGTCTGGAATCCGAAGACCGGTCCCGGCGACCGCCATGACAAGCGCATCGTGCAGCCGTTCGGCGAATACCTACCGTGGCGCGGCTTCTTTCGGCATCTGTCGAGCATGGCGGACATGGCCGGCTACATCGTGCCGGGCAAGGGGTCCGGTGTCGTGCGGGCCAAGGGAATCCCGATCGGCATCGCGACCTGCTGGGAGGTCAGCTTCGACCGCGCGCTGCAGCACTCAGTCCGCCACGGCGCCCAGCTGGTGGCGGTGCCGGCCAACAACGCCAACTTCAACCAGACCATGAGCGAGCAGCAGCTGGCCTTCTCCAAGTTGCGTGCCGTCGAGCTGGACCGCTATGCGCTGGTCGCCAGCAACGTCGGGATTTCGGCCGTGGTCACCCCTGACGGCCGCGAGCTGCAGCGCACGCAGTTCTTCACGCCGGCCTACCTGGACAGCCAGGTCCGCCTCAAGACATCGCTGACACCGGCCGCAAAGTGGGGCCCTATCGTGCAGGGCGCTCTGGTGGTGGCGGCTCTGGCGGTTCTGTTCGCCGCGATGCTGCACAATGGATGGTTCGCAATCATCCACCGACGGCTGTCGGAGCTGGCAAACAGAGGCGGTCCGGCGCCGGAGAACGACGACGACGATGTGGTAGCCGACGGGGACGACATGTCACCCGACCCCGAGCTCGACCCCGAGCTCGACGACGACGCTCGTGTTGTTGCCCGCGGACTTAGTCAGCGGCCTGAAAAAGGAGACCTATGACCACCGGCGACTCGGTGTCTCGGGCCGCGGGAGATCCGCCCAGCCTGCGCACCCTGGTGATCATCCCCACCTTCAATGAGCAGGAGAACCTTCCGCTCATCGTGCGGCGCCTGCGCACGGCCCGGCCCGACGTTCACATTTTGGTTGTCGACGACAACAGCCCGGATGGCACCGGACAACTCGCCGAAGACCTGGCCGCGGCGAACCCCGGCGTGATTCACGTCATGCACCGCACCGCGAAGGACGGCCTCGGGGCGGCCTACCTGGCCGGCTTTGCGTGGGGGCTCGACCGCGGATACACCACGCTGGTCGAGATGGACGCCGACGGCAGCCACGCACCCGAACAGCTACACCTCCTGCTCGAGGCCGTCGACGCCGGCGCCGACCTGGTCATCGGTTCGCGCTACGTCGACGGGGGCAAGGTGAAGAACTGGCCAAAGCGGCGCTGGGCGCTGTCGTGGACGGCCAACACGTATGCCCGGTTGGCGCTCGGCATCGGCATCCACGACATCACCGCCGGCTACCGCGCCTACCGCCGCGAAGTGTTGGAGACGATCGACCTCGACCAGGTTGACTCGAAGGGCTACTGCTTCCAGATCGACCTGACCTGGCGCACGATCACCAACGGGTTCGTCGTGGCTGAGGTGCCGATCACCTTTACCGAGCGCGAACTTGGCGTATCGAAAATGAGCGGATCCAACATTCGCGAAGCTGTAGTTAAAGTCGCGCAGTGGGGGATCGAGGGACGCCAGCACCGCAGGCGGAGTACGCCGGTCGGGTGACTTTTACCTCTCTTATAGAAAACTGAGACTGCATACCGTAATCTCAGCTTTTGCGGGCGTTGCGTACCTGCGGTCCGCAAATCGGGGAGGTCAATTATTAAGCGCTTAATCACGTCCGTCGTTCTTGGGGGCGCTGCGGCAGCAACATCTTTGTCCGCCGGTACTGCCGCAGCCGACGTCGGCGCAGAAACGGTCACGGTGAATGATCCGTTCGGCGTCAGCTTCACCGACCCGGACTTCGGATACACGGCAGGCAACGCATTGCAAAGTATCGCCTACGCCAGCGACCAGACCATCGACTTCAACTCGGGCAGCCTCTCGCAACCGGTCGAACAGTTCTTCCTCAACAACGTGACCGTGGACGGCCAGGCGCTCAGTAGCACCAACGTGTTGGACACGAGCGTGTCGGCCGACATCATCAACAAACTGCAGGACGGCCTAGGGTCCCAGCAGCAGATCGTCTTCGGCCCGATCGCCGACACCAACATTCAAAGCGGCGTCATCGGCATCCACGACTTCGGCGACGGCTACGGCTACGCCTATATCGACCTGGTTGGACCCGGCACCACGTCCGTTAACAGCAATGGTGTCGACAATGCGGTCGGCGCGTTTTTAATAACCCCGAACGGCACCTACGATGTGTCGCACGTCGAGAATGGTGGCGACTACGCCGGGCTGGCCTACCTCGAGAGCCAGCTGTTCGACTTCTCCAAGCCGTTGTCGGACCCGTTCGGCATCGCGCTGACGGGCAACCCCGATTTCGCGTATCAAACCGCGGGCGTGTTCGGTAACACCGCCTACGGCACCCAGGACGTCAATTTTGACTCGAGCTCCTTATCGACGTTTGCGCAGAAGTTCTTCGAAAACAATGTGACGATCGACGGCCAGGCCTTCGGCCCGAACAGCACCTTGGACGTATCCCAGGCCAACATCATCGACAGCCTCAACTACACGGGTATCGACAACGGGTTCTCGACGCAGCAGCTCTTCCTGCCCGCCATCGACGGCACCAACGTCCACGACGGCGTGATCACGCTGCAGAGCCTCGGCGACGGATTCAGCTACGACTCCATCAACCTCGACCTGGGCGGGTCTTCGTCGGACGCCATTGGGGCGTGGCTGGTCACGCCGTACGGTGACATTGACGTATCGCCATGGGCCAGCCTCGCTGCCCAGGTGTTCTCGCCGGACTACTTCGACATCGGTAACTTCCCGACGGACGGGCTCATCCCGCCGACATTCGACTTCTTATTCTGACCTAGCTGCCGCTGCCGCGGCGGCGGGTTTTGATCAGCTCGAGACGCTCCTTCAGTAGCTCTTCGAGCTCCTCGACCGAGCGGCGCTCTAGCAGCATGTCCCAGTGGGTACGTGGCGGCTTGACTTTCTTCGGTTCCGGCAGGTCACCCTCGATCAAGGTGCCTTCCATGCCGTTGCGGCACAGCCAGGTGCCGGGGATTTCGGCGTCGTCGGCGAACGGAACGTCGAACTCTTCGCCGTTTTCGGTGCGGTAGCGCGCGATCTGGCGCGGCGCCAAGTCATGGTTGCGGTCGGTCTCGTAGCTTACGGCTCCAAGGCGACTGCCTCTTAGGACGCGATCGGCCATTGGTTAGCACTCCTCTTAAAATCTTCTCAGCAGGTAGCGCCCTGAACAACGTCTTAGCGGGCGGCTTGGTTCCCGGGGGTCGCACGCTATGCCGAGCGACCCGATGGTCCATGATACCGGGATTCGACCAACGCCCCGACTAAAGTCGGGCCCGTGACACGCCGCGACCGCCCGCAGCCGTGCCGTTGGTGTGGCCGTGACGTCGCCTACAACGGGATGGGGCGCCGTCGGCAGTACTGCCGGCAATCCTGCCGCCAGCGTGCCTACGAGCAGCGCGCATCGATCAACGGTGCGAGAGGCGTAACGCTGCCGGCCGACGCGGTCGTGCTCTCGGCCGACGAGGCCGCAAGCCTTTCTGACCGGGTCTATCAGGTGCGATGCGCCGCCGAGGACGTCGCCACCGCGCTCAACGAGGGCGCGGGCACGCCCGAGCTGCGCGAACTGTGCGCGACGCTGATGCAAGCCGCCGAAGCCGCCGACGGGTGGCGCTGACCGGGCTTGGGCTCGGCTGACTTGTGGCGGGTACAGTCTCGCCATGGATCGCTGGGCACCGGAATCAGTTGCGGAGCCAGGCCATGCGCGGGGTGGGCGAGTCGGCGCTCATCAACGATGTTCTCCGGCCGACGAGCAGGTCCGCCGCCAGCTGTGCGGCGAGTGACCCTGCTCCTCATCCAGGGCCGCATTTCTCCATTGAGCAACGACCGACGGTAGGCGAGGGGTAACGACATGGCTGACCAACTTCAGCATGCAACCGAGGCGTTGCGGAAAGCGCTGGTCCAGGTCGAGCGCCTGAAGAGCAAGAACCGCGCGCTGCTGGAGCGTTCCGGTGAACCCATCGCCATCGTCGGTATGTCGTGCCGTTTTCCAGGTGGAGTCGATTCGCCGGACAGCCTGTGGGACATGGTCGCTGACAAGCGCGACGTGATGTCGGAGTTCCCGACCGACCGCGGCTGGGACCTGGCCAGCCTGTTCGACGATGATCCAGACGCCCCGCACAAGTGTTATGCGCGCTCCGGCGGATTCGTGGACAACGTCGCGGATTTCGACGCGGGATTCTTCGGGGTCGCGCCGAGCGAAGCGCTGGCCACCGACCCGCAGCACCGCATGCTGCTGGAGTTGTCGTGGGAAGCCTTGGAGCGGGCTGGAATTGACCCGACATCGTTGCGCGGCAGCGCGACCGGAGTCTTTGCCGGAATCATCGTCCAGGGCTACGGCATGCTCGCCGAGGAGATCGAGGGCTACCGACTGACCGGGATGACGTCCAGCGTCGCCACCGGCCGGGTGGCCTACGTGCTCGGTCTGGAAGGCCCGGCGGTATCGGTCGATACCGCATGTTCGTCGTCGTTGGTGGCTTTGCACATGGCGGTGCAGTCGCTGCGGTCGGGGGAGTGCGATCTGGCGCTTGCCGGTGGCGCGACCGTCAACGCGACCCCGACGGTGTTCGTCGAATTCAGCCGGCATCGCGGTTTGTCGCCGGATGGCCGCTGCAAGCCCTTCTCGGGTGCTGCCGACGGCGTCGGCTGGTCCGAGGGCGGCGGGATGTTGGTGGTGGAACGCCTTTCGGACGCACAACGCCTCGGCCACCGGGTACTTGCGGTGGTGCGCGGCACGGCGGTCAATCAGGATGGCGCCTCCAACGGATTGACTGCCCCCAATGGTCCGTCGCAGCAGCGTGTGGTGCGTACCGCACTTGCCAACGCGGGGTTGAGCGCCGGCGAGGTGGACGTGGTCGAAGGCCACGGCACCGGAACGACTTTGGGCGATCCGATCGAAGCTCAGGCGCTGCTGGCCACCTACGGCCAAGACCGGACCGACCAACCGCTGTGGCTGGGCTCGATCAAGTCGAACATGGGTCACACCCAGGCCGCCGCCGGCGTGGCGGGTGTGATCAAGATGGTGCAGGCCATGCGCCACGAAACGCTGCCCGCGACTCTGCACGTGGATGTGCCCAGCCCGCACGTGGATTGGACGGCCGGGTCGGTCTCGCTGCTCACGGAAGCGCAGCCCTGGGGCGCAGGCGGTCACGCACGTCGCGCCGCGGTGTCGTCATTCGGGATCAGCGGTACCAACGCACACGTGATCATCGAGGAGTCCCCGGCGGCCGAGCCGGCCGAGAGTGTCAACGCGCAGCCGTCGGTGGTGCCGTGGGTGCTGTCTGCCAAGAGCGCGGCGGCGTTGGCCGGCCAGGCCGTGCGACTCGCCGAATTCGTCGGTGGCCGTGATGATTTGAACCTTGCCGATGTGGGGTGGTCGCTGGCGGGCCGGTCAACCTTTGAGCATCGGGCGGTGGTGCTCGGTACCGACCGTGATCAGTTGCTCCGTGGGCTGGGCGAGGTGGCCGAGGGGCTGCCGGGTGCGTCGGTGACCATCGGCCACGCCGCGCCGGCGGGCAAGACCGTCTTCGTCTTCCCCGGCCAAGGCGCGCAGTGGATCGGAATGGGTGTCGAATTGCTGGACACCGCACCGGTTTTCGCCGAGCAAGTGAATGCCTGCGCGGAGGCCTTCGCTGAGTTCGTCGACTGGTCGTTGATTGACGTGCTGCGCGGCACCCCGGGTGCGCCGGGGCTCGACCGTGTCGACGTGGTCCAACCGGCACTGTTCGCGATGATGGTATCGCTGGCCGAATTGTGGCGCTCGATCGGCGTGCGCCCGGACGCCGTCATCGGCCACTCCCAGGGTGAGATCGCCGCCGCCTATGTCGCGGGCGCTCTGTCGCTGCGCGACGCCGCTCAGGTGGTGACGCTGCGCAGCAAGTTGCTGCTGGCGCTGTCCGGCCGGGGCGGGATGGCCTCGCTGGCCTGCGGACCCGACCACGCTCGAGAACTGTTGGCGCCCCACGGCGATCGGGTCAGCATCGCCGCGGTCAACGGGCGCTCGGCCGTCGTCATCTCCGGCGATGAAACCGCGCTCGACGAGATCGTCGCGCGGTGCGCCGAACGCGAGATGCGGGCCCGCCGTATCGACGTCGACTACGCATCGCACTCGGTTGCCGTCGACGAGATCGGTGACCAGCTCGCTCAAGCGCTGGCGGGTATCGAGCCCCGGTCGGCCCGCACCGTGTTCTTCTCCACCGTCACCGGCGAGGTTCAGGACACCGCGGGCCTCGATGCAGCCTACTGGTTCCGAAACATCAGGCAGACAGTCGAATTCGACCAGGCGGTACGCGCCGCCGTCACGAGCGGCTATCGGACCTTCATCGAATCCAGCCCGCATCCGGCGCTGATCGCGGGTATCGAGGACACCGCGACCGACAGCGGAGCTGAAGCGGTCGTCGTGCCGACTCTCGGCCGAGAGGACGGCGGCCTGCAGCGGTTCCTCAGTTCGGCCGCCTCTGCGTTCGTTTCGGGCGTCAAGTTGGACTGGCGTGCCGCATTGCCGTCGGCCCGCTTCGTCGAGCTGCCGACGTATGCCTTTGAGCGACGCCGGTTCTGGCTATCCGGCGACGGCGCCGCGGTGGATGCGGCCGGCCTCGGGCTCGGTGCCAGCGAGCATGCTCTGCTGGGCGCGGTCGTCGAGTCGCCGGACTCGGGCGGGGTGGTGCTGACCGGTCGGCTATCGCCGGCCACGCAGGGGTGGCTGTCCGACCACGCCGTTGACGGTGTCGCCGTGTTCCCGGGCGCGGGATTCGTCGAGCTGGCAATCCGAGCCGGTGACGAAGTCGGCTGCCCGGTGATCGACGAGCTGACCCTGCAGTCGCCGTTGCTGCTGCCCGCGTCGGGCGCGGTGTCGGTGCAGGTGGTTGTGGGCGCGGCCGAGGAATCCGGGCAGCGCAACCTGTCGGTGTTTTCCAAGGAGACTGCGGATTCGGCGTGGAGTTGCCACGCGACGGGGATTCTGTCGTCGGACCCGGTGGAGCCGCAGGCCGACTTGTCGGTGTGGCCGCCGGAGGGAGCGACCGCCGTCGACGTAACCGACGGTTACCAGCGGCTGGCCGAACGGGGCTATCAATACGGCCCGGCATTCCAGGGTCTGACCGCGTTGTGGCGACGCGGCGATGAGTTCTTCGCGGAGGTGACGCTGCCTCAGGCGGCCGGCGGCGTAGGCGGTTTCGGTGTGCACCCGGTGCTCCTCGACGCGGCGTTGCACGCCGCTGCGGTAACGCACGACAGCGCCGGTGTGGCCTTACCGTTCGCGTGGCAGGGCGTGTCGCTGCACGCGGCCGGGGCATTTTCGGTGCGGGCCCGGATTGCGCCGTCGGGTTCGTCGGCGGTTTCGGTGGAGTTGGCCGACGGGCTGGGCCTGCCAGTGCTCACGGTGACCTCGATGATCGCGCGGCCGATTTCGCAGCAGCAGCTGATGGCGGCGATGTCGGGTAGTGGCGGCGATCAGCTCTTCGAGCTGGCGTGGTCGCCGGCGTCGTCCGCCCCGCCGGCCGAGACGCCCTCATATGAGGTGTTCGAGTCCGCCGGCGCTGCAGGCGATCCGGTCAGCGCAAGTTACCAGCGGGTGCATCAGGCGTTGGCCAAGCTGCAGTCGTGGCTGGCCGAAAATGAAGCGGGCGTGCTGGTGGTGGCGACCCGGGGTGCGGCCGGCCTGGCCGGACAAGACATCACCGATCTCGCCGGGGCAGCGGTATGGGGCCTGGCGCGTGCGGCGCAGACCGAGCATCCCGGCCGGATCGTGTTGGTCGATTCCGATGCGCCGCTGACCGATTCGACGGTCGCGGCGGCGTTGGCAGTCGGGGAGCCGCAAGTCCTACTCCGTGGCGACGCGATCTACACCGCCAGGGTGCGGGCCAGCCGGGCCGTCGACAACCTCCTCGTACCGCCGGCCGACGGCCCCTGGCGGCTGGGCCTGTCGACCGCGGGGACCTTCGAGAATCTGCAACTGGAACCGGTGCCCAACGCCGACGCGCCGCTGGAACCCGGCCAGGTCCGGGTCGCTATGCGCTCGATCTCCACCAACTTCCGCGACATCATGATCACGCTGGGCATGTTCACCCACGACGCACTGATCGGTGGCGAGGGCGCGGGCGTCGTCGTCGAGATCGGGCCCGACGTCACCGAATTCGCGGTCGGCGACGACGTGTACGGCTTCTTCCCAGACGGTAGCGGCACGCTGGTCGCCGGCGATGTCCGGCTGCTGCTCCCGATGCCGTCGGACTGGTCCTACGCCGAAGCCGCCGCGATCTCGGCGGTATTCACCACCGCCTACTACGCATTCGTCCACCTCGCCGACGTCCGGCCGGGCCAGCGGTTGCTGTTGCACGCGGGCACCGGTGGTGTCGGGATGGCCGCCGCCCAGCTGGCACGCCACTTCGGCCTGGAAGTTTTCGCCACCGCGAGCCGGCCCAAGTGGGACACGTTGCGCGCGATGGGCTTTGACGACGATCACATCGGTGACTCGCGCACGCTGGATTTCGAAGAGAAGTTCCGCGCCATCGTCGGCGATCGTGGTTTCGACGTGGTGCTGGACTCGTTGGCCGGTGAGTTCGTCGATGCCTCACTGCGTCTGGTCAAGCCGGGCGGGGTGTTCCTCGAGATGGGCAAGACCGACATCCGCGACCCCGGGAAGATCGCCGAGGAATACCCGGGGGTTCGCTACCGCGCGTTCGACCTGTTCGAGCCCGGCCGCAACCGGATGCACCAGTACATGCTCGAACTCGCCGAACTCTTCGACGCCGGCGTGCTGCGACCGTTGCCGGTGACGACGTTCGACATTCGCCGCGCGCCGGCAGCCCTGCGCTACCTCAGCCAGGCTCGTCACACCGGCAAGGTGGTCCTGACGATGCCCGACACGTGGGCGCTGGGGACGGTGCTGATCACCGGTGGCACCGGCATGGCGGGGTCGGCGCTGGCCCGTCACCTGGTCGCCAATCATGGTGCGCGGCACCTGTTGCTGCTCGGCCGTCGTGGCCCCGATGCACCGGGCGCCGCGGAGTTGACAGCGGAGCTGACCGCGGCCGGCGCCCAGGTGTCGGTGGTGGCGTGTGACGCCGCCGACCGGGCCGCGCTGGCCAAGGTGATCGCAGACATCCCCGTGCAGCATCCGTTGTCGGCGGTGATTCACGCCGCCGGTGTGCTCGACGACGCGGTGTTGACCTCGCTGACCCCCGACCGGGTGGACGCGGTGCTGCGGGCCAAGGTCGACGGGGCATGGAATTTGCATGAGCTGAGCCAGGATTCGAACGTCTCGACGTTCGTGTTGTTCTCGTCGATGGCCGGTGTCGTCGGATCCTCGGGTCAGGCCAACTACGCGGCGGCGAACACCTTCCTGGACGGCTTGGCCGCACACCGTCGGTCCCACGGCCTGCCGGCCATCTCGCTGGGGTGGGGCCTGTGGGATCAGGCCAGCGACATGACGGGTGGCCTCGACGAGGCGGGTCGGGCCCGGCTGGCCCGCACCGGAGTCAAAGCCTTGTCGTCGGCGAACGCGATGCAGTTGTTCGACACCGCGCTGGTGGTCGACGAGCCGCTCCTGCTGCCCGCCAACATCGACACCGCCGCACTGCGGACCAACGCCGCTGTGGTGCCGCCGATGTTCATCGAGCTGATCAACGCGCCGACCCGTCGTCGGGTGGACGACTCCTTGGCCGCGAGCAAATCGAAGTCGGCTCTGGCGCAACGCATTCACGGCCTAGCGGAGGCTGAGCAGCACGCGGTGCTGCTGGATCTGGTGCGTTCACACATCGCCACCGTGCTGGGCAACACGACACCGGAGGCCGTCGATCCGGACAAGGCGTTCCAGGAGTTGGGCTTCGACTCGCTGACCGCCGTCGAGATGCGTAACCGGTTGAAAGCCGCGACTGGGTTGGCGCTGTCGCCGACGCTGATCTTCGACTACCCGACGCCGAGTCGGCTCGCCTCGTACTTCCGCACCGAGCTCGCCGGGGTGCCCCAAGAGGTCAAGAGCGTCTCCGCCGTTCGTATCACCGGTGACGAGCAGATCGCGATCGTCGGCATGGCCTGCCGGTATCCCGGTGGGGTCGACTCACCGGAAGACCTGTGGGACATGGTCATTCAGGGGCGCGATGTCATCTCCGATTTCCCCGCCGACCGTGGCTGGGACCTGGCCAACCTGTACAACCCCGACCCCGACGTCGCCGGCGCCTGTTACACCCGCACCGGCGGCTTCGTTGAAGACGTCGGCGACTTCGACCCGGCGTTCTTCGGTATCGGACCATCCGAAGCCTTGGCGATGGATCCCCAGCAGCGAATGTTCCTCGAGCTCAGCTGGGAAGCGTTGGAGCGGGCCGGAATCGACCCGACCACGCTGCGGGGCAGCGCCACCGGCGTCTTCGCCGGCCTGATGACCCAGGGCTACGGCATGTTCTCGGCCAAGCCGGTGGAGGGTTTCCGGCTGACCGGCCAACTGTCCAGCGTCGCGTCCGGCCGGGTGTCCTACGTGTTGGGACTCGAAGGCCCGGCGGTGTCGGTCGACACCGCATGCTCGACGTCGCTGGTGACGCTGCACATGGCGGCGCAGTCGCTGCGGTCGGGGGAGTCCGACCTGGCCCTCGCCGGTGGTGTCACGATCAACGCCACACCCGACATCTACGTGGAATTCAGCCGCTGGCGCGGGCTTTCCACCGACGGGCGCTGTAAGGCGTTCGCCGGTGCGGCCGACGGCACGGGTTTCTCCGAGGGCGGCGGAATGCTGGTGTTGGAGCGGCTGTCCGACGCACGGCGCAACGGCCACCCGGTGCTCGCTCTGGTCCGCGCATCCGCGATCAACCAGGACGGCGCATCGAACGGATTGACCGCGCCCAACGGGCCCTCACAGCAGCGGGTCGTTCGCTCGGCGTTGGCCAGTGCGGGGCTCACCGGCGCGGACGTCGACGTGGTCGAAGGCCACGGCACCGGCACCACGCTCGGCGATCCGATTGAGGCCCAGGCGATTCTGGCGACCTACGGCCAGGACCGGCACAAGCCGCTGTGGTTGGGCTCGATCAAGTCGAACATGGGCCACACCCAGGCCGCCGCGGGCGTCGCGGGCGTGATGAAGATGATCCTCGCAATGCGTCATGAGATGTTGCCCGCGACACTGCACGTGGATGCGCCCAGCCCCCACGTGGATTGGACGATGGGCTCGGTGCAACTGCTCACGGAGGCGCAGGCATGGCCGGCCAATGGTCGGCCGCGCCGCGCGGGTGTGTCGTCGTTCGGCATCAGCGGCACCAATGCGCACGTGATCATCGAGGCTGCCCCGCCGGCCGAGGAGCCTGCGCCGACTCCGGTTGCGCCGCCGGCGATCATCCCGTGGGTGGTGACGGCGAAGTCGACCGCGGCGCTGGCGAGTCAGGCCGCGAGGCTCGCCGAATTCATCGGCGCCCGAGGCGAATTGGCAACCGCCGACGTCGGGTGGTCGCTGGCGGGTCGTTCCGCGTTCGAGCACCGCACGGTCGCGCTGGGTGCCGACCGCGACCAGCTGCTGGCCGGTCTGGCCGAAATGGTCGGTGGTGAGCCCGGCATCGGTGATCACCGGCACCTCGTTGCCCGGCAAGACCGTATTCGTGTTTCCCGGTCAGGGCTCGCAATGGCTCGGCATGGGCATGGGGTTGCACGCCACCTACCCGGTATTCGCCGAGGCGTTCAACACGGTGGTCGGTGAGTTGGACCGGCATCTGCTGCGCCCGCTGCGTGAAGTGATGTGGGGGCACGACGAAGGCCTGCTGAACACAACGGAATTCGCCCAGCCGGCGCTGTTCGCCGTCGAGGTGGCGCTGTTCCGCCTGCTGCAGTCCTGGGGTGTGCGGCCTGACTTCGTGATGGGCCATTCGGTCGGCGAGCTCACCGCGGCGCATGTCGCCGGGGCGCTGTCGTTGGAGAACGCGGCACTGTTGGTGGTCGCCCGCGGCCGGTTCATGCAGGCGCTGCCGTCCGGCGGCGCCATGGTCGCCGTGCAGGCACGAGAAGACGAGGTGCGCCCGCTGCTGACCGAGAACGTCGGCATCGCCGCGGTGAACGGCCCGTCGTCGGTGGTGGTGTCGGGCGACGAGGACGCTGTGAAGACGATCGCCGAACAACTGCGTGCGCAGGGCCGGCGCATCCACCAGCTCGCTGTCTCGCATGCCTTCCACTCGCCGCTGATGGAGCCGATGATCGGCGAATTCAAGGCGGCGGCACGCGAACTGGCGGTCAACCCGGTGACCATCCCGGTGATCTCGAATGTTACTGGTGAACTCGCCGGCGACGACTTCGCGTCGGCCGATTACTGGACGCAACACATCCGGGCCGCCGTCCGCTTCGCCGATAGCATCCGTCATGCCAATTCGGCTGGCGCAAGGCACTTCATCGAAGTCGGGCCGGGCGGTGGTCTTACCTCGTCGATCGCGGAATCGCTGGCCGATGTCGACGTTGCGTCGGTTCCGTTGCTGCGCAAGGACCGTCCCGAACCGAACAGCCTGATGGTCGGTGTCGCGCAGGCGTTCGTGTCGGGTGTCGGGGTCGACTGGCGCGCGACGCTGCCGGGCGCCGGCTTCGTCGAGTTACCAACGTATTCCTTTGAGCGACGGCGCTTCTGGCTGTCCGCCGACGACACGGCCGTCGACGCCGAGGGCCTCGGCCTGTCGCCCAGTGAGCATGCGCTGCTCGGCGCGGTCGTGGACCTGCCGACGTCCGGTGGGGTCGTGCTGACCGGCCGGTTGTCGGCGCAGTCGCACGGCTGGCTGTCCGACCACGCGGTCGGCGGCGTGGTCATCTTCCCGGGTGCGGGCTTCGTCGAAATGGCGATCCGCGCCGGCGACGAGGTCGGCTGCTCGGTCGTCGACGAGTTGATGCTGGCGGCGCCGCTGGTGATCCCGGCAACCGGGTCGGTCGCCGTGCAGGTCGTGGTCGACGGCGCCGACGAGTCGGGCCACCGGGCGGTGTCGGTGTTTTCCCGTGTCGACGCGCACTCGGGCTGGACGTTGCACGCCGAGGGCGTTGTCCGACCGGGCGACGCCGAGTCCGGCGTCGACCTGTCCGCCTGGCCGCCGCCCGGCGCCACCCCGGTCGACATCGACGGCCTCTACGACCGGCTGGCGATGCGCGGCTACGGATATGGCCCCGCGTTCCAAGGACTGACGGCGATGTGGCGCCGCGGCGACGAGGTCTACGCCGATGTGACACTGCCGGGCGACGCCGGCGTCTCGCCGACCGGATTCGGTGTGCACCCCGCGGTTCTGGATGCCGCGCTGCACGCCGTGATCGTCGCGACCGATGCCGACCACGATGACACCGACGGTGTCCTGGTGCCGTTCTCGTGGCAGGGGGTGTCGCTGCACGCGGCGGGCGCATCGTCGGTGCGGGCGCGGATCGTGCCCTCGGGTCCGTCGTCGGTGACGGTCGAACTGGCCGACGCGCTGGGGCTCCCGGTGCTGTCGGTGGCATCGATGGTGGCGCGCCCGGTGTCGCGTCAGCAGCTGATGGCCGCCGTGTCCGGTTCGGGCCCGGACCGGATCTTCGAAGTGGTCTGGTCGCCCACGGTGTCCGGATCACCCACCGACACACCGGCCTACGACGTGTTCGAATCGCAGCCCGCCGACGACGACGCGCTGGGCTCGACCTACCGCCGCACCCACGAGGCGCTGTCCGCGCTGCAGTCGTGGCTGACCGAGCACGACTCAGGGACGCTGGTAGTTTCGACCCGTGGCGCGGTCGGGCGGCCGGGGGAGGACGTCACCGATCTGGCCGGTGCCGCCGTGTGGGGTCTGGTGCGTTCGGCGCAGACCGAGCATCCGGGACGGATCGTGCTGGCGGATTCCGATGCACCGCTGAGTGATACGACGATCGCTGCGATCCTGGCTGCCGGTGAGCCGCAGGTCCTGGTTCGCGAGGAGACGGTGTACACGGGCCGGGTGCATGGCAGCCGCGCGGTGGACGCGCTTTTGGTGCCGCCGAGCGGTAATGCGTGGCGGCTGGGCATGTCCAGCAAGGGCACCTTCGAAAACCTGGTGCTCGAACCGATTCCGGATGCCGATGCGCCACTGGACGCGGGTCAGGTGCGGGTCGCGGTGCGCACCATGCCGGCCAACTTCCGCGATGTCATGATTGCGCTCGGGCTGTACCCCGACGAGAACGCGGTAATGGGCGTCGAGGCGTCCGGTGTCGTGGCCGAAACCGGGCCGGGCGTCAGCCGTTTCGCGGTCGGTGACCGGGTGACCGGGTTGTTCCCCGAGGGGACCGGCACGTTGGCAATCACCGACGCCCGCCTGCTGATGGACATTCCGTCGGGCTGGTCGTACACCGAAGCGGCCACCGCGCCGGTGGTGTTCGCCACCGCCTACTACGCGCTGACCGCGCTGGCCGAGGTCAAGGCCGGCCAGCGAATCCTGATCCACGCCGCCGCCGGTGGTGTCGGAATGGCCGCGGTGCAGTTGGCACGGCACTTCGGGCTGGAGGTGTTCGCCACCGCGAGCCGACCCAAGTGGGACACGTTGCGCGCGATGGGCTTTGATGACGACCACATCGGCGACTCCCGTTCGGTGGAGTTCGAGGAGAAGTTCCGCGCGGCGACGGGTGGTCGCGGGGTCGACGTGGTGCTGGACTCATTGGCCGGTGAGTTCGTCGATGCCTCGCTGCGTTTGGTCAAGGCCGGCGGGGTGTTCCTCGAGATGGGCAAGACCGACATCCGGGACGCCGCCGAGGTCGCCGCCTCCCACAACGGTGTGCGCTACCGCGCCTTCGACCTGTTCGAGGCGGGAGCGGACCACATCGAGCGGATGCTGTCGGAGCTGACAGCGCTGTTCGAGGACGCCACGCTGCGGCCGCTCCCGCTGACGACATTCGACGTGCGGCGAGCACCTGCCGCGCTGCGGTACCTCAGCCAGGCCCGGCACACCGGCAAGGTGGTCCTCACGATGCCGGACGAGTGGGCGCAGGGCACGGTCGTGATCACCGGCGGCACCGGCATGGCCGGGTCGGCGTTGGCGCGCCACGTCGTGGCCAACCACGGGGTCCGCAACTTGCTGCTGATCGGCCGCCGCGGCCCCGATGCGCCCGGCGCCGCGGAGTTGGCCGCGGACCTGTCGGCGGGTGGGGCCGAGGTATCGGTCGTCGCCTGCGACGCCGCCGACCGCGCAGCGCTGGCCAAGGTGCTGGCCGACATCCCGGTCCAGCATCCGTTGTCGGCGGTCATCCACACCGCCGGTGTGCTCGACGACGCGGTGGTGACGTCGCTGACGCCCGAGCGGGTGGACGCGGTGCTGCGGGCCAAGGTGGACACCGCGTGGAATTTGCATGAGCTCACCAAGGATTCGAACCTGTCGGCGTTCGTGATGTTCTCGTCGATGGCCGGTCTGGTGGGGTCCTCGGGCCAGGCCAACTACGCGGCCGCGAACAGCTTCCTGGACGGCCTGGCGGTCTACCGGCGGACCCGCGGCCTGCCGGCGATCTCGCTGGGCTGGGGTCTGTGGGATCAGACCAGCAGCATGACCGGTGAACTGGGCGCGGTCGACTTCGCCCGCTTCGCCCGCGACGGCATTGTGGCGATGACGTCCACGCAGGCGCTGCAACTGCTCGACACCGCAATGGTGATCGACGAGCCGTTCCTGCTCCCGGCTCACATCGATACCGCGGCCCTGCGAACGAAGTTCGACGGCGGCACGCTGCCGCCGATGTTCGTCGACCTGATCAACGCGCCGGCCCGCCGTCAGGTGGACGACTCGCTGGCCGCGGCCAAGTCGAAGTCGGCTCTGCTGCAACGGCTCGACGGTCTGGCCCACGACGAGCAGCAGACGGTATTGCTGGATCTGGTGCGCTCGCATATCGCCACCGTGCTTGGCAACAGCACACCGGAGGCGATCGACCCGGACAAGGCGTTCCAGGAGTTGGGCTTCGACTCGCTGACGGCCGTGGAGATGCGTAACCGGCTCAAGGCCGCGACCGGGCTTCCGCTGTCGCCGACGCTGATCTTCGACTATCCGAATTCCGCGGCGCTGGCGGGCTACTTCCACCAAGAGCTGGTCGGTGCCTCCGCGGAGGTGGCCCCCAAAGCCGCACCCGGTGAGGCCGAGATCCAGCGTGTGTTGGCGTCCATCCCGGTCAAGCGACTGCGCCAGGCCGGCGTGCTGGATCTGCTCCTCGGCCTGGCCAACGAGGCCAACGGTGCCGACGCGGAACACCACAAGGAAAAAGATCTCGCCACAATGGATCTCGACGACTTGGTCAATGCCGCGTTCCTCGACGACGACGACTAGCCCATGAGGATTGCCGTCACCGGGGCCAGCGGGTCGGTCGGCCGCGGCGTCGTCCTGCGGTTGCTGAGCGCGGGACACGACGTCGTCGGACTGGCTCGTCGCAAGCCCGAAAGCTGGCCGAGCCAGGCGTCGTTCGTGCAAGGCGACGTCCGCGACGCCGCCGTCGTCGACCGGGCGGTGGCCGGCGCCGAAGCCGTCGTGCACTGCGCGTGGGCAACCAACCCCGCCAAAGTGCACCCGTCGGACCGCGAGGTCAACATCGGCGGCACCCGCAATGTGCTCGACGCGATGGCCCGCGGCGGTACCCGCCGCATCATCTTCGCCTCATCGGCTCACGTCTACGGCGCCGGACGAGACAGGCCGGAAGACGCACCGCTGCAGCCGATATCGGTTCTCGGCCGGGACAAGGCACACGCCGAAGATTTGATCGCTTCGTCCGGGGCCGAGTGGGTGACGATCCGCAGCGCGGCGATCGTCGGCCGCGGCATCGACAACTGGGTACGCCGGGCGCTGGCATCCGCGTTCTTCCCCGATTCGGCGCACCGCGCCCTGCAGGTCGTGCACAGCGACGACGCGCACCGCGTGCTGGTCCGCGCAACCCTCGACCCGGACATCAGCAGCGGACCGGTCAACCTCGCCGCACCCGGGGAAATCACCCTCCGCGAGATCGCCGGGACGCTCGGTCGACCCATTGCGCCCAGGTTGCTTCGCGCGCTGAGCCCCGCGGACGAACTCGACCTACTCCTCAGCGCCCCATCGGTCAATACCGCTCTGCTGCAAGATAACTGGAATTACACACCGGCCTGGACCGGGAGCGACTGCCTGCACGACCTCGCCTTGGCGGTGCGCGGCCGCGTGAGCATCGGGACTTGGTCGACGTCGCTGCCGTGGCGTTTGACCCACGTCCAGGACATTCCGGCCGTCGACATCCCGGCCGCCGACGGGGTACCAACCACAATGGCCGGCCCAGACGGCGACAACGGTGAATTCGACACCCCGATCGACCCGCGCTTTCCGGTGTATCTCGCGACCAACTTGTCCGAGGCGCTGCCCGGGCCGTTCTCGCCGGCGTCGGCGTCGGCCACGGTCCAAGGACTCCGCGCGTCCGGTGCGATCATCGCGGGACGCCTGCGACCCGGCGGACTGATTCAACGCGAAATGGCGACCCGCACCGTCGGAGTGTTCGCCCATCGGCTTTACGGCGCGATCACGACCGCACACTACATGGCCGAGGTCGTGCCGTTCGTCACGCCGGAAACGGTCGTTCGGCAGAGCCAGTTCTTCGGGCCGAGCCTGGCGTCTTTGCCGATCCACGGCGATCAACGGCTGCCACCCGAATCACGCAGCGCCGCTGGACCGTTGCGCACCCTCCGCAACTTGGGTGTCTTCGGAGTCAACCTGGTCGGGCTGATCGCCGGAGCGAACCGCGACACCGGCGACTACACGGATGACATCGAATGGCTGGAAGCGGTTGTCAACGGCGATTTGTCGCAACTTTCCGAACCTCGTCTGCAAAGCCTGATCCTGCTCGCCCGCGACCACGTCATCGACGGTTGGGTGCTGGCGTCCGGATCCTTCATGGCCTTCGCGGCACTCAGCGTGATCCTGCGCGGTCTCAACGGACGCGACATGGTGTTGCCGGTCGGTCAAGAGTTGGCCAGCGCCGGTTTGTTGAGCGCGGTGTATCGCCTCGCGGAGGCCGCGCAGCGCGACTCCACCGTGACCCGGATTCTGGCCAGTCCGGGTGATCACCTCCAGGAGCTGTCGATCCACGCGCCGGAGTTCTACCGGACCCTGCTCGCAGAAGTGGAGACATTCGGACACCGCGGGCCCGCGGAACTGGAGATGCGGTCGGCCAGCTATGCCGATGACCCTGAATTGCTGCTCCGCATCATCGCCAAAGCCTCTGATACGCCGCTGCGTTCGCAGGCCAGCCGCCCGCCGATCGCTCTGCGGGCCCGACCCGTGGCAATGCTGGCCGCCCACCAGGTTCGCGACCGCGAAATCCGCCGCGACCGCGTCGTTCGCGCAAACTGGTTGCTGCGCAACCTGCTTCGAGAGCTGGGTCGCAGGCTGGTGGCTTCGGGCGTGCTGGAGGCCCCCGATGACGTGTTCTATTTGTTGGTCGACGAACTCGACGCCTTGCCCGACGATCCCGCTGCGGTGGTGGCGCGCCGCCGAGCCGAACAGCACCGACTGGCGGCGATCACCGCTCCGGCGGTGTTCAGTGGCCAGTGGCGCCCCGCACCGGTTGCGGCATCCGTCCTCAACCCCGGCCAGACGCTGACGGGAGCCGGCGTCAGCGGCGGACGAGTGCGGGGGCGGGTCCGCATCGTCGGGCCGGACACCATCGACAACCTGGAGGCCGGGGAGATCCTCGTCGCCGAGGTCACCGATGTCGGCTACACAGCCGCTTTCTCCTATGCGGGTGCGGTCGTCACCGAGCTCGGCGGCCCGATGTCGCATGCCGCGGTGGTGGCGCGTGAATTCGGCATCCCGTGCGTGGTCGATGTGCACGGCGCGACGCGACGCCTGCCCCCGGGAGCGCTGATCGAGGTCGACGGCACGGCCGGGACGATTCGGGTCCTGGAACCCGACCTGCCGAGCGCCGCCACCTGACGTTCGCTAACGTCGGGTGATGCACCAACACACGGTCCGCGTGACGACTGCCGCAGGCACCGTCGAAGGCTTCACCCGCGACGGCGTTCACCGTTGGCGATCGATCCCTTACGCTCGTCCGCCCGTGGGTACGCTGCGGTTCCGGGCGCCGCAACCGGCGCAGCCCTGGCGCGGTGTGCGTTATTGCCACGGGTTCACCAAGTGCGCACCGCAAGAGCATCGTTACGCGATGCTCGGCGTCGGTAAGTATCAAGCGATGGGGGAGGACTGCCTCACCCTCAACGTCGTCGCTCCGGAAGCGGCGCCGGCCGAGCCGCTACCCGTCATGGTCTTCATTCATGGCGGGGGCTACATCATGGGCAGTTCGGCCACGCCGATTTACGACGGGGTCGCACTGGCCAAGCGCGGATGCATCTACGTTTCGGTCAACTACCGACTGGGCGCCCTGGGTTGCCTGGACCTGTCCTCGCTGTCGACGGCCGACGTCACCATCGACAGCAACCTGTTCCTGCGGGACCTGATCCTGGCGCTGCGCTGGGTGCGGGACAACATCGCGGCTTTCGGCGGTGACCGGTCCAACGTGACGGTGTTCGGCGAGAGTGCGGGTGCGCACGCGGTCGCGGCGTTACTGACGGCGCCCGACGCCGAAGGTCTTTTCGCGCAGGTGATCTCGGAGAGCCCCGCCAGTGGCATGACACGCTCGACGGATGTGGCGGCGGAGTTCGCCACCCGGTTCGCCGCGCTCGTCGGCGCCCCCGGGCGCGACGCGGTCGACGCGCTGATGACCGCATCGCCGGCGGAACTGGTGGCGGCGCAGAATCGGCTGATCAATGACGGTGTGCGAGATATGCTGGGGGCGTTCCCCATTGGGCCGGTTTTCGGTGACGAGGTGCTGCCCCTCGATCCGGTCGACGCGATGCAGCAGGGCAAAGCACACCGCGTTCCGCTGATTGTGGGAACCAACGCAGACGAAGGCCGATTGTTCACCCGATTCCTGCAACTGCTGCCGACCAACGAGCCGATGATCGAGGCGCTGCTGGCCGAGGTCGAACCGGCCGAGCGGACCCGCATCACCGACGCCTACCCCGACTATCCCGACCGATCGGCGTGCATTCAGCTCGGCGGAGATTTCGCCTTTGGCTCGGCGGCATGGGGGATGGCCGAGGCCCACGGCCGGCACGCCCCGACCTACCTGTACCGCTATGACTATGCACCTCGCATGCTGCGCTGGTCGGGTTTGGGGGCCACCCACGCCACCGAACTGCTCGCGGTGTTCGGTACCTACCGCACCAAGCTCGGCGCACTGCTGACCGCACCCGCCGATCGACGGTCGGCGATGCGGGTGACCCGCGAAGTGCAAAGGCGCTGGCGGACATTCAGCCGGACCGGTAATCCGGGCGATGGCTGGCCGGCGTACACCGACACCGAGCGGGCGGTGATGGTGTTCGACCGCAAGTCCCATCTCGAGTTCGATCCGCACCCCGAGCGGCGACGGGCGTGGGAAGGCTTTTCCCTGGCGCGTTGACGGCCGATGTGATTACGTGGACGAGCCATGACACCGCACACCGGCAATGTCGTCGAACGGCCGACTGAGCTCACCGCTGATTGGCTGACGGCCGCCATCGGCGCCGGGACCATCACCGATTTCGCCACCGAGCGCATCGGCACGGGCCAGATGAGCGAGTGCTACCGGGTCCGGCTCAGCTACGCCGACGCTGCGGCGGACGGCCCGGACTCGGTGGTGCTCAAGGTCGCTGCCACCGATCCGATGAGCCGTCAGACCGGCATGACTCTTGGCCTCTACGAGCGTGAGGTCTGCTTCTATCGTGATATCGCCCCGGGTCTGCACGGTCCGGTCGCGCCGTGCTACCACACCGCGTTCGACGCCGCGTCGGGCATTTTCCATCTGCTGCTCGGTGACGCCACCCCGGCCGTTGTCGGCGACGAAATCCGCGGCGCCACAACCGCACAAGCCCACACAGCGGTCACCGAATTGGGGCGCCTGCAGGGGCCGCTGCTGGGTGATACCACCCTGGCGGACGCGGACTGGCTCAACCGTGCGGCACCCATGAACCAGGCATTGATCACCGCGTTGTTCGCCGGCTTCGTCGACCGGTACGGCGACCGGATCTCGCCACAGCACCGCGTGGTGTGTGAGCGCCTGGTCGGCGGATTCGACGGCTACCTGGCCGACGAGGCGGCCGAAGACCGGCTCCACGGGTTGATCCACGGCGACTATCGGCTCGACAACATGCTGTTCGGCGCCCAGGGTGCCGAACGTTCACTCACCGTGGTGGACTGGCAGACGGTCACCTGGGGGCCGGCCATGACCGATCTGGCCTACTTCCTTGGCTGCGCCCTGCCGGTCGCCGACCGCCGCAAACACTACGACACGCTGCTCGAGGGCTACCACCGCGCGCTTGGACCGGATGCACCGATCAGCCTGGCCGACGTTCGTGACGGCGTGCGCCGGCAGAGCTTCTTCGGGGTGATGATGGCGATCGTGTCCTCGATGCTGGTGGAACGCACCGAGCGCGGCGACGAGATGTTCATGACGATGCTGCAACGTCATTGCGAGCATGTGCTCGACACCGACGCGCTGGCAATCCTGCCCGAGCCGACCGCTGTCGAAGCGCTCCGCCCATCCGCCGACGACGAGTCGGCGCACGATCCCACCGATGAGCCGTTGTGGAATGAAAGCTGGTATGCCGACTTCGCCGATGCCGCACAAGGATTGGGCGGCTGGGTACGGCTGGGCTTGATCCCCAACCAGCAGACAGCCTGGCTGAACGGCCTGCTGTGCGGCCCCGACCTGCCAACGATCGCGCTCGTCGACTTCGAGGTTTCGCTACCGACCGACCCGTGGGCGGTGAATACCGGCGCGCTCGACTTCACCCACTCGGTCGTCGACCCGCTGCGCACCTATCGCCTAACGCTGAGCGGGCGCGGCCAGTCCTACCAGGACCCGACCGCGTTGCTGCGAGGCGAACAAGGTTCACCGGTCGACGTGGCGTTCGAGCTCGAGTGGAGCACCGCCGGCACGCCCTACCAGTACCGGGTCACCACCCGGTATGAAATACCCTGCACGGTAACGGGATCCGTCACGGTAGGAGACCAGCGGTTTACCGTCGACGCGGTGCCCGGGCAGCGGGACCACTCCTGGGGGGTTCGGGACTGGTGGAGCATGGACTGGCTTTGGAGCGCGTTGCACCTCAACGACGGAACGCACCTGCACGCGGTAGACATCACGATACCGGGTGTCCCGCCGATGAGCGTCGGCTACGTCCAGCGAGACACCGTCGAGGAGCTGCAAAAGGTCTCTCACACCGAGACGTTCGACGCCGCCGGATTGCCGGTCGGCGCGACGCTGGTGATCCAGCCGGGCGACATCACCGCCACCGTCGACGTGCAAGGTCACGCGCCACTGCGCCTGGTTGCCAAAGATGGTCGAATCAGCCACTTTCCGCGAGTCTGGGCCACCGTGAACACCGCCGACGGACGAACCGGGACCGGCTGGCTGGAGTGGAACCGCAACCTGTCCGCTCAGTGATGTGACAGTCGAACATCGCTGTCCGCCCGGCGCTTCCGTCGTCGTCATGGGTGTCTCGGGCTCCGGCAAGTCGACCGTCGGTATTGCCTTGGCACGTCGGCTCGACATTCCGTTCGCCGACGCCGATACGCTCCATCCGGCAGCCAACATCGCGAAGATGTCCGCGGGCACACCGCTCGACGACGACGACCGCCGACCCTGGCTGGCCACCGTCGGTCAGTGGCTGGCGGATCATGACAGCGGCGTCATGAGCTGCTCAGCCCTCAAACGCCGATACCGCGACCAATTGCGTTCCTACCGAACAACTGTCGCGTTCCTGCACCTGACAGGTTCACCGGATGTGATCAGCGGCAGGCAGGCCGGGCGCCCCGGTCACTTCATGCCCTCGTCGCTGGTGATGTCGCAGTTCCAGGCACTGGAGCCGCTGGGCCCCGACGAGCACGGCATGGCGATCGACGTCAGACAGAGCATCGACGCCATCGTCGCGACCTTCGTCGAATTTCTGGCGGTCAGTTGACCACCTGCGTGGCGTCAGTCCCGGCGCGCGGGCTCGATCAGGTCCAGTGACGCGCCTTGACCCGTCCGCGATCGGCCAGTTCTTCCGCGCGGTCGCGGGCGGCCTCGGCGAGCTCGCTGCCGCGTTCGTAGGCACGTTCACCGAGTTCACTACCGCGATCACGGGCAATCTCTGCCCACTCGGCGCCTCGGTCGCGGGCGATGTCCGCCCAGTCGCTGCCTCGGTCGCGAGCGATGTCAGCCCAGTCGCTGCTTCTGTCACGCACGGTCTCGGCCAGTTCGGCGCTCCGCTTGCGCGCTTTTTTTCGCGCCTTTTTCACGACCGGCTTGCTCTTCTTGGCGGCATCCTGGGCCCACTCGCTGCCGCGGTCGCGCGCCGTCTCGGCCACATCAGCTCCGCGTTCGCGCACCGTGTCGGCGAGTTCGGCGCCCCGCTTGCGGGCCCGTTTGCGCGCCTTTTTCACGACCGGCTTGCTCTTTTTGGCCGCGTCGTGGGCGAGTTCTTCGCCACGCTTACGGGCCGCCTCGACCACCGGCGCACTGCGTTCTGCCGCCGCACTGGCAAGCTCGCGGCCACGCTCGGCACCGATCTGCAAACCATGAGCGATTCTTTCGGCGAACTCGGAGTCCAGCAGGGAGTCATCCGACCCCGTAAGGGGAAGAGCTGACGATACCGCCTCTGAAACACGTTCTGCCGCTTGCCTTCCGCGCCATCCCAGCGATGGCTTGCCGGCCGTGTCTGCCGCGGCGATGATCAGGCCGCCCAGCAGGCTCAGGTCGGTGAGCAGGTCACGCCGCTTCTGGGCTTTGCGCTCCGGGTCGCTTTCGGTCCAAAACAGGTGGCCGCCAAGGCTACCCGGTATGACGGTGAACGCCAGCGCGGCTGAAGCAATGCGCGGCGCCTTGCCGGTGGCCAGCAGTGCTCCGCCGGCGATTTGGACGGCCGCGTTGATCCGCGCGGCGGTCTCGGGATTGGACGGGACCTTGTCTCCGTAGGGTTCAGGCAGTTGGCGCAGCGCCGCGACGGTGGGCTCGGTGGCTTCGAGCGACACCGCAGGATTGCGCAACGTCTCGACACCTTGGCCGATGAATGCCGCGGACAGCAGGGGACGAGCGATTCGGCGAATCAACATGGCTGCGGTGTTCCCAGCTTGCCCGCGTCGCAAACCGGACGCCCACGTGGCGTCGGCGCCGCCCGATTACTCGGGCGGCGGCGCGGCCCACCGCACCCAGAGCGGCAACAACACCCAAAAACACAGTTGCGCCACGATCGCGCAGCACCCGGCCACGACACCGGCTGTCTGACCGGCCACCGTCCCGAAAATGACCACCGTGACACCGGTCAGCGCAAGGCCCATGAGCAGCAGCCCGGCATAGGCAAACCGGTGCGCCGCCGACACCAGGAACTGGGTCCGATGCCGACGAAACAACAAGCGGTGCGCGCCCACGGGGGCTTCCAGCAGGACGGTGGCTGCGACTGAAGCGCCGACGGTGACCAGATAGACGATCCGCATCGCGTGGTCCAAGCCGTCGAAGCGGGGCTGAAACGGCAGCGTCAGCAAGAAGCCGGTGAGCAGTTGAACACCGGTCTGGACGACCCGCAGTTCCTGCAACAGACTGAGCCAATTGCGGTCCAACCGTTGGGTTTCAGTCTCCGAGCGCGCCGTGCTATCCCAGGCCTGATCCCGTTCAGGATGGTCGACGACGTCCATGGGCGTTGATCATGCCAGCCTGCGACGTGGTGCTAGGGCCGCTCGGCCAACAGAAGTTGCGCGGACGCCTCCAACCGATCGGCGATTTCGGTGTAGGACGCATATCCCATGCCGGCCCGGACCAGGGCGCCGGCATAGAGCAGCTCGAGCGATTCGACCAGCTCAGGGGCATTTCGTTCGCCGAGTGCGCTGGCCAGGCGCTGATGTATCTCACGACCGATGCGCAACCGCAGATGCTCGACCTCGGGGTCCTGACTGAGCAACGCGTTGGTGACCGCACCGGCCAGCGCCGGCTCGTCCGCGACCAGCAGCGCGATCTGACGCAGCACGGCGATCACGCGCGTCGTCTCGTCTGGCGAGTCAGTGGGCGCAACGGGACTGGATGCCAACCGCCGCCAGAAAATCTCCGCTACGAGATGTTCTTTCGAGGAGAAGTATGTGTACGCGGTGGCGGCGCCAACACCGGCTTCCGCTGCGACCATACGAATCGTCAACCCGGAGAAGCCTTCTCGGCTCAGCACACCAATCGCGGCGTTGCCCAGCCGGTCGACGGTGTCGGCTTGCTTGGCGGTTAGGCGGCGTCTGGTCGATTCCCGAGCTACCGGGTTGGACACGTGTCCGGACACTACTACACCCGTCCAGGTGCGGCAACCGGATGCGTTACCGTGCAGGAGATGACGACCTCCTCAGAACACGCCCCGCACGACGAGCTGACCAGTCAATTGTTCGCGCTGGCCGACCGGGTGACCGGCTTCATGCCCGCCCCCGAGGGGCAGGCCCTGCACGACGTAGCCATGAGCTACCTCGACCACGGCATCGGCGTGGAGATCGGGACGTATTGCGGCAAGTCGACGGTGCTGCTGGGCGCAGCCGCGCGGGCGCGTGCCAGCGTGTTGTACACCATCGATCATCACCACGGGTCGGAGGAGCACCAGCCGGGCTGGGAGTATCACGACACGTCACTGGTGGACCCGGTGACCGGGCGGTTCGACACCCTGCCGGTGTTGCGGCACACGCTCGACGAAGCCGGCCTGGACGACAACGTGGTGGCCGTGGTCGGCAAATCGACTGTGGTGGCTCGGGGTTGGCGGAGCCCGCTGCAACTGCTGTTCATCGACGGCGGTCACAGCGAGGAGGCGGCCCGCAAGGATTACGACGGCTGGGCCAAATGGGTGAGCGCCGGCGGCGCGCTAGTCATCCACGACGTGTTTCCCGATCCGCGCGACGGCGGACGGCCTCCGTATGAGATCTATTGCCGCGCATTGAAAAGCGGCGCATTCACCGAGAAAGCCGCGATCGGTTCAATGCGAGTGCTGGAGCGTACCGCGGGCGACGCCGGGGCCGGCGTCTAACGATCCGACTGGCTGGTCACGCACTCGCAGTCATAGTCGCCTTCGAGGCCACGCGGCAGGTGCGTGCCGCGGAAGATGCCGCTGCCCGCGGTGGTCGATGACAATGCGTCGGCCGCCAGGATCACCGCAGCTCCGGTCCAGGTCGTTCGCTCGACAGGCCAACGCTTCCCATCGCTGAACACCAGACCGGTCCAGTACGAGCCGTCCTTCTCGCGCAGGTGCTGCATCGCGGCGAACTGAACTAGGGCGGACTTTCGTTCGCCTATGGCGTCCAGCGCCAGCACCAGTTCGCAGGTCTCCGCACCGGTCACCCATGGCCGGTCGTCCACGCATCGGATGCCGAGTCCGTCGACGACGAAATCGTCCCACCGGTCGGCAATCCGGGCCGTTGCCGCGGAACCGCGCAACGCGCCGCCAAGGATCGGGTAATACCAGTCCATCGAATGATGTGGCTTCTCGGTGAACGCCGATGGATGGACTGCGATCGCGTGACCCAGCCGACCCAGGGCGACTTCCCACTCGGGCTGCGGCTCGTCCATAAGGTTCGCTAGCGCGAGAGCACAACGGATGCTGTGGAAGATGCTCGCGCAGCCGGTCAACAGCGCCTCGCTCAGCGGTCCCGAGGTACCGCGAGCCCAACAGATTTCGCCGCCCTCGAGCTGAAGATCCAACACGAAATCGATGGCGGCGCGCACAATCGGCCACATATCGCCGGCAAACGTCCGGTCGCCGGTGACCAACACGTGGTGCCACACGCCGACCGCGACATACGCGCAGAAGTTGCTGTCGCTGTTGGCGTCCTCGATCACGCCGGCGCGCAGTTGGATGGGCCAAGACCCGTCTGCGCGTTGCTGGTTGCGACACCACTCGAAGGCGCGTCGCGCCGGTGTGAGCAGACCCGCTGCCGTGAGGGCCATCGCGCACTCGATGTGGTCCCACGGATCGGTGTGCCCACCGTCGGACCACGGAATCTCACCAGACGAAAATTGCAGCGCGGCAATCGATTCTGCCGTCTGACGACATTGTTCAGGGGAGAGGACGCCTGCGACGCCCGGAACCTCAGACCAGCTCAACGGCGGGTACCGGTTTCTCGAAGTACAGCGCGACGCTCTTGCCGATAAGAGGGTTCAGCGTCGATTCGGCGACGCGGGTCAGCAGGGGTCGCTGCATCATGTCCCACACCAACAACTTGTGGTAGGCCGCGACTGCGGGATGGTCCGATTTGTCAACGCCCAAAGCGCATTTCAGCCACCAGAACGGAGAGTGCAACGCATGCGAGTGGTGCGTGTGCGTGAACGTCATGCCGCGGCCGGCGATCTTGCTTCGCAGCTGATCCGCCCGGTAGATCCGGATGTGGCCGCCCTCGTTGGCGTGGTATTCGTCGGACAACAGCCAGCAGACGCGTTCGGGTAACCATCGAGGCACCGTGACCGCCAGCGTGCCGCCCACTTTGAGCACTCGAATCAGCTCGGCGATCACGGCATCGTCGGCCGGGATGTGTTCAAGAACTTCAGAAGCGATCACGCAGTCGAAAGTCTGGTCGGGGTAGGGCAGCGCTCGCGCGTCGCCCACGACAGTCTCCGCGCGAGCCGTCGGCGACACCTCGCCGGCGTCCGCCATGCCGCGAAACATCGCGTCGACGTCGCCGAGCTCGGTGGCGTTCTGGTCGAATGCCACCACATCGGCACCTCGTCGGTAGGCCTCGAAGCTGTGTCGGCCGGCGCCGCAGCCGACGTCGATGACCTTGCTGCCTTGGCCTATGCCGAGGCGGTCGAAATCGACTGTCAGCACAGCTCGCCCACCACGGTGTCGCTGAGGGTCGAACTACCGGGCGATGGCCTGCTCGTAGACCCGCACGGTCTGGGCGGCCACCGACTCCCAGCTGAACACCTCGACAGCGCGACGGCGACCGGCCGATCCTAGCCGCTTGAGTTCGTCGGGGGAGTCCAGTAGCTCGCCGACGACACGGGTGAGCTCCTCGACGTCGCCGGGCGGAACCAGCCGGGCGCAGACGCCGTCGGCACCTAGGACCTCCGGCAATGCGCCGGCACGGCTCGCCACGATCGGGGTCCCGCTTGCCATCGCTTCCACCGCCGGAAGCGAGAAGCCTTCGTAAAGCGAAGGAATACAGGCGATTTCGGCCGAAGAAAACAGCCGCGCCAGTTCAGCGTCGGACAGCCTGCTGGAGATGTGCACGATGTCGGAGATACCGAGCTCGGCGATCAGCTTCTCGGTGGGGCCGTTGGGCTCCAGCCTGGCCACCAGCTGTAGTTCCAGGTCGTAGTGGTGGCGGAGCTTGGCGATCGCCTGCAACAGGTGCGCGACACCCTTGAGCGGCACGTCCGCGCTGGCGATAGCCATGATGCGACCCGGAACCCGTGGTTCCGTCGAGGGCGCAAAAACGTCGGTCTCGACGCCCAGCGGCACCACGTGAAGCTGATCGGGGTGCACGCCGAAGTCGGTCGAGATATCGGTGGCCGACGAGGACGACACCGTCAGCAATTCGGGGATGTTGCGGGCCACCCGCTCCTGCATCGCCAGGAATCCGTACCAGCGGCGCACCGACGGCCTGCGCCACCAGCGCGCCGCGGCGAGATCCACCACCCGGTCGCGGGTGATCGGGTGGTGCACGGTCGCGACCACGGGCAGACCGGTCGCCGCGATCTTCAGTAGTCCGACCCCCAGGCTCTGGTTGTCGTGAACAACGTCGAAGTCGTCAAGCCGACCGGCCAGTAGGCGCGCGGCCCGCAGGCTGAATGTGCGCGGCTCGGGGAAGCCCGCGCTCCAGACCCCGGCCAACTCGAGGAGGTCGATGCGATCGCGGATTTCCCGCGGATGCGGGATGCGGAAAGGGTCCGGCTCGCGATACATGTCGAGGCTGGGCACCTCGGTCAATACCACTCGCGGGTCGAGTTCCTCGGGGTACGGCTGCCCGGAAAACACCTCGACGTGGTGTCCCAGGTCGACCAGGCTACGGCTCAGATGCCTAACGTAAACTCCCTGGCCACCGCAGTGCGGCTTGCTGCGATACGACAGCAACGCAATCCGCATATTCACGCCCGATCCGGTGTGAAGGTGCCGAGAAAGAGCACGATGAGAGGTTCGGGTGGGGCGTCAACGAGCTTTCTGGACACGTGTCTGGACTATAGTTTGACAAGCTACCTGATGCAACGCGCAGCTAGCGGCGTTAACTTTGCCGATCCTACTCAGCCGAATGATCGCAAGCACTCGGGTACCGGCACTGCCGGCGATAACGTGGTTTCATGCGCGCGCTGGTCGTCGTCGACGTACAGAGAGACTTTTGCGAGGGCGGCGCGCTGGCGGTCGCCGGCGGGGCAGCCCTGGCAAGCGCCATCGGCCCGTATCTGGCCGGCAGTCGCGACTACCACCACGTGGTGGCGACGCAAGATTTCCATATCGATCCCGGCGACCACTTCTCCGATCAACCGGATTTCATCTCGTCGTGGCCACCGCACTGCCGCGCCGGCACGTCCGGCGCCGAGTTTCATCCCGATCTCGATACCGGCCGGTTCGAGGCGATCTTCCGCAAGGGCGCCTATGACGCCGGCTACAGCGGGTTCAGCGGACACGACGAGCAGGGCAACCCATTGGCCGACTGGCTCCGACAACACGGCATCGACCAGGTCGACATCGTTGGCATCGCGACCGACCACTGCGTACGCCGGACCGCGGAAGACGCTGCGGCACAAGGCTTGGCGACGCGCGTGCTGGTCGATCTGACGGCCGGCGTGGAGGAGAAGTCCACCGCGGCGGCCCTTCGGGCGTTGCGCGCGGCAGGGGTTGAGATCGTGGAACGTCGGTGACGGGCGCGCTGGAGTCGGCCCTGCTCGCCGCGGTCGAGCGATCGCCGCAAGCCGCGGCGGTGCACGACCGACAGGCCTGGGTCGGGCTTTTCGCCACCGACGGCCGTGTCGAGGACCCAGTGGGTTCGCGACCGCACACCGGACCGGCCGAAATCGGTCGGTTCTACGACACCTTCATCGGCCCTCGCGACATCGCCTTTCACCGCGATCTGGACATCATCCGCAGCACTTCGGTGATCCGCGACCTCACGCTCGAAGTGGCGATGGGTCCGGCTGTCGCCATGACGATTCCCGCGGTACTGCGATATGACTTGCGTCGGGCCGACGGGGATTGGAAGATCGCCACCCTCCGCGCCTACTGGGAGCTGCCCGCCATGATGGTGCGGTTCCTGGGCAACGGGGTGTCCGCGCTGCCGGCCGGCGTTCATTTGGCCCGCGCGTTGATCCGCAATCAACGGCTGCGCGGTACCGCCGGGTTTGTCACGGGCTTGCGTCGCGCGGGTGCGCGGAAGAAAACTTTGGTCGACACATTTGTGAACGCTGTGGGACGCGGTGACAGATTCGCTGCGCTCCAGGCATTGTCATCAGGTGCGACAATCACTTTCGGTGACGATGAGGCCGCCGACGTCGCCGACCTCATCGCGCGATGTTCGGGCGCGACGACGACGAAGCTGATCGCCGCGGGCCCGACGGTCGTCGCCTCGATCGCGTCGACGTCTCACCGCGGCGTTCTGTTCGCCGAGGCGACGCAGCGCAGCACCGGTATCGCGCGGGTGCGCTATTTCGCGCAGTGAGGTCGGTGGCGCGCCCAGGAACACCACAGCCGGGTCGGCTACGAAGAAAATCACGCTTCATCATCGGGAGACACCACGAACACCAGTCTCGGTCGCGGTAGGCCCTTCGGTCGGCGGACCTTGCTACGCGCTGGCGGCGCGATCGGCGCGGCATCGATGACGCTGCTGCCCACCGCGTGCGGATCCGACGACGATGATGCGTTGACATTCTTCTTCGCGGCCAACCCCGAAGAGGCCGACGCCCGGCTACAAGTCGTCGACGCCTTCCGGCGCCGGCATCCTGACATCAAAGTGCGAACGTTGTTGTCGGGTCCCGACGCCCTGCAGCATGTGTCGATCTACTGCGCGGGCGGCAAGTGCCCCGACGTCATGATGGCGTGGGAATTCACCTATTCGGGGCTGGCCGAGCGGGGCGTGCTGCTCGATCTCAACACCATGCTCGCGCGCGACAAAACGTTCGCCACCGAGCTCCGAGCGGACAGTGTCCCGTCGATGTACGAGACCTTTACGTACAACGGGGGGCAGTACGCCTTTCCGGAGCAGTGGTCGGGGACCTTCCTGTATTACAACAAGAAGCTGTTCGCGGAGGCCGGGCTGCGTCCACCGCCCGGACGGTGGACGCAGCCGTGGAGTTTCGACGAATTCCTCGATGCGGCAAAGACGCTCACCAAGCGCGACCGCTCGGGCCGAGTTCGTCAGTGGGGATTCGTCGACACCTGGGCCCCGTACTACTCCGCGCTGTTGTTCGGGATGAACAACGGTGTCCCGTGGTCGGATCCACGGATGAACCCGACGCACCTCAACTTCGACAACGCCGCCTTCATCGAGGGCATTCAGTTCTACGCCGACCTGACCAATAAGTACCGGGTTGCGCCCAGTGCATCGGAGTCGCAGTCGATGTCGCAGACGGACCTGTTCACCTCCGGTCACGCCGCAATGGCGCTCGGCGGCCACTGGAGATACCAGACCCTCGAGCGGGCCGACGATCTCGACTTTGACATCGGGGTACTGCCCACCGGGCCCAACGGGCACGCCGCGCGATCGAATATCGGCACCACCGGGTTGGCGATCGCTGCCAGTAGTGCCCGGAAAAAGCAGGCATGGGAATTCCTGAAATTTGCCACCGGGCCGGTGGGCCAATCGGTGATCGGTGAGACGGGCCTGTTTGTACCGGCGCTGCGGTCTGCGGTCCGATCGTCCGGGTTCGCCAAGGCGCACAACAGCATCAGCAACATCGCGGTGCTGACCGGCGGCCCGGGGCATGCAGAGGGCCTACCCATCACTCCGGTGTGGCCCAAGGTCGTTGCCCTGATGGACCGCAACCTCGGGCCGGTGTTGCGCGGCACGCGACCGGCATCCGTACTGAGCGGTGGGTTGACGCCGAAGATCGACGAGGTGCTCCGAAGACCATGACGTTGACCGACGCATCACGCAGGGCGGGGACCGTTCGGCCGCCGCGCGCGGTTTGGCCGCCTCTTCGTCGCGCCGAACATGATCGCCGTCGCGGTATTCATGCTGTTCCCGCTCGGGTTCTCGCTGTATATGAGCTTTCACAATTGGGACATGTTCAGGCGGGCCAAATTCGTCGGCCTGGCGAACTATCGCAGTCTTTTCGGCGAGGACCCGCTGTTCGCCATCGCACTGAGTAACACGGTGCTCTACACCGTGGGCACCGTTATCCCCACGCTATTGATCAGCCTCGGCGTCGCTGGCGTCCTCAGCCGAAAGATCAAGGGCATCGCCATATTTCGCACTGTGATCTTCTTACCGCTGGCGGTGTCGTCGGTCGTGATGGCCGTCGTCTGGCAATTCGTTTTCAACACCAATAACGGTCTGCTCAACATCGTCCTCGGCTGGATCGGTGTCGAGCCCATTCCGTGGCTGGTCGACCCGAAGTACGCCCTGGCCTCGCTGTGCATCGTCAGCGTATGGCGCAGTGTGCCATTCGCGACGGTCATCCTCATGGCCGCCATGCAGGGTGTGCCGGAAGACCTCTACGAGGCAGCGCGGCTCGACGGCGCGGGAGAGTTACGTCAGTTCCTGTCCATCACGGTGCCGTTGATCCGCAGCGCCGTGTCGTTCGTGGTCGTCATC
Organism: uncultured Actinomycetota bacterium; assembly: GCA_963836555.1. Taxonomy (GTDB): domain Bacteria; phylum Actinomycetota; class Actinomycetes; order Mycobacteriales; family Mycobacteriaceae; genus Mycobacterium. The sequence continues at coordinate 59,426 of CAWIKT010000077.1, read as the reverse complement.
TCGATCATCCATGCTTTCCAGGCATTCGATCTGGTCTACGTGCTCAACGGACGCAACGGTGGACCGGAAACGGCGACGTATGTCCTTGGGATCATGCTGTTCCAGCACGCGTTCGCCTTCCTGGAGTTCGGGTACGCGTCAGCGCTGGCGTGGGTGATGTTTGCGATCTTGCTTGTCCTGACGGTGGTGCAGTTGCGGTTGGGTCGCCGTCGAGCCGCGCAGGAGGAGCGATCGTGGGCCTAGCTGGACGTTCTGTCAGACCGGCGGTTTTCCGTGGTGTTGTGCTGTACGTCGTGCTGACGGCGATTGCGATGTGCGCGCTGTTCCCGATTCTCTGGGCGATTTCCGGGTCCTTGAAAACGGCCGGCGAGGTGACAATGCCGACTCTGCTTCCTGCGCATCCGCAGTGGTCCAACTACCGAGAAGTGTTCGCCGTCATGCCTTTTTGGCGCATGTTCGTCAACTCGGTCGTGTACGCCGCTTGTGTCAGCATCGGGCAGGTGTTTTTCTGCTCATTAGCCGGATATGCGTTCGCACGCCTGCGGTTCCGGGGTCGAGACACACTGTTCGTTCTGTATCTGGGTACGCTGATGGTGCCACTGACCGTCACGGTGATTCCACAATTCATCTTGATGCGCGTCGCCGGACTGACCGACACGCCCTGGGCCATGATCGTTCCGGGCTTGTTCGGCAGCGCATTCGGCACCTACCTGATGCGTCAGTTCTTCCGCACCCTGCCCGACGAACTCGAAGAAGCGGCAATCCTCGACGGTTGCTCGCCATGGCAGATCTATTGGCGCATCCTGCTTCCGCACGCGAAGCCGGCGGTGATGGTGCTGGCGGTAATCACCTGGGTTAACGTGTGGAACGATTTTCTTTGGCCGCTGTTGATGATTCAGCGCAGCAGCATCGCAACCCTCACCCTCGGACTGGTCCGCATGCAAGGCGAGTACTCCGCCAGATGGCCGGTGTTGATGGCCGCATCGGTGCTGATTTTGTTGCCGTTGTTGTTGGTGTACGCGGTCGCGCAACGCGCGTTCATCCGCGGTATCGTGGTCACCGGACTGGGTGGCTAGCCCATGGCGTCGGTGACATTCGAGCAAGCGACCCGTCGCTACCCGGGTGCGGATCGGCCGGCGGTCGACCACCTGGACCTCAGTGCCGGCGACGGGGAATTCGTCGTGCTGGTCGGACCATCCGGATGTGGCAAGACCACGTCGCTGCGCATGATCGCCGGACTGGAATCCGTCGACTCCGGGCGCATCGTCGTCGGCGACCGGGACGTCACCGACGACGATCCGAAAGATCGCGACGTGGCTATGGTATTCCAGAACTACGCCTTGTACCCGCACATGACCGTCGCGCAGAACATGGGCTTCGCACTCAGGATCGCAGGTGTCCCGAAAGGTGATATCCGGCAACGTGTTCGAGATGCCGCGCGGTTGCTCGATCTCGAGCCTTATCTGGATCGCAAACCCAAGGACTTGTCTGGGGGTCAGCGCCAGCGGGTTGCGATGGGGCGTGCCATCGTCCGCCGTCCGCAGGTGTTCTTGATGGACGAACCGCTGTCCAACCTGGACGCGAAACTACGAGTGCAGACCCGCAATCAGATCGCCGGGCTGCAGCGCAGGCTTGGCACCACGACCATTTACGTGACCCATGACCAGGTCGAGGCGATGACGATGGGAGACCGCGTCGCGGTATTACGCGATGGCGTCCTCCAGCAATGCGCGGCTCCTCGCGAGCTGTACCGGAATCCCGTCAACATGTTCGTGGCGGAATTCATCGGTTCGCCGGCTATGAACCTGCTGGCGGTTCAGGTCGTCGACCAGCGGGTCGCGCTGGGAGACTGGTCGATTCCGGTGCATCGTGAGATCAATTCAGCCACAAGTGAACTCGTGATAGGCGTGCGTCCTGAGCACTTGGACATCTGCACAAGCGGCATCGAGATGCACATCGACGTGGTCGAGGAACTCGGCGCGGACGCGTACCTGTACGGCCGAATCGCGTTAGGCGACAACACGTTAACCCAGCCGATCGTTGTGCGCGCCGATGGCCAAAACCCGCCGGCGCGCGGCTCTCGGGTGCGTGTGCGTCCGCAGCCGGGACACCTGCACTTCTTCGGCGTCGACGGCAGCCGACTGCTCTGAGCCAAGCAAGCCCTTAACGCGTTACGCGGGAATGGAGTTCCCGATGCGATCCATGATTGTAGGCACAGACCCAAACTCAGCTCTGATCAACATGTCTCAGGCCCGCGCGGGAACCCTCGACACGTCGCTCACTTGGGGATCGAATCGCCCATCTGATTGGCGATCTGCGAGACGACCTCGACCGGATTGCCGTATTGGCAGACCTTGGCGACGAACAGAACATTGCTCTGCGCGCGGAAGTCGAAGGCACAGCGCCACGTGTCGGGTTGTCCGTTGGTGAATTCGATGAAAGACCACTGAGCGTCATTGCCGTTGATGGTCGGCGCGGACAACTGGAACTGCTGGTTCGCTTGCGGCGTCGGGACCCGGGCACCATCGCACCCGGCAATACTTTTGAAGGCGTTCTGAAAAGCGTTGGACGCAGCCTGGGCATCCGTATAGGTGGCAACCTTCTGGTTGACGATGTGTTGCCACGTGTCTTTGTCTTCTCGCGAATCCACTTCGCGAAACGCGGTGTAATCGACGTTGAGGCCGAACGCGGTCGTATCGAGACCCACTAGTGGACTGCAGTTGCTCTTGGCGCCCAAGTCCGCCGGATCCGGCGGGTAGTAGAACTTGTCCGTCGAGCCCAGGTTCGCGCCCAAGATCTTGCCCAGCTGAGCGACACTGACGATGACGGACTTGATCTTGTCCGGTCCGAGGAACTCGGATGGCGGTTTGGGGGCCGGCTTGTCCGGGGGCGGTATCCGGGCACTGATTTGGTCAACCGCTGCCGTCACTGTCGGCGTCCCGTTGGCCCAGGCGCAGAAGTAGGCCTCGATGATGACGTTGTTCTTGACGCGTACTTGGTGGTCACAGCGCCATCCGAGATTTTGTTGTTTGTCGGTCTGCTGGAGCGAACTGAACGTGACCACATCACCGTTGAATGGCCCCGGCGCCAATATCTTCCAGATGGTGGTAGAAGAATTGAGGTTGATTGTCGTTGCATTGCATTTGCCGAGCGCGTTGTAGGCGTTGTGGAACAGCTCGCTGGCTTTGGCCGAGGTTTCGAATGTCGCGACATTCTGGGTGAAGGATCCGATGAGGCTGTCGCCCTTGGTCGCATTGTTTTTGATCCCGCGATAAGCGGTGAATTCGCCACCGCCGAGGGCATCTTTGGTGATGCCCATGGCCAGGGCGCAGTCCGGCTTGCTGTAGTCGCCTGCCGCCGTGCCGGGGGACGCGAATTCCGTCCGGTCGTCCAGTGGTAGCCCGGCGATCTCGTCGACGTCCTCGGTGGAAAGGGTGAGGTTTTTGATACTGCTGGCGGACAACGGTTTTGGTGCCGGCACCGGGCTCGTCGGCGCGGCGTCAGGGGAATGCCCGGCAGTAGTCTTCTTCGCCTGCACCGGGATCCCGGCCGTCGTGTGAGTGCCACAGGCTGCCAGCGACAACACAATCGCAACAGCGCTGCCCACGAACAAAAAACGATGCCGTAGTCCATGCATCATCAGTTGCGGTCCTCTCGTCTTTCCGGTGCACCCGGGCAGTAGGCCAGGCTGATGTTAGCCTGCTCGCCAGATTTGTGTGATTCATATGTGTTGGCCCGCGGTAGCGTAAACGGCGGCGCATGAGCAAAATTCGCAGAATCGGTACAACGCCGGTTTCGAAATGAAGTACTTTTGCCGGTGGCCGGCACTCATAAAAAATCAATCGTCGAAGGAGTAGCGGTGATTCGACTCTGGCGCTCGGAGGGCGCCCTTGTCAATCGTTCGGGCCACCGGTCGGCGCTGCGAGTGATGGTGCTACTGTCCGCGGTGTATCTGACATTTGCGGCGGCGGCCGGGCTGACCGACGTCCGCGCTCCGCGTCTGATCACGGGACCGATGGCGTGGCTGCTGAGCGCCTCCAAGGACTTGGGTCCGGCTCACAAAGACGGCAACTCGGTGGCGGCCACCCTGCGTCAATCCGACGCAATCCGAGGCGTTGATCGGCTGGTCCCAGCGGCATCACCTGAAGGCGCGGTGGCAGCCAGGCGCTGACTGGGCGTATATCGAGGAAACACCGGCAGACCTCGGATCGGCGGTCGACGTGGCGATCCACGACTACCGCAGCCGAAGCGGCGAGGTCTTCTACGCCGCCGCACAGCAACCCTCGATTCCGATTGCCGTTGCCGGTGAGGTCATCCGGTTCACGCCCCGCACGTCGTCGCATCCTTCGGCGGTCAACATGATCATCGCGCAGCTGATGGGCAACTCGGCCAACAGCCTTACCTGGAACAAATCGGCCGCCCAGTGAGACATCCCTCGAAACGAACGCGGGCCTGCCTCGTCGTGGCCGCCGGCGTGGCCGTCGCGCTACCGGGCTGCGCGCGCTCCATCGAAGGCAGGCCGGTGAGTCCACCCGCCGCGGCGTTCGCGCCGACTTCACTGCCCACGCCGAAAAGTGCGCCGCCACCGCAGTCGCACTACTACGACATCAGTCAGCTCAGCAAGCTGCAGGACGGATTTCCGCCCGGGTTTGAACACGTCCAAAGCACGAGCGTGGCGACGCTGGGGCCCGATGCGGAGAAGTTCTTCGCCGTCGGCGTCGGCGACATCGTGAAGGTGGACCCACCGCTGTGTCGATCAGTCCTGCAGCCGGTGCGCGCGTCCCCGGATGCGCAGTACACGATGGTCGGCGGAGTCGGGCGGGGAGCAATCCTGGTCGGCGCCGTGAGTTCGCCTTCGCCCCTTGGCAAAGCGGTCGTCCCCAAGGGCTGCGAGCAAGTCACACTGACCCAGCGAATCGCCGGCCGGCTCGTTGTCTCGACAGTCTCGCGCCAGCCCGGGCCGCCGATCGAGGGTGTCGTAACCACCGAATCGGTCGCCGAAGCCACCCAGGGCGCACCCAAGTCCTACGTCTTCGCTGCCTTTCTCAGCGACACTGTCGCCGTCACCTCCGAGGGGGTTCTGCCCGGGAACCCGGATGCCGAGAATCTTTTGAGCGGCATGTTGGTCAAGGCCGTCAATGCATTGCGGACGCCGTAGCTGTGACGCCCGCACACTTCACCCCAACCCAAAGCGGCGAGTTCACACCAACCCAGTTCGCCGGCAGTCACTGGGGCGACGACCATCTCAATGGACCCGCCGTCGTCGGTCTCGCCGCTCATGCACTGGAAAAGTTCAGCGGATCAGCCGATTTCATGCCCACCCGGCTCACGGTCGATTTGTTCCGGGCGGCACGCGGAGTGGCGACGTCGGTCAGCGTACGAATGGTGCGCGACGGTCGGCGCGTGCGAAGTGCGGAGTGCGACGTCACCCAAGAGGGCCGATTGGTGGCCCGAGCCACCCTTCTGCAATACCGCCTGTCGACCGCGCCGCCCGGGCGTCTGTGGAGCGTGCCGGCGACGATTTCATTCCCGCCACCGCTCGGCGACGGGGTACAGACCGCGGTCGCCAGCGATGCGGGCAATTGGAGTCGGTCACCGGGCAACCACCAAAACGACTCGCGAAAACGCTTCTTCAACAGCCCCATTGACGTCGTGTCGGGCGAACCCAACTCGCAGTTCCTCAGGGCGGTGATGGTTGCGGAGGCCACCAGCCTGGTCACCAATCTGGGCACAAAGGGCGTCGGCTACATCAACGGCGACCTCACGGTGGGACTGGCCCGGTTACCGGTCGGGGAATGGATTGGGGTGCAGGCCGATTCCCACTGGGCCGCCGCCGGAGTGGCGGTCGGCACGGCGACGCTCTTCGACCGCTCTGGTGCTTTCGGATCGGGAATGACCACCGCCGTGGCCAACCCGGCGGCCCAGATTGATTTTGCCGATGACCCGTTCCCACTGGAGATCCCGTAGAGCAGCGGGTCGTGTCGTAGGAGGTTGCAGTGACCGGTCAGCGCATCGCGTTCAATCATGTCGGGCTGTGTGTCGCCGACACCGCCCGCTCGCGCCGGTTCTACGAGGGTCTGCTTGGCTTCACCTTCTGGTGGGAGCTCGCGCCGCCCGACGAGGGCACCGGACAGCTACTGCAGCTGAGCAAGCCGATCGGACTGCACGCGACCTACCTCGTTCGCGACGGTCTGGTACTGGAGTTGCTCGCCTACTCCCACCGGGTGCTGCGCGCCGGGTCGCATCGCGTCATGGACCAGATCGGGCTCACTCACCTTTCACTGTCGGTGTCCGATCTCGGTGAGGTGCTTGCTGCCGTCAACGAGTTCGGCGGATCGATCGTTGCCGACACGGTTTCTGATCAGTCTGCGATGATTCGCGATCCGGACGGCCAGTTGTTGGAGCTGCTCGCGGATTCGTGGCTCGCGGTGCTGCCGCCGCGCCCACCCGGAAGCGGAGATGCAACGAGCCAACCTGACCGGTAAGCAGTTACTTCGACATATTGTATTCGATTGCGGCGCGGATGAGTTCCTTGAGTGCCTTCTCAGGGATCTCGTCACCTTCGTGGAAATCGATGGCGCGCCGGGTATTTCCGTCCAGGCTTGAATTGAAGAGGCCCGCAGAATCTTCGAGCAAAGCCCCTTTGGCGAAAGTCATTTTGACAACACTCTTGTAAGTCTCACCGGTGCAGAGCATTCCGTTGCGATACCACACGGGAACGCCTCGCCATTTCCAATCCTCAGTCACCTCCGGATCGGCCTCTTTGATGAGCTTTCTGATGCGCGCGAGCGTCTCACCCCGCCAATCGCCGAGCTCGGTGATACGGGCCTCAATGCGTTGCGCGGCGGACTTCTCCGTCATCTCGTCACCATTTTCCAGTCAAAAAAGTTGTGCCACAATGCGATCGTAAGCGCGCGAGGCGGCCCCGAAACGTCATTGTGACGATTTCTTGCAGCCGAGCAGGGCGACACCGGGGGAGTCGCTCACGACTCGAGCTGAGCGAACATCAGCAGCGGGTCGATGCCGAGCTGCTTTGCGATGTGTGCGGTGTCCCAATACTCACGCCAGCAGGAGATCAGTCCGTCGCGCACCTCGAAGATGGCCGCCACGTAAAACGTGACTGGTTTGTCGCCGATCATGTTCACGTCGACTCGTTCCACGACGACCGTGTCGGCGGTGGACACGACCATGCGGATCTCGCTACCGGCCACCATTCCCGTGGACAGTCCGGACTGCTGCTCTAAGGCGGCCCTGGCGGCGTCGCGGCCCTGGACGACGGGCGACAGCGGTACGTTGAGTTGCCAGACGAAGTCTTGATGCATGAGCGCCGTCATTGCCTCGACATTCATCGTCTCGCCGTAGGCGGCGTGCACGAAGTCCACGACGAGTCGCTCGTTGTCATTGAGCGGTCGATCGATGTTCGCCATTGCTATGTCCTCCGACTGTTGACGTGTCGACTAGTCAAACATTTTTCAACTCATTCAAACGGCGCAATGCACATATCGACCGAAGGCGATGTCGATGGCCCACCGGTAATTGCGTCGGGCCGGCAGCGAACGCCAAAGATGCTGCGCAGGAGGCCATCTGGACTGCTAGCCACATGGGGGGAGAGGTCGCGGGTTTGGGGCCCTGCCGCCGGCTGGCGGGCGTTAGCGTCGAGTATGGGGGCACCAGAGAGGTGAGCTGGCCGACCGCGGCTAAGACTGCAAGACGACGAACCACACAGCGACGTAGTGACTCACCGCCGCGGCTGCAGTGAAGGCGTGAAAAAATTCGTGGTAGCCGAAGGTGCTCGGCCACGGGTTCGGCCAACGAATGGCGAAGAAGATAGCGCCGATGTTGTAGAGGATTCCGCCCGCGACGAGCAGGCCGACGACAATCGGACCTCCGCCGTCGAGCAGGGTGCCGGCGAACCAGAGCGCCACATAGCCGAGCACGAGGTACAGCGGTACGCCGACCCATCGCGGGGACGACGGCCACCACATCTTCAGTGCGACGCCGGCTGCCGCGCCCGTCCATACGATGGCCAGCACTTCGGCTCCGGTGCGCGGCGGCATCGCCAACAGTGCGAACGGGGTGTAACTACCGGCGATGAAGATGAAGATCGCCGAGTGGTCCAGCCGCTTCATCCACTTCAACGCCACCGGATTGTGCCAGTGCTTGCGGTGATAGATGGCGCTGACGCTGAACATTGCGACAATGGTGACGGTGTAGATCAGGGTCGCGAGAACGGCTTTCTGCGACGACGTGATCCCCGCAACCGATATCAATGCCAATCCGCCCGCGGTGGCAATGGCCGCGCAGCAAAGGTGGATCCAGCCGCGTGCGCGCGGCCTCCCAATGAGCTCGGCGACGGTGTCGGCAAGACCTTGGGGCAGGTCGTCGACGGCCGAGGCCACCAGATCGCTTACTGGGGAATCTGTCGTCGGGTCTGGCCGTCGAGGTGTCATGTTGACCGCGTCGCCCGCAAGCCTGTTCGAGCGAGCTGGGAGCGGCGAGCCACCTTGGACACGATACATATGCCCGTACGCTATATATCTGAAGACAACCCACGACGGCGCCCCCTACGCGGCGATCGTCCGACGTGGCGGTGCCTTTGTGGAATTAGTATCCGACGCTGTCAGGTGAGCGTGCGCTTGGAGCCCGCTGGAGCGGTGTCGACACCACAGTCCCCGCAGATGAACTCAACTGTCAACATTTCCCGACGATAGGGCCAAATCGGATTACTGCTAACATTACTGCGAAGTCATTGCGCTGCAACATAACTCCGCATCCGCGACGAATGCCTCAGCTGAGCTACCTACCCCCAGCCCGCTGTGCTGCCGGCTGTACCCGCCAATGAACGACTCGCGTTGGCCCGTTGTCCGCGGGGGCGTGGGCCTGTTGCTAGGAGAGCCCGTAGAGCAGGATGGTCACGCCGATGATGATCAGTGTTGTTGCGGTTGCTGCGATGTGGTGGCGTTGTACCCAGCGCCGGAGGCGTTCGAGTTTGGGGTCGATTCTCGATCCGAGGGCGAGGTAGGTGATGACGGGGGCGGCTACGGTCAGCGTTGCTGTAGAGAGGTAATAGCCGAAGGCAATGGCAGCGGAGACAGTTGAAGGCAACACACTGATTTGGCCGCCTGCGACGACGCTGGCGGCGACGACTTTGGGGTTGACTAACGCCGGCAGCAATCCCAGCGCCGCTGCAGCGGGCAGCGGTATGCCGCCGATGTGGGTGTGCCACTGCGAGGTGATGGGTGCTGATGGGCGGCGTTTCCACACCAGCACGCCCAGAGCGATGAACGCGACACCGATGGTGGCCGTGACCCAGTGAGTCCAGTGCGGGAGAGATTTGTGTAGATATCCGCCAAGACGTGGGACGGCGAGAGATGCCGTCACCAGTAGCGCCAGTGCCGTCGACCTTCCGAGCAGATAAGCGATGCTGGAGGCTCGCGGCCGCTGGTTGTGGATGAGCAATACCAGCGCGATGACGGCGGGAATCGGTGAGAGCGCAACGGCAACCGCGGGAGCAGTGATGGCGGTGAGGGTCGCTGATGGCAGACCGAGCAATGCAACGTCTTCCCGCTGAGGTATTGGTCGGCAGTCGATGGTCCCGTTAGCGCACCGACCAACTTCTGCTCTTGGCGCCTCGTCGGCGCCGCGACTAGTTTGCAGATCCTTCTGCTTGCTGTCATCCGGTTGTTGACGGTTCGTGCTCCCAGGTCGCCCTCCAATCGCGTTCTTCGTCTTGTTTGTCGTGGTGAAGTTCTTTTGAGGGTGGGCTGAGATGGATGGCCGGGTGCGGCATGGTGAAAAAGTTTCCTTTGCCCAGCGCTGACGCTCCGCCGCCGGTGTCGAGGTAGCAGTAGCCCTCGCCGGACAACGCGGTGTCGGTGTCTGTGATGCCGAGATAGTGCAGGGCGTTGAGGGCGGCCGCTTTGGCGCCGTTTCTGGCGAAGATCGCCGCTTTCGGCAGCGGTCGTCCTGACGGGGAGGTGATGACGGTGGTGTCGCCGATCGCAAAGATTCCCGGGTGTTGGGTTTGCATGGTGGTGGCGTCGACACTGATCCATCCTGGCCCGTCCAGTGTCACGGCGGGCTCGTGCGGGGGTATGAATACAAGCAGGTCGAAATCGGCACTTGCGCCGTTGTCGAAGTGAATCTGTCGGGCGTCGGCGTCGATATCGGCGACGGCGTGCTCGCCGAAGAATTCGATGTCGTTTGCCGTGAGTAGAGCGACGAGTTCTGGTCCGGCGAAGGGTCCCGCCGAGGGCATCGGTTGCTTTTCTGGACTGTACACCGCGATGTTTGCGTGCTCACGTGATCCCCTGTCGCGCAAAAGATCCGCGGCGAGCAACGCACCCTCGTAGGGGGCGACGGGGCAGCGGTAGGGCTGCGAGGTGACCAGGAACACCAAGTTGCCGCCGGCGAATGTCTGCAGCGCTTGGTGTGTGCGCGCGGCGGCGTCTGTGTTGTAGTAGTGCACCGCTAGGCCGCGCTGGGCGGCGTCGCGCAGTCCAGGGACGTTGTCGATGGCGTTGCGGGCACCGGTCGCGATGATTAAGGCGTCAAAGTCGATGTCGCTGCCATCGGCCAGGGCGACCTTGTGTGTCGCGGCGTCAATGGCGCGGACAGTCCCGGTCACACGGCGGACTCCAGCCAATCTGCTGTCACTGGGTCGAATCGGCACGCTGTCAGCATTTCGCCAGCCGCGCATAACCCACGGCAAGGTGAAACCGAGGAAATGTGAGAAGTCCTCATCGACGACGGTGATGTCGAGATCATCAAGATCCACACCAGATCCCATAAGTTCCTCGATGACGGTGAGCCCGCCGATGCCGGCGCCAAGGACGACCAACTTTTTCGTCATTCTTTTACCTCTTCCTATCTGAACTATTTCTGCGTTGTGCTGGTGACCGGCGCGAGGTCCACGGGTAGCGCTCACATCGCGCCGATGTGCAGTCGGCCCGAGTCGCTGGGTTCGCTATCAGTGGGTGCGCGGGCGCTCTAGTTGGGTGAACTCTGCTGTGCGCACCAGAGTTGCGACCGCCTCGAAGATCATCGATGCCTTATCCGCGGCTGGGACGGAAGTCAAGACCGGCCCGAAGACGGTGTGTCCGTCGATCGTGATCAGCGGGCTACCTGTCGCCTCACCGAGTGCGTCTTGGCTCGCCTGATGCGAAGCCTCGACCGCCCCATCCAGGCTCGCATCGGACAGTGCCGCGGCTGTCACGTTGTGTGCGCCTGCCGCTGCAAGGACGTGCTTGACGAGGTCGTCGTCGAGGGCAGCTGACTCGTCGAAGTATCGGTGTCCGAAGGCGAAGTAGGCTTTGGCGATCGCGTCGGCACCCAATTCGTCGCGCAGCGCGACCATCAGTCGCCCGACCTGCCGCGAGTCGCGCATGCGGGCCTGTTGTGGCTCCGGCAACTCACGTCCCGCGTTCAGTATCGCCAAACTCATCAGGCGCCAGTCGAGATCGAGTCCCGCCTGCTCGGCGGCGGTGGACAACCAGCGCGCTGTGTTCCATGAGAACGGACACACCGGATCCAACCACAACGTCAGCGCGTCGGAGACCGCTTCAGGCGGTTGCCGGTCGATCATAGGTGCTCCTTTTCATCGAGAAAATATTGGCAGACAATATGTTTCAGCGATTGACTACCTGGAAGGTGTCGCCTTAGGGTCATACCCCCTACCGTATAGACGATGACCTAGGAGGGCAACCCGCCGGGCACCACCAAGTACTGACCCTCACTGAGTAACGTATACCGCCCGGGGTATGGTAGAAAGGTCGGCATGGCGAAATCTGCTGGCAAAACATCCTTGGCGCAGCCGCGATCGGCGCACCCCAGCCAAGACATCGAAGCAACGCTGAACCGGTTACGCAGAGCGCACGGGCAGCTCGGCGCAGTCATTTCGATGATCGAGCAGGGCCGCAGCTGTAAAGACGTCGTCACGCAGCTGGCGGCGGTGTCACGAGCCCTGGACCGCGCCGGCTTCAAGATCATCGCGTCCGGTCTGCGCCATTGTCTCGACACCCCCGGTGACAATGCCAGCGGCCCGGCGCCATTGACGATCGAGGAACTCGAGAAGTTGTTCTTGAGCCTCGCCTAAGGCTTCGGCCGCTGACCCCGGGCCGCGGGACGGGCTCGCTGGGAAGTAATACCCTGGGGGGTATGGTGCGAATGGACGTTCGGGCGCGCGTGGCGGGACGCCGGTGTTGACCTGGACGGTCTGATGTCGGCCCTGATCGTGCGGGGCACCGCGAGGATGGGAGAACAGCGCAATGTTGGTGACTCTGAAACGTGCGTGGGTGCCCATTGTCGTGGTGGTGGTGGTCGCGCTCGGATCGATCGGAGTTTTCAAGCTGCGGGGGGTATTCGGTTCTGATCCCATCTTTTCGGCGACGGCGAGCCAGGCTCAGCAGCTACCCCAGATCAACGTCAAACATGTGACCTACGAAGTGTTCGGGCCCACCGGCACGGCGGGGCGCGTGAGCTATGTCGATGAGGATTCCCGGCCCGCACAGGCGAATTTCAACAGCTTGCCGTGGCGTTACACGATTGCGACCACGATGTCGTCGGTGATCGCCAACGTTGTGGCTCAAGGTGACGGCGACGATCTCGGCTGCCGCGTCACCGTCAACGGTGGGCTCAAAGACGAGCACCACTCCTTCGAGCATCACGCTCAAGTGTCGTGTCTGGTAAAGGCCGCATGACCGCCGGCACCCGGACTCGTCCGCGGTTGGCGCGGTTCGTGCGCCGGTTTGCGGTGCCGATCATCCTGGCTTGGCTTGTGGTGACCATCGCGGTCAACGTTTTCTGGCCGCCGATTGAGTCGGCCGCGCGCAACCACGCGGTCACGATGTCGCCCCAGGACGCACCGTCGATGATCGCCTCGAAACAGATCGGAGCGACGTTTCACGAGTTCGCTTCCGACAGCGTCGCCATGGTGGTGTTGGAAAGCGACAGCAAGCTCGGTGAGCAAGCGCACCGTTATTACGACGGACTGGTGCACGAGCTGCAGGACGACCACAAGCATGTGCAGCACGTCCAGAACGTGTGGGGCAGCCCCCTGACCGCGGCCGGAGTCCAGAGCCGCGACGGCAAGGCCGCCTACGTCCAGCTGAACTTAGCCGGCAACCAGGGCAGCACACTGGGCAACGAATCGATCAGAGCGGTCCGCGTTGTCCTGGGCCGCACACCCCCGCCAGCAGGGATGCGGGTTTACCTCACCGGGCCGGCGGCGCTGACAACCGACATGAACGAGGCCGCCGACAAAAGCATGCTGACCATGATGGGCGTGACCGGCCTGGTCATCATGATCATGCTGTTCCTCACCTATCGCAAGGTGAGCACGGTGCTGCTCGTGCTGGCCATGGTCGGCCTCGAAATGGGCACCGCCCGCGGGGTCGTCGCAATCCTCGGCAACTACGACCTGCTGGGCTTTTCCACATTCGTCGTCGCCATGCTGTCCTCGCTCGCTATTGCGGCGGGCACCGACTACGCGATCTTCCTGATCGGCCGCTACCAGGAAGCCCGCCAAGCCGGCGAAGACCGAGAAACGGCCTATTACAGCATGTTTCGCGGCACGTCTCATATCATCTTGGGTTCGGGGCTGACCATTGCCGGGGCGACCTTCTGCCTGCACCTCGCGCGCCTGGCGTATTTCAGGGCGCTGGGCATCCCGTCGGCTCTTGGTCTACTGATCGTGGTCGCCGGTGCGCTGACCGCGGCGCCGGCCATCGTCGCGGTCGCGAGCCGGTTCGGTCTGCTCGATCCGAAGCGAACCGTCAAAGTGCGCGGCTGGCGTCGCATCGCCACCGCGACGGTGCGCTGGCCCGCACCGGTATTCGCCGCCGCGCTGGCGCTCGCGTTGGTCGGTATTGCGATCATGCCGAGCATGAAAACCAGCTACGACGACCGCAACTACATTCCCTCGGAGCTGCCCTCCAATGTCGGCTATGCCGCCGCCGAACGCCATTTCAGTTCTGCCACAATGAATCCCGACATCATGATGGTCAAAAGCGACCATGACATGCGCAATTCCGGGGACATGATCATCCTGGACAGAATCGCCAAGGAGGTATTCCGCACACCCGGGATCGCCATGGTCCAAAGCATCACCCGCCCCCTGGGCGGGCCGGTCGATCACACGTCGATACCGTTTCAGATCAGCGCGCAGTCGATCCCGATACGAGAAAACCTTCAGTTCATGAAAGACCGGGCGGCCGACATGCTCACCATGAGCGGCGACCTCGGCGCCATGATCAACTCCATGGAGCGCATGTACGGCCTCGTCCAACAGATGAGCGGCGCCACCCACCACATGCTCGGCGACATGAACAACATGAAAGCGACGCTGGACGACATCCGAGATCACCTCGCTGATTTCGACGACGTCGCCAGGCCCGTCCGCAGCTACCTGTACTGGGAGCCGCACTGCCTCAACATCCCAGTCTGCTCGGCAACAAAATCGGTGTTCGAGTCGATCGACGGCATCGACAAATTCAGCGAGAACATGAAGACGCTACTGGGCGATGTCAGCAACATCGACGTGTTGATTCCACAAATGGCGCAGCAGTTTCCCCCGATCATCGCCGTCGCCACCGCGATGCAGGCAAGCCTGCAAACGATGCACAGCAGCTTCGCCGGCCTCATCGAACAGATCACCCGGATGACCGACACCGCCAGCGCCATGGGCGAAGCCTTCGACGCCTCGAAAAGCGGAGACTACTTCTACCTGCCGCCAGAAGCGTTCGACAATCCCGACTTTCAGCAAGGCCTGAAACTGTTCCTCTCACCCGACGGCCACGCCGCCCGCTTCATCATCACCCACGACACCGACCCGGCGACCCCCGCAGGTATCGCCGCGGTCACACCCGAACTCCAAGCCGCACACCAAGCCGTCAAAGGAAGCAGCCTGACTGATGCACGGTTCTACCTCGCCGGGACCGCCGCGGTGTACCGCGATATCCAGGCCGGCTCGAAATACGACCTGATGATCGTCGGACTCGCCGCACTGACTCTCATCTTTGCGGTGATGCTGATCATCACCCGAGCCGCCATCGCATCAATAGCGATCGTCGGCACCGTGCTGCTGTCACTCGGCGCCGCCTTCGGGTTGTCAGTGCTGGTGTGGCAGCACATACTCGGCCTGGAACTCAACTGGATCGCACCAGTTTTCGGGTTGATCATCCTTCTCGCGGTCGGCTCTGACTACAACCTGCTCCTGGTGTCACGGTTCCAAGAGGAAATCGGTGCGGGACTGAAAACCGGGATCATCCGGTCGATGGGAAGCACCGGCGGCGTCGTCACAGCCGCCGGTCTGGTGTTCGCGTTTACCATGATGTCCATGGCCGCCAGCGACTTGAGTTCCATCGGTCAAGCCGGCACCACCATCGGCCTCGGACTACTCTTCGACACTTTGATCGTGCGTTCGCTGATGACGCCGTCAATCGCGGCTCTATTAGGCCGGTGGTTCTGGTGGCCACAACAGACAGCGCGGCGCCCGGCAGGCCAGGCACGCCACCCCGCACCGACGTGATCTCGAGATGTGCTCGGAATTCGCCGAAATAATCTAACCGCAAGACATTCGGCAGTGAGCTACCAACCGCTGGTCCGCTACGCTTGCCATCCGTACTCACCAATGCGTTTCGGCGCCGGGAAAGCGCACGGCGCGACCATTCAGGTAGGTCTCGATGACCTCAAGAAGGTCGGCCTCGATGGGGATGCTGCGACCTTTGCCGCCTTTGCCCGTCACGTGGCTGACCGCGGCACCGTCGTCGGTCGTGCGGATTATCAACAAGATCGACCTAACGCAGTTCCTCGACCGCAATCCTGCCCTCAATGCGGTGAGGATGATGGCCGAGATCACGCTCAGCCCAGCCAGTTTGGCGCTTGGAGCCTTGATCATCAACGGCCGTCTTTAGGAGGGACTTGACCGCGGTGCGGGGGAGCGCGGTCGGTTGGCTCTTGGCCAACTTGGGGCGACCGACCAACTGCATAGCGTTGGCGGTTAGCTGGTCTCCGGTGTAGAGGAAGGTGCACAGCACGTGCCAGGCTGGACCGGCAGCGCCGAATCGACGCGGCCTCCTGATCCTGAGCGTAGGTCGCGAAACGCGGCGCGCACCGAATCCTTTGCAGTGTCAACCATGTTCATGCCCGCCGGATCACCGTCGTTGACCTGACTGGCGATACGGATGAAGTCCTGGCGGTAGGCCTTGCGGACCGTCGCCTATCATCGGCGGGTACACAACACTTTGGCCAACAACATGATTGACGTCGAGACGCCGGACCGCCAGGCTGTGCTGCGGCTTCATCGATATTGTCGCCGGACAGATCGACGCTTGCCGAACACACCGTTCTCCGCAAGAGCCGGTAGGTCGGCAAGGTGACGCGAAGGCTGCTGCATGATGGGCCCACCCGTGCGCCATATGCCGAGTGAGAGAACCTATTCGCCCTCGTGATATCCCGGCACGTGCGTCTGAAACCGTCACCGTGACGAATTTGTAGAGTCGACCGGACGCGATGGACAACATCGCGTCCGGTCGACAGGGTCCGAAACCAAGCGAGTCCGGCGCTGCATCTATTTTCGGATCGGCTTCAACTGTCAACTCTTTTCGAAAATGAGGTGAAACCGGGCGGCGGTCAGCTCTTCGCGGATTACTGCCAACATATGAGGATCGGACATGTCCTATTCCCAACATGTTGACAGTAGGGCGGCGCGTGGACCTGGGCACTGTCAGCCATTTGCCGATCCAAAATCCCCTCATAGCAGGGCGATCCGCGCTAGCAGCCTAAACCCAGAGCCGGACACCGGCCTTACGTCACGGTGACAAATTGACCACCAGCAGCGGAGGTGAAACATCGCCACTTGTAGCAGTTTTCGATGCCACGGCCGCATCTACGAGGCGATCGATCCGAGGCTGCCACATCTTTACGGAATCGGATGGGCGGCGCTGCCAACTAATCGCGGATCGGGAGCCTGAGCGTCGACTCGGGGGCGCTGGTGCCGAATTAAGACTTCTCGCATGTCAGCCATTTGCCGATAAGCGACATTATGTCAACTTACCTCTGCCCGATCGGGACCAGGCTGCTCTGGCGCTCGCCGGCTTGCCGCTGCTCTACGAGCCACTATTGGCGACTATGCGACGGATGGCGCACGAATCAGAATCCGCGGGAACCCAGTCCGCACTCCGCGGAACGAGCCGGCGGGTCGACCGAATTGATCGCGGAACTGCCCGCGGCTGACGGTCTTGTCACCCATGTCTTTCACTTAAGCTTCATCGCGTTGAAGAACACGCGTCCGACGCCTGGAGGGCTGATGCCGAAATGAGCCCGGTCGCCGAATTCGACTTCATCATCGTGGGAGCAGGCAGTGCGGGCTGCCTGCTCGCCAACCGGCTCAGCGCCAACCCTGATCACCGCGTGCTCCTGATCGAGGCCGGCGGCAAAGATGACTGGTTCTGGATCAAAGTGCCGGTGGGCTATCTGTACACCATCGCCAACCCCCGCACCGACTGGTGCTTTACGACCGAGGCCGACCCCGGACTGGCCGGCCGCAGCATTCACTATGCGCGGGGCCGTGTGATCGGTGGCTGCTCGTCGATCAACGCGATGATCCACATGCGCGGACAGGCGAGCGACTACGACCTGTGGGCGCAGGCCACCGGTGACGACAGATGGCGTTGGGGTGGCCAGGGCGGTCTCCGGGCGAGACGCTGGCGATCTACAAGAAGTTGGAGGACTACTTCGGCGGAGCCGACGACTGGCACGGCGCCGGTGGTGAGATTCGCGTCGAGCGGCCTCGCGTGCGCTGGAAGATCCTGGACGCCTGGCAAGCGGCCGCTGCCCAACTGGGCATCTCCCCGATCGACGAGTTCAACCGGGGCTTCAACGCCGGCACTGCGTACTTCCACGTCAACCAGCGGCGCGGCCGTCGCTGGTCGATGGCTGATGCTTTCTTGCATCCCATCGCCCACCGACCCGAATCTGACCGTCTACACGCAGACGCAGGCCCTGCGGCTTCTGATGGACGACCAGGTCCACCAGGATCAGCGTCGCGGCGCCTGGACCACGGCGCAGCAACGGGTCACCGGTCTGCGCTGCTCAAAGGCGGCCAAATCGTCGATGTCCGAGCCCGCCGCGAGGTGATCCTGAGCGCCGGAGCCATCGGCTCGCCGCATCTCATGCAGGTCTCCGGTCTGGGCCCGGCCGGGCTGCTTGCCCAGCATCACGTGCCGGTGGCCGTCGATCTGCCAGGCGTGGGCGAAAACCTCCAGGACCACCTGCAGCTCCGAACGGTCTACCGGGTACGGGGCGCCCAGACCGTCAACACCCTGTACCGGAATTGGATCACCCGTGCGGGCATGGGACTTCAGTACCTGCTGTTGCGATCAGGACCGATGACCATGCCGCCATCGACGCTAGGGGCTTTCGCCAAGAGCGATCCCGCGCTAGCCAGTCCCGATTTGGAATGGCATGTGCAGCCGTTGTCTCTGCCGAAGTTCGGCGAACCTCTGCATCCCTTCGGAGCCATCACTCCCTCGGTCTGCAATCTGCGACCTACCTCGCGTGGCCATGTGCGCATGGCCAGCGCAGATCCTCTGACCAACCCGAAAATCTTCTGCAATTACCTGTCGACTGATTCCGACCGTCAACTCGCAGTGAAGGGCCTTCGGCTGACCCGACAGATCATGGCGGCGCCGGCGCTGGCCCGCTACGACCCGCAGGAGATGCTTCCGGGCCCGCAATTGCAGACTGACGAAGAGCTGCAGAAGGCGGCCGGTGAACTGGGTACGACGATCTTCCACCCGGTGGGGACCTGCACGATGGGAGCCTTTGACGCGCGCGGTCGGCCGCGGTCGCCCACTGCGGTGCTCGACACTGATTGTCGGGTATATCGTGTCGCAGGCCTTCGGGTGGTCGATGCGTCGGCCATGCCCGCCATCATTTCCGGCAACACCAACGCGCCGGTCATGCTGATCGCAGAGCGCGCGGCGCGGGCGATCGTGGGAAACGTCGGTCCACACTGAGACATCGATCTGTTGGGCAGGCGTGTCCTTCAGATATATTGCCCCCGTTGCGGATTCGGTTATAGTCCGGACGGTACGACCTTGCCGTTTACCGTTACCTCGATCTGGTCGGTCCTCTCGCGGTACTTGATTTTGCCGTGCTCGAAATTCGACACGAAAAGATCGCCGACGGTGTTGACGTCGCTGGTCGGGAAGCCAAGCGGACCTGCCGAGCCATTGTTGCCGGTGGGCGCGGGCACACCGTCGGGGCCGCGCGGGACATTCCAGGCGTCCCGGATCCTGCCGGTGGTGATGTAGGCGGGCGTGCCGGCCGCGTCGTTCTTGGCGGTGATGACGCCGCCCTCGAACTGTTGGAACACCAGACCGCTCTCTCGCGTTCCCGCGTTTCGATCGCCCGTCAGCGGCTTGCCGAGAGCCTTCTTCTGGCTCTCGGTCGCCGACGAATACTTCTCCGCGATAGGGCCCGTCAGCGTGACCTCGACGTCGCTTTCTCCGACCAGCTTCACCTCCGTCGGCTGGGCTGAGGTGTGAGACGTCGCGCTCACCCCGGCCCGAGGCGGCGCCGACGCATCGACGCTCTTGTCATTGCTGCACCCCGCTGCGATCAGCGCGACGGCGGCCATCCCGATTCCGGCCGCGTGGCGGTATGCGATCGTTCTCATGGACTTCCCCTCGCGTGTTCGTACGGTGTCGATCAGGTTGCGGCCGACCCCTTGAGCTTCGGAGCTCTGAACCAACTTAGACGCGGTCACAGGCGGCAAGCGAGGCACTCGAGTATGCCGCTGCTCAGCGGGTTTCGATCATCGCGCGCCGCAACCGAGCTCGTCGCACCTGAAGCCCGAGGCTACATGCACGGGAATTGTCGATTGAGCTGACAATTCGACGGTGGCACGTAGGAACCGGTCAGGACGCCTCTCATACCCCCTGTCGCTGAACTGCCGGGCGCAATGATGCGATTCCAATTCGCCGGACTGAGAACGTAATGCGTACCCGACTGTGTAACAGTGCTATTCCACGTGTGCGAGATCGATTCGCCGATCGGCATGTCGAATTCGAGCCGCCAATCGCTCAGCGGCACAGTGCTTGAGTTCGTGATCGTAAAACGGGCAATGAAGCCGGTCTGCCAGGTCGACGTCACCGATAGAGAAGCCGTAACTGCCGCGGCATGCGCGACCGGAGTCAACGCGAATCCGAGGAACGCGACCATTAGTGCAAACACGGTCGCGCGAACCGCTGCGTACGCGTGCTTCGCGTAATCGCCCTGCCCAGCCATGCAATCAACAGTAAAGCGAAACCGTCAATATCGGCTCAGGCACGCCGACTCGCGCCGTGCGTTCCTTGCTATCGCGATGACCGCCGAAATAGGCAGCTGTCAAATAGGGAAATTGACTATTCGCAGGTTTGAAATCCCCGAGGGTGGACACCCTCGGTCAATGAAGGAATGCACAGGAAAAACAGGAATATGTCGGAGGGAGTTTGACGTGGCGTTCTCAAAGATGGCATCGAAGGCGACCGCAGCATTTGCTGGGATCGCGGCGGCCGGAATCCTGGCGGCAACACCGGCGATTGCAGACCCGACGGCGGTGGCGTTCGGCCAAGGCCAGGAGATTCCCACCGTCGGCGGCTCGATCAACTACACCGTGAGCGACTTGCAACCCAGCGGTCACAACGACGGCATCTGGTACTCAGATGTGACGGCACGGGGTGTGAGCGGCAACCCGACCCCCAACATCGCCGATTTCAATGCGCGGGCGGCCAACAGCTCCACCTACGCGACGATGAAGGGCAACGAAGCCGACGGCCTGCCTAATGCGCCTATTGCGCCGGGCGCCCAAACCAGCGGTCGGATTTACTTCGACGTACGCGGGGGCACGGCTCCCGACAGCGTCGTATATCGCGACGCCGGAGGAACCGACAAAGTGGTGTGGAAGGGATAGTCTCCCTTCTTCGTGCTCGGCTGCGTTGCTGCGCAACGGATCTCGAGGTACCGACCTCCGCTGCTGATCAGCGCTGGCTGTGACCATTCAGGTCCGCTGTTCGGGCTCGACAACGTCGGTCTCCCACCGGGTTTGGCGCTGCCGATCGGTCTGTTCCCACCACGGTGGCTGACCGCGTTCTCCGAGCGCGACTTTGGCCGCGTTCACGCCCGCCCGGGCCGCTGACTCTGCCGGCGTTCCCTTGACGCGACGTACTTCTCGGCGCCACGCCATCAACACCTGCACTAGCTCAGCGCGACGACTCGGGGGAATCAACGGGTCGGTGGCCCGCCACTTTCGGCCGTCGATGATGACGAAGTTCCGTCGTCAGTCGTTCTTGGTGGGCTCATTAGGTCGTTCGCGGCGGTCAGTCCCCGCCTCGGCCACTGGTTTTCTGAAGCTCCTCAATGAGATTCGACGCTTCGGCTTTGGTCAGGTCGTCGGGAACTTCGCGCCCGGCTTCCCGGCCAAGTGTGTGCAGATAACTCCGCTGCGGTCCCGTCATCGGCTCGTCCCCCGTCACCCAATCTGCCGGGTCTTTCTCCGCCGTCTCGTTCGGCGCCTGCTGTACCTCATCGCTCATGTCGCGATCACCTCCGCCGGGGGTATAACCATCGCACACACGTTCGAAACCCCAGCCGCGGAAATTCGAAGCGGAGCCCACGGGGCCTGGCAGGATGTGCCCATGGGCCCGTCCCCGGCACGCAGCATCGCGCGCGTCCTGCTCGGCGCCTTCCTCGTCTTCGCCGGCATCAGCCACCTGAGCTTCGCCCGAGCCACCTTTCACGCTCAGGTGCCGGCTTGGCTGCCACTGAACGCCGACTTCGTGATCATCGCCTCCGGCATCGCCGAGATTCTGCTCGGAGCGGGCCTGCTGGCACTAACGCGGTGGCGGGAGTGGGTCGGGTGGGTGGTGGCCGCTTTCTTTCGTTGCGGTTTTTCCCGGAAACATCTCTCAATTTCTCACGCACACTGATGCTTTCGGGCTCAATTCCGATCTGTCCCGGGGCATTCGACTACTGTTTCAGCCGCTGCTGGTGGTGTGGGCTTTATGGTGCACGAATGCGTTGGCGTCGGTATCGGCTCGCACGTCGATAGGATTTGGCGAAAGCTGTTGTCGGCAGCAATATTTGTCACCCGGAGCGATCGAGCGACTTACGAGTGGTGCCCCTGAACTGCGTCGCTCACGCTTGCAAAGAGCTCAAGGATCCGATCAAGTCCGATGATGCGCATCGGCCGGCTGGTCGCGGTGCCGGCGGCGGCGACACGCAGCGTGGTGGGTGTGGGCTCGGTGAGGCGTTGCGTTTCGACCAAGAGGTTCATGCCGGCCGACGACATGAATTCCACGGCGGTGAGATCAACAACCAGCAGAGGCGGCTGGGCGGTCAACACGACATCAAGATGCGTGGCCAGCGATGGTGCCGTCACCTCGTCGACGGCACCGGTCACCGACAACACCACCGCGTCCCCCTCGCTGTGGCGAGCCACCGCGAAGCGTTCGCTTCCATCCATTGAGAGACCCACAGCCCACGGACACCTTCCTCTACGAACCGCACCGTACACGTCCCCAGCAGCCGAATTACCGGAATCGTGCGCCAGCGGCACGACTGCGATGGCAGCGGATGTAACGTGGCGGATCGTGAATCTGAAGCGCGCGTATATCTCGGTCGGGCTCGCCGCCTGCGCCACCTCAGCGGTCTTGGCACTGTCGGCTTGCAGCGCCCATAAGCCGGCTTCGTCCCCGAGCACATCCACCGGGGCGGCCAGTGCACCCGCGATGACCGCGGCCGAGTCACCCTCCCCCGACGCTGGTTGCCCCACCCAGGCGCCGGGCGACCGCGCGGCGCCGGATTGGACGGTAACCGGAGCCACCGGCAGCGTGGCCGTAACGGGATCGACCGACAAGGCCGCGCCGCTGATCACGGTGACGCAACCGTTCAGCGTGACAGAGACCGAGGTCCACACGCTGCACGCCGGCGACGGGGCGGTTGTCGCGCCCACCGCCACGGTGACGGTCTGCTACATGGGCGTCGACGGGCGCGATGGCAAGGTGTTCGACAGCGCTTACGAGCGCGGCACCCCGGCGCAGTTCCCGCTTGACGGAGTGGTGCCGGGCTTCCAGAAGGCGATCGCCGGACAGAAGGTCGGCTCGACGGTCGCTGTCGCGATGAGCGCCACGGACGGCTACCCCGAGGGCCAGCCCCAAGCCGGCATCGAAAAGGGCGACAGCCTGATCTTCGCGATCAAGATCCTCGCTGCCGGAAGGTGACCGCCTCAGAACGCCGTCCGGCTATGCGGGCGGATCACCATCGGCCGCAGCGTCGATCGCTCGGTAGATTCGCTGCTCGCTGACCGGCCGCGGGGTGCCGAGTTGCTGGGCCCACAGGCTCACCCGTAACTCCTCGATCTGCCAGGCGATGTCAGCGACGTCGGCAGCCGTCCTACGGTGCGCCGGCAGCGCGTCCACCAGTTCGTCGTAGGCGTCTTGCACCGCGTGCACGCGCGCCATCCGCTCGCGGTCCGCGTTGGTGGCGCGCGGCAACTGATCGAGGCGCCGCCGATGCCGCGGTCAGGTAACGGGTGAGGTCCGACAGACGCGTCGCACCGGTGGCGGTGACGAACCCGGGCGGAAGCAGCTGCTGCATTTGGCCGCGGATGTCGGCGATCGCGTCGGCCTGCGTCGACGGCGGCGAAGCGGGCAAGGCCGATTGGACCTCGTGTGCCGCGGCCAGCACCTTTCCGACGCGCCCCACAATGGCACTCGTGGACGACGCAAGCGCCTTGGCGACCTGGTCGCGCAGCGTGGCGAATTCCTCGCGCGTCCACACCGGCTCGGCGACCAACGCGTCGACCGCGGCGTCGGCGCAGTCGTCGAGCAGCGCCGCGAGCGAGCCGTCCGGATTGGCGCCCAGCACCAGCCGGGTGCGCGGGTCGCAGCGGCCGCTCGACCGGCTTTGACCGGCGACGGCACGGCGAGCCGCAGCAGCCGCCGCATGCCGGGCGCGCATCGCGTCGGCCTGCTCGCCGGCGGTCGCGAACACCCGCACATCGACAGCGGCACCCGCCGTCGACGAACGCGGGGTAGCCGCGCACGGTCGCGTCCCTCGCTGATGGCGCTCGACCGTGCGCGGCAGCTCGTCGAGATCGTCGGGCCAGCGTCGTAGCCCGGTGCGTTCGAGGTCACCGGCGACCGCCGCGGCGACCGCGGCGCGCACCGGCGCCGCCAGCTGCTCCTGCAGCGCGGCGAGATCCTTGCCGCGCGCGACTTCCGCGCCCTCGGCGTGCTCGACGGCGAAAGTCACCCGCAGGTGCGCCGGCAGCTTGTCCAGATCGAAGGCGTCGAGCGGGACCAGCACCCCGGTGCGCCGGTGCAGTTCGCGCTGCAACGCCGCCAGCAGCGGTTCGCTGTCCGTCACGATCCCCGCCAGCACGGCCCGGGCGGTGTCGGGCGCCGGAACGAAGTTGCGGCGCAGGTCCTTCGGCAGCGATCGGATCAGCGCGGTGACCAGCTCCTCGCGCAGCGCCGGCACCTGCCAGGCGAACTCGTCACCGCCGAGGCGGGCGAGCACGTCGACCGGGACGTGCACGGTGACGCCGTCGTCGTCGGCGCCGGGCTCGAAGCGGTAGGTGACCGGCAGTGCGAGATCGCCGGCCGTGCCAGGCGTCCGGGTCGGTCGGCGTCGATCCGTCGCCGTTGCGCAGCAGGTCGTCGCGGGTCAAGGTCAGCAGCGTCCGGTGTCCGGCTCGCCGCTGCTTCTTCCACCAGGCGTCGAAGTGCCGCGCGGACACGACGTCGGCCGGGATCCGCGCTGTCGTAGAAGGCGAAGATGCTCGTCGTCGCCGACGAGCAGGTCGCGTCGCCGCGCCCGCTCCTCGATCTCCTCCAGTTCGGCGCGCAGCGCGGCGTTGTCGCGGAAGAAGTGGTGCCGCGTCTGCCAGTCGCCCTCGACGAGCGCGTGCCGGATGAACAGCTCGCGGGCCACTGCGGGCTCGATCCGGGCGTACCCGACGCGGCGGCGCGCGACCAGCGGCAGGCCGTACAGCGTCACCCGCTCGTAGGCCATCACCGCGCCGCGCTTGGCGTCCCAGTGCGGTTCGCTGTAGGTGCGCTGCACCAGGTCGCCCGCCACCCGCTCGACCGCCTCGGGCTCGATGCGCGCCGCCGTTCGCCCGAACAGCCGGCTGGTCTCGACCAGTTCGGCGACGACCACCCAGCGCGGCGGCCGCTTGCTCAGCACCGAGCCCGGGCGCGAGGACGAACCGCGAGTTGCGCGCGCCGAGGTAGTCGCGCGCGTCGCCCTCGCGCAGCCCGACGTGCGACAGCAGGCCGGCCAGCAGCGCGGCGTGCACCCGGGCGGCGTCGGCCGGCTCGTCGGTCTCGACGATGCCGAGATCGCGCGCGATGCTGCGCAGCTGGCCGACGAGGTCCTGCCACTCGCGGATGCGCAGGTAGTGCAGGAACTCGTCGCGGCACATCCGGCGGAACTGCGTTGCCCGACAGCGTTCGTGTCGCTGCTCGCGCAGGTAGCGCCAGAGGTTGAGGTAGGACGATGAAGTCGGAGTGCTCGTCGGCGAAGCGGGCGTGGCTCTGACGCGCGGCCTCCTCGCGTTCGGCCGGCCGTTCGCGCGGGTCGGGGATCGACAGCGCCGCGGCGATCACCAGCACCTCGCGCACGCATGCCCTCGGTCTCGGCGGCCAGGATCATCCGGCCGACCCGCGGGTCGACCGGCAGCTCGCGCCAGCCGGCGCCCGACGTCGGTGATCGCGCCGTCGCCGTCGAACGCGCCGAGCTCCTGCAGCAGCTGCACGCCGTCGCGGACGCTGCGCCGGTCGGGCGGATCCAGGAAGGGGAACTTCTCGACGTCGCCGAGTTCGCAGCGCCGCCATCTGCAGCAGCACCGCGGCGAGGTTCGTGCGCAGGATCTCGGGATCGGTGAAGCGCGGGCGGCTCGCGAAGTCCTGCTCGGAGTAGAGCCGGATGCACACCCCGGCGCGACCCGCCCGCACCGGCCGGCCCGCTGCGTCGGCCGACGCCTGCGAGATCGGCTCGATCGGCAGCCGCTGCACCTTGGTCCGCCGGCTGTAGCGCGAGATGCGCGCGCGTGCCCGGGTCGACGACGTAGCGGATGCCCGGCACGGTCAGCGACGTCTCGGCGACGTTGGTCGCCAGCACGACGCGGCGGCCGGTGTGCGGCGCGAACACCTTCTGCTGCTCGGCGGTGGGCAGCCGGGCGTACAGCGGCAGCACCTCGGTGTGCGTTCAGCGCCGCGCAATGCCTCGGCGGTGTCGCGGATCTCGCGCTCGCCGGACAGGAACACCAGACGTCGCCGGGCGGTTCGCGCTCGAGTTCGTGCACCGCGTCGACGATCGCCTCGGTCTGGTCGCGCGTCTCGGTGCGGACGATCGTCGTGCATCGGGATCGTCCGGATCGTCGTCGTCGTGCGGCCGGATCGAGATCGAGCTTCCAGCGGGCGGTAGCGGATCTCGACCGGGTACGTGCGGCCGGACACCTCGACGATCGGGCGCCGCCGCCGAAGTGCGCGGCGAAGCGCTGCGGCTCGATCGTCGCCGACGTGACGATGACCTTCAGGTCGGGACGGCGCGGCAGCAGCTCGTGCAGGTAGCCGAGCAGGAAGTCGATGTTGAGGCTGCGCTCGTGCGCCTCGTCGAGGATCAGCGTGTCGTAGCGCAGCAGCCGCCGGTCGCGCTGGATCTCGGCGAGCAGGATGCCGTCGGTCATCAGCTTGACCAGCGTGCGGTCGCTGACCTGGTCGGTGAAGCGCACGGTGTAGCCGACGGCGTCGCCGAGCGGGGTGTGCAGCTCGTCGGCGATGCGCTGGGCGACGGTGCGGGCGGCCAGCCGGCGCGGCTGGGTGTGGCCGATCGTGCCGCGGATGCCGCGGCCGAGCTCGAGGCAGATCTTGGGCAGCTGCGTGGTCTTGCCCGAGCCGGTCTCGCCGGCGACGACGACCACCTGGTGCGCGCGATCGGCCTCGGCGATCTCGTCGCGCCGCGCGCTGACGGGCAGGTCGGGATAGGTGATGGCCGGGACGGCGGCCTGCCGGGCGCCGACCAGTGTCTCGGCCGCGGCGATCTGCTCGGCGAGCTGTCGTAGCTTCTTCGGGTCCGCGCTGCGCAGATTCTTCAGCCGCCTGCCGAAGCGTGCCGCGTCACGAAGCGTCAACCCGTCCAGCTGCTTACGCAGATCCGCGACGGACGTGTCGATCATTCCGGCCAGGATAGGCTCGGCGACGCATGGTCCGGCGTCAGGCTGCCCGGAACAGAGTGTTGTGGTCACCACGATCGTGATGCTTCTGCCTGCTCCGGCCGGACACGAAGGGCCGCGGGTTGGAAGACCCCGCCGACGAGGCCCTCACCGAAGATCGGGTCAACGCGAAATCCTGACTCACTGCGGATGGGTCGCGACGTAGTCCGCCACCGGAATCGGTGACGTCGCAACATAACCGATGGGTAGCAATACGTCGCCCGCCGTCGTGCGGCAGTAGACATCCCATCGGTAGTAGCCGGCAAACGCGGCGGGGTCAGCGCCGATCAGCGCGGCGTACTGGTTGACCGCGCGCACGTAATCACCGGAGTGGTTGTACCGATAGATCGCATGATCGTGATCGTTGACGAAGTTGTCGGCAGCCAAATAGCGACCCGCTGCCAGGATGCTGTCGTGTGGCGAGTGAATGTCGCCCCCCTGGCCGTAGGCCGCGAACGTAGCGGGCAGGAACTGCATCGGACCCTGCGCGTCAGCGGTGCTGACACCGTCGATGCTGCCCAGGCGCGTCTCGACGAGGTTGATCGCGGCCAGATAGTTCCATGCGACACCGGTTTCCGACTCCGCCTGGTGATAGAAGCCGAGAAGTTGATCGGCCGGAGCGGGCGGCACGATGCGCCAAGCCGGCAACGTCGTGCGGGCCGGAGTTATCGCATTGAGCGCGCGGCGGGCGTCGACGTTGCGGTCGTAGGTGTCAAGCAGCGCAGCAGGGATGCGCGGACGCGCGACGGCGTCCCAATCGGGGTGCAGTCCGATGGCGCGGTACGCGGCCTGCTGCCGATGCGCCGCCGCGACCAGCCCGGCCTCCCCTGTCGAGGGGTCGCGCAGTGCATGCTCGTCTGCGACCAGATCGTCGGCTACCTGCGCAGGATTCGACGCCAGACGCGGCTGGGCGCCGTCTGAAGTTTTCGGGGTAGCCGCCACCGTCATCGTCGTCGGCGGATTCGGATCCGCCGCGGCTCTCGGCGCGGTTGGAACCGGAGGATGTGAACATCCCGCGAGCGCAACCACGCTCGCGGTCAGCACCGAAACTGCGATCGTATTGCTACGCCTCATCATGTACTTCCATCTGCGGTTGCCGTCTGACTATAGAGATGGTAGGGGCCGCCACGGGGAAGAGGGCGGCGAATTGGCCACGTCCGGTTCGGGTGTCCCATTCAACGTGGCACGCCGACGAGGCGAGCCGAGATCGCATGTCGACATCCGCGTGGATGCCGCCAACACCGGCCATACCAGCGCGCACGAGTGACATACATCTAACGCCATGCCGGGCAACGGCTTTGGCGGTCGGCCACATCGTCGCGGCACTCGGGCGATGCCTGATAGCTGAGTATAGTCTACTATATCTAGCATGATGCCCCCGTTGCCCCGCCGTCTCGCCGAGCATCCCACTGTGCAAAAGGTGATCGCTGATCGAGCCGATCGCCCTTCGCGCACCGACATCCTCGACGCGGAATGGCTCAGGTCGATCTGCCTGGCCGCCGGAGCCGATGACGTCGCGTTCGCGTCGGTGGACAATCCCGATCTGGCCTCCGAGATATCGCACGTCCAGCAAGCTCTACCCGGCACGCGTAGCTATATCTCGTTGGTGGTCAAAATGAACCGTGAGAACGTCCGATCACCGGCACGCAGCGTGGCCAACCAGGAGTTTCATCGCAGCGGTGAAATCCTCAACGAGGCCGCCCGTGAGATCACCCGCATCCTGGAAGATCGCCGCTATCGGGCGCTGAACCCGTCGGCGACTTTTCCGATGGAGATGGATCGCTTTCCGGGCCGAATCTGGGTGGTGGCCCACAAGCCGGTCGCGGTGGCGTCCGGCCTCGGCGTTATGGGTATACATCGCAACGTCATTCATCCGCGGTTCGGCAACTTCATCTTGCTCGGCACGATCCTGGTCGACGCCGACATCAGCTCTTACGGGCAGCCTCTGGACTACTCGCCATGCCTCGAATGCAAGTTGTGCGTTGCGGCCTGTCCGGTCGGCGCGATCGGCAAGGACGGCGAGTTCGACTTCTTCGCCTGCTCGACGCACAACTACCGCGAGTTCATGGGCGGTTTCACCGATTGGGCGCAGACCATCGCTGACAGTTCCGATGCGAGCGACTTCCGCTCCAGGGTCACCGATTCCGAGAACGCCTCGATGTGGCAGAGCCTGTCCTTCAAGCCGAATTACAAGGCGGCCTACTGCCTCGCCGTGTGCCCGGCCGGGGAGGAAGTCATCGAGCCCTACCTCGACGACCGCAAGGAATTCATGGATCGAGTGTTGAAACCGTTGCAGGACAAGCGCGAAACGCTCTACGTCCTGCCGAACTCGAACGCCAAGTCATACGCGGAGAAGCGCTTTCCGCACAAGCCCGTGAAGGTCGTCGACGGCGGCGTGGGGGGAGGCAGCTAGATCCCCTAGCGCCTACGGCACCTCGGGCGGCCAGTGCGAGCCCGGAGATACGTCGCCGGGGTCGGCATGTTCGCCGCGCGCCAACGGCACCCACTGTTCGCTGGGCGCCGGCTGTTTCGACGACGGGAAATCGCGCAACTTGCCGGAGGGATGGGCGTCCCATTTCGCGAACGTCAGCGGTGTTTGCAGCCAGGCGTGCAACAAGTTGTAGGTGGCCTCGAGCGACTCGATGTGAGTGCGTTCCCAACCGTGACTGCCGTCCAACCCGAAGCCCACCAGCGCCGCGCGCGTACCCGCGCCGGCCTCGATCGCGGCGGCCGCATCGGATCGGTAGTAGCGGAACACATCGCGTGCGTACGGGATTTTGTGTTCTTCGGCCAGACGGCACAGCTTGCGGGTGAGGTGGTAGTCGAACGGGCCGTGCAGATCGGCCATCGGGATCGTGACGCCGTCTTCGATGGAGTGCTGCCCCGGGGCGCACACGGCGTTGTCGACGGAGACGAGTTCGGCGACGTCGGCCGGCAGCCCGTCGCTGGCCCCGTGGCCGACTTCCTCGGTGATCGTGACCATGATCGTGGTGCGATGCGGCAGCACTACCTTGTGTTCAGCGAAGTTACGGGCCAGCGTCAACGCAACCGCGACCCCGGCCTTTCCATCAAGGTGACGCGAAACGATGAAGCCGTCCGCGGCGAGTTCGGGGCTGGTGATCAACCCGACGAAGTCACCGACCGCGATGCCGAGCCGCACCAGGTCGTCGCGTGTCGACACCTTCCTGTCGATGCGGACCTCGACGTGCTCCCAGTCAGTGGGCTGGGTGTCGATCTCGTCGCCGAAGGCGTGACCGCTGGCCTTGAGTGGCAGCACTGTGCCGGTGAGGAACTCGTCCGGGTCGTCGCTGAAGATGCGAACGCGAGCGCCGGTGGCGAATCGCGCCGAGAACGTCCCCACCGGAATCAGCTCGAGCCGGCCGTTGTCCTTGAGCGCTCGGACCATGCACCCAATCGTGTCGGCATGGACGACCACCGCACGATCGGTGGTGTCGGACTCACCTGGGAGTTCGGCGATGAGCGCGCCCCGGCGAGTCAACGAGAACGGCACACCGAAGTCGTTGAAGAATTCGCCAATCAGCTGCATCACGACGTCGGTGCGTCCAGATGGGCTCGGTGTCTGCAGAAGAGCCAGCAACGTGTCGATCATCCACGCGCGGTCGGTGTCGGGCATGACCGCTTTCTTGCCCACGTTGTCTCCCTCGTGCTCGTTCCTGAATCTCATCCAACCAGCACCGTTGCTGCGTAGTGAGAGCCGCATGCGGCCCTGACCGTTGCCCTAGAACGTAGTGGTCGGCCGAAAAGTCTCTGCTGTGGCCCACTGCCAGGTTTCAGTTCCACTGTGCTGGGCGATACCTGCCGCCATGGATAAAAGCAGCTTTATCGAGTCGCTCAACGAGGACCTGGGCACCGAATACCAGTCGATAGTCCAATACATCCAGCACGCGGCGACGATCAAGGGCCCTGAGTATCACTCGATCGCCGAAGAGATCGACACCCATCTGTCGCAGGAGCTGGAGCACGCGAAAATTCTCGCCCAGCAGATTGATTTTCTCGGCGGCAAGCCGACTGTGAAAGTGCCGGACGTACCCGACGTGTCCGACGGGCCCGCGGCGCTCCAGGCAGACGTCGACTTAGAGCGGCGTCAGCTGGACCGCTACCGCAAGCGCGTGGCGGAAGCCAACGAACTGGGCTTGCCGGATGTGGCCGAGGCTCTTCGTCCGTTGCTGCAGCAAACGCAGGATCATGTCCGGGAACTTGAGGATGCCCTGGAGAGCTGATGCCGAGCGGGCGCCCCGTCGCTGGCAAGATTGACGGCATGGCTGTCACCGAATCGCGTCAGGTCGTCATCGAGGCGTCCCCAGACGAAATCATGGACGTGCTGTTCGACCTCGAGTCGCTGACCGAATGGTCGTCAGCGCATCAGAAGGTCGAGGTGCTCGAGCGAGACGAAGATGGGCGTCCGACCAAATCCCGTCAGGTTGTCAAGATCGTCGGCGTCACTGACGAGCAGGTGTTGGATTACTCCGTCCACGACGACGGTGTGAGCTGGACGCTGGTCAGCTCCAAGCAGCAGCGCGCACAGGAGGGTCGCTACCGGCTCACCCCCGATGGAGAATCCACCAAGGTCAGCTTTGAGTTGACCGTCGACCCGACGATCCCTATCCCGGGGTTCCTCATCAAGAAGGGTGCGAAGGGGCTGATGGAGACGGCCACCGACGGTCTGCGCAAGCGGGTTCTCAAGGTGAAGAAGGACTAGCCGGTCCCAACCACCGGCTGAACGCGTCGGCCGATGTCCGGAAGTTGCCACGGGCCAGCGTGTTTCGCTCGACGAGACGAACCCGATCTGCCGAGGTCTTCATTCTTTTGGGCGCCGCGCCTAATCGATGCGCTTAATTCTTGATCCACTCCAAATCCGGTCTTGACTGATTCCAGATAAGAGCGAATATTGAGTTCGTGTCGTCGACGGAGACGGATTTCTCGGCAAAGCTGCGAATGGCCGATCTGCGGGTGACCCGGCCGCGGGTCGCCGTGTTGGAAGCGGTCCACGACCACCCGCACGCTGACACCGAATCAATCTTGTCCGCCGTCCGCCACCGCCTTCCCGATGTCTCGCGACAAGCGGTCTACGACGTCCTCAACGCGCTGACCGCCGTCGGTCTTGTTCGCCGAATCCAGCCCCTCGGCATGGTCGCCCGCTACGAGTCGCGGGTCGGCGACAACCATCACCATGTCGTGTGCCGCTCGTGCGGGGTAATCGCCGATATCGATTGCGCTGTCGGTGATGCGCCATGTCTGACCCCCTCCGATGACGAGGTGCTCGAAGGTTTCGTGCTCGACGAAGCCGAGGTCATCTATTGGGGTTACTGCCCCAACTGCTCGACCGCAGTATCCGGATTACGACCGTGATCCCAGCCCGTTTCACCCACCCCTGAAAGGAACGCAGTGTCTGATACATCCCACAGCCGCCCGCCCAACCCGGAAACCGGTACTGCCAGCAACAGCGAGAGCGAAAACCCGGCACTCGACTCCCCCACGCCATCGGGTAACAGCCCCAGGACCATCCAAGACTGGTGGCCCAATCAGGTCGACACTTCCAAACTGCACCCCCATTCCCCACAAGGCAACCCGCTCGGCGAGAACTTCGACTACGCGGCGGAATTCGCCAAACTCGACGTCGACGCGCTCAAGTCCGACCTGGTCTCGTTGATGACGAGTTCGCAAGACTGGTGGCCCGCCGACTACGGCCACTATGGCGGCTTCTTCATCCGGATGAGCTGGCACGCCGCCGGCACTTACCGCATCTTCGATGGCCGCGGCGGCGGCGGGCAGGGCTTGCAACGTTTCGCCCCACTGAACAGCTGGCCGGACAACGGCAACTTGGACAAGGCGCGGCGGCTGCTTTGGCCGGTCAAGAAGAAGTACGGCAGCAAAATTTCCTGGGCGGACCTGCTGCTTCTGGCCGGCAACGTGGCACTGGAATCCATGGGGTTCAAGACGTTTGGATTCGCCTTCGGCCGCGAAGACGTGTGGGAGCCCGAGGAAATCCTGTTCGGTGAAGAAGACGAATGGCTGGGCACCAACAAGCGCTACTCGGACAAGCGCGACCTCGCGCAGCCATACGGCGCCACCACGATGGGGTTGATCTACGTCAATCCCGAAGGCCCCGAAGGCAAGCCGGATCCCGTCGCGGCGGCACACGACATCCGCGAGACGTTCGGCCGGATGGCGATGAATGACGAGGAGACCGCAGCACTCATTGTCGGCGGCCACACGTTCGGCAAGACCCATGGCGCCGGCGACGCCGACCTGGTGGGACCGGAACCCGAGGGCGCCCCGATCGAGCAACAGGGATTGGGCTGGAAGAGCGCCTACGCCAGCGGTAAAGCCGAGGACGCCATCACCAGCGGGCTCGAGGTGGTGTGGACGCCCACGCCGACCAAGTGGGACAACACCTACCTGGAGACGCTCTACGGGTATGAGTGGGAGCTGACCAAGAGCCCCGCCGGCGCTTGGCAGTTCACCGCGAAGGACGGTGCCGGAGCGGGCACCATTCCCGACCCATTCGGCGGGCCGGGACGGGCCCCGACCATGCTGGTCACCGATGTCTCGATGCGCGAAGACCCGATCTATCGCGAGATCACCACGCGCTGGCTGGAGCATCCCGACGAGTTGGCTGATGCGTTCGCCAAGGCGTGGTACAAGTTGCTGCACCGCGACATGGGACCGATCACGCGATACCTCGGCCCCTGGATCCCCGAGCCGCAGTTGTGGCAGGACCCGGTGCCGGCGGCCGACTACGCGCTGGTCGACGAGAACGACGTCTCGGCCCTGAAAACGAAGGTGCTCGACTCCGGTCTGTCGGTGCAGCAGTTGGTGAAGACGGCGTGGTCGGCGGCGGGAAGCTACCGCAACACCGACAAGCGCGGTGGTGCCAATGGTGGACGGATTCGCCTTGAGCCCCAGAAAAATTGGGAGGTGAACGAGCCCTCCGAGTTGGAGAAGACGCTCGCGGCGCTGGAGAAGATTCAGCACGAGTTCAACGACTCCGCGTCGGGTGGGAAGAAGATCTCGTTGGCCGACCTGATCGTGCTGGCCGGATCCGCGGCGGTCGAGAAGGCCGCCAAGGATGCGGGTTACGAGATCAACGTGCACTTCGCACCCGGTCGTACCGACGCCTCGCAGGAGAACACGGACGTGGAGTCGTTCGCGGTACTCGAGCCGCGCGCCGACGGATTCCGCAATTACGCGCGATCCGGCGAAAAGGCACCGCTGGAGCACCTGCTGCTCGAGAGGGCCTACTTGCTCGGGGTGACCGCTCCGGAGTTGACCGTGCTGGTCGGTGGCCTACGCGCGCTGGGTGCCAACCACGGCGGCAGCAAGCACGGCGTGTTCACCGCCAAGACAGGGGTGCTGACCAACGATTTCTTCGTCAACCTGCTCGACATGAACACCGAGTGGAAACCATCGAAGTCATCGGAGAACGTCTACGAGGGCCACGACCGGTCGTCCGGCGAGCTGAAGTGGACCGCGACCGCGAATGACCTTGTGTTCGGGTCGAACTCGGTGCTGCGAGCGCTGGCCGAGGTCTATGCCCAGGACGACAACAAGGGCAAGTTCGTGGAGGACTTCGTCGCAGCATGGGTCAAGGTGATGAACAACGATCGGTTCGATCTGACCTAGAGCCGGATCGTCTACGCAAGAAACTGCACCCCGCGAACTTCGGTTCGCGGGGTGCGGTGCATTCAAGCGCAAACAGCCTCGCGACGGCGGGATCGTCGGCATCGTCAGCACCGACGCGATCAGACATCACCTACGAAGGCCGACGCATGCGAAAACATTTCCAGGAGATGTTCTGACCTGCAACCGTCGTCACCACACGATGGCAGTATGAGGTCGTGGAACTTTGGTCGCGAAACAACGTAAGGTTTGCGGGGGTCGAGGGCGCGCCGCTGATCATGTTGGCGCACGGTTTCGGCTGCGATCAAAATCTTTGGCGTCTGGTTGAAGCGCGGCTTGAATCGACTTACCGGTTACTTCTTTTCGACCATGTCGGATCCGGTAAATCAGATCCCTCCGCGTGGGACCCGCAACGGTATGCGTCACTCGAGGCGTATGCCGACGATATACTCGCCATCGTTGCCGGCCTCGACTTACACAACGTTGTATTCGTCGGTCACTCGGTAGCGGCAATGATGGGTGTGCTTGCGGTTGCCGCCGATCCCAGTCGCTTCGACAAGCTCATTCTGCTCACACCGTCGCCGTGCTACTTGGATCACGACGATTACCGTGGGGGTTTCTCTCAGCGCGACATCGACGAGCTCTTGGAATCGATGGAGAGCAATTACCTCGGGTGGTCACGATCGATGGCGCCGGTGATCATGGGAGCGCCCGGTAAACCGGAACTCGACGACGAGCTGATCGAAAGCTTCTGCCGGACCGACCCAGCATGCGCGCGAGTATTTGCGCGCACGACATTTCTATCCGACAATCGTGCTGATCTCGCACGAGTGTTGTTGCCCACGTTGGTGATCGAATGCGCGCACGACACGCTAGCTCAGCGCGAAGTAGGCGCCTATGTGCACCAACATATTGCCGGAAGTGAGTTAGTCACGCTCGAAGCCACCGGACATTGTCCGCAACTCAGCGCTCCCGACGCTACAGCGGAGGCTATCGCGGCATTCGCGGGCGGGTCGTGACAGCGTTGCCAAAAGAAGGCGACGAAAACGCCGAGGACCTTTATGAGAACGCCCCATGCGGCTACATTCTCGCCCGCCCCGACCGAAGCGTCGTCAGGGTCAACGGCACTTTACTGACCTGGCTGGGTTACGAGCGACACGAGCTGATCGGTAGGTCGTTCCTCGACCTGCTGTCTGTCGGTAGTCGCATCCACTATGAAACCCACTTCGGGCCGTTGCTGCAGCTGCAGGGCCAACTCGGCGGTATCACGGTAGATCTGGTGGGCGCAGATGACGCGCGACTACCCGTATTCCTCACTGCCAACATCAAAACGGATCAAGAGGGCCGACCCATACTGTGGCGCATCACGGTTCAAGATGCACGAGACCGGCGCTCGTACGAGCGTGAACTGCTCGAGGAGCGACAGCGGGTCGAACGCGAACGCGCACGTGTCCACGATCTGGCTCAGACACTTCAACGCTCGCTGCTGCCGCCTTCGCTGTCTCCTCCCGAAGGCTTGGATGCGACGGCGTACTACCACAACGCTTCCGCTGACGACGTCGGAGGAGATTTTTACGATTTGTTCCTAGTCGCCCACGACAAATGGGCCTTCTTCATCGGCGATGTCAGCGGAAAGGGCGCGGGCGCTGCCGCGGTGACGTCGTTGACCCGCTACACGTTGCGCGCGGCGGCCGTTTTCGATGCCGATCCCGCGGAAGTGTTGCAAAACCTGCACGCTGTCTTGAGTCAAGAATTCCGCGACACCGTAAACATGTTCGCCACAGTCATTTTCGGAGTCCTCACTCCAAAGCCCGATGGATTCGAGGTGCAGATCGCAAGTGGCGGCCATCTGCCTCCGATCATGCTCTGCGCCGACGGCACGGCACAGTATTGCGACACGGTCGGCGGCCAGCCGGTCGGGATACCTACCACACCTAAGTTCACCGGCACTCAATTTCGGCTCGGGCAAGGCGACACGCTGGTTCTCTACACCGACGGCCTCACTGAAGCACGGATAGGAGATGGCTCACAACGCTACGACGACGACGGGGCGCTGCTGGAATTCGCGGCCGCGCACGCGCCGACCACCGCTTCGACAATCGTTGCCGAGATTCGGACGTTACTCGACAGTTTGGGTTCGGGCGTCCAAGACGACGCCGCCGTGCTGGCCCTAGGGGTTCCGTCCCGGGCTGCTCGCACCGGGTAGACAGCTGCGCCGGTGCTGTGAACGGCGTCGCCCAACGCGGCGGCCATACGACAAGTAACAGCTGGTCGAACCGAGACAGCATTCCGACCCCCAGCACGCCACCGCCCCACGCTAGACTCGTCGCCGCGAAGGTCCCGCGAGTGAGGCTCACCGATGAAAATTGTGCTGGCCGCGTACGGAAGTCGGGGCGATATCGAGCCATGCGCCGTCGTCGGTCGTGAGTTGCGGCGCCGCGGCCACGATGTGCGCGTCGCGGTGCCGCCCAACATGCTCGCGTTCGTCGAGTCAGCTGGTCTCGATGCGACGGCCTACGGGCCCGATTCCCACGCGCAATTGCATACGGCGGCGGACTTTTTCGTCGGCAACATGAAAGACCCCTACAGCGCGCTGCCCGCCGTCGTCGAGCGTTTGACCAAGGTATGGGTGGACAAGGGCACGACGCTCAACTCCCTCGCCGAAGGTGCCGACGTGCTGGTTGCAGGAATGAGCGAACAGCGGCTCGCCGCCAATATTGCTGAGTGTCAACGTATTCCGTTGGTTGCGCTGCATTTCTTCCCATCGCGGCTTCAGCCCTCCAGCCCGCTCAACTCGCGGCTGGTAAAGATGTCCGAGGAGCCACTGCGTCGGGCGCTGGGCATGCCTGATGCACCCGAGCCCCCGCCGGCGGTCCTGGAAGTCCAGGCTTACGACGAACGGTGCCTGCCGGGGCAGCCGCAGGAATGGGCAGAACCCGGAAAGCCCTTCGTCGGTGCGCTCAATCTGGAATCGCCGACGAGCAACGACGCCGCTGTGCTGTCGTGGATCGCCGAGGGATCGGCGCCGGTGTATTTCGGCTTGGGCAGCACGCCGATCTCTCCGCCCGCCGAGATTATCGACATGATCATCGCCGCGTGCGCGCAATTGAATCGGCGCCTGCTGATCTGCACCGGGCCCAACGACCTATCCGGATTCGATCGCTACGACCACGTCACATTCGTCGACACCGTCAGCCACGCCGCCGTTCTTCCCGGCTGCGAGGCAGCGGTCCACCACGGCGGTGCGGGCACCACTGCGGCGGCCATGCGAGCCGGCGTACCGTCGTTCATTATGTGGCTCTGGCTCGATCAGCCCGTATGGGCGGCCGGTGTTCAGCAGCTGAAGATTGGCGTCGGCCAGCGTTTTTCGGAGGTCACCCCGCAATCGTTGGCCCTTGGCTTGAAATCGATTCTCACACCCGATTACTTGGCCCATGCCCGCAAGATCGCTGGGCAGATGATTACGACTGACGAATCCGCCGCTGCCGCTGCCGATCTAGTGGAAAGCGTCGCGGATTAGGTCACCGATTGAGGTCCCACTGCCCGTAATCCGCGGCGAGCACGTCATCGACGTC
The DNA here is from genome assembly GCA_963836555.1 of uncultured Actinomycetota bacterium. GTDB lineage: Bacteria > Actinomycetota > Actinomycetes > Mycobacteriales > Mycobacteriaceae > Mycobacterium. The sequence goes on along the minus strand of CAWIKT010000077.1, from coordinate 20,951 downwards.
GATGTGTATGCCGCCGAGCAGCGGACCGGGCTCCGATGGGCTGTTGACCACCGCCTGGTATAGCACGGCGGCCACCTCGCGCTGGCCATGCGACCAGGCTTTGGTCTGCCACGCCCACGAGTGTCCCGGGGTGCTGGAACGGCCGATGACGCCGTCGTTGATCGCCCAGCGGCAGGACTGGGCGTGCCCGTAGATTCCGGTTCGCTGCGTACCAAGTACCGAGTTGATACCTCGAAACCAGTTGACTGCCAGGGTATTCCAGGTTTCGCCGTTGATGTCGTCGTCCACGCTGAAGAAGATCGGCGCGGAGGCGCTGCCCCCGGCGGCGTCATGGAGACGTTGAGCCGTGTGCGCGTCAGCCACGCCACCGTCGAAGCCGCGGGTGAAATCCGAGGGTGCAGTTCCGTTCGGCTTGCCGTACTGATAGTTGCTGACGATGTGTAATCCGGCCGCGCGCAACGCGTCGGCGTACTCGCGGGTCAGCGGCTTGGCTTCGAAGTTCGAGCCCGGACGCGCCTCGGACACATAGTTCACCACCCCGGCATAGCCGGCCGCTTTGATCTCGTTGGGCGCGATGCGGCGCTCCGCGAAATCGATCAGCCGGGGGTTATCCGCCGACGCTCGGCGCCCGTCGAGCGGCGCGAAACCCAGAAGTGCCGCTGCCGCAGCGTATTTGGCAAGCTCCCGTCGTGAAATCATGGCTCATCCCGTCGCGTGAGGAGGGCCGTCGCGCTCCACGGTCGACCGCCCGGGTGGCGGGGATTCGGCTGCGGTCCCCACAGGGTCGGCCACATGAAGATCGGCAACCGCCGAAACCGCTTGGCGGCCGCCATCAGATACTCGGATTCGACGACGCGCCAGCCCAGGTCTTCGAAGTACGCCAGTCCATTTTCCGGCGCGAAAATGAAGGGCGCGTTCTGCATGAGACCGGCCACCTTCTTGTTCATCAGCCTCTTCAGCCCCGGACCGCCGAAGTCGAACATCCACCAGCGCACCTCGGGCCTGTCCAGTGCTTCCGAAAGTGCCGTGACGTCACGGTCTTCGAGATACATCAGCAGGCCTTCGGTCAGCACCAGCGCATTGGTCGCGCCATCCAGTGCCTCGTCGAGGAACGCGTCGCGAGCCACCGGGTCCGCGAGGTCGACCGCAGACCGGGTCAACTGACACCGCGGCGTCTGGTCGGCGAGCAGTTCCGTCTTCTCGGCGAGCATTTGCGGTAGGTCCGCTTCGATCCACTGGAAATCCGGCGGGAGGTCCAGCCGGTACGGCCGGGTGTCCAAGCCCGCGGCCAGATTCAGCACCCGATCGCAGCCGTGGGCAATCGCCTCGGCGATGGCGTCGTCGATGATCTTCGTGCGAGCGACAAGCCACCAACCGCTGCGGCTGGTCCTGGGCGTCTTGGCGACGATTGCGCGGCCTTGCTTCCCCGCCAGCCGCTCGGCGAGTGGATCGCGAAACAAGGCGTCGGCCCGCGCCGACTCGGTGGCGCGATACAGCGCAGTCCACCTGGCCGTGTCCGAGACGTGTGTGATCACATGGCCGCCGTCTGACATACGTTGCGTTATAGCACTCGGGCGCTGGTGGAATCGGGGTCGGGTCGTGTACAAGGGTCTCATGCGCGATCCGGCCGCCAGTTCCGTCAGCCCGGCCAAACTGCACGAGGCAACCGTCCGGCGCTTGTATCGGCGATCGGTGGTCACCGCGCAGATCACGGTGCCGGCCGTTCCCGGCATGCTCGACGAGTACGTGAGGATGTGCGACAACGTCTTTGCCGCCTCGGGAGTGCAGTACACCGCCGAGCAATCCGCTCAGCTCCGGTCCGTGCTGGAAGCCGAGTTGACCAAGGCCTACACCGCATCCACCCGGTCGAACATCGTGATCTCCTTCCACGCTCCGTTCGGCATCGGAATGAACTACCGCGTCACAACGGAATCCGTGACGCTCGGCGGCTCCTATGACGGTTGGGTGACCACCCGCGAAGGGCCGCTGTTCGGCACCGAGCCAGACGCCCGGGTGTGGGCACTTGCCAGCGAGATGGCCGACCCCGCCACCAAACCGGTGCTTGACGTCGGTGCCGGAACCGGCCGCAACGCGCTGGCGCTCGCGCGACGCGGACACCCGGTCGACGCGGTGGAGATGAGCCCGAAGTTCGCCGAGATCATTCGCGCTGAGGCCGAGCGCGAATCGCTGCAGGTACGGGTCATGAATGGCGACGTCTTCGAGACCATGGACGGGGTCCGCCGCGACTATGCGCTGATCATCCTCGCCGAGGTGGTCCCCGATTTTCGCACGACGGGTGAGCTGCGCGGCATCTTTGAACTCGCGGCCGACTGCCTGGCGCCGGGAGGACAGCTGGTGTTCAACTCATTCCTGGCGCGCGCGGGCTACTCCCCGGACGACGCGGTGCTTCAGCTCGGACAACAGTGCAACACCATGATCTTCACCCGCGACGAATTAACCGTTGCCGCAAGCGATTTGCCGTTCGAACTGGTCAGCGATGACGCGGCCTGCGCCTACGAGAAAATGCATCTTCCCGAAAACGCCTGGCCACCAACGGATTGGTTCGAGGGCTGGGCCAACGGCCTCGACGTGTTCGATCTCGACGCCGAAGACTCCCCCATCGACCTTCGCTGGCTCGTCTACCGCAAGCGGTGACACTCCGCGGGCCGACGACCACCGCCGCTGTTGCACGGCGGCCCACCGCCCGCTCGATAGGTCGGTAACGGCTGCTATCGTGCTTTGCCTATGCCGGAGATGGATCGCCGTACGTGGTTGTTGATGACAGGATTCGGCGTGCTGGGCGCCGCCGTTGCCGTTCCAGAAGCCGGGGCAACTCCCAGGCCGCCGAGCGCACCGGCGGGCAGCTACATCTTCTCCGACGAGTTCGACGGCCCGGCTGGGTCTGCCCCTGATTCGTCGAAATGGGCAGTGGCGACCGCCCGTGAACACATCAAAGACCCGACGCAGTGGGAATTACCCGAGAACATCGGCCAGTACCGCGACGATCGCCGCAATGTGTTCCTCGACGGGAAATCCAACCTGGTGATCAAAGCCGCGAAGGATGGAGCCACGTTTTATGGCGGCAAGATCCAGAGCCGGTGGCGGGGTGGGGTCGGCCATACCTGGGAAGCGCGGGTCAAACTCGACTGCTTGACCGCGGGCGCCTGGCCCGCCTACTGGCTCGGAAATGACGACCAGGGCGAAATCGACATCGTCGAGTGGTACGGCAACGGCAGCTGGCCCGCAGCCACCACTGTCCACGCCAAAGCCAACGGCGGCGAATGGAAGACCCAGAACATCTCCGTCGACAGCGCCTGGCACACCTGGCGGTGCCAATGGGACGCCGGCGGCATGCGGTTTTGGAAAGACTACGTCGACGGGGCCGCGCCCTACTTCTCCGTTTCGGCCGACTCGTTGCCGGACTGGCCGTTCAACGGACCCGGCTACACCGTCTATCCGGTGTTCAACCTCGCGGTGGCCGGCTCCGGCGGCGGCGACCCTGGGCCGGGAACCTACCCGGCGCAGATGCTGGTCGACTGGATTCGGGTCTGGTAAGACGCGAATGACGGGATGAACCCGAAGGTCCACCCCGTCATTTGCGGAAGCGTCAGAAGTTATTGCAGGTGTTGGCAACCTGGTTGATCATCGGCAGATACTTGTTAGCCTGCGCCGGGAACTGCGCCTGCGCGTCGTTAGCCATCTGAACGCGCTGGTCGGGCCCGGAAGCCAGGTAGCGCTGCAGGAAGCCGCTCGCCATCCCCGAGCTGGTCAGCTTCGCCCCGGCGCCCGGCGAGTTCGCATCCAGCGCGCGGACGACCTGGTCGTAGTTGCATGTGGTGTTGATTGCTGCCGGCGATAGCCCGTCCGCAGACGCGATCCCCGCGCCGGCGAGCGCCGACAGTGCCAGACCCCCAGCTAAAGCAGCCAGTTTGCTCATTGAACGCGTGACCATATGTGGAACACCTTCCGAATTACGAATCGCCGAACCTCGGCGTCGAGACCCTGAGTTTACCGGAAGAACGCGGTGGTCAGCCTTGGCGAGGAATGGACTCATAAACCTCACAGTTCACACTTAGCTTTCTGTCCCGCGGGTAGCTTCAGCTTATGACCGGGGGTTCGGTCCGCAACCTGGCAGTGGACTTCTATCGCGTCGTCGGGGTGATCTTGATCGTGTTGGGCCACTGGCTCGCCGGATCGGTCACCTACCGCGACGGGTCGTTCGGACGGCAGAATCCGCTAGTGGATCAGCCGTGGACACAGTGGCTCACCTGGCTGTTCCAAGCGGTGCCGACGTTCTTTCTGGTGGCCGGTTATGCGGCTGGACTGTCCTGGCGTCACCGACGTGCCTACGACGAGATGTCGCGTCCGACCTGGCTTCGCCATCGTCTGGCCAGGGTGCTGGGGCCGTCGACGGTCTATGTCGCATTGGTGTCGGTGGGTGTCGTGGCGTTTGAAAGCATGGGCGCGTCGGGTTCGTTGCTGGAATACGCGGGCTGGGCCGTGGCCATGCACCTGTGGTTCCTCGCCGTCTACCTCGTCGTGGTCTCGCTTACGCCGATCGCGATCGCCGCGCAACGCCGTTGGGGCCTGCTCGTGCCGCCAGGACTCGCTCTCGGCGTGGCGGTGGTCGACGTCGGCTCGTTGGCCGGCCATCTCCCCTATCTGGGCTGGCTGAACTACCTATTGTGCTGGGCGCTGCTCTACCAGCTTGGAATCGCTTGGCAGAGCGGCTTTTTGGACGGACTCAGGCCGGCGATACTCGCAGCCGGCTCGATGTGCGCGCTGTGGCTGCTGATATGGCTCGGTCCCTATCCGGTCAGCATGATCGGCGTTCCGGGCCAAGCCGTGCAAAACACCGAGCCGCCCTCGCTGGCCATGGTGGCGTTCGGGTGCGCGCAGGCCGGGCTGGTGATCGGCGTCGCGCCGTTGGTCAACCGCGTGTTGCGAGCGGAAGCGATTCAGCGTGTGCTGTCGCGAGCCAACACCAACGTGATGGCGCTCTACCTGTGGCACATGGTTCCGGTGCTGATCGTGGCGATCGTCGGCTATCCGGCCGGACTGTTGCCGCAACCGGCCGAGGGCGGCGCCGCTTGGTGGCTCGGCCGATTGGAATGGGTGACGATCCTCAGCGTTGTGACGACGCTCGAGTTGACCCTGCTGTGGTGGGGCCGACGCTTGTTCGCCGCGCCGCTGCCGGTGCTGCACCTGTTGCGGGGGCGCTGGGCGGAACCGGTCACGCTGACCGGCGCCGCGATGGCGTCCTACGCGCTGGCCTACCTCGCCGCGGAAGGATTCGCGCCCTCCGGGCACTTCCCGTGGCTGACTGCGCTGATTTTCGGCGTCGGCGTGTTATTGGTCGCGTTGTGTTCACCGGCACGCGCATCCGGGTAGCAACGTCGTTGCGGCAGCGCCGTTTCGGCGTCTACCCCGCAGCTACGTAGGAGGTAGACGCCGACACGAGTCAGGAAGCAGCGTTCAGTGCGGCCAGTGCGGCGTCGTAGTTGGGCTCCTGCGCGATCTCCGGCACGAGTTCCTCGTAGGCGACATTGCCGTCGGCCCCGATCACCACGACGGCGCGGGCCAGCAGGCCGGCGAACGGCCCGTCGGCGATGGTGACGCCGTAGTCCTGGCCGAAGCTGTCGCGGAATGCCGACGCGCTCTGCACGTTCTCGATGCCCTCGGCTCCGCAGAAGCGCGCCTGCGCGAACGGCAGGTCGTTGGACACGTTCACCACCGAAACACCGCCTGCCGCGGCACTCTCGTTGAACTTGCGGACGCTGGTCGCGCAGACCGGGGTGTCCACCGAGGGAAAGATGTTCAGCAGCACGGGCTTACCCTGAAATTGCTCGCTGTTCACCGCGCCCAGGTCCGACCCGGTCAAATTGAACGTGGGCGCCTTGGCGCCGACGGCCGGCAGGTCGCCGACGGTGTTGATGGTGTTTCCGCGCAAAGTTATCTGTGCCATGCGCACAGTCTGCCAAGCTCGGCGGATGGGCGTCGGGTCGGGGCGCGGTTGTCCGTAACGCGAAGCTCGGCATCGTCTTAGGGCGCGCCTCCGCTGCGGACCGCGGAGGTTCTCTTATAGGGTGCGGGCTGTGGCGAGTATGAATCGACGCAACATGCTGATGACGACGGGAATGGGCATGCTCGCAGCTGCAGCTGCGGCCAATGTCGCGGAAGCGGGCGCCAATCCGACCCACGCGTCGCCTCCGGCGGCGCCGACAGCGGGGCCTGCCGGACCGTACCTCTTCCAGGACGAGTTCGACGGCCCGGCCGGTCAAGGTCCTGATCTGGGCAAGTGGACGCCTCAGACCTGGCAGGACGACGTGTTCCCGCCCGTCGACGGGATCTACCGGAGCGAGAACGTCTTCCTAGACGGCAACTCCAATCTTGTCCTGCAAGCCACCCGGGAAAACGATCAATACTTCACCGGAAAGCTGCGCGGCAACTGGCGAGGGATGATCAACACCACCTGGGAGGCGCGGATCAAACTCGACTGTTTGTTCCCTGGCCTGTGGCCGTCGTTCTGGACTGTCAACGAAGATCCCCAGCCGGACGGTGAGGTCGACCTTTTCGAGTGGTACGGCAACGGTCAATGGGCCCCGGGCACCACGGTTCACGCGGCCTCCAACGGCAAGACCTGGGAAGGAAAATCGATCCCCGGGATGGTGGACGGCGGGTGGCATACCTGGCGAATGCGGTGGGACGAAGAGGGGTTCAAGTTCTGGCGGGACTACGTCGACGGCGCCAAGCCGTATTTCAGCGTGCCCCCGAAGCCCATCCACGTCTTCGGTGCTCCTCCTGAAGACATGCGGTGGCCGTTCAACAACCCCGGCTACTGGATGGCACCCATGTTCACGCTTGCGGTCGGTGGGGTCGGCGCCGGCGATCCCGCTATGGGCACCTTCCCGTCCCGGATGCTCGTCGACTACATCCGCGTCTGGTAGGAGGCGGTTACCGCACCGCTTTGATCACCTGGACCAGGTTGAACTGCCACCGCTCGACCAGTCGGAAACCCAGGTCGCGCGGAACCGAGAAGGCCGGTGTCGCCCCATAGCGTTGGCCGGGCGGAAGAATGGCGGCTTGCTCATGATCGGGCCTGTCGTGGTCGGCCTGGGTGATGATCCACACCACGCCGCAACGGCTTAATGGTTTTGCCACGACTTCCGGGATCAAGTTGGTGTCGAAGACCGCGTTGCTGTCCGTTGCCCGCTGCCAAAGGGTCAGGTCGATCAGTTTTCGATAGGCCTCCGGCCGCGCCGCCATCAGCGGGCGCATCGGTGCAGGCATGAAGGTCACCGTGTCGTTGACCAGCAAGCAATCCCCGGACGCCGCCTTCGCGGTGATCAGATCGGCGACCTGGCTGTAGTCCATACCGTATTTCGCATACGAACTGCGTTGCACTAGAGCGTAATTCGGTGCCGCGGCGACGGCCAGCACGCTGATCATCGCTGCCGCGGCCCAGCGGGTGACGGCGAGTGCGCCAATGCACACGCCCAGGACTACGGCCAACGCCGGCGCGGTGAAGGACAGATAGCGCGGTGTGTACACGGGGTGAACCAATGCCGACCAGGTCACGATCACCGTGGTCGGTATCACCAGCCATCCGGCCGCCAGCGTCAGCAGTTGGCGATCTCCATCGTTCGGACGCGCGGATGTGAAGAGCCACAGGGCAATAGCAGCCAGAACTATCAGCGCCGACACAATCATGAACGGCGGGCTTCTTTCGAAATACTGTTGGATTGTCACGTCTTCGATCGTGCGATGGCCAATCGGTGCGACCCAGCTGATCTGATGCGTTTGGCCGGCCGCCGCGATCATGAGGGGCGCTACAGCGCAGCCCGTCAACACCGACGCCCACGCGAACCGAGTGACGACAGCTCGGCGGCGCAGAAAGACGCAAATGAATACGAGGTGCGCCGCAGCTAACAGGAGTAGATACACGTCGAGCACAACCGACAACGCCAGGACGAGCCCATAGGACAGCCATGCCCAGCCGCTGTCGCGGCGCGTGGCACGGACGAGTAGCACCGTTACCCATACGCCCGCCATCATCGAAAGGGCATACGGTCGAGCTTCGACGCCCGCCCAGGTGGCCCGAGGCAGGATCGCGCACACGACTCCGGAGCTCACCGCGACAGTGCGAGTCGAGAACTGCTTGCTCAACACCACAATTCCGGCCGCGGCGCCGCCGACGGCAAGACCGCTCGGCACACGCGACCAAAATTCAGTGGGTGCAACGACTTTGAACCAGCCGTGCATAAGCAGGTAGTACAAGCCCTCAACGGCGTCGACGTCGTGCAGCATCTGCCACAGCTGGCTCAGGGAGCGGCTGTATGCGGCCGAAATCGTCGCGGCCTCGTCGTACCAGAATGATGGGCGCGCCGCGCCCGCCAGGCTCACGGCGGCGCCCACGACTGCAACGACCAGCGGGTCCCACACGGCTCGTGGCGACGCCACGCGGGCAGCGCGCAGCCTCGCAATCGGGCTGGTGACATAGCCGCTGAGCACGTCGCCATGGTGCCAGAAGCGTTGGGTGCCGCGATCCGGCGTCGGGCAATCACCCCGGCCTGTGGTCGTCAGCGCCGGGATTGGCGCACCTTGTAGGTGGACGGCCACGAATGACGAGTCTCGTCGCCGACCAGAGCCGTGCCCTTACTTCCGACCTTGACGGCGTACGCCTCTTCGCCGGCGCCGACCTCGCGGTTCGCGTGCTCCTGGGCCAGGTAGTACAGCTCGTCGATGGTGGCCTCGTGGTAGGCGACGAAGGTGGTCTTGCGTTCGATGTCGCCGGCTGCCGCCGTCATCCAGTCCGGAAGAATCCGGGTGGCCAGTGCGCCGAGACCAAACAGTGCAGCCGGCACTATCCAATACCCGAGGTAGTCGACGGGCGCGTGGGTGTCGACGATTGCTGCGTCGGCGGCCATGATCGGCGGAATCAACGACGACACCGTCATAGCCGCGAACACCGCGACCCAGATCCACGTCAACCGCGCGATGATTTGGCCGAAGACATCGCTGTTGACCACCGCAGGGGGTTGGTTCGCAGCGGCGTACTCCTGCACGAACGACGTGCCGAATTGACGGCCGAGCAGCGCGGTCAGCAGAGCGCCGGCGAAGCTGATTGCCAGCGCCCACCGCTGCATCAGCGACTGGCCGGCCAGCAAGGTCAGGACGGCAAGTATCAGAAACGTTGCCGCGGAGCCGATTTCGAGCGACCGCCGGCGAGTGCGAGTGAGATGACCGGCGGCCAGCCCTGCAACGGCGATCACGAACGCGATAAGCGCCGCAGCGAGCAGCGGCGCATTGCCAACCAGAAGCCAATAGACGATCCACGGCGCGAAGCCGAACAAAATGCCCACGGTGGGTCAGTGTATGAGCACCGTCACAACGACGTGAGCGTCGGGTGTCGTGCGAGTGCTCAGCACTGCAGGCTGCGCAGGGTGCTTTTGACGAATTTCTTCAGCACTTCGTCACGCCCGGCCCCTGGCACGCCCGCGCCGATGAGTTGCCCGTGAACTCCGATGAGGAAGAACGCGGCGCTGTCGTATGGGTCGACGTCGTCGTAGAGCTCGCCGCGGATGCGTGCTCGCTCGATTTCGGCGGCCAGCAGCAAGAACGTCGGATGTTTGGTCCAGTTCTCATCTTTGGGCGCTGCCGGGGAGAAATACAGGCTGATCACATCGCGAAAAAGTGCTGCACCCCAACGTGTTTCGAGTGCGACGACGAGTCTGATGATTTCGGTCAGTACCGCCGACAGGTTGCGGCGGGTGTCGAGGAACCGGCTGAGTTCGTCGGCGAGGTAGTCCTCGTCACGGCGGATCAACTCGAGTAGGACGTGTTCTTTGGTGGGAAAGTGAAAGTAGAACGTGCTCCGGGCGACTCCGGCGGCTTCGACGATCGTGTTGATGTCCGCAGCGTGCGCGCCTGCACGCTGGAATTCCACGATTGCCGCATCGAGCACACGTGCGCGCGTTTGTTGGCGCTGAGCTTCCCGACTCGTGGCAGAGCCTGACACTTGTCGCATTCTGCCGCATGCGCTCCGCTCGCTGACAGGTATCACCGAAAGTTTGTCTTACCGAAGGCCGCGCGACACCGGGCGGCGCGACCATCACCGCTTGTCAGCAAAGCATCTGACGTCGACTATCGAGGCGTGTGCGCGGGGAGGTCGGCAGCAACGTATCGCTGACTTCGTTGTCATCTGTCAGCGAACGTGCTAGATCTGAGACGCACGCTTTCTCCGCAGGACGCGGAGGGCAACGGGCTATTCCCATCCGGTGAGGCAGGGACGCATCGATGAATACCAAGGGGCAACGCATCCTGTTATGGACGGCGCCGCCCGCGGTGGCGTTGTTCGTGCTTGCCTACTTCGCGTTTCCGGTGTTCTCCCCGCCCCTATCCCCCACACTGACACCTGATCAGGTCGCGGCGTTCTTCCGGGGCAACGTCACCGGAATCCTCGGGGTCGCGATCCTCTGCAACCTGATCGCGTGCTCACTGGTGCCGCTGTTCGCGGTGACCGCCGTGCAGATCTCCCGGGCCGCGACATCGAGCCCCGTCCTGACGTACGCGTACGTCATCTGTGTCGGCGTCGGGACGACGGCATTCATCCTCGCCGACTATTGCTGGGGCATGGCCGCTTTCCGGCCCGAGCGCGATCCGCAGCTGACCAGTCTGCTCAACGACATGGCGTGGTTCTTCTTCATCGCGCCGGTCGGCACGATCATTGTGCAGAACTTGTGCTTCGCCTTGAGCGTCTATCTCGACGATCAACCCGAACCGATCTTTCCGCGCTGGGTCGCGCACTTCAACGTCGCAACGGTCGCGTTGTTGGCCCCGAGCGCGTTCTCGATTCTCTGCAAGACCGGCCCCCTCGCGTGGAACGGCGCCTTGTCATTCACGCTGCGGCTGAGCACCTTTGCGGTCTACATTGTGGTGATGTTCGTCGTGCTGCTGCGCGCGGTCAGACATCAGGGCGACGATCGGGTGGCCCTCGCATGAGCCACGGCGTGGCCGAGGCCCACAACACCCCGAGTGCCCCCGCTCGTACAGCGAAGTCGTGGCGCGCGAACCGCAAAATCGATCAGTGGATCGCGTTTTGGAGCGTGCCGTTCTTCTTCAACCTGTTCGGGCTGGTCTTCGTGCCGCTGAGCTGGATGATGCCGCCGCGGTCGCCCAGTAGCCCCACACCGCGCATCGTCGACTTCATGCACTCTCACAACCTGCTGATCGCGTGCGTGATCCTGACTCTGGCTTACGGACTGGCGCCGGTGTCGAACGCGTGCTATCTCATACAGGTCAAGCGGATGTCGGTCAGCCCGGCGTTCCGATATTCGATGATGATCGGCGCGACCACCGGTGCGATCGTCGGCATGCTCTTCCCGATGTTCTGCTTCGGACTGGGCGCATTCCGTCCGGGGTACAGCGCCGCAATACTGACGATGCTCTACGACTTCGGCTACCTCGCCTTCATCGGATCACTAGGCTGCTTCTGTGTCATGTGGATGGCCTTCGGTCTGGCCATCATTCTCGACGAGAACAATATTCTGCCAAAGTGGCTGGGCTACTACACTATTTGGCAATACGTGACCGAGCTGATGGCCGCCCCGGTATGGATTGTGAAGTCGGGGCCCTTCGCGTGGGACGGCTTGATGACGTTCTGGTTCGCGATGACCCTTTATGTCTCCTGGCAACTGATCGTGTATGTGTGCATCTACCGGGCGATCAAGAACCAGCCTGACTCCGAGCTGGACAACGCCCCTGCTGCCGCAGCGGCGGTCGGCGCGTGACCGACGTGGCCGAGGGCTTTACCACCGGCGTCGGCGACTCACGGCCCGACGCCGATGCGCGCGGTCAGGTTCCCGGCGAATCGAGCATGTGGTTCTTCGTCATCGGGGACCTGCTGATCTTCGCCGTCTATTTCGTGGGCTACATGTACTTTCGTGGTCAGCACCAGGACTTGTTCCTGCAGAGCCAGGCTCGGCTCAATGTCGACATCGGCGCTGTCAACACCGTGATGCTGCTGACGAGTTCGCTGTTCGTGGCGCTCGGTACGGCCGCGGCTCGCGCCGGCAACTCGGCAAACGCCCTGCGGGGCTGGGGAATTGCACTCGCCTTCGGGACGGCCTTCCCACTGCTCAAACTCGCCGAGTGGATCCCCGAGATCAGCGCGGGTCTGACACCCGGTAAAAACCTGTTCTTCATGTACTACTTCGTGATGACTGGCATGCACCTCTGCCACGTCGCGCTCGGGCTGGTCATCATGTGCTTCGTCATCCGCAACCTCAAAACATCGGCGGGGCCGAAGATTTCGTTGGTTGAGACCGGCGCCACCTACTGGCACATGGTCGATGTGTTGTGGCTCGTCCTGTTCGCGCTGCTGTACCTGATGAGGTAGACCTGTGACTGTGACGTCGCTGATCCGCAGTCCCCTGACCATCGTGTGGGCATTTCTCACGACGGTCACCGCCGCGTCGTCTTTCGTCTCCCTTGACGGCGGTGCCGCACACCAGATCAACACGACCGTCACGACCGTGGTGTTGCTGATTGCGGCGATCAAGGCGCACTTGGTGATTCGGCATTTCATGGAAGTTCGCCGTGCCCCGCTGTGGCTCAAGGCGACGACCGGCGGGTGGGTGCTTGGGCTGTTCACACTGCTGCTGGGCTTCTACTTCGCAGCGCTATGACTCGCGCTCAGGCGCTGATCTGTTGCGCCAGCTGCCAGGCGGTCTCTGCCATACTGCGATAGCGCTCGCGATATTCGTCGGTGCCGGCCCGCGAATCGGCGGCGTTGCCGTCGACCCCGCGCCGCCAGACGCCCGCGGTGATCGACGCCAGCCGGAACATCGAGAACACCACAAACACGTCGAGCGACCCCGGAAGCACCCTGTCGGCATGCGCGCAGTAGCTCTTCAGGAACGTCCGCTGATCGGGAAGTCCAGTGCCGGTGAGGTCTTCGTCGCGGACGCCGCTCCTGCCACCGGGCCCGCCGGGCACGTGATACGTCACGCAGAAGTACCCCAGATCTGCCAGCGGATTACCGATCGTCGACAGCTCCCAGTCCAGCACCGCCACCACCCGCGGCTCGGTGGGATGGAGCAGAACGTTGCCTAGCCGATAGTCACCGTGCGCGATGCACGGGGGCTCATCATCGACCGGCAAATGCTTCGGCAACCAGGTCGCCAGCAGGTCCATCGCCGGCATCTCCTCCATCCGCGCGGCCTCCCACTGGCGGGTCCACAGCGCCACCTGACGCTGCATGTAACCTTCCGGACGGCCAAAGCCCTCGAGTCCCGCCGCGCGCCAGTCCACCCGGTGCAGCGCGGCCAGCACCCGGGCCAGATCCTCGTACACCGCGGCGCGGTGCTGCGGGGTCTCCTCACGCATCACCCGGTCGGGGTAGACCCGGCCCGGAACATGGTTCATCACGAAAAATGTTGTGCCGATTACGGATTCGTCGTCGCACAATAGTTGCATCCTCGGCACCGGAACGCCGCTGTCAGCGAGCGCGGCCATCACACGGTACTCACGCTCGACCTCGTGCGCCCGTCGCAACAGCTTGCCGGGCGGTTTTTTACGCAGCACGTACTCGCCGCCCGCGGTCTGCAGATGGAACGTGGGATTGCTCTGGCCCCCTTGAAACTGCCGAACCTGTAGTCGGCCATCGAATCCGGGAAGACGGCCCCGCAGGTAGCCGATGAGCGCGTCCTCATCGAAGCGATGCGCAGGCAGCACCGGTACCAGCTCTGCCATCCCCGCCATCTGCGGCCCCTTGTCGTCGACGGTGTTGCGGAAACCCTACCGATGAGCAAATAGGCGGGCGGCGGAGTTACCGGCCTCGGTTAGTGTCCGGCTATGGACATTTCTTGTGCGTTCGCCACCTCATCGGACACCCCGGCGCACGTGGAGCTGGCAGAGTCGCTCGGTTATCGACGTGCGTGGCTCTACGACTCCCCCGCCCTGTATCCCGACGTCTGGATGATCCTGACCCGCTGTGCCGAGCGCACGTCGCGCATCGGTCTGGGACCCGGCGTGCTCGTTCCCAGTCTGCGGCACCCGATGGTCAATGCGGCCGCGATTGCCGAACTCGCGAATCAGGCACCGGGTCGCGTTGCGGTGGCCGTCGGTTCAGGTTTCACCGGGAGGTTCTCGCTGGGCAAGCGTCCGCTGCCGTGGCGCCAAGTAGCCGACTATGTCCGCTGTTTGAAGTCGCTGTTGGCCGGTGAGACCGTCGAGTGGGATGGCGCCCGCATCGCGATGATGCATCCATTCGGGTATGGGGCCGAACGGCCGATCGAGGTGCCGATCCTGATCGGAGCCGACGGTCCCAAGGGCCTGGCGGTGGCTGCCGAACTGGGCGACGGCGTGTTCTCGGCCGCGGTGCCGCAGCCCGACGCGGTCAATGCCGCCGACTGGCGGGCACTGCTGTCTTTCGGGACGGTGCTCGACGAGGGCGAAGAGCTGACCTCGCCCCGGGTGGTCGATGCCGCCGGTCCCGGAGCGGTGGTGATGTATCACGCCATCTACGAGCGCGGTGGCGCCGCGGCCGTCGACGGGCTGCCGGGCGGGCGCGGGTGGCGGGAGGCGGTCGAGCGGCACCCCGAAAACGAACGGCACCTCGCCATCCACGAGGGGCACCTGGTGAAAGCCAATCCGCGCGACGAGCCGTACGTCGCCGACCTCATCCCGATGGCCAGCGCCGCGGCGCTGACCGGGACCGCCGAGCAGGTGGGCGACTGGGTGCGCGGACTTGCCGCCGTCGGGGTCACCGAAGTCGCCTACCAGCCAGCGGGATCCGACATCGAGCGCGAGCTGCGCGCCTTCGCGTCTGCCACCGGGACCGCGGGCTGAGGTCTACCGTGGCGACGACCTCGGCCTCAATCCGGTGCAGTGACAGACGATTGGGTCGCTAGCCGAAGTCGGCTACTTCGAACCGATTTCGTCCTGGTACTTCTTGGTCATGTGCGCGACGGCGTCGTTCTGCGACTGCGCCAGTCCTTCACGCACCTCGCTGGCGCGGGTGGCGGCATCTAGCGTCGGCTGTGCCTGGCCCTGGAAATGCGGCATCACCTCGGCGGCAAACAACTCTGCCGATCGTCGAGTGGCCGCCGGATTCGCCCATTCGTGGCCCATCTGCAGCATGCAGCCGAACCCGCCCGATTGATCCCACATCCGCTGTACCTGTTCGCGGGCCTGTTCGGGCGTACCGATCACGCCGGCGCCGTTGTCGTTGATGACATCGATCATCTCGTCGACCTGCTCGCCGGGCATCGTCATCTGCGGGAACGCCGCAACCTTCTGGAAGTATCGAAACCACGGCGCGAGACCGAATTTCACGTCCTCGCGGGCTTGTTTCTCGGTTTCCGCGATGTGGAACGGGCTGACCAGGGTCCAGTTGCCACGATCGACCGTTGTGCCGAACACCGAAGCCCGCTCTTCGACGATGTCCCAGTGATACTGCAGGGCATTGAAGCCGTCGATGGTCAACGTCGCGCCGATCGACAGCAGGCCGATGCCGTGTTTGCCGGCGAGTCGCGCACCAGTCGGGGAGGCGACCGCGGCCACCGCGAGCGGGACACCGCCGTCAGAGTAGGGGGCGAGTTGCAGACGAGCGTTGTGTAGTTCGTGCGTAGGCGTTTTCGCCGATACCGTCTCGCCGCGCAGCAGCCGCACCAGGATGTCGAGGTTGGTGTCCAGCAATTCTCGCGTGTCGGTGGGCGTCAGCCCGATCATCGACGAGTCGCTGGGCAGCGAACCGGGACCCACTCCGCCGATCACCCGGCCATGGGTGAGATGGTCCAGCATCATCAACCGGTCGGCGACCCACAGCGGGTTGTGGTACGCGAGCGAGATGACGCCGGTGCACAGCTTGATCCACCTGGTGCGTTCCGCCGCGGCGGCGATGAAGATCTCGGGCGAGGCGATGATCTCGCTGCCCGCGGAGTGGTGCTCCCCGATCCACGCTTCGTCGAAGCCGAGCGCGTCGAGGTGCTCTACGAATTCCAGGTCACGTCGCATGGCCAGCGTTGGGTTGGTTCCGGCGCGGTGAAACGGTGCGATGAAATACCCAAACCTGAGCCTGGCCATGAGCGGTCCCCTAAGCAGTCGAGTTGCCCCGACCCTAATCCCGTTCATGCGTGGGGACTACGGAGTTGGCGCGTCGACTTTCGCCACGAGTATCCGGGTCATGCCCGGCGGGCGATCAGGGGATGTGGATGTTCGGGCCACCCGGAATGCTGCCGCCGCCGCCACCCGGTCCGCCGCCACCGCAGCCCACGCCAGGCACGCAGCCGCTGCCGCCACCGGGCCCGCCGCCGCCGCTCGGTCCACCCGGAATACCGCCGCTGCCGCCGCCGGGGCCGCCGCCGCCGGTGGGTCCGCCGGGGACGCTGCCACCTCCACCGCCGGGTCCGCCGCCTCCGGTCGCGCCGCCCGGGCCCCCCGGCGCCGGCGCGACACTCGACGACGGCGTAGTCGTCGTCGTGGTCGTCGTGGTGCTGGGGCCGCCCTTGTCATGGCTGCCGCAACCGACGGCCATCGCCATCAATGCAGCGCCACAAGACAGTGTCATTGTCGTGCGAACAGACTTCATTCCTGATCCCCACTCTCGTCTCGTGCATCCCGAGGTACCCGGGACAAGCGCCCGCAAAACGGGAGCTGCGAGTCGGATCAGCGCCGGGACAGCTGCGCGTGGATGAGCGGAGCGATCTTCTCCGCCAGGTACGCGTGTCCGGCGTCGTTGGGGTGCACGCCATCGGGACCGATCAATTCCGGCCTGCCGACGAACCAGCCTTCGCTGATCGGATCGATGAACGTCGCGCCGAGCTCTTGGGCTTGACCGGCGAGAATGTCGCGGATATAGAGGACATCGCCTGGCGGGTCGGAATCCGTCCAGGGCGGGCCGATCACGAGCAACTTCGCCGACGGAGCGATCCGGTGGGCCAGATCCAAGGTGTCGTGCGCCATCGCCGTCATCTGCATCGGGTCGACACCATGGTCATTGCGCGAACCGAAGAACACCACGAGCGCATCGTCCGGGTGCACTGCGCGATTCGTCAGGTCCTCGAAGACGCTGCCGTGGTCACCGCGGACCACATAACCGGCCCTGCCCTCGGATGCGACCTCGGGTGCGACCTGGACGCCCTGGCGCGCGAGCGTCAGCCAGGTGCGGTTGGTCCACGTGTTAGCTCCCCAGCCGCCTTCGTCGGTGCCCGTGGTGTACGAGTCACCGACCACCGCGACGTGCTCGATGGGCGTTCCGCGGGCGACGGTCCGGAAAGACCGCGACGCGACGGGACTGTGCGTGACCATGCCGGCGGCGACCGCAGCCGCGACGACAACTGTGGCCACCCGACCCACCGTTACCTGCACTAGTCACCACCTCGGCCGCGTCACCTGCTTGTGTCAGCGGCATCGTAAGAGCTCTACGACGCATTGCACCATCGACGCGCGGTGCCCGGGTTGGACGCCGCAACGGGCCCAGTCAGCGCTGGCAAAGCCCCCACCGTGTCGACGAACGCGAGACACCGAAGGCCTCGCGCCACAGGGATCGTACTTGATCAGTCTTGGCGCGCAGCATCGCTCGCGTCACCACGCCACGCTCAACCCGCGCGCGCCGAAACGGATTTCGGTCGTCCTTCGTGAGCTCCGTCGATGGCCTGCAACCTGCCGGTCGGACCCTGCGTTG
The DNA here is from genome assembly GCA_963836555.1 of uncultured Actinomycetota bacterium. Lineage (GTDB taxonomy): Bacteria > Actinomycetota > Actinomycetes > Mycobacteriales > Mycobacteriaceae > Mycobacterium. The sequence continues at coordinate 3,265 of CAWIKT010000077.1, read as the reverse complement.
CGGAAATGGTGTCGACGACCGGCCGGCCATCGCCGACCATCCTGCGCATCCAGAGCCGGGCCGGTTCCTCGACGATGTGGTACAGCACGGCCGCGGCGATGAAGGTCACCGCCAACACGGCGGCAAGACGCAGCTTTCCGTCGTTGCCGAACATCGTGAGCTCGAACTGCTGCGCCGTCCAGATCCAGCTGGTGTGCACCAACTCGTGAACCATGTAGAGGCAGAACGAAATCTGGCCGCCGTAGACCAGCGGCCGCGTCGACAACACGGCCGGCAAGCTGCCCGTGCCGATCGCCAGCGTCAGCACCAACGGCACGAACAAGATGTCGACCAGCCCACCGGTGTCGGAGACGCCGTGCAGCGGATGCGCGTCGGCCCAGTACAAAAAGCACACCACGCCGGCGATCAACAGCATGGACGAGTAACCGGCCGCGCGGCGGCCACGATCGGTGAGCTGCAGGCGGCTGACCGCCGCGGCGACCAGCGCTCCGGCGGTGAACTGCATGACGATTCGCGGCAGCCAACTCCACGGCGTGTAGAACTGGCCGGTCACCAGCAGCGACATCACCGGAGGCAACGACGCCGCGACTGCCAGCCACACCAGGTTGCGAGCCCGGGTCGCCCGGGCCATCCGGAAAATTACCAGCACGAGCAGGCCGAACAACAGGTAAGCCAACCACTCGGCGCTGATCGACCACGCCGGCCCGTCCCAGCTCGAGTTGTCGAAGAACGGCTGAAACCATAACTGCGCCAACAGAACCTGACGCACGTAGCTGATCGCGGTGAATCGGTCGATCTCCTCGGACGGTATATGCCCGACGTGCAGCGTGAAGATGACCCACAGTGCGGCCAGGTGCAGCGTGACCAGATACACCGGCCACACCCTGGCCAGCCGCAGCCACAGGAAATGCAGGGTGGCGCGTGTCGACCAGGCGCCACCCATTCGATCGAGGTAGTTCCAGGTCAGTACGAACCCGCTGAGGATGAAGAACAGATCCACACCCTGGGCTCCGCAGTTGAGCACGGGGGTCAGCGCGTCGAGAAATCCCGGCACGGCATCTCGCAGCAGCGGACGAAAGTGGAACAACACCACCCACAAGGCGGCGACGATGCGAAGTCCGGTGAGGGCCTTGAGGTCTCCGCTGCGCACAACAATCTCTCCGTGAGACCACCGGCGGCTTGTCACCGGTGGCGCATTCGTCATTGGTGAGGGCGTTGGCAGGGTATCAGTGCGGCAAGACGATAGCGAGCCGTCGACCCGGTGCGCCACGAAGGGAATGCGCAGGCAGACGATATTCCCGCAGCGCTCGAGGAGTGCTCAACGGTGCGGAAGCGAACGGTCCCGACGCGCGTTGACTCCGCTAGCGTCCGCAGCAAGCCACGCGCCATCAGGAGAAGCCATGCCACTGCTCTACGCCGACCTGATCGAAGGTCGAGACCTCAGCGACCTCGTCGTGCCGATCACCGAGAACGGCGACGACGGCTGGTCTCTCGGCCACGGCCGAGCGCAGTTTGTGAGCAAGGAACTCGCATGAAAACGCGTCTCACCGAGTTCTTCGGGATCGAGCACCCGATCGTCTCGGCGCCGATGGCGCTGGCTTCGGGCGGCAAGCTTGCCGCGGCGGTGACGACGGCCGGCGGACTGGGCCTGATCGGCGGCGGCTACGGCGATTCGGCCTGGCTAGAGCGCGAGTTCGGAACGGCCGGCGGCGCCTGGGTCGGGTGTGGCTTCATCACCTGGAGTCTGGCCCGCAAGCCGGAACTACTCGACGAGACACTCGGGCGGCAGCCGGCGGCGGTCATGCTGTCGTTCGGCGAACTCCAGCCCTTCGCCGAACGCATTCACGCGGCCGGGATCCCACTCATCGCGCAGGCGCAGACCCTCGAGCACGCACGTCAGGCACTCGACGCCGGCGCGGAGATCGTGGTCGCTCAAGGCGGCGAGGCAGGCGGACACGGCATGACGGTGCGCTCTACGTTCACGCTGGTGCCCGACATCGTCGATCTGGCTGCTGTACGCGCACCAGAGACGCTGGTCCTGGCCGCCGGGGGTGTCGCCGACGGCCGTGGGCTCGCGGCTGCGCTGACCCTCGGCGCCGATGGTGTGGTGGTCGGCACCAGGTTTTGGGCGTCGCACGAGGCGCTGGTGTCACCACGCGCGCACGAGCGGGCGATCGGGGCCAGCGGCGACAGCACCTACCGCACGCGGGTTTACGACCACGTGCGGCAGTTGGATTGGCCGCCCGAATACAATGAGCGGGCCTTGAGCAACCCGTTTGTCGATGGTTGGCACCGCAACGAAGCCGACCTGCTGGCCTCGCTGCCCGAGGCGATCAACACCTACGAAAGGGCAGTCGCCGCAGAGGATTTCGAGTCCGCCGCGATTCTCATCGGCGAATCGATCAGTCTCATACACTCCGTCCGCCCAGCCGGCGACATCGTCACCGACATGACCGTCGAAGCCAGCCGAATCCTGAGCCGGGTCAACGACTTAACAGCCGAGGGTTGATACCTCGTCAGCGGATGCGTCGGGGATCGCGGGTGCCGCCTACCGGATAACCTAGACGCCGACGACACGCATCTGGTTGGCTCACAACCATGGCCAGACTCCACGTGCCCGACGGCCCCGGTGGCGAGGCAGCGATGATCTGGACGCTGCGACCGCAACTCGGCGGCATGGTCGAGCGGATGATTCGCGGCGCCTACCAGCAGAGCGTCCTACCGCCAGAGGAACGCGAACTGGCCAGAATGCGCATCGCGCAAATCAACGACTGCGTCGCGTGTTCGGAATTTCGGGCACCCTCGGTCGTCGAGGCCGCCGTCGCGCCGGAGCTCTACGCAAACGTGGCGGCCTACGCCACCTTTTCCGGCTACACGCCGCGACAACGCCTGGCAATCGAGTACGCCGAACGCTTCGCGACCGACCACGGATCGATCGACGACGCGTTCTTCGAGCGACTGCGTGACTGTTTCTCCGATCCGGAGATTCTCGATCTGACGCTGTGCGTGGCGGTGTTTCTCGGCCTTGGGCGCTCGTTGAGTGTCCTCGGTGTCGACCAGTCCTGCGCAATCGACATCTGAGGAGACGAGTGGACATCGCGTCGGTCGACGAGCTTTTGACCACCACGCGCTCGGTTCGCCGACGTCTCGACCTGACCCGGCCGGTCGGTCGGGACGTGATCATGGAGTGCCTGCAACTCGCCATGCAGGCCCCCACGTCGAGCAACGCGCAGGACTGGCGCTGGCTGGTGATCACCGACGCCGC
>CAWIKT010000076.1:0-35687 GCA_963836555.1 uncultured Actinomycetota bacterium | reverse complement strand
ATTCATTATCTTCACGATGCTGTTTGAGGTCCTGGGCCTGGGCTGCGGGTCGGGACCGCTGACCGCGCGATTCTTGCCGCCGATCGGTGGGTTCCTCTACTGGTTGCGGCCCAGGACAATTCGGCTGCCGCCCTGGCCGAACGAGGTTCCGTTCACTCGGGGGACACCCGCACCATCTTTGACGTCGCCCTGTATGTGATCGTGCTGGCTTCCGGCGTCTGGGCGTTGCTCGCTCCCGGGCACGGCGGGTCCGTCACCGGCAGCGGCGACGTGGGCTTGATCGACCCACTGCTGCTGCTGCCGACGATTGTCGCCTTGGCGCTACTGGGCCTGCGCGACAAGACGATCTTCTTGGCCGCCCGCGGTGAGCATTACTGGCTGAAGCTGTTGATTTTCTTCTTTCCGTTCACCGACCAGATCGCCGCGTTCAAGATCGTGATGCTCGGATTGTGGTGGGGCGCCGCAATTTCCAAGCTCAATCACCACTTCCCCTACGTGGTTGCGGCGATGACGAGCAACAACGCACTGCTGCGCGGCAAGCCCTTCAACTGGTTGAAGCGCCGCCTCTATCGCGACCCGGTCAACGACATCCGGCCCACCTGGATTCCGAAGCTGATGGCGCACGGCGGTGGTACCACGGCCGAACTCATCGTGCCCGCGGTCCTGGTGTTCGGCGGCGGCGACCATTCGTGGCGGTGGTGGTTGATCGCCTTCATGGTGATCTTCCACCTCAACATCATTTCGAACCTGCCGATGGGTGTTCCCCTGGAGTGGAACATCTTCTTCATCTTCTCGCTGTTCTACCTCTTCGGGCATTACGGCCACATCGTGATCTATGACCTGAGCTCACCGCTGTTGCTGGCGATGCTGATGGTCGCGCTTCTGGTCATCCCTGTGGTGGGAAACATGTTCCCGCAACAGATTTCGTTCCTGCCCGCGCTGCGCTATTACGCCGGCAACTGGGCGTCGAGCGTCTGGTGCTTCCGCGAAGGCGTGGAAGACAAGATCGAGGAGAACGTCGTCAAGACTTCGGCGCTGACAGCCAGACAGATAGCCCGACTCTACGACCCGAACACCGCGGAGATCATCAGCGACAAAGCCCGAGCCTTCAGGTCGATGCACGTCCACGGTCGCGCGCTCAACGGCCTGGTACCCCGCGCGCTTGGCAAAGATGCCAATGAAGCCGACTACGCGCTGCGCGAAGGCGAAACCGTCGCGGGGCCGCTGATCGGCTGGAATTTCGGCGAGGGCCACCTGCACAACGAGCAACTGGTCGAGGCGGTGCAGCGGCGCTGCCAGCTGCAGGAGGGTGACCTGCGGGTGATCATCTTGGAAGGTCAGCCGATCCAGACCAAAAAGCAGCGTTATCGCATCGTCGACGCCAAGACCGGGCTGATCGAGGAGGGCTACGTCTTGGTCGACGACATGCTGGCCCGCCAGCCCTGGCCAGAGCCGGGTGACGAAATCCCGATCCACCCCGTCACGCGCTGATAAGCGTGACCTAAACCACCGAATTAGCTCCGCATTGTCGCAGCTACTAGGCTGGCGGCGAGCATTGAGTCCGCATCGAAGGAGACACACGTGACGGTCCGGGTAGGCATCAACGGCTTCGGTCGCATCGGCCGCAACTTCTACCGGGCGCTCCTGGCGCAGCAGGCCGCGGGGGCCGACACCGACATCGAGGTGGTGGCGGCCAACGACCTGACCGACAATGCCAGCCTGGCGCACCTGCTGAAATTCGACTCGATCCTGGGCCGGCTGCCCTACGACGTCAGCCTCGAGGGTGAGGACACCATCGTCGTCGGCGACCACAAGATCAAGGCGCTCGAAGTCAAGGAAGGCCCGGCTGCACTGCCATGGGGTGACCTGGGCGTGGACGTCGTGGTCGAGTCCACCGGGATCTTCACCAACGCCGCAAAGGCCAAGGGGCACTTGGACGCCGGCGCCAAGAAGGTCATCATCTCCGCGCCCGCCACCGATGAGGACATCACCATCGTGCTGGGCGTCAACGACGACAAGTACGACGGCAGCCAGAACATCATCTCCAACGCCTCGTGCACCACGAACTGCCTCGGCCCGATCGCCAAGGTGCTCAACGACGAGTTCGGCATCGTCAAGGGTCTGATGACCACGATCCACGCCTACACGCAGGACCAGAACCTGCAGGACGGCCCGCACAAGGACCTGCGCCGGGCGCGGGCGGCGGCGCTGAACATCGTGCCGACCTCGACCGGTGCGGCCAAGGCCATCGGCCTCGTGCTGCCGGAACTGAAGGGCAAGCTCGACGGCTACGCGCTGCGAGTCCCGATCCCCACCGGTTCGGTCACCGATCTGACCGCGGAGCTGAAGAAGTCGGCCAGCGCCGACGAGATCAACGCGGCGATGAAGGCCGCCGCCGAGGGCCCGATGAAGGGCATCCTCAAGTACTACGACGCGCCGATCGTCTCCAGCGACATCGTCACCGACCCGCACAGTTCGATCTTCGACTCCGGTCTGACCAAGGTGATCGACAACCAGGCCAAGGTGGTCTCGTGGTACGACAATGAGTGGGGTTACTCCAACCGCCTCGTCGACCTGGTCGCGTTGGTCGGCAAGTCGCTGTAACCATGGGTATCCCGAACCTGGACGACCTTCTCGCACAGGGGGTTTCGGGTCGCGGCGTACTCGTTCGCTCCGACCTGAACGTGCCGCTGAACGACGGTGCGATCACCGACCCCGGCCGTATCACCGCGTCGGTCCCGACGATCAGGGCGCTGGCCGACGCCGGCGCCAAGGTGGTGGTCACCGCGCATCTTGGCCGTCCCGACGGCACGCCGGACCCGGCTTTGTCGCTGGCGCCGGTCGCCGCGAAGCTGGGGGAGGAACTGGACAAGAACGTCCAGTTGTCCGACGACGTGGTGGGGCCGGACGCCAAGTCGCGCGCCGGCCGTCTCGCCGACGGCGACGTTCTGCTGCTGCAGAACATCCGGTTCGACCCGCGGGAAACCAGCAAGGACGACACCGAACGGCAGGCGCTGGCCAGGGAACTCGCCGAATTGGTCGGCAGCAACGGCGCTTTCGTTTCCGACGGGTTCGGGGTGGTGCACCGCAAGCAGGCGTCCGTCTACGACGTCGCCACGCTGCTGCCGCATTACGCCGGCACGCTGGTCGCCGAAGAGGTCGCCGTGCTCCAGCGGCTGACCGGTTCGACGAAGCGGCCGTACGCGGTGATCCTCGGCGGCTCCAAGGTCTCCGACAAGCTCGGCGTCATCGAGCAGCTGGCCACCAAGGCCGACAGCATCGTGATCGGTGGCGGCATGTGCTACACGTTCCTGGCGGCGATGGGCCTGTCGGTCGGGACGTCGTTGCTGCAGACCGAGATGATCGATACCTGTAAGGAGTTGCTCGACACCTACGCTGACGTCATCCGATTGCCCGTCGACATCGTGGTGGCCGACAAGTTCGCCGCCGATTCGCCGCCGGAAACCGTTGCCGCCGAGGCTATTCCGGACGGCAAGATGGGGTTGGACATCGGCCCGGGGTCGGTGAACCGGTTCACCAAGCTGCTGGCAAACGCGGAGACCATCTTCTGGAACGGCCCGATGGGCGTCTTCGAGTTCCCGGCATTCGCCGCCGGCACCAAAGGCCTCGCCGAGGTGATCGCCGCGGCGACCGCCAAGGGCGCGTTCAGCGTCGTCGGTGGCGGCGACTCCGCTGCCGCGGTCCGTGCGCTGGGTCTGCCCGAGGACGGCTTCTCGCACATTTCCACCGGCGGCGGGGCATCGCTGGAATACCTTGAGGGCAAGACGCTCCCCGGCCTCGACGTGTTGACCACCTGAGCAAAGGACCTCCATGATTGTGCCGCCTCCTCCTCATCGCTTCGCTCTGCATCGTCGGCGGTGGGTATGAGTCGCAAGCCGCTGATTGCCGGCAACTGGAAGATGAACCTCAACCACTTCGAGGCCATCGCATTGGTGCAGAAGATCGCGTTCTCGTTGCCCGACAAGTACTTCGACAAGGTCGACGTTGCGGTCATCCCGCCATTCACCGACCTGCGCAGTGTGCAAACCCTGGTCGACGGCGACAAACTGCGCCTCACCTACGGCGCCCAGGACGTGTCGAAGCACGACTCCGGCGCCTACACCGGTGAGATCAGCGGGGCGTTCCTGGCCAAGCTGGGTTGCCACTACGCCGTGGTCGGTCACTCTGAGCGGCGCACCTATCACGACGAGGACGATGCGCTGGTGGCCGCCAAAGCCGCCGCCGCGCTCAAGCACGAGCTGACCCCGATCGTCTGCATCGGCGAGCACCTGGAGGTCCGCGAGGCCGGCGAGCACGTCAGCCACTGCCGGAGCCAGTTGCGTGGGTCGCTGGCCGGGTTGTCAGCCGAACAGATCGGCAAGACCGTCATTGCCTACGAGCCGGTGTGGGCAATCGGCACCGGCCGGGTCGCGAGCGCGGCCGACGCGCAGGAAGTGTGTGCGGCCGTCCGCGACGAGCTGGGCTTGCTGGCCTCGCCGCAGATCGCCGACACCGTCCGGGTGCTCTACGGCGGCTCGGTGAACGCCAAGAACATCGGCGACATCATCGCCCAGGAAGACGTGGACGGTGCCCTGGTGGGCGGCGCCTCGCTAGACGGCGAGCAATTCGCGACGTTGTCTGCCATCGCTGCCGGCGGCCCGCTGCCCTGACCCAGTGAAACAGCCGTCCGAGGCGAATAACGGCAAATTGCGGCCGTACGGGTTGCGATCATGGGCCGGCCACGCTTAGCTTAGAGAACCCTAAAAGAAGCACAGGGTCACTAAGTTTGCGCTCACAAAGTTCACGTAGCCGGGGGGACAACCAATGGCTGGTCGAAGCGGTAAAGAGCATTCACGCACTGCGTCCGTGCGGCGCTGCGCTGGGGTCGTGGGCGGTGCCGTCAGCGCGTTTGTCGCTGCGGCGGCGATGGCCACCGGCTCCGCTGCGCCTGCGAGAGCGGACTTCGATGCGCTGATCGACCCGATCATTCAGCCCATCGTGTCGTCGCTGACGGAGTCGCTGGCCGCGTTCGACCCGGCCGCCGCCCTCGACTTCACCAGCTGGAGCGACAGCCTTCTGAGCAGCTTGAACTCGATCGACCTGGCGCTGCCGTCGACCGATTCCGCGCTGGCCGCTGCCGCGACGGCCGCAGAGCCCGCGGCGTCGACCGGCGGAACCATCCCGTTGACCGTCCTGGAAGGAACCGAGCCGGCCGTCACCGCCTCCATCGCCGGTGGGCCGGACGTGCCGCTGCTCGTCGACACCGGTTCCAGCGGCCTGGTCATTCCGTACACCGACCTTGGAGACAACTGGCTCACCCAGCTTGAGGCGTTGTTCCAGCTCGGCTTCCCGACCAGCTTCGGGGAGAGCGGTTACAGCGGCGGGGTCGAGTACATCTACGGGGTCTACAACGACGTGCCGGTTGACTACCTCAACGGCAGCGGCGACACCGTCCTGGCAACCAACGGCCCAGTCGACGTGGAGCTCTTCTCCTGGTCCACGAACCCGTCAAACATCTTCGAGAACTTCCAGAGTTTCCTCAGCGATAACCAGGTGAGCGGCATCCTGGGTATCGGGGAGAACACCGCGGGCCCGACCACCAGCCCGTTCGACAGCTACGGCGGCGTACTGGTCAACATCCCCGACAAGGAACTGATTGTTAGCGCGACCAACCCGTTGTCGTCCTACGCCTCGATCGGCGGAGACCCGATCAGCACGAGCGCCCTGACCGAAACCGTGACCAACAGCGCGAACCACGTCGTCGGTACTGGTCAGGTGTACGACGACCTGGACTCGGGCGGTGTCTGGGGAACCATCCCGTCATCCATCGCGGGGTCGGGCAGCTTGGCGGGTGACACCATCACGGTCTCCGAGGGCAATACGGTCCTGTACTCCTACGTCGTGGGCGCCGCGAATGAGTACGGCACCAACGGGGCTCCGACCGTGGTGTCGGGCATCGGGACGTCGGTGAGCAATTCCATCGACAGCGGCGTCGCGCCGTTCCTGCAGCACCCCATTTACATCGACTATGCCGCGGACAAGACGTTCTTCGACACCATCTCCCATTAGCGTCGGTCTAAGCCGGGCTATCGCGGCCCGGTAAGGTGTCCTCCATGGAATTGGCCCTGCAGATCACCCTGGTGGTCACCAGCATCCTGGTGGTCTTGTTGGTGCTGTTGCACCGCGCCAAAGGTGGCGGTCTGTCCACGCTGTTCGGTGGTGGTGTGCAATCCAGCTTGTCCGGGTCGACGGTGGTGGAGAAGAACCTCGACCGACTGACGCTGTTCGTCGTCGGCATCTGGCTCGTCGCGATCGTCGGCATGGCGCTACGCATCAAGTACAACGTCTAACCGCACAGAAGGCGAAGTCGGCCGAGCACCCCGATACTGGTAGGCATGGCTGAAGCACCCGATTCGCTCGAGCCCTTCGGCGCGGTACAACGCACCCGGATAGGTCGTGAAGCGACCGAGCCGATGCGTGAAGACATTCGCCTACTCGGCACCATTCTCGGCGACACCGTTCGCGAGCAGAACGGCGACGAGGTCTTCGATCTGGTCGAGCGGGCCCGGATCGCGTCGTTCCAAGTGCGGCGCTCGGAGATCGAGCGAAGCGAGGTCGCGCAGCTGTTCGACGGCATCGACATCCGTCGGGCCATCCCCGTCATCCGGGCGTTCAGCCACTTCGCGTTGCTGGCCAACGTCGCCGAGGACATCCACCGGGAACGTCGCCGCGCCATCCATGTCGCCGACGGCGAGCCGCCGCAGGACAGCAGCCTGGCCGCGACTTATCTCAAACTCGACGCGGCCCATCTGGACACCGCGACCGTCGCCAAGGCCCTGACCGGCGCACTGGTCTCACCGGTCATCACCGCCCACCCGACCGAAACCCGGCGACGGACGGTGTTCGACACCCAGCACCGCATCACCCAGCTGATGCGGCTGCACGCTCACGGCCACACCGAAACCGACGACGGTGGTGACGTCGAGACCGAACTCCGCCGCCAGGTGCTGATGCTGTGGCAGACGGCATTGGTGCGACTGTCCCGGCTGCAGATTTCCGACGAGATCGCGGTGGGGTTGCGGTATTACTCCGCAGCGTTTTTCGATGTGGTGCCGAAGGTCAACGCCGGAGTCCGTGACGCGCTGCGTAGCCGATGGCCCGACGCTGACCTGCTTCCCGAACCGATCGTGCGGCCCGGCTCCTGGATCGGCGGCGACCGTGACGGCAATCCCAACGTCACCGCGGACGTGGTGCGACTGGCCACCGGCAGCGCCGCCTACACGGCGCTGAACCACTACTTCGCCGAGCTGAGCGCGTGCGAGCAGGAACTGTCGATGTCGGCGCGTCTGGTGGCGGTCACCGACGAATTGACCGCGCTCGCAGCGGCTTGCGACGAGCCGGCGCGCGGCGACGAGCCCTACCGCCGTGCGCTACGCGTCATCCACGCCCGGCTCACCGCCACCGCCGCGCGGATCCTCGACCGAGACGCGGACAACCTGCTCGATCTCGGCCTGCCGCCGTACTCGACACCGGGGGAGATGCTGGCTGATCTCGACGTCGTCGACGCGTCGTTGCGTGCCCACGGCAGCAAGCTGTTGGCTGACGATCGACTGGCCAGACTACGAGAAGCCTTGCACGTCTTCGGTTTTCACCTTTCCGGTCTCGACATCCGGCAAAACTCCGACGTGCACGAGGAAGTGGTCGCCGAGCTACTGGCTTGGGCCGGTGTGCATCCCGATTACGCCTCGCTGAGCGAAGACGAACGGGTCAACATCCTCGCCGCGGAGCTGAGCACCCGGCGACCGCTGATCGGTGACCGCGACCGGCTGTCCGAACTGGCTCGCAAGGAACTCGCCATCGTCTCCGCCGCCGCTCGGGCCGTGAAGATTTACGGCTCGGAAGCGGTGCCCAACTACATCATTTCGATGTGTCGCTCCGTCTCCGATTTCCTGGAAGCCGGGCTGCTGCTGAAGGAGTGCGGACTGCTCGACGCATCCGCCGAAGAGCCCTACGCCCCCGTCGGGATCGTCCCGCTGTTCGAGACGATCGACGATCTGCGTCGCGGCGCATCGATTCTCGAAGCGGTGCTTGACCTTCCGGTCTACCAGAGCATCATCCGGGCTCGAAACGACAGCCAAGAAGTGATGCTCGGCTACTCCGACTCCAATAAAGACGGCGGTTACCTGACCGCCAACTGGGCGCTGTACCGGGCCGAACTCGAGCTCGTCGAGTCGGCGCGCAAAACCGGTATCCGGTTACGGCTCTTCCACGGTCGCGGCGGCACGGTGGGTCGCGGTGGCGGGCCGAGCTATCAGGCCATCCTCGCGCAGCCGCCGGGCGCGGTGAACGGCTCGTTGCGACTGACCGAGCAGGGCGAGGTGATCGCCGCCAAGTACGCCGAACCGCTGATGGCGCAACGTAATCTGGAAACGCTGCTGGCGGCGACTCTGGAGTCGACCCTGCTCGACGTCGAGGGACTCGGTGACGCTGCGGGCCCGGCCTACGAGATCCTCGACGAGCTGGCCGACCTGGCGCAACGCGCCTATTCCGAATTGGTCCACGAGACAGACGGTTTCGTGGAGTATTTCCTGCAGTCCACGCCGGTCAGCGAGATCGGTGCGCTGAACGTCGGCAGCAGGCCGACGTCGCGCAAGCAGACCTCGTCGATTTCCGACCTGCGCGCGATTCCGTGGGTGATGGCGTGGAGTCAGTCTCGGGTGATGCTGCCGGGCTGGTATGGCACCGGCACGGCGATCGAGGAGTGGATCGCCGGTGGCGAGGGTCGGCTCGAAACGCTGCGTGAGCTCTACGAGCGGTGGCCGTTTTTCCAGACCGTGTTGTCGAACATGGCGCAAGTTCTCGCGAAATCCGATCTCGGTCTGGCGGCGCGCTACTCAGAACTCGTCGAAGACGAATCGTTGCGGCGTCGGGTGTTCGACAAGATTGCCGGCGAGCACCAGCGAAGCATCAAGGCGCATCAGCTGATTACCGGGCAGGACAACTTGCTGGCCGACAACCCGTCGCTGGCCCGGTCGGTGTTCAACCGCTTCCCGTATCTGGAGCCGCTGAATCACCTGCAGGTCGAATTGCTGCGCCGCTACCGCTCCGGGGACGACGACGAATTGGTGCAGCGCGGAATCCTGCTGACGATGAATGGCCTGGCCAGCGCGCTGCGCAACAGCGGCTAGTCACGCCGCCCGGGAGCCGGACGCGGCACGGTCTACTGGCTACCGCGATGACGTAACGCGTTGAATGCGTTGCGGACGGCGTGCTCAGTGATCGACAGCGGTGACATCACCGTCTCGCCGACCCCGACCATGTAGTCGATGCGCTCGACGATCGCCTCGACCGGCGCGACAAGCGTCACCAGCCGTTTCATCAGGTCATCGATCCGGCCGAGAGTGGCCTCGAAGTGGTCGAGGCCGCCGTCCAGCCGGTCAACGGCGCTGTTGAGGTTCGTCAGCGAGGTGTTCAGGTCAGCGAGGGTGTCGCCCAGGCCACCCAGCACGTCTTCCAGCTGATTGACGGTGACGTCGGCGTTCATCGCCGCCTGGGTGAGCGTCTTGATCCGTTGCCGCGCGGGCCGATCACCGGCGCTTTTATCTGCCATGCCGTCATTATGGCGGTCGAGGGAACCGCCGGGACCGGATATCCATCTGATCGGGTATGCACCCGCAAGATTGTGAACACCGCGCCGCGGTGATCAGCCGCGCGATATCACCTACTAGCGTCGAGCGCCGTCAGGAATACGAGCGCGGGTATGCGGACGGGCAGGCCGAACGGCGGACGGGCTAGCCGGGCAGCTGGCTGGCGGCCCCGGCGTCGAGGAACCAGATGGTGTGCTCGCGACCGATCGCACCGGCCGCCGGAATCGACGCCGGGTCGGCGCCACCGACGGCGCCGGCCACCGCTTCGGCCTTGCCGTCCCCGGACACCAGCAACCAAACCTCGCGGGACCGCTGAATCGCGGGCAGCGTCAGCGTGATTCGCAGCGGCGGTGGTTTCGGAGAATCCTCGACATCGACCACGAGTCGGGTCGTCTCGCGGACCGCGGCAGTGTCCGGGAACAGCGAGTTGATGTGTCCCTCGGGGCCGACGCCCAGCAGATGAATATCGAAAGTCGGTGCGGGCTCGCCGGGTTCGGCGTTCGCGGCCAGGACCTGCTCGTAGGCCAGCGCGGCAGCCGCCAGGTCGTTGCCGAATTCACCGTCGGCGGCGGGCATCGTGTGCACGTTGCGGGCCGGGATGTCGACATGATCCAGGAGCGCCTCGCGGGCCTGCTTGTCGTTGCGTTCGTCGTCGTCGTGGGTGACATAGCGTTCGTCACCCCAGAACAGGTGGACCTTGGCCCAGTCGATCCGGTCGCTCTGGGTGGCGAGGTAGCGCATCAGGGCGTTGCCGCTGCCGCCGCCGGTCAGTACGACCAGTGCCTTTCCGCGAGCATCGATCGCCGCCGCGACCACGCTGATCAAGCGTTCACCCGCCGCAGCAACCAGGCCGTCGTTGTCGTCGAATTTCTCCACTTCTGGGCTCATGCGTTCCACCCCTCCTCATCGCTGTGTCCTGCATGGTCGACGACGCACATCACGCGTACTCCACCCGATCAATACCCTCCAGCGCCGCGCAGTAAATGGTGTCGGCGTCCAGTCGCCGTAGATCCTCTGCGAGGCACTCGGGAACGTCCCGTCGCTGCAGCGGCACGAGCGCGTCCGGCTTACCGGTGCGGCTCAGCGTCGCGGTGACGCCCTTTTGCGGCCTGCGCAGTACCACCGTCTCGCTGCGGCGCTCGATTTCGACCTTGAGTTCGCCCACGACGCGGCGGACCGGGCCGTCGATGCGGCTGGCCAGCCAGCCGGCCAGGATGTCCAGTGCCGGCTCGTCTTTGAGTCCGGACACCAGCGCCGAGGTGATGGGTTCGTGCGGTGGCTGGTCGATCGCCGAGGCGAGTAGGGCACGCCAGTAGGTGATACGACTCCAGGCCAGGTCGGTGTCGCCCGGGGTATAGCCGGCCAGCCGGCTCTTGATCGCCGACAACGGATCAGCTCCGTTGGTGGCGTCGGTGATCCGCCGAATAGCCAACTGGCCCAAGGGGTCCTGAGCCGGCACATCGGGAGCATCACACGGCCACCACGCAACGACGGGAATGTCGGGCAACAGGAACGGGACGACGACGCTGCCGTGATGCCCAGCGAGTGGACCGGACAGCCGCAACACCACAATTTCGCTGGCCCCGCTGTCACCGCCGACCCGGAGTTGCGCATCCAGTCGTGCCTCGGCGGCATCGGCGTCGTCATTGGTCACCGCGATCACCCTGCTGGGGTGCTCGCGACTGGCGGAGTTGGCGGCGTCTATCGACTCTTCGAGCAGGGTCTCGTTGCTTGTCGCGATTACCAGCGTCAACACGCGGCCGAGGTTGACCGCTCCGGACTCTTCGCGCAGGGAGTCCAGTTTCTTGCTGACCTCGTTGGTGCTGGTTTCGGGAAGGTCGAGTATCACTTGCGCCGCTCCTCCTCGGGACCGCCCGCATCGTCGCCGGCGCGTATCACGGTCGCCGCCACTCACGCCCGGACCGGCGCAGCATCTCGAACGCCGACGCCGGACCCCAGGTACCTGACTCGTACGGATCGGGTTCACCGTGCTCGGCCCACCGGTCCAGGGCGGGATCGAGTATTTCCCAAGCTAATTCGACTTCCTCGTTGACCGGGAACAACGACGGCTCACCGAGCAGCACGTCGAGGATCAGCCGCTCGTACGCTTCGGGCGATTCCTCGGTGAACGCGGCCCCGTAGGAGAAGTCCATGTTGACGTCGCGCACCTCCATGGCGCTGCCCGGAACCTTGGAGCCGAATCGCAGCGTGACGCCTTCGTCCGGTTGCACCCGGATCACGATTGCATTGGCGCTGAGTTCATCGGTCATGGTCTCATCGAACGGCAGATGAGGAGGCCGCTTGAAGACTAGGGCGATCTCAGTCACCCTGCGCCCCAACCTTTTTCCGGTGCGTAGGTAGAACGGCACACCGGCCCAGCGGCGGGTGTTGACCTCGAGTGTGATGGCGGCAAACGTCTCGGTGGTGGAGTCCTTGGAGAACCCGTCCTCATCGAGCAGGCTGACCACGTGCTGGCCGCCTTGCCACCCGGCGGTGTACTGGCCGCGAGAAGTGGTGTGGTCCAACGGCTCCGCCAACTGCACAGCGGAGAGCACCTTGATCTTCTCGTTCTGCAACTCCGACGGATGGAAGCTGACCGGTTCCTCCATCGCGGTCAGTGCCAGCAGCTGCATCAGGTGGTTCTGAATAACGTCGCGCGCCGCGCCGATGCCGTCGTAGTAGCCACCACGTCCGCCGAGGCCGATGTCCTCGGCCATGGTGATCTGCACGTGGTCGACGTAGTGCGCATTCCAGATCGGGTCGAACAACTGGTTCGCGAATCGCATGGCCAGAATATTCTGCACCGTCTCCTTGCCGAGGTAGTGGTCGATGCGGAACACCGACTCCTCAGGGAAGACGCTGTTGACCACCTTGTTGAGTTCGCGGGCGCTGTTCAGGTCGTGGCCGAACGGCTTCTCGATGACGACCCGACGCCAGCTGCCGTCCTGCGCGGTGGCGAGGTCGGCTTTCTGGAGCTGTTCGAGCACGGCGGGAAAGCTCTTCGGTGGAATGGCCAGATAGAAACCGTGATTACCGCCGGTGCCGCGTTCGGCATCCAGCTTCTCCAAGGTTTCCGCCAGTCGGGCGAAGGCCTCGTCGTCGTCGAAGGCGCCCTGAACGAAGCGGAATCCCTCGGCCAGGCGGTCCCAAATCACCTGTCGGAAAGGTGTGCGGGAGTGATCCTTGACGAGCTGACAGACCTCGTCGCTGAACGCCTCGTCGTCCCAGTCGCGGCGGCCGAATCCGACGAGGGAGAACGTGGGCGCCAACAGACCCCGGTTGGCCAGGTCATAGATGGCCGGCACCACTTTTTTGCGGGCCAAGTCGCCAGTCACCCCGAAGATCACCACCGCACAGGGCGGCGCAATCTGCGGCAAGCGTTTATCGCGCTTGTCCCGCAACGGGTTTCGCCACTGCCCGTCAGCGCGACTCATTTGTCAGACGAGTCCAGCTGCTTCTGAGTCTCCTCCAGCAGCTCGCTCCACGACTCCTCGAATTTCTGCACTCCCTCGTTTTCCAGAACCAGGAAGACGTCGGTCAGGTCGATGCCGACCGCATCGAGCTTGTCGAAGACTTCCTGAGCGGCCGACGCCGTCCCGGTGACCGTGTCGCCCGACACCACACCGTGGTCGGCGACCGCGTCAATCGTCTTCTCCGGCATCGTGTTCACCGTGTTCGGGGCGACCAGCTCGGTGACATACAGCGTGTCGGAGTAGTCCGGGTTCTTCACGCCCGTCGATGCCCACAGCGGGCGCTGAACCCGTGCGCCGTCGGCCTCGAGAGCGGCGAATCGCTCGCCGCCGACGAAGTATTCCTGGTAGGCGGCATAGGCCAACCGGGCGTTGGCCACGCCGGCTTTGCCGCGCAACTCCAGCGCTTCCGGGGTGTCGATCTTCTCCAGACGCTTGTCGATCTCGGTGTCGACGCGGGAGACGAAAAATGATGCCACCGAGTGGATCTTGGACAGGTCATGGCCGGCCGCCTTGGCCTGTTCGAGTCCGGCCAGGTAGGCGTCCATCACCGCGCGGTGCCGCTCGACCGAGAAGATCAGGGTGACGTTGACCGAAATGCCCTCGGCGAGGGTGGCAGTGATCGCGGGGATGCCGTCCTCGGTCGCCGGGATTTTGATGAACAGGTTCGGCCGGTCGACGATTTTCCACAGTTCGATGGCCTGCTTGGCCGTCTTGTCGGCGTCGTGCGCCAGCCGCGGGTCGACCTCGATCGAGACTCGTCCGTCGACACCGTCGGAGTTCTCCCATTGCGGCGTCAGCACATCGCACGCGTTGCGGACGTCATCGGTGGTGACCGTGCGGATGGTGGCGTCGACATCGGCGCCGCGTTCGGCCAGCTCGGCGATCTGGCTGTCATAGGCGTCGCCTTCGGCGAGCGCCTTCTGGAAGATCGACGGGTTCGTGGTGACCCCGACGATGCTCTTGGTGTCGATCAGTTCCTGCAGGTTGCCCGACTGCAGACGCTGGCGGGACAGGTCGTCCAGCCAGACCGAGACACCCGCGGCGCTCAGAGCGGCGAGATTGGGATTCTGAGTCATCGGCTTTTCCTTCGGTTAGTTGTCGATTGTTCGTTCGGCGGCGTCGACGACGGCTTCCGGGGTGAACCCGAACTCGCGGAACAACGTCTTGTCGTCGGCGGATTCCCCGTAGTGCTCGATCGAAACGATCTCGCCGGTGTCTCCGACCAACTTGTGCCAGCTCTGCGCGATGCCGGCCTCGACCGCGACCCGCGCCGACACCGACGGCGGCAGGACGCTGTTGCGGTATTCATCGGATTGCGACTCGAACCACTCGACGCACGGCATGGACACCACGCGAGCGACGATGTCCTTGTCCGCCAACAGTTTCTGCGCCGCGACGGCCAGTTGAACCTCCGAGCCGGTGGCGATCAGCACCACGTCGGGCTCGTCGCCGCCCGCGTCGCCGAGGATGTATCCGCCCTTGGACACACCCTCGAAGCTGGTGTTCTCGAGAATTGGCACACCCTGGCGGGTCAGGATCAGCCCGACCGGACCGCTGCCGTTGCCGCGGGCCAGCACGCTGCGCCAGGCATACGCGGTCTCGTTGGCGTCCGCCGGGCGGACCACCGAGAGCTTGGGGATGGCCCGCAGTGCGGCGAGGTGCTCGATTGGCTGATGCGTCGGACCGTCTTCGCCGAGCCCGATCGAGTCGTGCGTCCAGACGTAGATGGTGTCGATGTCCATCAGCGCGGCCAGACGCACCGCCGGTCGCATGTAGTCCGAGAACTGCAGGAACGTGGCACCGTAGGCGCGGGTGGGGCCGTGTAGCACGATTCCGGACAGTATCGAGCCCATCGCATGCTCGCGCACCCCGAAGTGCAGGGTGCGGCCATACCAGTGCGCGGTGTAGTCCTTCGTCGAAATCGAGGGCGGACCGAAGGAGTCGGCACCCTTGATGGTGGTGTTGGTGCTACCGGCCAGATCGGCCGAACCGCCCCACAATTCGGGCAGCTTCGGGCCCACGGCGTTGAGCACCTCGTTGGACGCCTTGCGGGTGGCCATCGCGTCGGCCCCGGGTTCCCAGTGCGGCACGTCGGCGTCCCAACCGTCGGGGAGTTCCTCGGCGGTCAACCGGTCCAACAGCTTCTTGCGGTCGGGCTCCCGCTCGGCCCACTCGTCGAAGTCGACGTTCCACTTGTCGTGGGCTTCCTTGCCGCGCTGCACCAGCTCGCGAGTGTGCGCAATCACCTCGTCGCGGACCTCGAACTTGTTCTTGGGGTCGAAGCCGAGGATCTCCTTGACCGCCGCGACCTCTTCGTCACCGAGGGCCGCGCCGTGTGCTTTTCCGGTGTTCATCAATTTCGGCGCCGGATAACCGATGATCGTCCGCACCGAGATGAAGGACGGCTTGTCGGTGACGGCCTTCGCTTTCGCGATCGCGTCTTCGAGGGCGACGACGTTCTCACCACCCTCCACGTGCTGGACGTGCCAGCCGTACGCCTCGTAGCGGGCGGCGGTGTCCTCGCACAACGCGATGTTGGTGTCGTCCTCGATGGAGATCTCGTTGTGGTCGTAGAACACGATGAGGTTGCCCAACTGCTGTACCGCGGCCAGCGACGACGCCTCCGACGTCACGCCCTCTTCGATGTCGCCGTCCGAGGCGATCACGTAGATGTGGTGGTCGAACGGGCTGGTGCCGGGCGCGGCGTCCGGGTCGAACAGGCCGCGCTCGTAGCGTGCCGCCATCGCAAAGCCGACTGCGGACGCCAAACCCTGGCCGAGCGGTCCGGTGGTGATCTCCACACCGAGCGTGTGGCGGAACTCGGGGTGCCCCGGAGTTTTCGATCCCCAGGTGCGCAACGACTCGATGTCGGACAGCTCGAGCCCGAAACCACCCAGATAGAGCTGCAGGTACAAGGTCAGACTGCTGTGCCCGCAGGACAGGATGAACCGGTCGCGGCCCAGCCAGTGCGGGTCACTCGGATCGTGCACCATCGTCCGCTGGAACAAGGTGTATGCCAAGGGGGCAAGGCTCATCGCCGTCCCCGGATGGCCATTCCCGACTTTTTGGACCGCGTCGGCGGCCAGCACCCGCACGGTGTCGACCGCTGCCGTATCGAGTTCGGTCCAGTCATCCGGATGGTGCGGTTGGGTCAGCGTCGAGATGTCGTCGAGTGTGGTCACGTACTGAAGTCCTTGGGGTCGGCAGTCGGCAGATTTTCGTAGGCGAAACGTCCCAGTCCACCCTAATGCCGGAATGTTGTCGACGCGTAGATGGATGTTTCACTTGCCGACTATTCAGGCGCCGTCAGCTCCTACGTTGCGCGCCGGAGCTTGCCGATTCGCTGTCAATGGGCCCTGCGGTGCATGCTGGCCAAGTTGTGCGGTCTACCATCGTGCGTAGTAGAAGCTGCGCGCTGCTGTGATCCGAGGAGTCATTGCGTGAGCATTCGCGAGCGCGTTGCGCCGAGTCGAGTCAGCACCGTGGTGCTGGCTTATTTGGCGCTCACCAAGCCGCGAGTCATCGAACTATTGCTGGTCACCGCGATTCCGGCGATGTTGTTGGCTCACCGCGGCAGCGTGAATCCGCTGCTGATCTGCAACACGCTGGTCGGCGGAATGCTGGCGGCGGGTGGGGCTAACACGCTGAACTGCGTGGCCGACGCCGACATCGACAAGATCATGAAGCGGACCGCGCGCCGCCCGCTGGCCCGCGCGACGGTGCCGACCCGCAATGCCCTGATCTTCGGGCTGGCGTTGAGCGTCGCGTCGTTCGCCTGGCTGTGGTGGACGACCAACCTGCTGTCGGGACTGCTGGCGGTGGGCACGATCGCGTTCTACGTGTTCATCTACACCTTGCTGCTCAAGCGCCGCACGTCGCAGAACGTGGTGTGGGGCGGCGCGGCAGGCTGCATGCCCGTGATGATCGCCTGGTCGTCAGTCACCGGCACGATCGGTTGGCCGGCTCTGGTGATGTTCGCGATCATCTTCTTCTGGACGCCGCCACACACCTGGGCATTGGCGATGCGCTACAAGGAGGACTACCAGGCGGCCGGGGTCCCCATGCTGCCGGCGGTCGCGACCGAACGCCAGGTCACCAAGCAGATCCTGATCTACACCTGGTTGACGGTGGCCGCGACACTGGCCCTCGCGCTGGCGGCCGGGTGGCTCTACACCGCGGTTGCGGTCGTGGCCGGCGTCTGGTTCCTGGCGATGGCGCACCAGCTCTACGCCGGCGTGCGGCGTGGTGAGCCGGTCAAGCCGCTGCGGTTGTTCCTGCAATCCAACAATTATCTCGCCGTGGTGTTCTGCGCCCTGGCACTCGATTCGGCGCTGGCGCTGCCGACGCTGCTGCGGGTCTAATCCGGACCAGCAGGTCCTGGACCTGCGAATACCCCATACCCCGACGGGGTCTTGCGACTACGACGCGGCGTAGTTTTCAATGCCCCTCGTGATGAGGTTATGACCGCGCCGATCTGGATGGCGCTTCCCCCTGAAGTGCATTCGTCGTTGCTCAGCAGCGGCCCGGGCCCCGGTTCGCTGCTGACCGCGGCAGGCGCGTGGTCGGCCCTCAGCGCCGAATACACCGAGGTCGCCGACGAGCTGACGACGGTTCTGGCCGGCGTGCAGACCGGCGCCTGGCAGGGGCCCAGCGCCGAGCGCTACGTGGCCGCCCACGCGCCATACCTGATCTGGCTGACCCAGGCCAGCGCCGACAGCGCCGCAGCAGCCACCCAACATGAGACCGCGGCCGCGGCCTACACCGGCGCGCTGGCAGCCATGCCGACCCTGCCCGAGCTGGCCACCAACCACGTGGTGCACGGGGTGCTGACCGCGACCAATTTCTTCGGGATCAACACCATTCCAATCGCGCTCAACGAGGCCGACTACGTGCGCATGTGGGTTCAGGCGGCCACCACGATGAGCACCTACCAGGTCGTCGCCGGAACCGCTCTGGCATCGGTGCCACCTACCGCGCCCGCGCCCCAGATCGTACTGCCCGCTGGCGAAACCTCCTCTGCCGCAACACAGGCCGCTGCAGCCGCGGACACGTCGTGGCAAGACCAGCTGGCCGCGCTGCTGCACATCTACACCCAGGGTTTCGCCCAGCCCCTTGGCGAATTGATCTACCCGGATGGTTGGCCGTTCCCGGCGTTCCCGTTCGCCAGCGGCGTCGCCAACGCACTCCAGTCGGCAATACCCGGCCTGTCGCCTGCACTGGCTTCGGCGCTCGGTTGGACGGTGTTTCACACCGTGGTCCTGTTCTGGCCGTTCGTGCAGGCGGCGCCCTTCCTGCTGCCGCTCGCGATACCCGCGGCGTTCGCGGCGGGTATCGGCGGGCTGGCCGGACTCGCCGGGCTGGCCGGTGCCCCCGCCGCCGCCGTTCCGCCGGTCGCCGCCGTACCGGTCCCACCGGTTGCCCCCGCGCCGGTGAGCGTGACGCCGCCGGTCTCGACGACCGGCAGCATGGGAACCCCCGGCGGCCACGCGCCGGCGGTGTCGAGCGCTCCTGCGCCGAGCACGGTCACCTCAAGCGGCGGCCCGCCGCCCGGCGGAGGCCCAGGCTTTGCGCCGCCGTACGCGGTGGGCGGCTCCTCACTGGCGTCGGCGCTCAGCGCGCAAGCCAAGACGCACGAGCCGACCTCGCGCGGAGCCTCGAAGGCGCCGGCGGCGGCCGCGCCGGCGGCGGCCGGTGCCGAGGACCGGACCCGAACTCGCCGGCGACAGCGTGGCCGCTTGCACTCGCACGCCCACGAATTCATGGACATGAACGTCGGCGTGCAGCCGGACTGGAGTGCGTCCGCCGCGGCGTCAGATCGGGGAGCGGGATCGCTCGGATTCACCGGAACGCTTCGCACCGGCAACGAGCGGCCGGCCGGGTTGGCGACGCTGTCCGACGAGGTGTTCGGGGGCGGCCCCAGCCTGCCGATGCTCCCGAACAGCTGGGGCGGGCGGAGCCCGTCTGAAGCGGCGGTCGGCAGATACCCCCTACCCGTACCGAGTCTTGAGCTACGACACGGCGTCGTATTCGACTTTCATCGTGAACTCACTCATGTGTGCCGGCTCGGCAGTGGATGTGAGGTCCATGACGGCACCGATCTGGATGGCCGCGCCGCCCGAGGTGCACTCGGCATTGCTGAGCAGCGGTCCGGGTCCGGGCTCACTGTTAGCCGCGGCGAGTGCGTGGAATTCGCTGAGCGTCGAGTACGCCTCGGTCGCCGAGGAGCTCAGCGACGTGCTGAGCGGAGTGCAGGCGGCCGCCTGGCAGGGCCCGAGCGCCGAGCGCTACGTGGCCGCCCACGTTCCCTACCTGGCGTGGCTGATGCGGGCCAGTGCCAAGAGCGCGGCCGAAGCCGCCCAGCACGAAATCGCGGCGTCCGCCTACACATCGGCGTTGGCCGCCATGCCGACGTTGCCCGAGTTGGCCGCTAATCACGTGGTGCACGGGGTGCTGATAGCGACGAATTTCTTTGGCATCAACACGATTCCGATCGCACTGAACGAGGCCGACTACGCGCGCATGTGGATTCAGGCCGCCACCACCATGACGACCTATCAGGCGGTGTCGACCACGGCGCTGGCAGCGGCGCCCCAGACCGATCCGGCACCGCAGATCGTCAATTCCCCCGGTGCTCAATCGGGCGACAGCGGCGGTGACAGCTCGACGTCGGACATCATCGACGACGACTCCGGTGATCCCTACCAGTTGAGTTGGTACATCAACCGAATCACCGAGGTTACCGACACCCTGCAGCGAGACATCACGTTGATCTCCCAGAACCCGGTTCAGGGTCTGACGCAGTTGTCCGCGGACATCGGGGGATTGGTGACCGATGAGGTGGGCCACGTCGGGGAGTTTCTCACTGCGTTCCCCGAGTTGTACGCGCTTCCACTGATCGCACCGGTTGTGTTGGCCGGCGGCGTCGCGGGTGTGGCCGGGCTGGCCGGGATCCAAGCCGATGCTCCGCAACTGCCGGCCGAGGTCGCGTCGCCGGCACCGCAGTCTTCGATGCCGGTCGCGAGCAACAGCCCGGTCGCCGTCGGTGCTCCGGCCGCGCCGACGACGATGTCCGCCTCATCACCGGCGGCCCCTGCCAGCACGGTCGCGGCGTCGGTGCCGCCGGCGCCCCCTACGCCCGCGGCCGGGCCCGGCTTTGTTCCGCCCTACGCGGTGGGTCCTCCGGGAATCGGGGCGGGCTCAGGGATGGCCAGCAGCGCCCGAGCCGGCGAGGGGAAGAAAGCCGCCGAGCCTTTCGCGGCGGCTGCCGCCACCACCGCGGCCGAACGGGGCAGCTCCGTTCGCGGCGACGCCGACGCGCGGGCATGCGCGGGTACGCTCACGAGTTCATGGACATGGACATCGCCGTCGATCCGGATTTTGCCGGACCCGCGGCGACGTCCGACAGCGGCGCGGGCCCGCTGGGTTTTTCCGGCACCGTGCACAAACGCGTCGCGGCGGCAGCGGGTTTGGCTACGCTTGACCACGACGATTTCGGCAGCGGCGCGGTGCTGCCCATGGTGCCCGGCACCTGGAACACATACCAGGGCGGCCAGACGGAAGCGGGCGGAGCTCACGACTGATGCGGCAGCGCTCACCGGCCGTCCACGCGGAGTTGTCGCTGGTGTGATGTTGCAGTACGCCAGTGTGTCACTCCACGCCGCTGCCGCGATTCGCGTGCCGCAGGCAGGAATCAGCTGATGGCGCAGCATGTTTCGCTGGCGTGGCTGCTTCGACCGCTGACCGTGGATGCGTTTCTCGACGAAATCTGGGGCAGGTCGCACTACCACGTGAGCCGCAACAGCCTGAACTATTTCGATTGCCTGCGCGAAGGTGCGGACTCCGTCGACGCTTTACTCGCGGTGTTTCGGCCCCACCTCTCGCTGGTCAGTCTGGTCCGAAAGGCCGAGCGCAAACATCAGCACGTCTACCGGCTCGCTGACGGCGGTTTCGATGTCGCGGCCATCGGTCAGGACTTCGCCGACGGCTACACGATCGTGTTGGAGAGCGTCCACCGATATGTGAGGCCAATCGCCTCGCTGGCGCACTCCATCGACGTCGAGCTGAATTTCGCGGCCCAGGTCAATGCGTACTTCACCCCACCGCAATCACAGGGGTTCGCCGCCCATTTCGACGACCACGACGCACTGATCGTGCAGCTCCAGGGATCCAAGATCTGGCACCTCTACGACGGGATCGACGTGGCGCCGCATGAGATGGGGAGCTACGGGACCGTCGCGGCGGCAGACCTTGCCGCGCCGGTCGACGTGCGTCTTGAGGCCGGCGACGTGCTGTACGTCCCGCGCGCCCGGGTGCATGCCGCCGAATCGACGTCGGAGTTGTCGGTGCATTTGACGATCGGCCTGCATGCACCCACGCTGCTCCTGCTTGCCACCCGAATGCTGAACGCGCTCAACAACACCGATGACCGCCTCCATGCGCAACTGCCGCCGCGTTTCCTGTCTGATCCCGATGTGCGGGGCCGCCTGGGCACGTTCGCGCACCAGATCGCTGAGCTGTTCGACGAACCGGATGCCCTTGCTGGAGGTCTCGATTCGCTGGAGTCGGATCTGGTCAAGCGGGGTCAATGCCAGCCGCTGGTGGCGGGGATTTCGGACGCGGTCGACGTCGACGACCGCACCCGGGTGGTCAAGTGTCAACCGCTGTATTCGCGGGTGACCGAAGACTCGGCCGGGGTGGCTCTGCACTTCGCGCAGTCGGTGGTGAACGCCGGCACCGACTACCGGGAGGCCCTGCACTTCCTGGCGCAAAGCTCTGAGCCGCTGAGGGTTTGCGACCTTCCCGGGCTCTCCGAGCCGGAACGGGTCGAGCTCGCCCGAAGCCTAATCCTGCAGGGGTTTCTCGTTCGGCTGACTCACGATTGATGGACGTCACCGACCTCGCCCGGTGGACGCCGATCAGGTTCAACCTGTCGGCGTCCACCCCGACCGTCGACTGGGCCGACCTCACGGCCGAACGCTTCATCGCGCCGTTCTTCGACCAGACGGTGGCCCGGTGGTCGACGGGCCCCGACGCCCAGCCACTTGTCCGGACCGGACTCGACGCGCTGGTGGCACTCGACCGAGAGCCTTCACTCAACCCGGCAGGACTGATCTTTCATCTCTCGCGATGCGGATCAACGCTCATGTCCCGACTGCTGTCGACGTTGCCAGGGGTAGTGGTTGTCGCCGAACCTTCGCCGCTGAACGCGCTCCTGGGGCTGGACCCGGCGCGGGTGGACGGAGCCACGCTGGTCCGGGTGGTGCGGCTTCTGGTGCGAGCTCTGGGCCGCCTCCGCCACGGTGACGAACGCCAGCTGGTGGTCAAGTGCACCAGCTGGAACATCCGCCGTCAGGAGATCCTCACCGCCGCTTTCCCGGGCACCCCCTGGGTCTGGGTTCAACGTGAACCAACCCAGGTGATCGCTTCGCTGCTGGCCGGCCCGCCGGGCTGGCTCGGACAGGACGTGCCGACGGCGCAGACGGCGATGCGCTTCGGCATCGACCCGGCCGCGGTGCCGGCCATGAGCCGAGCCGAGTTCGCCGCCCGCGCCCTGGGCGCGATGTTGTTTTCGGCCAGCGTCGGTCCGGCCCGGCGCATCTGCGTTGACCACGCTGAACTACCCGCGGCGGTATGGCAGCGGGTTGGTCCGCACTTCGGTATCGACATCGACCCCACGGCGATCGGACACATGACCGAGCAGTCTCAGTTCTACTCGAAAGACGCTGAAGCACAGCAGTTTTCAAGGGAAAGCCGGGAGCTGCTGCCGGTGACCGACGAGATCAGGGAAGCCGCCTTGCGCTTCGCCGAACCCGGCTATCGATTGCTGGCGTCGCGTCGATAGTCCCCGATCGGAATCGCCGTCGCCTCGTTGAGTTCCCAATCCCGGCCCTATGTGCTAAAAATGCTAATGAAAATCATGTTCATCACGGTAACCGGAGGGCTGTCATGACATTGCGCGTCGTTCCAGAGGGCCTGCTGGCTGCGAGCGCTCGCATCGAAGCCCTGACGGCGCGCCTGGCATCCGCCCAGGCCGGGGCAGCTCCGATGATCACTGCCGTGCTACCGCCCGCCGCGGATCCGGTGTCGTTGCAGACCGCGACCGGATTCAGCCTCCGCGGGGGTCAGCACGCGGCCGCCGTGGCCCAGGGCGGCGCGGAGCTCGGCCGTTCGGGTGTCGGGGTCGCCGAGTCGGGTGCCGGGTATGCCGCGCGCGATGCCGCGGTGGCGGCGGCCTATCAGGGCGTCTGGGGCTGACGATGACGGCGCCCATCTATATGGCTGCGCCGCCGGAGGTGCACTCGACGTTGTTGAACAGCGGCCCTGGGCCTGGCTCGCTCCTCGAGGCCGCCGGGGCGTGGGGTTCACTGAGCGCCGAATACACCTCGGTCGCTGACGAACTCAGCTCCGTCCTGACCGAGGTCTCGGCCGGCGCCTGGCAGGGCCCGAGCGCGGAGTCATTCGTATCCGCGTACGTTCCGTACCTGGCGTGGCTGACGAAGGCGAGCGCGGACAGCGCCGCGGCGGCCAGCCAGCACGAAACCGCGGCCGCAGCGTACACCGCGGCGCTGGCGGCCATGCCGACGTTGCCGGAGCTCGCCACCAATCACATCGTGCACGGAGTGCTGCAGGCCACCAATTTCTTTGGCATCAACACGATTCCGATCGCCGTCAACGAGGCCGATTACGTGCGGATGTGGGTCCAGGCCGCTGCCACGATGAGCATGTACCAGACCGTCACCGATACCGCTGTGGCGGCGACACCGGCAACCGACAGCGCGCCCCCGATTGTGAAATCCAACGACGCCGCCCAGCCGGCCGACAGCGCCGGCGGCGGGGACAACCCGCTGGGAATCCCGCAGTGGTTGCAGCAGTATCTGCAGCAGTTGGGGATCGGTAACAGCCAGCTGGCACACGACCCGACGATCGACACACCGTTCGACGACGCCATCGCGCAGTGGCTCCAAAATTTCGGCTATACCTGGGATCCCGCGGAGGGCACGCTCAACGGCGCGACCTACGACGCCTATACCAACCCAGGCCAGGTGTCCTTCTGGGTCGCTCGCGCACTCGAACTCACCGAGGACTTTCAGTATTTCGGGCATCTGCTCGCGACCGACCCGGTGCAAGCCATCCAGTGGTTTATCAGCTGGCAACTCTTCGACTTTCCCACCCATATTCTGGAAGTGGCGAGCTTCTTGTCGCAGAACCCGGCGTTGTTCGTCGCCTTCGCGCCCGCGTTGAGTCCCCTCGCGGCCAGCGGCGCGGGGCTGGCCGGCCTCAGTGCGTTGACGCAGCCCGTGATCCCTTTGGCCCCAATCGATTCCGTAGTGATGCCGCCGCTGTCGCCACTAGCGGCGCCCGCCCCCGCGGTGCTCGCCTCATCGGTGGCGCCCGGTGCACCGCCGCCATCACCCACAACGGCGACGGCCGCGGGCGCCCCGGCCGGAGCTCCGGCACCCACCGCTCCGGCGCCGCCGGGCGCCGGACCGGGCTTCACCCCGCCGTACATCGTTGGCGGACCGACCATCGGGTCGTGGCTGAGTGCCCGGGCCAAGACGCAGGAACCGACGTCACGTGGCTCGTCGAGAGCGCCGGAGATGGCCGCCGCGGCGCCCGCTACCGCCGCGAAGCGTCTTACCCGGCGGCGCCGGCGAACGACGCACAGCGATCACTACGACGAATTCGCCGACATGAACGTCGATGTCGATCCCGATTGGAATGCGGTGACGGTGTCGTCGGACCACGGGTCGGGGCCGTTGGGATTTTCCGGGACCGTGCCGAAGAGCGGTGACCGGGCGTCCGGATTGGCTACGCTGAACGACGACGGGTTCGGGAACGGGCCCACGATGCCGATGCTGCCGAACACCTGGCCCGCGGGCGGGTCGCCGGGGGAGGGTGCCGAGAGCTGAATGTCTCTGCCTGGCAACGCTAATCAAATAAGGAAGGGATTTTACGAATGAGTTTGTTGGATGCTCACATTCCGCAGTTGGTGGCGTCGCAGTCGGCGTTCGGCGCGAAGGCGGGGCTGATGCGCTCGACGATCGGTCAGGCCGAGCAGGAAGCGTTGTCGGCGCAGGCGTTTCATGCCGGTGACGGTGCGGCGGCGTTTCAGGCCGCGCATGCCCGGTTCGTGGCGGCGGCGGCGAAGGTGAACTCGCTGCTGGACATCGCTCAGGCCAACCTGGGTGACGCCGCTGGCACTTATGTGGCTGCGGACAGTGCTGCGGCGAGCAGCTACCCGGGCTTTTGAGCCGATACTTCGATAGGAGTTTGTGATGTCGCAGATCATGTACAACTACCCGGCGATGTTGGCGCATTCGGCGGACATGGCTGGCTATGCGGGCACCATTCAGAGCCTGGGTGCCGACATCTCCGCTGAGCAGGCTGCGTTGCAGTCGGCGTGGCAGGGTGACACCGGTCTGAGTTATCAGGCGTGGCAGGCGCAGTGGAACCAGGCGTTGGAGCAGTTGGTGCTGTCGTACCGGGCGATGGCGAGCACGCACGAGAGCAACACCACCTCGATGCTGGCCCGCGACTCGGCCGAAGGCGCCAAGTGGGGCGGCTGACGGAGCCGAGGTGAGTATCCGCCGAGGGCGGGTGAGTTCGGCGGAACCCCTCTCACCTGGGAGCTTCAGTGTGTTAGCTTAGCCAATGCTAACGGCGCGGGTCGTCGAACCAGGGTGGTGCTGACAATGACCGCGCCCATTTGGATGGCATCTCCGCCCGAAGTGCATTCGGCGTTGCTGAGTAGCGGTCCTGGGCCGGGCTCACTGTTGGTTGCCGCCGAGGCGTGGAATTCTTTGAGCGCCGTATACGCGTCGGCAGCTGACGAGCTCACCGCCGTGCTGACGTCGGTACAGGGGGGCGCATGGGAGGGGCCGAGCGCTGAATCGTACGTGGCTGCCCATGTGCCCTATCTGGCCTGGTTGATGCAGGCGAGCGTCGACAGCACGGCAGCGGCCGCCCGTCAGGAGACCGCGGCTGCTGCTTACACCGCCGCGCTGGCCGCTATGCCGACCCTCGCCGAGCTAGCCGCGAATCATGCGATTCACGGGGTGTTGCTGGCTACCAACTTCTTTGGCATCAACGCGATTCCGATCGCGCTCAACGAAGCCGACTATCTTCGAATGTGGGTCCAGGCGGCCACCACCATGGCGAGTTACCAGGCTGTCTCCGCTGCAGCGGTGGCGTCGTCGCCGCAAACTCAGCCGGCGCCGGCGATGGTCAACGCGGCGACGTCCGGGTACGGCGACACTGTGAACAACGCCATCGCGGCGATCGAGCAGCTGCTGCACGACGCGTCCACGCTGAACCTGTCCGATCTGCAGTCGTCATTGCTGAATGCGGTGCAGAACTTCAACGTGACAGCGTTCCTGCAGAACCCGGTGGGATACAGCCAGCAAATCTTCGAATCCTTCGTGAACAACTTCCCTGTGTTGTCCGATCTTTATTACGGCTTCGGCGGCGACCACATCTTCGAATTACTCACAGATCCGGTAGGGTTCGTTCAGCACATCATCGGCAATTTTCTGGCTAATCCGCTTGGGGTGCTGCAGAATCCGTTCACGTTGCTGCTCAGTGCAGACGACTATCCCACCATTTTCTATCCGCTGATCTCGCCGGCGATCGCCCCCGCCTTCGCGATCGCCTCCGTCGGCTCTGCCGGCGGTCTCGCGGGGCTGGCCGCAATTCCGCCGACCACAATGCCCGTAATTTCCCCAGTGCTTGCACCGGCGTCCGTTGCCGCGCCGGCGCACGGAACCACCCCGACCGTCGTCGTATCGAGCGTGGCCCCCGCGGCGGCGCCGGCATCGGCTCCCGCCCCGCCGGGAAGCCCACCGGCGCCGGTAGCCACCGCCACGGCTGGCCCCCCGCCAGCGTTGCCTTCCGCAGGCGCACCATTTGTGCCTCCATACGCAGTGGGTCCACCCGGCATCGGGTTCGACTCGGGAATGAGCGCTGGTGCGGCGTCTCGTGCCCAGCGCAAAGCGCCCGAACCGGACAGCGCGGCCGCGGTAGCCGCTGCGGCTGTGCGTGGTCAGCGCGAGGCGCGGCGCCGCCGGCGCGCGATGTTGCGCGATCATGGCGACGAGTTCGTCGACATGAACGTCGAAGTGAATCCAGATTGGGACGCCCCGCCCGATGGCCAGCCGCTGGCGTCGAGCCAGGGCGCGGCTCCGCTCGGACGTGCGGGTTCGGTGCGCAACGAAGCCGCCGGGCGTGCAGCGGGGCTGGCCACGTTGGCCAGTGATGGGTTCGGCGGCGGCCCGACGGTCCCGATGCTGCCGGGCAGCTGCGAACCCGACGCCCAGCAGGAGTGAGGCTACGGCGTGAGCACGATCGATCCGGTGGTCTGACGGCCCTGCAGGTCGCGGTGCGCCTGCGCGGCATCAGCCAGCCGATAGCGGTGACCCACCTCTACGCTCAGCGAACCGTCGGCGATAGCGTCGAACAATTCGCTTGCGCGCCAAGCGAATTCCTTGCCGGTACGGGTGTAGTGGACCAGCCCCGGGCGGGTCAGGAAGACCGAACCGGCCGCGTTGAGCCGTTGCGGGTCGACGGGCGGCACCGGACCGCTGGCCGCGCCGAACAGCGCCAGGGTGCCGCGCACCGCGAGGCTGGCCAGGCTGGCATCGAAGGTGCTCGCCCCGACACCGTCGTACACCACCGCCACCCCGGACCCATCGGTCAGGTCGCGAATCCGCCGGCCGAACTCAGCCGGCTCATCGCCCGGATAGTCCAGCACCTCGTTGGCACCGGCCTGCCGCGAGCGCTCCGCCTTCTCCGGCGTCGACACCGTCGTGATCACCCGGGCGCCGCGATGCGCCAACCACTGGGTCAGAATCAGGCCGACCCCACCGGCGCCGGCGTGCACCAGGACCGTGTCGCCGGACTGCACCGCATACACCGACGTGATCAGGTAGTGCGCCGTCAAGCCCTTCAGCAGGGCCGAGGCCGCCACATCGAGGCCGATCTGCGATGGCACGCTGGCGGTGAATTGCGCTGGCGCAGTGCTGAATTCCGCATAAGACCCGGAGGCCGAAATGGCGGTCACCACCCGGTCGTCAACGCTCAGATTGGTGACACCGTCACCGATTGCGGAGACCGTCCCAGCGACTTCGTTCCCCAGCACGAACGGCAACTCGCGCGGATAGGTGCCCGAGCGGAAATAGGTGTCGATGTAGTTGACGCCGATCGCTTCGGCCTTGATCAGAACCTCGCCCGGTCCCGGGGACGGCTGCGGCCGCTCGACGTAGTGCAGGACTTCTGGACCACCGATTTCGGCGACTTCGATTGCGTGCATGCCCACTATCATCCGCATGCATGGAGTCCGCATGAAGTTGGCCCGCCCCGACATTCGCCATCCCCGGATCGTGCTGGCCGGTTCTGCAGACGGCGACGACGCCGGCCTGGTGGCTGCGCTGCGCAAGCGCGGCCTGCACGCGCACTGGTTGCCCTGGGACGACCCACGCACGCTCGACGCCGATCTGGTGATCCTGCGGGACAGCGGCGGTCGCCCCGAGTTCTTGGCGTGGACCAAGCGGGTGCCCAACTTGCTCAACGCTGCTGAGGTCGTCGCCTGGAATACCGGTCGACGTCATCTGCGCGATCTCGGCCGTGCGGGAGTGCCGGTGCTGCGGGGCCGTCGCTCGTCGGAATCCGCCGTGCGCACCGCACTGGTGTTTCTCGGCGGCATCCAGTCCCACGCATTTGTCGAGGACTCGCCGGTCGATGCCGATTTCGAAGTGTGGGAGCTCGGGCAGGCCGCCCTGCAAGCCGCCGCCGACCACCTCGGCATCGGTGTCGACGAGCTGCTGTACGCCCGCGCAGATGTCATCGAAGACGCCGGTGACGCCGAACTGGCCGAGCTGAATCTGGTTGCGCCGTCGCTGGGTTGGGGATTGCTCGGCGACGACGCCCGCAACGACGCTCAGCGTCAGTTCGCGCTGTGCGTCGAGTCAGCCCTCGACCGGCTGGGTCTGGGTCCGCTCTCGCATCGAGGCCCATAGTGCCGCGGTGGCCGCCGTGCAGATCGCCGCTCCGGCGACATGAACCGCCACCAGGGCCGCGGGCACGCCGGTGAAGAACTGCACGGTCCCGACCGCGGCCTGTCCAAACACCGCCACCACCAACACGCGCAGCCGCGTCAGCACCGGCCGCGGCGCGTGCACGGCCATCAGCCCGAACCCGAGCCCGACCAGCAGCGCCAGGTAGGCGATCAGCAGCGACGTGTGCGCATGCACCAACGTGGTGATCTCGATCCGCAGCCGAGGCACGGTCCGATTCGGGCTGGTGTCCCCGGCATGCGGACCGGCGGCCGTGACGAGAGTCCCAGCCACCAGCACCGCGGCCAGCGTCGCCGCGCTCAGCGCGGTCAGCATCCGCAGCGGCCCAGGCACCAGAGCACTGACCAGCCCGGCTCCGTGGCTATCGGGCTGGCCCACCTTGACGAACAACAATACCGCCAGCCACACCATCATCATCGATGTCAGTAGGTGGATGGCGACCGTCCACCACAACAGCCCGGTGCGGACCGTGATGCCGCCGATCACCGCCTGCAGCACCGTCGAGGCCGGCATCAGCCAGGCGTAGACCAGCACCTCGCGCCGTCGGTGAGCGCGCATGACGGCAAGCACTGCCAGCGCCGCCGTGAGTACCACGGCGAAGGTGATCATGCGGTTGCCGAACTCGACGGCCTGGTGAATGCGTGGCACCTCGGAATGCGCGACCGGCGTGAAGCTGCCCGGAAAGCACTGCGGCCAAGTCGGGCAGCCCAGACCTGAGGCGGTGACGCGGACGATCGCCCCGGTGACGGCGATGCCGCCCTGGGACAGAATCACCAACGCCGCGATGATTCGCTGTATGCGAACGCTCGGCCGCGACAGCCGTCTGATGGATTGCCCGATAGGCATCGCCCGATCGTAGGGCAAGAAAAACTACGCCATGTAGTAGGGCCGGGTCACGGAGCGACGGCGGCTAGGTGGGTCAGCATGAGCCGCTTGGCGCGGCGCCCGGCGCCCTGGTCGGCGAGCAGTTGAATCTCCTGGTTGGCCGACATCGCGATGCCGTTGAGCGCCGACACCACGTCGCCGGGGTCGACGTCGTCGCGCAGCTCGCCCGCATTCTGCGCCGTCGCCACCAGTTCACGAAGAAAGCCCCGCCATCGAAGCACGAGTTCTCGCAGGGCATTTCGAAGCTCACCGGGTTGTCCGTCGAGTTCGCAGGAGGCCGCTGTCATGAAGCATCCGTTGGGGAACGGGCCGTCGGCCAGGTACCGGCACCAGTGGTCGATCACCGCCGTTAGTCGCGGCAGTCCGGCTGCGCGGTTCAGGCTGGGCTCGATGACTGCGCCGGCGAACATCTCGCCGACCTTCGCGATCACGGCCAGTTGCAGGTCTTGCCGGGAGCCGAACGGTCCGACGACTCCGGCCTTGCTCATGCCGAGCGTCTCGGCCAGTGATCCCAGGGTGATGCCGCTCAGCCCGTCGCCCGACGAATGCATGACTCCGGCAGCCACGATGCGCTCGCGGGTCTCGAATGCGACTTCGGCCGACTTCCTCATCTCCAGCACTTTACCGAACGAACGTGTGCTAATTTACCGATCGATCGTTTGCTAAAGCTAGGAGGTCTCGATGAAGGTGCGTTGGCTGGGGTGGGCTGGTTTCGAGATAGAAGCGGCCGGCGAGAGCCTGGTCATCGACCTGCTCGGGCGCCCCGAGGGGGTACTGGAGGGCACGTCGTTGGGTGCGCCGATGCCGACGGTGGTGCCACCGCGCCACCTTGGCGAGGTCGCTGCCGGTCTGTGCACACACCTGCACCGCGACCACGCCGACGCCGACGCGCTCGCCGGCGCCCTGCGGCCAGGCGCCCCGGTGTTACACCCCGTCTCGTTCGGTGGCGACGACCACGAGAACCTCTGGACGCTCAAGGCGGACGCCGAACTCGACCGGAATCGGTTGTCGCGCAACGCAATAAGCTACTGGCAGACGACCACCGTCGGCCCATTCGCCATCGCTGCGATCCCGGCCGTCGACGCGCTGGGCGATCCGCAGGTCTCGTGGGCGGTGGAGGCGGAGGGCAAGCGGATCATCCATCTCGGTGACAGCATGTATCACGGCTACTGGTGGCGAGCCGCACATCGGCATGGGCCCTTCGATGCGGTCCTGACGCCGATCAACGGGCCGGCGGTGTGCTTTCCGCATTGTCAGCCGCCCAGCCCGTTCCCGTCGACTCTCGACGATCGGCACGCCGCCGTGGCTGCCCGCCTGCTCGGCGCGACGGTAGCAATTCCCATGCACTACGCCGGTTTTCACGTCGACGGCTTCTACCAGACCGAGCCCGAAGAACTCGCCCGATTTCTCGACGCCGCCGCTGACGAGCCGTACGAGACCGCAGCACTGGTACCGGGTGCCGAAATCGAACTGTGAGACAAGTATTCGCGCTCTGTCCGTCAGGTGAACCGGAACCAGCGCAGCGCACTCAGGCCGGCCAGCGTGCCCCACACCACGAGCACCAGCACACCGAACCAGTCCACTGACAGGCTCATCGCCCGGGACAACGACTCGGTCAACGCGCCGGCCGGGGTGAGTCGCGCCGCCCACTTGACCGCCGCGCCCACCATGCCCGATTCCACCGTCAGCGCGCCGAGTCCGGCGAAGACGAACCACAACAGGTTGGCCACCGCGAGCACGATCTCGGCGCGCAGGGTCCCACCGAGCAGCAGGCCGAGCGCCGCGAAGGTCGCGGTGCCCAGCGCGATGACTACCGCGCCGAGTGCCAGGCCGAGCGGCTGTGGCCGCCAACCGAGCGCAAAACCGATGGCGCCCAGGATGACTGACTGCAAGAACACCACGGTCACCACCGCCGCCGACTTGCCGGCGATGATGCCCCACACCGGCAACGCCGTCGCGCCGAGGCGTTTGAGTGCGCCGTAGCGACGATCGAACGCGACCGCGATCGCCTGACCGGTGAACGCGGTCGAGATGACCGCCAGCGCCATGATCACCGGAACGAACGTGGCGGCGCGGTTGTTGCCGAACGATCCGAACGGCAGCAGCGTCAGGCCGATCAACAGCGTGATCGGGATGAACATCGTCAGCAATAGTTGCTCGCCGTTGCGCAGCAGCAGCTTCAATTCCAGACCGAATTGCGCCGCCAGCATCTTCGGCACCGCCGCTGGTCTTGGGTTCGGCACGAAAGTGCCTGCGGCGAAATGTTTTTCAGTGATCATCGGCGCCACTCCTCCGAGTCTTTTCGGATCGCACTGCCCTGTTGATCGTCGTCGGCGCGAGTCATGAGCGCAACTCCCGACCGGTCAGCTCGAGGAACACGTCTTCCAGGCTGCGCTGCTCCACCCGCAGATCGGTTGCCAGCACGTTGATCTGGGCGCACCACGCGGTGACCGTGGCCAGCACCTGCGGGTCGACGGGCCCCTCGACGAGATAGTCGCCCGGGGTCGCCTCGGAGGCCTGGTAATCCTCGGGCAGCGCGGACACCAGCAGTGACAGGTCGAGCTGCGGGGGAGCGCTGAACCGGAGTTGGCCCTTGGCGCCGCTGCGAGTCAGCTCCGCCGGCGTCCCGGCCGCCACCGTCACGCCGTGGTCGATGATCACCAGCCGGTCGGCAAGCTCTTCGGCTTCCTTGAGCTGGTGGGTGGTCAGCACGACGGTCACGCCGTCGCGACGCAGCGCATCGATCAACTCCCACACCAGGATTCGGGCCTGTGCATCCATCCCGGCGGTGGGCTCGTCGAGAAAGACCAACTCCGGCCGTCCGACCAGTGCGCAGGCCAGCGCGAGCCGCTGCTGCTGGCCGCCCGACAGCCGTCGGTAGGTGGTGCGGGCAGCGTCGGTGAGCCCCAAGGTGTCCAGCAACCACTGCGGGTCCAGCGGATCGGCGGCATACGACGCGACCAGGTTGAGCATCTCGCCGGCGCGGGCCGCGGGATAGCCGCCACCGCCCTGCAGCATCACGCCGATGCGCGGCCGCAGCCGCGCGTTGTCCGCGATCGGATCCAGGCCGAGCACTTCGACGGTGCCGGCATCGGGGCGGATGAATCCTTCGCACATCTCCACGGTCGTGGTCTTGCCGGCGCCATTGGGACCGAGCAGCGCCAGCACCTCGGCGGTGTGCACCTCGAGGTCGAGCCGTGAGACGGCGGTGGTCGCGGCCGCGCCCGTGCCGTACTGCTTGCAGACCCCGCGTAGCCGCACGGGGGTTTCAGAAGCGGGGCTCACGACGATTGAGCGTAAGCGTCGGGCAGGGGATCAGGCCGCGGGTCTGCCCGCCGGACGGCGGATCCCGGTCGGCAGCGTCCACGGCGGACGCCCGAATGGGTAGCGACCGCCACGGTAGGTGGTCGTAGGTCACCGCTATCAGCAGCAGCACAACGAGCGTGCTGGCCACGGTGGCGTCGATGATCTGAAACAGCGCGAAGCGGTCGCCGTTGGCCGTGGGCCCGAAAATCCCGATGACGATCGTCACCACGATCACTGCTATCCGGAAGCCGGGCCGAGTCGCCCAGGCCGCCAGCGGAATGATCGCCCACAGCAGGTACCACGGCTGCACCACCGGAAAGAGCAGCACGCATCCGCCCAGCGCGACCCCGAGTCCGCCGACCGGATGCAGCCGGCCGCGCAGCACGGCCACCAGCAACCAGGCGACCAGGACGGCGATGATCAGCACACCGATGCCACGGGTCAGCGACAACACCGCGGTGGTGTGATCGCCGAGGCCCAGCAGGATGCCGACCTGCCCGGTACCCAGCGCGATCAATGTCGGCGGTGACATCCAACTGCGGACCACGTTGGCGGTGCCGAGCGTGTAGATCCAGCCGAACCCGAGCCGGCTGGCCGATCCGACGGCGGCCATCACCGCCAGCGACAGCACGGTCATCAGGCCGCCGGTCAGGAGGAACGCCTTGATGCCGCCGCCGTAGCGCGCAGCCAGTGCCATCGTGACGAAACCCAGGGCCAGCAGCGACGGAAGTTTGATCTGCGAGGACAGCACGATCAGAACGGATCCGGCCAACAGCATGCCGAGCGGCGCCCAGTCGGCTCGGTCGCCACTGGCCCGTGGCCACGGTCGGGGCCAGAGCGGGCGGGTGGAGTCGACGCCGCGCAACGCGAACTCGGTGCCGGTGAGCATCAGCCCGAGCATCGGCGCCTCGTTGTGGATGCCCGCGACCAGATGCATGATCAGCAGCGGATTGGCCGCCCCCAGCCACAGCGCGCTGACTTCGGCGACTCCGCAACGACGAGCCAGCCGCGGCGTCGCCCACACGATCAGGCCGACACCGAGCAAGACCACCAGACGGTGGCACAGCACCGCGGCGACGATGTTCTCGCCGGTCAGCGCCGATATGCCGCGGCCGATCCACAAGAACAGCGGGCCGTACGGCGCGGGGGTCTCCCGCCACAGGCTCGGCACCGACAACGTAAAAACGTGACCGAGCCCCAAGCCGGTCGCCGGGCCTACCCGGTACGGGTCGAGTCCCAGGCGGGCGATCTGGCTCTGCGCGAGGTAGGAGTAGACGTCCTTGCTGAACATCGGCGGCGCGATCAGCAGCGGCAGCACCCAGAGCAGAAGCGTGCGGTCCAACTCGCCGCGGGACATCCGCCGCTTACCCAGCGCGAATCGCCCCAGCATCAGCCAGGCCAGCGCCATCATCGTGGCCCCGGTGGTCGTCATGGTCAACGACACCGTTTGGATTCGTGACGGCAAGTTGAGCAGCCGGACACCGAACGTCGGGTCTTGAACCACCGGCCGTGCGCCGGCCCCGAGCGCCCCGATGGCCATCAAGACCGTGCCGGTCGCGCCGAACACCCGGGTGCGGCCGAGTTGCCGCTCCTCCGCGTCGTCCAGCGGCTGGCCCACCGCCACCTCGTCGCCATGCAGGCTGGCGATCGACGAGCTCAGCGAATGGTGGCGGTCTGCCATCAGAGCAGCGTAACCGGCTCCCCAGCGCCGTCGAACCGGTCAGGTGTGACGAGCGCAACCTCGGCAGAGGGTAGCCTTGCTGGACCCGTCCTCGGAATTGCGTCACACTGGTGTTGTGAAATTCCCGCCCTCCGTCTCCAGCGCCGAAGCAGCTGCGGCTGCGGCGACGCATGAGGGTCAGACCCGTAGCGCCGTCGTCCGGCTGCTGTTGGAGTCCGGGTCTATCACCGCCGGGCAGATCGGCGAGCAGCTCGGATTGTCCGCGGCAGGAGTGCGACGCCATCTCGACGTCCTCATCGACGTGGGCGAGGCCGAGTCCGTTCCAGCAGCGCCGTGGCAACAGGCCGGACGGGGACGTCCGGCCAAGCGCTACCGGCTGACCGCGACCGGCCGCGCGAAGCTGGACCACAGCTACGACGACCTGGCATCCGCGGCGATGCGTCAACTCCGCGAGATCGGTGGCGAAGAGGCCGTCCGCAGTTTCGCCCGTCGGCGCATCGACACGATCCTGTCCGGTGTCGAAGCGGCCGACTCGGACGCCGACGAGGAGATCGAGGCCACCGCCGAGCGAATCGCCGGCGCCTTGTCCAAAGCCGGCTACGTCGCGACCACCACACAGGTAGGCGGT
>CAWIKT010000075.1:0-248395 GCA_963836555.1 uncultured Actinomycetota bacterium | reverse complement strand
AACCATGAAGCAGCTGCTTGACAGCGGCACCCACTTCGGGCATCAGACCCGTCGCTGGAACCCCAAGATGAAGCGGTTCATCTTCACCGACCGCAACGGCATCTACATCATCGACCTGCAGCAGACGCTGACCTTCATCGACCAGGCGTACGAGTTCGTCAAAGAGACCGTCGCCCACGGCGGTTCGGTGCTGTTCGTCGGCACCAAGAAGCAGGCGCAGGAGTCCATCGCCGACGAGGCGACCCGCGTGGGCATGCCCTACGTCAACCAGCGCTGGCTCGGCGGCATGCTGACCAACTTCCAGACCGTGCACAAGCGCCTGCAGCGGCTCAAGGAGCTCGAGTCGATGGAGCAGACCGGTGGCTTCGAGGGTCGCACCAAGAAGGAAATCTTGATGCTGACCCGCGAGAAGAACAAGCTCGACCGCAGCCTCGGCGGTATCCGCGACATGGCGAAGGTTCCGTCGGCGGTCTGGATCGTCGACACCAACAAGGAGCACCTCGCCGTCGCGGAGGCCCGCAAGCTGGGCATCCCGGTCATCGCGATCCTGGACACCAACTGCGACCCCGACCTGGTCGACTACCCGATCCCGGGCAACGACGACGCGATCCGCTCGGCGGCGCTGCTGACCAAGGTGATCGCCTCCGCGGTGGCCGAAGGCCTGCAGGCGCGTGCCGGCGTGGGCCGCGGCGACGGCAAGCCCGAAGCCGAAGGCGCCGAGCCGCTGGCCGAGTGGGAGCAGGAGCTGCTCGCGTCGGCAACCGCTACCGCCGCGCCGGCCGAGCAGGCCGCCGCGGTCGCATCAGAATCAACCCCTGACCCTTCCTAGGAAAGGCTGAGATGGCCGAACTTCACCGCTGCCGACGTCAAGCGTCTTCGTGAGCTGACCGGCGCCGGCATGCTCGACTGCAAGAACGCGCTGTCCGAGAGCGACGGCGACTTCGACAAGGCCGTCGAGGCGTTGCGCATCAAGGGCGCCAAGGACGTGGGCAAGCGTGCCGAGCGGGCCACCGCCGAGGGCTTGGTCGCGGCCAAGGACGGCGCGCTGATCGAGCTGAACAGCGAGACCGACTTCGTCGCCAAGAACGCGGAGTTCCAGAAGGTCGCCGATGAGATCGTCAGCGCTGCGGCCGCGGCCAAAGCGACCGACGTCGACGCCCTCAAAGCCGCCAAGGTCGGTGACAAGACCGTCGAGCAGGTGATCGCCGAGCTGTCCGCCAAGATCGGCGAGAAGCTCGAACTGCGCCGGGTCGCGTACTTCGACGGCAACGTCGAGACCTACCTGCACAAGCGCGCGGCCGACCTGCCGCCGGGCGTCGGCGTGCTGGTCGAATACACCGGCGACGACGCCGACGGCTGCGCACGCCGTCGCGCTGCAGATCGCCGCGCTCAAGGCCCGCTACCTGACTCGGGACGACGTTCCCGAAGAGGTCGTGGCCAGCGAGCGGCGCATCGCCGAGGAGACCTCGCGCGCGGAGGGCAAGCCCGAGCAGGCGCTGCCCAAGATCGTCGAAGGCCGCCTCGGCGGGTTCTTCAAGGACGTCGTGCTGCTCGAACAGCCGTCGGTCTCGGACAGCAAGAAGACGGTCAAGGCGCTGCTCGACGAAGCCGGCGTCACCGTGACCCGGTTCGTCCGATTCGAGGTCGGCCAGCAGTAGCATCAGCCGAATGCGACATGTGCATGCATTCGGTGACGACGCACTCGGCCACCTCGACGCGGTCGGTGTGTCCGAGGCGATACAGGCCGGCCGCATCGGCCGGGTTGAGGTCGTCGAGGCGGCCATCGCCCGCACCGAGGCCGTCAATCGCGCGCTGAATGGCTTGGCCCACAAGGCATTCGACCGCGCCCGAGCCCAGGCGGCGGCTCCGGCTCGCGGCGGCTTGTTCAGCGGCGTGCCGACGTTCATCAAGGACAACGTCGACGTCGCGGGACTGCCGACAATGCGCGGCACCGACGCGTGGCCGCCGCGGCCGGCCGACGTCGACAGCGATTTCGCGCGGATGTACCTGGCCACCGGCATGACACCGCTGGGCAAGACCCAGATGTCGGAGTACGGCTTCAGCGCCTCGGCCGAACACCCCAGGCTCGGGCCGGTGCGCAATCCGTGGAACACCGACCACACCGCGGGCGCGTCGTCGTCGGGTTCCGCTGCGTTCGTCGCCGCGGGCGTTGTCCCGATCGCGCACGCCAACGACGGCGGTGGATCGATTCGAATTCCCGCGTCGTGCAACGGACTTGTCGGGCTCAAGCCGTCCCGCGGTCGGCTGCCGCTGGACAAAGAAGTCAGTCAGATGCCGATCCGCATCGTCGCCAACGGGGTGGTCAGCCGGTCGGTGCGCGACACCGCGGCGTTCTACGCCGAAGCCGAGCGGATCTGGCCCGCCAGCCAAGCTTCGGCCGATCGGCCACGTGAAGCACGCCGGCACGAAGCGGCTGCGGATCGCGGTCATCACCCACTCGCTGCTGCGGGAGTCCAGCCCCGAGGTTCGCGAGCTGACACTGAAATCCGCCGCGCTGCTCGAAGAACTCGGCCATCGCGTCGACCACCTTGAAAAGCCGCCGGTGCCAACCAGTTTCGTGTCGGACTTCGTGCTGTACTGGGGTCTGCTGGCCATGGGTCAGATCCAGCTGAACAAGCGCACCTTCGAGCGGATTCGACGTGAGCCGGTTGGACAACCTGTCACGGGGCCTGGACCGGCACGCGCGCCGCAATCTGCATCGCATCCCGCTTGCGCTGCTGCGGCTGTCCCGCACCCGCAGGCACACGGCTCGTCTGGCCCGCACCTACGACGTGGTGATGACGCCGACGCTTGGCCGACGAGACCCCGCAGATCGGTTATCTCGACCCGATGGCCGACTACGAGCAGATCATCGACCGCCTGCAAGATTGGGTCGCGTTCACGCCGCTGCAGAACGTCACGGGGGAGCCGGCCATCTCGTTGCCATTGGCGTTGTCCGCCAACGGTTTGCCGGTGGGGATGATGTTCTCCGCGTCAACGGGACACGAGGCCACGGCTGCTGGAACTGGCGTACGAACTCGAAGACGCCCGGCCCTGGGCGCGCATCGACCAGCAGGCCTAGTCGGGTCCCAGCGTCGCCAGCATCCGTTTGAACTCGCGTTGCTGCGACGCCGACAGCTTGGCCAGTACCCGGGCGTCTGCCTCGCCCACCGCGGCCTCGGCGCGTTTCAGCAGTGCCCGGCCGTCCGCGGTGAGCGAAGCGGGCAGCGCACGCCCGGACGCCACCGATGCGGGGCGGGCCACTATCTGCGCGTTCTCCAACCTGTGCAACACCGTGTTCATCGCCTGCGGTGAGACGTTACCGAGCCGGGCCAGATCTGCGCTGGACAACCCTGGGCTCATGGAAAGCATTCGCATGCAGACGAATTCGGGAAGCGTCAGGCTCAGTGGACTCAGCGCGGCCGCTACTTCCGGCCGCAGAGTCGCCATCACCTGAAACAGCAGGTACCCAAGCGGTGCGTCCTCAGTTGTGCCCATATCAATAATGTTGACATATATCAGCCCGGTTGATATATCTGGGGTATGACTGAAACGCAGAAATTCGATTTCGATTTCGATCCGGCCTACCGCGGCGAGGCCACCGAGTTCGCCGGGCGCCCGGCCGCCGTGGAGCCTGGGCGAGCCGCAACCGGAGATCGCCGCGCTGATCGACCAGGGCAAGATCAAGGGCGATGTGCTCGACGCCGGCTGCGGCGAGGCGGCGCTATCGCTACACCTTGCGGCGTTGGGGCACAACACTGTTGGACTCGATGCCTCGCCCACCGCGATCAAGCTGGCCACGGCTGAGGCCGCCAGGCAGGGGCTGACGAAAGCCTCCTTCGAGGTAGCCGACATCTCAGCGTTCACCGGATACGACGGCCGCTTCGACACCATCGTGGACAGCACGCTGTTCCACTCCATGCCCGTTGAGTTGCGGGACGGCTACCAGCGTTCGATCGTGCGGGCGGCCAAGCCGGGCGCGTCGTACTACGTGCTGGTCTTCGCCAAGACCGGCGAAGGCGCCCCGGCCAACCCGGTCACCGAAGACGAGCTTCGCGACGTCGTCTCGAAGTACTGGGTCATCGACGAGATCCGGCCGGCCCGCATTCACGGCAACTTCGGTCGACACCGACAGCCCGGAATTTCCCGTCCAAGGAGCGTGCGCGACGAAGGCAACGGGCGCAAGTCGTCTGCCGGCCTGGCTGCTGTCGGCCCACCTGGGCTGAAGCTCGGCGGCCGGAGCTGTCAGGTTCCCACGAGTTGAGCGAACCGCTCGATGTGCGCATGCACATCGAGCGGTCCGTCGTAGACCTGTGCGGCTCCGGCGTCTACCAGGGCTTCCCGCGAGGTGCCGCCGCTGAGGACCGCGGCGACCGGGACGCCGGCGCGTTGCGCGGCATGCACATCCCACACGGCGTCGCCGAGGAATATCGCCTCGGCGGGTGTGGCGTCCACGCGCTGCAGTGCGGTGGCCACGATGTCGGGATGCGGCTTGGCGCGCTCGGCGTCGGCCGCGGACGTCACGGCGGTGATCAGGTCCTCGGAGTCCAGTGCGCTGCGCAGACGCCTCCAACTCCTCGTCGCCGGCGGATGTGGCGAGCACCGATCGCCAACCCCTTTCGGCAATCGCCTCGAGGAGTTCACGCGAGCCGGGAAGCGGGCGCAGCAGAGACGCGGAGTCGAGGAAGTACTTGGTGTGCAGCTTCTTCACGTGTGAGCCGTGCTCGCTCGGCGAGTTCGTCGCCCAGTAGAGCGCTCATCAATTCGTCGCCCGACCGGCCGATGAGACCTAGAATCCGCCAGCACGGCACCTCCTTCTCCACGTCGAGAAAAGCGTGGTGCCAGGCCACGACGTGGTGGAAGTTGGAGTCGACCAGCGTGCCGTCGACGTCGAACAGAACGGTGGTCGGTGCCATCGCAACTGACCTTTCGGTTGATTTGGGCCGGGCGGTGGGTACCCCACATACGACCTGTTAACTCAGCCAATCCCGCACGTTGCCCGGCAGCGAACCCCGAGTCTCGAGAGGTACGCAATGCCGAAAACGACGAAGGGCGGCCAGCCCAAATCCGACGAGCTGCCCGGCACG
Organism: uncultured Actinomycetota bacterium; assembly: GCA_963836555.1. Classification (GTDB taxonomy): domain Bacteria; phylum Actinomycetota; class Actinomycetes; order Mycobacteriales; family Mycobacteriaceae; genus Mycobacterium. The sequence continues at coordinate 243,308 of CAWIKT010000075.1, read as the reverse complement.
CTGCAACGATCGAACGCCAAGGCGCAACGCACGTTTACGGCAAGCGCACGACGCGGCCGCCGACCAGTACGGCAGCGAGGAGCGCGCCCACCGCGTCGCCTATGCGGCGCTCAAGCGCAGTTTCGAAAAGGTCGGCGACCGTTGGCTGCCCAAGAAAAAGAGTGGACCCTCGGACGCGCGCGCCGAACGAGGCGGTCTGCACAACCCGATTCCGTCCGACGAAGGCGTCGACGCCAACGCCAGCAAGAAGCATCTGCTCGACATCGCCCGCAAGCTCGACATTTCCGGCCGATCCACGATGGACAAGTCGCAGCTGGTCGAGGCGATCAAGAAACACAACCGCAAGACCTGACGCCGACCGGGCTGCGCGTCGGTACGGCGAGAGCCTGATTGCCCGGTGACGGATCGGGTACTCGGACCGCCATGAGTGTTAGAGATCACAGGACCGCTGGGGTGCGCCAGCAGGCACAGGATCAGGCCGAACAGGCACGCACCGCGATGGAAGACAAACGCGACGGGCAGGACGGCGGTGTGAGCGGCTGGGTGGCCGAGCGAGCCGGTGAGTGGGATCTCAGCGGTACCGACGAGACAGCGCTGCAACGGCAGAAGTTTTTCTGGAACATGCTGGTGGATTACTGGTTTCGGATGGAGATCGACGGCTGGGAGAACGTCGGGCAGCCCCCGGCACTGCTGGTCGGTATCCACTCGGGCGCCCCGTTCGTGTGGGACGCCTGGACGGTAGGCCTGCAGTGGTGGCGCCGCTTCGGGTCCGAGCGCCCACTCCACGGCACCGCCCACGACGCACTGATGGCCATTCCCGGTATCGGGCGCTACTTCCGTTCGATGGGGGTGTTGCCCGCGGCCCCCGATGCGATCGCAACGGCACTGGCCGAGGGGCACGACGTCGCGTTGTGGCCGGGCGGCGAAGTGGACTCATTGCGGCCGTGGAAGGAGCGCGACCAGGCGAATCTGGCCGGGCGCAGGGGTTTCGTGAAGATGGCCATCCGCGCCGGAGTGCCGATCGTGCCGATCGCCACCGTCGGGGGCGCTGACGCCATGCCGGTGTTGATTCGCGGCGATCGGCTATCGCGCGCCTTGCGGCTGGATAAGTTGTTGCGGCTCAAGGTTTTCCCGCTGGCCATTTCGCTGCCCTGGGGCATCGCCCCCGCCGCGCTCCCTCAGTTACCGCTACCGGCCAAAATCCGTACCCGATTCATGCCGGCGATCGAAATCGACAGCGACCCGGCTCTGGCCGACGATGACGCGTACATCGACCGCAAATACCACGAGGTCGAAGACAGCATTCAGCGCGGGATGGACGCTCTTGCCCGCAAGCGGGCACTGCCGGTATTCGGCTAGCCGGCGCAGAACCGACAGCAACGAGGCCCGGTCCATAGCGGACCGGGCCTCGTTGGCTACTAACTAGTCTTGGTGAGCCTGCTGGCGCTTCTCGGCGGCCTCTTCGGCACCGCGCGCTGTTTCAGCTTCGGCTTCCTTCGAGGCGACGTCGCGCTGGGCGGACGCCTTGTCCTGCTGGGCTTGGCCCTCTTCTTTGAGGTCGTCGTGGCCGATTACGCTGCCAACGGCCTCTTTGGCCAGACCCTTGGCGCCTTCGACTACACCCTTGACGCCTTCTGCAGGCCCGCTCTTGTTGTCGTCCGACATGAGTCCTCCTATTTGGCTTACGCCTTGATCGTCGCCGGCCCGTGGCTGGACCGGTCTGGACGTCGTACGGGGCGCGTTGTGAGCCCGTCGCGCCTCTCGAGAGTCAGTTCCCTCGGTGCTCGGGCACCAAACCTCACGAGACCGCGCAGTCTTCGGTGATGGGGGCTGCCGAACTACGAAGACCTGGTAGCGCGGTCGGTGTCCACGGATGTGACGCCGAACACCGCTGTTTCGACTGACCCGGCCAAAGCGGTCGACTCTCGGGACGGGCAGCCGACCGATAGGGCAGGATGGACCCGGCTGACTTGGGGACAGCCGTGGCGGGGACAGCTGGAGGGCGTCGTCGGTGTGCTAGGAGTCAGATGACGGAGCAGGAGCCGGCAGGCACCAACGGCGCCGAGTCGTCGAGCCGGGACAGGTATGCACGCGTGCTGCTCAAACTCGGTGGCGAGATGTTCGGCGGCGGTCAGGTGGGCCTGGATCCCGACGTGGTGGCCCAGGTCGCCCGTCAGATCGCCGAAGTGGTGCGAACCGGCGTCCAAGTTGCCGTGGTGATCGGCGGAGGCAACTTCTTCCGCGGCGCACAGCTGCAGCAGCGCGGCATGGAACGCACCCGGTCGGACTACATGGGGATGCTCGGTACCGTGATGAACAGTCTTGCGCTGCAAGACTTTCTGGAAAAAGAAGGGATCGCCACCCGGGTCCAGACGGCGATCACCATGGGGCAGGTGGCTGAGCCCTACCTACCGCTGCGAGCCGTGCGCCATCTGGAAAAGGGGCGGGTGGTCATCTTCGGCGCCGGTATGGGGCTGCCGTACTTTTCGACGGACACCACCGCCGCGCAGCGGGCCCTGGAGATCGGCGCCGACGTGGTGTTGATGGCCAAGGCGGTCGACGGGGTGTTCGCCGAGGACCCGCGGATCAATCCGGGCGCCGAACTGTTCACGGCGATTTCCCACCGTGAAGTCATCGACCGCGGTCTTAAGGTGGCCGACGCGACCGCCTTCAGCTTGTGCATGGACAATCGCATGCCGATCCTGGTTTTCAACCTGCTGACCGATGGCAATATCGCTCGGGCCGTCGCGGGTGAGAAAATCGGGACGCTGGTGTCCACGTGAGAGAGGAGCGGCAGAAATGATTGACGAGACTCTCTTTGATGCCGAAGAGAAGATGGAAAAGGCTGTGTCGGTGAGTCGCGACGATTTGTCGACCATCCGGACCGGCCGGGCGAACCCGGGCATGTTCAACCGCGTCGTCATCGACTACTACGGTTCTGCCACCCCGATCACCCAACTGGCCAGCATCAACGTTCCCGAAGCGCGGCTGGTCGTCATCAAGCCGTACGAGGCCGGTCAGCTCGGAAACATCGAGGCGGCGATCCGCAATTCGGATCTCGGGGTCAACCCCACCAACGACGGCACGCTGATCCGGATCGCGGTACCGCAGCTGACCGAGGAACGTCGTCGGGAGTTGGTCAAGCAAGCCAAAGCCAAAGGCGAGGACGCCAAGGTGTCGGTACGCAACATTCGCCGTAAGGCGATGGAGGAATTGCACCGGATTCGCAAAGACGGCGAAGCCGGCGACGACGAGGTCTCGCGCGCCGAGAAAGACCTCGACAAGTCCACCCAGCAGTACGTGACCCAGATCGACGACCTGGTCAAGCACAAGGAAGGCGAGCTGCTGGAGGTCTAGCGGCCGATCAGCAGACTACGTCCGTGGCAGAGACCGATACCGGCGCAAACATCCCCGCCGAAGATTCGGTGCAGGAGCCTCCGGCCGGCAAGCGAAAGAAATCGCGGGCCGGTCGCAACCTACCCGCGGCGATCGCCGTCGGCGCCGCCATCGGCTTCAGCATCATTGCGATCCTGATTTGGGACCGTTATCTGTGGGTTTTCCTGCTCACCGCGGCGATGCCACTCGCGACGCACGAGGTGGTCCGGCGGCTGCGCGAGGCCGATTACGTCATTCCGGTCATCCCACTGCTGGCCGGCGGCGAACTCATGGTCTGGCTGGCCTGGTATTACCACGCGGTGGGCGCGTTGGCCGGCTTCGGCATCACCGCGGTCGTCTGCATGTTCTGGCGGCTGGCGCTCGGCGCTTCATCCGCGCCGGATGGATCGGCTGACTCGCCGTCGGGGAATTACCTGCGCGACGTCGCGGCCACAGTCTTCGTGGCGGCGTGGGTGCCGCTGTTCGCGTCGTTCAGCGTGTTGCTGGCCTATCCGCCGACCGGCTCCGGCGCGGGTGTTCTGCCTGATGATCGGCGTCGTCGCCTCCGACGTCGGCGGCTATGCGGTCGGCGTGCTGTTCGGCAAGCACCCGATGGTCCCGTCGATCAGCCCGAACAAGTCGTGGGAGGGCCTGGCCGGTTCGCTGATCTTCGGGATCACCGCGGTCACGTTGACCGCAACCCTTCTGATCCACAAGCCGGTGTGGATCGGCCTGCTGCTCGGGCCTGACAATCGTGGCCACCGCGACCCTGGGCGACCTGGTCGAGTCACAGATCAAGCGAGACCTGGGGATCAAGGACATGGGCCGGATCCTGCCGGGTCACGGCGGCCTGATGGACCGACTGGACGGGACGCTGCCGTCGGCGGTCGCGACCTGGGCCGTCCTGACCCTGTTGCCCTGAGGTCTGCCAATCATGAAGCAGGAGTTGGTATTCGAAGCGCCGCGGCGCTCGCTGCCGCCGCGACATCTGGCCGACCTTGACGAGGCCGCCAGCGCGGAGGCCGTCGCGGCGCTGGGTCTGCCGCCGTTTCGGGCCAAGCAGCTGGCGAATCAGTATTACGGCCGATTGATCGCCGACCCCCGACAGATGACCGACCTGCCGGCTGCGGTTCGCGGCCAGGTGGCTGAGGCACTGTTCCCGAAGCTGCTGAGCGTGGCCCGCGAGATCACCTGCGATGCCGGGGAAACCCGAAAGACGTTGTGGCGGGCCGTCGACGGCACCACCTTCGAGTCGGTGCTGATGCGTTACCCCAAGCGCAACACGGTGTGCATCTCGTCGCAGGCCGGCTGCGGCATGGCATGCCCGTTCTGCGCGACCGGCCAAGGCGGTCTGACCCGGAATCTGTCGGCAGGCGAGATCGTAGAACAGGTCCGTGCTGCGGCCGCGACGCTTCGTGACGAGTGGGGCGACCGGCTGTCCAACGTGGTGTTCATGGGCATGGGGGAGCCGCTTGCCAACTACGCCCGGGTGCTCACCGCGGTACGTCGCATCATCGGCCCGGCCGATAAAGGCGCCGGATTTGGCATCTCGGCGCGGTCGGTGACGGTGTCGACGGTCGGGCTGGCCCCGGCAATCCGCAAGCTCGCCGACGAGCGACTCGGTGTCACCCTGGCACTGTCGCTGCACGCCCCCGACGACGAGCTACGCGACACCCTGGTGCCGGTCAACAACCGGTGGAAGGTCAGCGAAGCGCTGGATGCCGCGCGCTACTACGCCGACCAGACCGGGCGCCGGGTCTCGGTGGAGTACGCGTTGATCCGTGACGTCAACGACCAACCGTGGCGCGCGGACCTGCTGGGCAAGCGGCTGCACCGCGCGCTGGGCCCGCTCGTGCATGTGAACTTGATTCCGCTGAACCCGACACCGGGCAGCGAATGGGACGCCAGCCCCAAGCCCGCGGAGCGGGAGTTCGTCCGTCGGGTCCGCGCCGCTGGTGTTGCCTGCACGGTGCGGGATACCCGAGGTCGGGAGATTGCCGCCGCGTGCGGCCAGTTGGCCGCCGAAGGCGGGTAGCTGGAGCGCACGGGTTGTAGGCCGAGCGTGCGGCCAGTTGGCCGCCGAAGGCGGGTAGCTGGAGCGCAGCTAGCCGGCTGCGGCCAGTTGGCCGCCGAGCGGCGCTACTTGAGCCAGCCGCGCCGACGGCCCCACATGTCGCGCACGAGGAAGAAGAGGCCCAGTGCGGCGAAGCCGATTACCCATACGTCCTCGACGTGGCCGACGTGGTTGCCGCGCAAGAAAGCCAGCAGCAGCCCGATGATCGCCAAGCCCGTGAGGTGCCAGCTGCGGTAGTTGATCTTGCTCCAGCCCCATTCCGCCGACGGCACATCGGCGACGTCGACCCCGTCGGAGCGCTCCACCTCGGTACTGGCCACGGCAAACTCCTCGGGTAGGTATCGGGGATGCCTGCACATTCTGGCATATCGGGATTCGTCGGGCGCGCCGGTGGCGCGGCACAATGAGTAGGTGACTTCGCATGGTGACGCCCGCGTCGACGGTGACGTCCCGCTGGCCGCCGAACGTCGCCGTCGGGTCTTGGTGCTGGGTAGCACCGGTTCGATCGGGACCCAGGCGCTCGAGGTCATCGCCGCCAACCCCGACCGCTTCGAGCTGGTGGGGCTCGCTGCCGGCGGCGGACACCCGGACCTGCTGGCCCGGCAGCGCGCCCAGACCGGGGTGAGCAATATCGCCGTCGCGGACGAGCGCGCCGCGCAGGCTGTCGGCGACGTCACCTACAGCGGGCCGGACGCCGCAACCCGGCTGATCGAGAGCACCGAGGCCGACGTCGTGTTGAACGCGTTGGTCGGCGCGCTGGGCCTGCAGCCGACCCTGACCGCGCTGGCCTCGGGAGCCCGCTTGGCCCTGGCCAACAAGGAGTCGCTGATCGCCGGCGGACCGCTGGTGCTGGCCGCCGCGCAGCCCGGCCAGATCGTGCCGGTGGACTCCGAACACTCCGCGCTGGCGCAGTGTCTGCGCGGCGGCAGCGCCGACGAAGTCGCCAAGCTGGTGCTGACCGCATCGGGCGGACCGTTCCGCGGCTGGTCGGCCGCGCAGCTCGAGCACGTCACCCCCGAGCAGGCCGGCGCGCATCCGACCTGGTCGATGGGGCCGATGAACACGTTGAACTCGGCGTCGCTGGTCAACAAGGGCCTCGAGCTCATCGAAGCCCACCTGCTGTTCGGCATCCCGTATGGCCGCATCGACGTCGTCGTGCATCCGCAGTCGATCGTGCACTCGATGGTCACCTTCACCGACGGCTCGACGATCGCGCAGGCCAGCCCGCCGGACATGAAACTGCCGATCGCGCTGGCGCTGGGCTGGCCGGACCGGGTGCCCGCGGCGGCCGCCGCCTGCGACTTCTCCACCGCGTCGAGCGTGGGAGTTCGAGCCGCTGGACGACGAGATCTTCCCGGCGGTCGCGCTGGCCCGTCAAGCCGGTGAGACGGGCGGCTGCATGACCGCCGTCTACAACGCCGCGAACGAAGAGGCGGCCGAGGCGTTCCTGGCCGGACGGATCGGTTTCCCGGCAATCGTGCAAACAATCGCCGACGTCCTGAGCGCCGCCGACCAGTGGGCCGCAGAACCCGCTACCGTGGAAGACGTACTCGATGCGCAGCGCTGGGCACGTGCTGAGGCACTTGGTCTGATCGGGCGCGCCACACAGGAGGTTTCACCGACTCGATGATGTTCGTTATCGGCATCGTGCTGTTCGCGCTCGCCATCCTCATCTCGGTGGCGCTGCACGAATGCGGCCACATGTGGGTCGCGCTGGGCACCGGCATGAAGGTGCGCCGCTACTTCGTCGGCTTCGGCCCGACCTTGTGGTCGACCCGCCGCGGCGAAACCGAATACGGCCTCAAGGCGATCCCGGCCGGTGGCTTCTGCGACATCGCCGGCATGACGTCGGTGGAAGAACTGCAACCCGACGAGTACGACCGCGCGATGTACAAGCAGAAGACCTGGAAGCGGGTCGCGGTGCTGTTCGCCGGTCCGGGGATGAACTTCGTGATCGGCCTGGTGCTGATCTACGCCATCGCGGTCATCTGGGGGCTGCCTAACCTGCATCCCACCGCGGTTATCGGTCAAACATCTTGTGCGGCAGGCGAAATCAAGCAAGGTGACTTCGAGAAGTGCACAGGTGACGGCCCGGCGGCCACCGCCGGGATCCGGGCCGGCGACGTGGTGCTCAAGGTCGGCGACACCCCGGTCACCGACTTCTCCGACATGGCCGGCGCGGTGCAGAAGCTGCACGGCACCGTCCCGGTCGTGATCAAGCGCGACGGTCAGACGATGACCAAATACGTCGACATCGCCCAGCGGCAGCGCTGGGTGACCAACGGCAAAGACGGCGCCAAGCCGGCGACGATCGGCGTCATGGGAGTCGTCGGCACCCAGCCCGGCCCCACCCACTACAACCCGATCAGCGCGATACCGGGAACCTTCACCTTCACCGGCAATCTGACCGTGCTGCTGGGCAAGTCGCTCGTCGCCATTCCGACGAAGATCGGCGCGCTGATCCACGCGATCGGCGGCGGAGAGCGTGCGCTCGACACCCCGATCAGCGTCGTCGGCGCGAGCATCATCGGCGGAGACACCGTGGACCACGGCGTCTGGGTGGCGTTCTGGTTGTTCCTGGCGCAGCTGAACTTCATCCTCGGTGTCATCAACCTGGTGCCGCTGCTGCCGTTCGACGGCGGCCACATCGCGATCGCGGTGTTCGAGAAGCTGCGCAACCTGATTCGCACGGCCCGCGGCAAAGTCGCGGCGGCGCCGGTCGAACTACCTCAAGCTGATGCCCGCAACCTACGTAGTGTTGGTTCTGGTCGTCGGTTACATGCTGCTGACGGTGACTGCGGATGTGGTCAACCCGATTCGGCTGTTCCAGTAGCGCGGGCTCGATCGCCTCAAGGCCCCGGGCTTCACCGAACGAAAGCGAGAGAAGGCAAACAGTGACCACAGGTCTGGGTATGCCGGCGGCGCCGGCGCCCACGCTGGCACCGCGGCGTAAGACGCGACAGCTGATGGTCCGAGACGTCGGCGTGGGAAGTGATCACCCGATTTCGGTGCAGTCGATGTGCACCACCAAAACTCACGACGTCAACGCGACCCTGCAGCAGATCGCCGAGTTGACCGCCGCCGGCTGCAACATCGTCCGAGTGGCGTGCCCGCGTCAGGAAGATGCCGACGCGCTCGCCGCGATCGCCAGGAAGAGCCAGATCCCGGTCATCGCCGACATCCACTTCCAGCCGAAGTACATCTTCGCCGCGATCGACGCCGGCTGCGCCGCGGTGCGGGTAAACCCCGGCAACATCAAGGAATTCGACGGCCGCGTCGGGGAGGTCGCGAAAGCCGCTGGCGCAGCGGGCATTCCGATCCGCATCGGCGTCAACGCCGGATCGCTGGACAAGCGGTTCATGGAGAAGTACGGCAAGGCAACCCCAGAAGCGCTGGTCGAGTCGGCGCTGTGGGAAGCCTCGCTGTTCGAGGAGCACGGCTTCGGCGACATCAAGATCAGCGTCAAGCACAACGACCCGGTGGTGATGGTCGCGGCTTACGAGCAACTCGCCGCCAAGTGCGACTACCCGCTGCACCTCGGCGTCACCGAGGCCGGTCCGGCCTTCCAGGGCACCATCAAGTCGGCCGTCGCGTTCGGTGCGCTGCTGTCGCGGGGCATCGGCGACACGATTCGGGTGTCGTTGTCGGCGCCGCCGGTCGAGGAAGTCAAGGTCGGCACTCAGATTCTCGAGTCACTGAACCTTCGGCCGCGCGGGCTGGAGATCGTGTCCTGCCCGTCCTGCGGGCGCGCGCAGGTCGACGTGTACAGCCTGGCCAACGAAGTCACGGCCGGTCTGGACGGACTCGATGTGCCGCTGCGGGTGGCCGTGATGGGCTGCGTCGTCAACGGGCCGGGGGAGGCGCGCGAGGCCGACCTCGGCGTGGCCTCGGGCAACGGCAAGGGCCAGATCTTCGTCCGGGGCGAGGTGATCAAGACCGTGCCCGAAGCGCAGATCGTCGAGACATTGATCGAAGAGGCAATGCGATTGGCTAACGAGACGGGCGCCGACGGGTCAACGGCGAGCGGTTCGCCAGTTGTGACCGTAAGCTGACGTTGGCCTAATCGGGCCGAGTATCCGGTCGCAGAAAGAGTCAGTATGTCGGCTCCGCCCATCCGCCGCATGGTCAGCGAGCGACGGGTGTCAGTTGTGCGCGACGGCGCCTCGGTGCGCCGGGTTTTCGACGACGACCCGGTCGGCTCGTGCATGGTGGCCGCCAGGGTCGCCGATCACGGCTTGGACCCCAACTCGATCGGCGGAGAGCTGTGGACGCGCCGCGGGCCCGACGAGTCGTTGTGCTACGCCGGCGCCAACCTGATTCCACTGCGCGGCCGACTCGACGACCTGTACGCGTTCGCCGACGCGGCGCTGACCGGGCTCGCGACGGTGCTCGTCGCTGGTCGGGCGGGCCGAGCTGGTGATGCCGATGTGGCAGCGCCTCGAGCCGGCCTGGGGCCCGGCACGCGACGTGCGTGACCGTCAGCCGTTGATGGCGCTGACCACGATGCCGACCTGCGCGATCGATCCTGGTGTGCGGCAGGTCAAGCCAGACGAACTCGACACCTATCTGGTGGCGGCGATCGACATGTTCATCGGCGAGGTGGGCGTCGACCCGCGGCTCGGCGATGGCGGGCGCGGCTACCGGCGCCGGGTCGCCAGCCTGATCGCGGCCGGGCGGGCGTGGGCCCGTTTCGAGAACGGCGAGGTGGTCTTCAAAGCCGAGGTCGGATCGCAGTCGCCGACGGTCAGCCAGATCCAGGGGGTCTGGGTGCATCCCGAATGGCGTGGCCGCGGCCTCGGCACGGCGGGCACGGCGACGCTGTCCGCGGTCATCGTCGGCACCGGCCGCACGGCCAGCCTGTATGTCAACGACTTCAACACCGTGGCGCGGGCGACCTACGACCGGATCGGCTTCGACGAGATCGGCACGTTCGCCACCGTTCTGCTGGACTGACCGGCCCTGCTGCGCCGAGATCGACGTAGGCGCGATCCGTACTCGCACGTTCGCGCGCCCGCGTCGATCTGGCGCAAATGCGCCAGCCGCTCTCCGTAACAATTCAGTCTCGGTGTGTCGCCGTCCGTCCGGCGTTCAGCAGTTCTAACATCAGCCACAATGGCAACAAAATTCACAATGGCATCAGCAGCCACAGTTGGTGTTGCGGTACTCGTCGTGACGAGCGCGGTCTCGGCGTGCACTCCGAAGCAAGAGGGGCCCGCGCCGGCGGCCCAGAAGTTCTTCGCCGCGTTGGCCACCGGCGACACCGCGGCGGCCGCCGACCTCAGCGACAATCCCAGTGACGCGCGCGAAGCTCTCAATGCGGCCTGGGCGGGCCTGCAGGCCAGCCACCTCGACACCCAGATTCTCGGATCGAAGTACGCCGAGGACACCGGCTCGATCAGCTACCGCTACACCTGGCATCTGCCCAAGAACCGAATCTGGACCTATGACGGGCAGCTGAAAATGGCCCGCTACGAAGGTCATTGGCAGATCCGCTGGAGCAGCACCGACCTGCATCCGCATCTCGGTGAGCATCAGACGCTCGCGCTGCGCGCGGATCCGCCCAAGCGCGCCTCGGTCAACGAAGTCGGCGGCAGCGATGTGCTGGCGCCGGGCTACCTGTACCACTACACGCTGGACGCATCGAAGGCCGGCGCATTTCTGATCAGCACCGCCCGGTCGGTGGTCGACGTGCTGCATCCCTTCGACGACACGATCAACGACCCACAGCGACTGGCCGAGCAGGCCAGCGGCACCGGCAAGCCGGTCGACCTGATCACGCTGCGCACCGACGACAACAACAACATCGCCCCGGCCCTCGGCAGCATGCCCGGCGTGGTGATCACTCCGCAGGCTGAACTGCTGCCGACCGACTATCACTTCGCGCCGGCGCTGATCAACCAGGTGAAGAAGGCGGTGATCGACGAGCTCGACGGCGAGGCGGGCTGGCGAGTGGTCAGCATCAACCAGAACAACGTCGATCTGGCCGTGCTTCACGAGGTTCAGCCGGCGCCGGCCCCGTCGGTGTCGATCAGCCTGGACCGCGCCGTGCAGAACGCCGCTCAGCACGCGGTGGACAACCAGGGCCGCCAGGCGATGATCGTCGTGATCAAACCGTCGACGGGGGAGATCCTCGCCGTCGCACAGAATTCCGCGGCCGACGCGCTGGGGCCGCTTGGCCACCACCGGCCTCTACCCGCCGGGGTCGACGTTCAAGATGGTCACCGCGGGTGCGGCGCTCGAGCGCGATATGGCAAGTCCCAACACGCTTTTGGGCTGCCCTGGCCATCTCGACATCGGACAGCGTGTTGTTCCCAACTATGGCGGATTCGATTTGGGCACAGTGCCGATGTCGCGCGCGTTCGCCAGTTCGTGCAACACCACATTCGCCAAACTGGCCAGCCAGATGCCGCCGCGGGGTCTGACGCAGGCCGCCAACAAGTACGGCATGGGCCTGGACTACCAGATCGACGGCCTCAGCACGGTCACCGGATCGGTGCCGCCGACGGTCGATCTGGCCGAGCGCACCGAGGACGGATTCGGCCAGGGCAAGGTGCTGGCCTCCCCGTTCGGTATGGCGATGGTCGCGGCGACCGTGGCGGCCGGAAAGGCGCCGGTGCCCAAGCTCATCGAGGGACGGCCCACCGACGATCACCGGTGACACCACCCCGATCAGCGAGAAGATGATCGAAGGCCTGCGCCCGATGATGCGGCTGGTGGTGACCAACGGCACCGGCAAGGAGATCGCCGGCTGCGGCGAGGTGTACGCGAAAGACCGGTGAGGCGGAGTTCCCCGGCGGTTCGCATTCCTGGTTCGCCGGCTACCGCGGCGATCTGGCCTTCGCGTCGCTGATCGTCGGGGGAGGCAGCTCGGAGTACGCGGTGCGGATGACCAAGTTCATGTTCGAGTCGATGCCCGCCGATTACCTGGCCTGAAAGCCTTCGGCGGCAACACTCAGACATAAAGCTGTCGCCCGGCCGCGAGGGGCGGCCGGGCGACAGGGTTTCATTCGCCGAGCTTTCGGACTCCGGAGGCTCCGGCGTTGTCCCGCCTGCTGGCTCGACGTCTGGAGTCCGGACCGGTGGGGGCGACCCCCCGACCCCACCGGCCCGGACTGCCACCTCTTATCGAGGTGGGTCTAGCGGGATCAGAACGCTGACGCCAGCGTCGCCGGCGTCTCACCCAGCAGGATGTCGATCAGCGGGGTGAGGACGAAGTTCAGACCCGTCGGGGTGAGCAGACCGTAGTCCAGACCCGTGGCGAGGTAGCCCAGGAAGTCGTCCGGAACCAGGTAGGCGCCGCCGCTGTCAGCGATGGTGCCGGTGATGCCGGTTGAGATCTGCTCGTAGAACGCGCTGGGGTCGATGGCGTTGACCAGGTTCTCCAGCCCGTGTTCGAACGGCGCTGCCTCGAACGCGTCAACGTCGTTGACGAACACCGCGTAGCTGGTCGGGGTCTGCGGTTGCGGCGTTGATGTCCAGCAGGTGGTTCGCCGCAGCCCTGAGCGCCAGTCAGCGCCGAACAGCACCGTGTAGGCGTCACCCGGTGCGTAGGTGTCGACGACTGGTGTGTCGACTGAGGCGGCCACGCAGCCGCTGCCCTCCGAGGCGGCCCCCGCCGGCGGCTCACCCAGCAGGATGTCGATCAGCGGGGTCGAGGACAAAGTTCAGTCCCGTCGGGGTGAGCAGGCCGTAGTCCAGACTCGTGGACAGGTAGCCCAAGAAGTCGTCCGGTGCCAGGTAGGCGCCGCCGCTGTCAGCGATGGTGCCGACGACGCCGGCCGTGGTCTGCTCGTAGAACGCGCTGGGGTCGATGGCGTTGACCAGGTTCTCCAAGCCGTGCTCGAACGGCGCTGCTTCGAACGCGTGGACTCGTTGACGAACACCGCATAGCTGGTGGGGTCTGCGGTCGCTGCGTTGATGTCCAGCAGGTGGTTCGACACACCCTGAGCACCGTCTGAACCGAACAACTCGCGTGTACGCGTCGTTCGGACCGTAGATGTCGACGACCGGTGCGGCGTTTGCGTTGCCCATTCCGAGCATTGCCGCCGCCGCCGTCGCACCCCCAAGGGCTGTTGCCAAAGTGAACGCGGTCCGCCGACCCCGTCCGTTAGAATTCTTGCGACTCATGTGCGAGCCTCCCATCTCGGTTCTCTCCTTGTGGATGTGGGGTTGCCGCCCCACAGCCGTTGGCTCGCACATGAGTCCTAATCTCCCCCATGGCGGACGAGCCTTCGACGGAACGAAGCTTATAACAGGTTGGCCACCGTGTTAAGCAAATTTCTAATAAAAAACTCAGGTGAATTGACTAACAGCGTTAAGTCTCCTCTTAGCCGGAGTTCGAGGGCTGTTCGATCCATTAAGCAACTGACCGCCAACCGTGTCACGGGCCCAAGTCGGGGTGAGAACGGTGGCCCGCGGCAAAGGGCCGTCAACGACCTGCGTCGAGTGAGATGTCGTCGGCGGGATCGCTGCTGCCGGAGTTCCAGCGCCTCCGTGCCGTCGGCAGACGCGCAGGCCCCACAATGAGAAGTCCGGAAAATTGGACATCAAGTCCTGTTTTCCGAACTCGCTGTCTGAGAGCGCCAACAATGGTTTTGACGGTTTGCTCGAATATGTCGATATTGAAACCAAGATCAATTCGATTGTCATTAATATGGGGTTCAGTGCAAATGGCCCTCAGTGCCGGTCGCAGCCGACCTGACTCATTTCGTACCTTCGGAATCAACTCGCGACTGCCAGCGGGTCGTCGTCCGCATCCGCCGCGTGACCTGCGGCGGTAGATTGGTACGGCCATGACACGTCCAGACGCACTCTCCGAACTGCGAGTCTCCGACGCCGACCGCAACGGCACGCTCCGGCGCCTGCACAACGCGGTCGCACTCGGGCTGATCGACATCAGCGAGTTCGAAGAGCGGTCCACGCATGTGTCCTACGCCCGGACCCGCAACGAGCTGGACAGCCTGGTCGGCGATCTGCCGGGTCCTGGGGCGATCGTCACCTCCGCCGCCGACCGGGTCGAGCTGCGGGGCTGGGCAGTCGCTCAACCCCCCCCGGTCGCTCAAGCGCCATGGCGAATGGACCGTCCCCACCCGGCTGGCGCTGGTGCGGCGAATGGGATCGGTCGAGCTGGATCTGGTCAAAGCCAGATTCGCGGGGCCGGTGGTCGTCATCGAGCTCGACATGCGGTTCGGTTCGGTCGAGATCCGATTGCCCGAAGGCGCCAGCGCTTCCATTGACGACGTCGAGGTTTACGGCGGCAGCGCCAGCGATCGGCGGAAGGTCGCGCCGGCTGAGGGCACACCGCACGTGGTGTTGACCGGCCGGGTGGTCTGCGGCTCGGTGAAGGTCAGAGGTCCGCGCCGGTCGCTGGTGCGCCGCCGCGGCCGTGCCTGATCCCGCCCTGCTTCCCCCCCCCCGGCCGCCTCGCCCGCTAACCGATACCCTGACAACATGCCTGTTCGTTCCGCCCTGTCCGCCGGCGCGGTCTCCCCGACCCTTCCGGTGCCCAAGTCGATCGCCCGCCCGGAATACGTCGGCAAGCCGACGGCGCGGGAGGGCACCGAGCCCTGGGTGCAGACGCCCGAGGTGATCGAGAAGATGCGGGTCGCCGGGCAGATCGCCGCCAGCGCGCTCGCCGAGGCGGGCAAGGCCGTCGCGCCCGGCGTGACGACCGACGCGCTGGCATCCAGTCGCCCACGACTACATGGTCGACCACGGCGCCTACCCGTCGACGCTGGGCTACAAGGGCTATCCCAAATCGTGCTGCACGTCGCTGAACGAGGTCATCTGCCACGGCATCCCCGACTCGACCGTGATCGAAGACGGCGACATCGTCAACATCGACGTCACGGCCTACATCGACGGCGTGCACGGCGACACCAACGCCACGTTCCTGGCCGGCGACGTCTCCGAGGAGCACCGCCTGCTGGTCGAGCGCACCCACGAGGCCACGATGCGGGCGATCAAAGCCGTCAAACCGGGGCGCGCAGCTGTCGGTGGTCGGCCGGGTCATCGAGTCGTACGCAAACCGGTTCGGCTACAACGTCGTTCGCGATTTCACCGGCCACGGCATCGGCACCACGTTCCACAACGGCCTGGTGGTGCTGCACTACGACCAGCCGGCCGTCACCACCGATCCTCGAGCCGGGCATGACCTTCACCATCGAGCCGATGATCAACCTCGGCTCGCTGGACTACGAGATCTGGGACGACGACTGGACCGTCGTCACCAAAGACCGCAAGTGGACCGCGCAGTTCGAGCACACCCTGCTGGTCACCGACTCCGGCGCGGAAATCCTGACCCTTCCGTGACGCGCCCGGCCGTGAGCGGCGCGCTGCTGGTCGCCGGCACCACATCCGACGCGGGCAAATCGATGGTGGTCGCCGGGCTCTGCCGGTTGCTGGCGCGCAAGGGAATTCGGGTCGCGCCGTTCAAGGCGCAGAACATGTCGAACAACTCCGCGGTCACCGTCGAGGGCGGCGAGATCGGCCGGGCGCAGGCGATGCAGGCCCGCGCGGCCGGCCTGGCGCCGAGCGTCCGATTCAACCCGATCCTGCTCAAACCCGGCAGCGACATGACCTCGCAGCTGGTGATCAAAGGCCAAGTGGCCGGCACGGCCACCGCCGCGGAGTACTGGTCGGACCGCAACAAGCTGTCCGCGTCGTGCAAGACGAATTGGCAAAGCTGCGAAACGAATTCGATGCGGTCATCTGCGAGGGAGCCGGATCGCCGGCCGAAATCAACTTGCGGGCAAACGACTTGGTCAACATGGGCCTGGCGCGCGCCGCGAACCTTCCGGTCGTGATCGTCGGCGACATCGACCGCGGCGGGCTGCTCGCGCATCTGTTCGGAACAGTGGCGGTGCTCGACGCGCACGACCAGGCGCTGATCGCCGGATTCATCGTGAACAAATTCCGCGGTGACGTCTCGCTGCTGGAGCCCGGTCTGCGTCAACTCGCCGAACTCAGCGGCCGTCCCACCTACGGCGTCCTGCCCTACACCGACGACCTGTGGCTGGACACCGAGGACGCCGTCCCGGTGCTGGCGCACCGCGTCCTGGGCACGCCGCGAGCGCCCGCGCGGCTCGCAGTGGCTTCGGGTGGCCGTGCTGCGGCTGCCGCGGATCTCCAACTCCACCGACGTCGAAGCGCTGGCCTGCGAACCCGGCGTGCTGGTCCGCTGGGTCCGAGAGCCGGCCGACCTGGCCGACACCGATGTGATCGTGCTGCCGGGCACCAAATCCACCGTCGCCGACCTGGCCTGGTTGCGCGAGCGAGGGCTGGAGCAGGCCACCCGCTCGCATGCCGCCTCGGGCCGCGCCGTGCTGGGCATCTGCGGGGGCTTCCAGATGCTCTGCCGGTCGATCGACGACCCGGTCGAAAGTCGATCAGGCCGGGTCGAGGCGATGGGGATGCTGGACGCCGACATCGCGTTCGAGCCGACAAGGTGCTGCGCCGCCGGCAGGGCTCACTGCACGGCTACGAAATCCACCATGGGCGGGTGGCCCGCTGCGCGGAGGCCACCTGGTTCGAGGTGGACGGAGCGCCGGAGGGATACCGGCGCGGCCAGGTGTACGGCACGCACTGGCACGGCCTGTTCGACAACGACGACGTTCCGCCGGCGGTGGTTGACCGCCGCCGCGGCGGCCGCCGGCCGCGACGGGTTCGTCGTTGCCGACGACACCGATGTGGCCGCGCGACGCGACGCTCAACTCGATCTGATGGCCGATCTGCTGGACGCCCACCTCGACGTCGACGCGGTCACCGGACTGCTGGACGACGGCCCGCCGCGGCGTTCGACGATCGTCGCCGCGCTGCGCTGACCGCGGCCAATGCGCTGCCCCAATCAAGGGTTTTCGTCAACGACCGCTACGTCGTTGTCCCGGCCGTCGTCGCAAGAGGTGCCGCATGTTGCGCGAACGTTTCCAATTGCCACATGGCTAACGATCCGACCGAAAACGGCCCGCGCGCGGGGCAATTCACTGTAATTTGCTGTAGTGCCTTCGACGATGATGACTACCGTCGACGGGTTTCCCATCCAGGTCTGCGACACCGGTCCGGAGAAGGGCTCCGTCGTGGTGCTGCTATGCGCCGCCCAGCGGGCACTGCCGGCGTACGACGCGTTGTGCGAGCGTCTGCACACCGCGTCGCTGCGCACCATCGCCGTCGCGCCGGACCCGCGCCTGACGCCCAAGTCGGTGGTGGGCATCCTCGACGTGCTCGACGTCAGCTGGGGAGTGCTGGTCGGCGACCGCGACGGCGCCGAACTGGCCTGGGAACTGGCCGCCACCCGGCTGGACCGCTTCACCGGCCTGGTGGTGATCGACCGCGGCCATCCGCGGGTCGCCGACCAAGCGGGCGTGGTCCGCGACACGCGACTGCCCACCGGTCGAGATCAACACGACCGCGCTCGTCAGCAGCCCCGCGGCCCACTCGGTGGCGCAGGCCAGCCAGCGGTTCGTCTACGGCGACTACCGGGTGGTCGAGTTGCTGGGACGACGCAACGCGCACGAGTCGACCGCGCAACTGGCCGCCGAGATCGTCCTGCGCACCAGCACCTGGTGACCGCTGTCACCTTGATCTTGTCGCGCGACGAGCTCGAGCGACTCGTCGACGCCGGTGATATCGACACCGTCATCGTCGCGTTCACCGACATGCAGGGCCGGCTGATGGGCAAGCGGGTCTCGGCGCGGCTTCTTCCTCGACGAGGTCGCCGAGCACGGCGCCGAGTGCTGCAACTACCTGTTCGCCGTCGACGTCGACATGAACACCGTCGAGGGCTACGCGATGTCGGGCTGGGACACCGGATACGGCGACATGGTGATGAAGCCGGACCTGACGACGCTGCGACGGCATTCCGTGGCTGCCCGGCACGGCGCTGGTGCTGGCCGATCTGGTGTGGCACGACGGCAGCCCGATCGAGCCCGCGCCGCGTCGCGTCCTGCGACGCCAGCTGGACCGGCTCGCGCGAGCGCGGGCTGCGGGCCTACGTCGCCACCGAGCTGGAGTTCATCGTCTTCGACGACACCTACCGCCAGGCCTGGGCGAACGGCTATCGCGAGCTGACTCCGGCCAGCGACTACAACATGGACTACGCGGTGATGGCCTCCAGCCGCATCGAGCCGCTGCTGCGCGACATCCGCCAGCACATGCAGGGCGCGGGACTGCGCTGGGAGGCCGTCAAGGGGGAGTGCAACCGGGGACAGCAGGAGCTCGGGTTCCGCTACGACGAGGCGCTGGTCACCTGCGACAACCACGCGCATCTACAAGAACGGCGCGAAGGAAATCGCCGACCAGCACGGCAAGTCGCTGACGTTCATGTCGAAATACGATGAGCGCGAAGGCAACAGCTGCCACATCCACATGTCGCTGCGGTCGGCCGGAAGGTTCGCGCGGTGTTCGCCGGCGACGGTCAACCGCTCGGCATGTCGCCGATGTTCCGCAGCTTCGTCGCCGGCCAGCTGGCCACACTGCGGGAGCTGACGCTGCTTTACGCGCCGAACATCAACTCCTACAAGCGGTTCGCCGATCGCAGCTTCGCGCCCACCGCGGTGGCGTGGGGCATGGACAACCGGACCTGCGCGCTGCGGGTCGTCGGTCACGGCGACAGCATGCGGGTGGAATGCCGGGTGCCCGGCGGCGACGTCAACCAGTACCTGGCCGTCGCGGCGCTGATCGCGGGCGGGCTGCACGGTATCGAACACGAATTGCCGTTACCGGAGCCGTGCGCGGGCAACGCTTATCAGCGCGCCGAGGACGGCGCGACCGAGCGGTTGCCCGGTACGCTGGCCGAAGCTGCGACGCTGTTCGAGCGCGTCAGCGGTCGCCCGGCAGGCGTTCGGTGACGACGTGGTCGACCACTACGTCAACAACGCCCGCGTCGAGGTGGCCGCGTTCAACGCGGCGGTCACCGATTGGGAGAGGGTTCGTGGGTTTGAGCGGTTTCTGATCCGGGCGGTCCAGCACGCCAGCCGCCGGTGATCGGACTGACCACCTATCTCGAATCAGGCGCAGACCGGAGTCTGGGACGTGCCCGCCAGTTTCCTTCCGGCCGTCTACTTTCAGGGCGTCACCGCGGCCGGCGGGGTGGCGGTGCTGCTGCCGCCGCAGCCGGTCGACGCCGACATCGCCGACCGGGTTCTCGACGGCCTGGACGGGCTGCTGATCACCGGCGGCAAGGACGTCGACCCGGCCGTCTACGGCCAACAGCCGCATCCGAGCACCGACCAGCCCGGCGCAGCAGCGCGACGCGTGGGAGTTCGCGCTGCTTCGCGCGGCGCTCAAACGGCAGCTTCCGGTGCTGGGTATCTGCCGCGGCGCGCAGGTGCTCAACGTCGCGCTCGGCGGAACGCTGCACCAACACCTGCCCGACGTCATCGGCCACAGCGGACATCGGGCCGGCAACGCGGTATTCACCACGCTGCCGGTGCGAACAGTGCCGGGCACCCGGCTGGCCGACCTGGTCGGCGAATCCGTCGACGCGCGCTGCTACCACCATCAGGCCATCGCCGAGCTCGGCGACGGCCTGGTCGTCAGCGGCTGGGATGCCGACGGCGTGATCGAGGCGTTGGAGCTGCCGGGGAACGGCTTCGTGCTCGCGGTGCAGTGGCATCCGGAGGAGAGTTTGGACGACCTGCGGCTGTTCTCGGCGATCGTCGAGGCAGCGCGGGCATACGCGAACGAGAAGGAGCGGCACCAATGACCATTGACCTGACGCAGCGGCTGGCCGGAAAAATCGCCGTGGTCACCGGTGGCGGCGGCGGTATCGGGCTGGCCTCGGCCCGGCGGCTGCATGCCGAAGGAGCCACCGTGGTCATCGGCGACATCGACGAGCGGACCGGCACCGCGGCGGCCGAAGAGGTAAGCGGTCTGTATGTGCCAGTGGATGTTTCGGACGAGGCCTCGGTCAACTCGCTGTTCGATACCGTGGCGAGCAGCTACGGGTCGGTGGACATCGCGGTCAACAACGCCGGTATTTCGCCACCGGACGACGATCTGATCGAAAACACCGAGCTGCCGGCCTGGCAGCGGGTTCAAGACGTCAACCTGAAGTCGGTGTACCTGTGCTGCCGGGCGGCGCTGCGGCACATGGCACCGGCCGGTCGCGGGTCGATCGTCAACATCGCCTCGTTCGTGGCGGTGATGGGTTCGGCGACGTCGCAGATCTCCTATACCGCGTCCAAGGGCGGGGTGTTGGCCATGTCGCGCGAGCTCGGCGTGCAGTTCGCCCGCCAAGGCATCCGGGTCAACGCGCTGTGCCCCGGGCCGGTGAATACCCCGCTGCTGCAAGAGCTTTTCGCCAACGACCCCGAACGCGCCGCCCGCCGGATGGTGCATGTGCCGATGGGCCGATTCGGCGAGGCCGACGAAATCGCAGCCGTGGTCGCATTTTTGGCCAGCGATGACGCGTCTTTCATTACTGCGGCGACGCTATCTTGTCGACGGCGGCATCAGCGCCGCCTACACCACGCCGCTGTAGCGCTGCGGGTCAGCCCGCTGCCGGTGGGTGTGCCATCACCGTCGGGCGGATCCCATATCGGGGAGTGACGGCGCCGAAGCGGTTTCCGGCCGCATTGGCGGCCGGCATCCCCGGTATGCCGGCCGCGACTGCGGGCGGAGGTGGCTGGCGGCATGCCTCCCAGCGCCGCCCCGGAGAGCCCGGGCAGCGGGTTTACCGTGGGCGCGAGCGCAGGTCCAGCTGGGCGGCACCGCCAGCGCTCCGATCGCCGCACCCCGGCCCAGGGCGGCTGACACCGCGCCGGCACTGCCCAATTCGCCGACTCCCGCAGCCGGGGCCGCCACCGCACCGCCGACTCCGCTCGGCTGCGGCCGCTCCCGCGGCAGCATCCCCGGCGGCCTCCGAAGCCGCACTGGCACTTCCCAGCCCGACGAAATCCGACATGGTGCCCAGAAAGTTGCCCGGCATGTAGAAACCGGAGGAGAAGAGCGTATTGAGGCCGTTGTCATTCAATAAGGCGCCCAACGGGGAACCATCGGCTCCGGAGAGGAAGTTCAGGATTCCCGCCGGGGTGGTGAGGTTCGTTCCACCTAGTCCGAGCCAGTTCATGATGCCGTCGAGACCCGAAGTGGAAGCTGTCGACGTCGCAGGCGAGGCCAGCCCCTGCAGTGCAGCGGGGACCGAAGTCACCAACTGCGACAGCGGCGCCGATGTTCCCGTGCCAGCTGCCTGACTGACCGTGGTGGTCGCCGGCGGCGCGGCGAACGGCGTCAATGTCGATGCGGCTGCGGAGGATCCGGCGTAGCCGTACATCGCCGCAGCGTCTTGGGCCCACATCTCGGCGTAGTGGGCTTCGGTCGCCGCGATCGCCGGGGTGTTCTGGCCGAGGATGTTGGAGGCGACCAATGACTGCCAACAACGTGCGGTTGGCAGCGATGACCGGCGGGGGCAACTGTCGCTGTGAACGCGGTTTCGTAGGCACTGGCCGCCGCTTTGGCTTGGTTGGCGGCCTGTTCGGCTTGCGCGGCAGTGGCATTCATCCACGACACGTATGGTGCGGCGGCGGCCACCATGGACGCCGAGGCCGGGCCTTGCCACGGACCGCTGGTGAGACCGGAGATCACCGACCCGTAATCACCTGCCGCCGAGGACACCTCGGCGGCCAGGCTGTCCCAGGACGCGGCCGCTGCGATTATCGGCCCAGAACCTGGACCGGCGTACATCAGCCCGGAGTTGACTTCTGGCGGTAATGTTGCGAAATCCATTGCAAAACCTCTTATCCGGTTGCAACCGCGTTGGCGGCCTCGGTGGTGGCGTATGAGTCGGCGCCGTCCGCCAACATCGTCACGAACATCTGGTGAATCGCCGTAGCCTGCGCGCTGACCGCCTGGTAGGCGTGTGCATGTGCGGCGAATTGCATTGCCGTCAAGGCAGATACCTCGTCGGAGGCGGGCGGGATCAGACCAGTGGTCGGTACCACCGCCGCGGTGTTCTGCGCTTGAAGTCTCAAGCCGACGGATTGAAGGTTGTCCGCTGCGGTGGAAAGTATCTCCGGTACGATGGATACGAACGACATCGGGTTTCTCCTTTGAATCTGGGCGCACGACGACAACGCAAGTCCGAGGCGCGGACTTGCGTGAAAAATGTTTCGGCGCAGGCTGATTGAAGACAGCAAGCACCGCAACGGCGACCGGATGGAAATCTGCGGTCATCGATGTGTGTCGGCGGCGAAAGCCACCGGTTCAGCTCAGGGCTGTGAACGATCTTGGGTTTCGACACCCGGGTCGGGCGCGGTGGTGATCGCGACCTGGGGTGAACCCAGGCCGACTCGTTCGACGCGTCTCAGCCGACGCGTTCGGCCTGCACCGTCCACTTCTCCTCGATGCGCCCGTAGCGCCAGATCAGCAAGGCGCCGGCCCACGTGACCACGAACAGGCCGACGATGAGAAAACCAATCGCGTTGAGATCGATGCCGCCCAGCCAGCTCCAGAATCCGCTTGCTCCAGCCGAACTGCTCGGCCAGCAGACCCGAGTAATTCGACGGTGCCGATGAGCAGCGCGACCACCACCGACAGGCCGGTGATGGTGATGTTGTAGTAGACCTTGCGAACCGGATTCGAAAAGGCCCAGCCGTAAGCGAAATTCATGAACGAACCGTCGATGGTGTCCAGCAGGCACATTCCCGCGGTGAACAACACCGGCAGGCACAAGATGGCATACCACGGCAGGCCGGCCGCGGCGCTGGTGCCGGCCAGCACCAGCAGTGCGACTTCGGTCGCGGTGTCAAAGCCCAGGCCGAACAGCACCCCGATCGGATACATATGCCACGACGCGCTAACCGATTTGGTGAAGCGGCCGAGCAGCCGATTGAGCAGTCCGCGATTGTTCAGCTGCGCTTCGAGCTCGTCTTCGTCGTAGTGGCCGCGGCGCATCTGCATGAACACGCGCAGGATGCCCACCAGGATGACCACGTTGATGATCGGCGATCAGGTACAGGAACACGCCCGAGACGCTGGTGCCGATCAGGCTGGTGTAGTGATGCAGGGCCGAAGAGTCCTGCTCGACGGGCCCGATTATTGCCTTGAGCCCGAATGCGATGAGCAGTGCCAGCCCGAACACCACCGACGAGTGGCCGAGGGAGAAGAAGAAGCCGACGCCAAGCGGCCGCTGCCCGTCGTTCATCAGTTTGCGGGTGGTGTTGTCGATCGCGGCGATGTGGTCGGCGTCGAATGCGTGGCGTAGCCCCAGCGTGTAGGCGGTCAGGCCGATGCCGATACCGAATGCTTTGTCCCCGATGCTCAAATGCGCCGGCTCGACGACGAGTATCAGTGTGCCCCAACCGATCACATGTAGCGCGATAATGATCGCGAACATCGACCACAGGCGCAGCCACTCGTCGGGCGTCAAAGCCCCGCGTAGTCGAGAGCGCGACGAGGGTTGCCTGCTGAGTGTGTCAGCGGCCATGTCGCGTCCCCTCTTGATATAAGGTCCGGGCCGCCTATTGACGCTAATCCACCGGCAAGCGTGTTGCAGACGATTCGCAGGAATTCTGCGAGTATTTCGCAGGTGAATATCGAGCTCCTCGATATTGCTCCGGTCAGCCCCGGAATGTGATGAGCGGAATCGCCATCTCAGCGGGCGTTGCCGCTCCATGGAAGCCGATGAGCTGAGCCACTTCCGGCGGCTCATGGGCGCTGGCCAGCACCGCCGTGTCACCGAGACAGCTGACGACGACGTCGCCGATCCGCGGCAGGTGGTCGGGACGCACGGACCCGAACAAGCCCGGCTGCGACGGCGTCGTCGCGGCTGCGCACCTCGGCCCGCCCGTTCAGCAGCTCGCTCCAGGCGGCGATCACGTCGGAAGCCGCGCCCGGCTCGGTGTGCAGGTAGCGCACCCGCGGATCGCCGGCAACGACTCGCACCCCGGCACTCAACCGCGAATCGGCGTCAAGGTCGATTCGCTGAGATTCCGGCACGTTCAACCCGCCGTGGTCCGCGGTGATCAGCAGTGCGGCATCCGGCGGCAACGCCTCGACCAGCCGGGTGAGCAGCGCATCCACGTAGGCAGCGGCGGCGTGCCACTCGGGTGAGCCGACACCGAACAGGTGCGCCGCGGTGTCGAGTGCGGCGGTGTATGCGTAGACCAATCCGGGCTCGGCCCGTAGCTGGTCGACCACGAGCTGGGCGTAGTCGTCGTCGTTGGTCGCCGCCAGAAATTGGGCACCGCGGTATACCGCCTCGGTGAGGCCGCTGCCCGAGAACGCCGCGGGCAGCACAGCACGAGCACTGACGCCGGCCCATTGCAGCCGTTCGAACCATGTTGGGACGGGCTGCCATTGGCTGGCCGGCGGATCGTCGCGCCACCAGATGTGGTTGAGCACCCGGTCGGTCCCGGGGAGCTTGACCGTGAAACCCAGAATCCCGTGCTCGACCCGGTGCGACCCCGGTGGCCAACGACGCCAGGCTGGTCGGCGTGGTGGAAGGGAAGGTGCAGGCGAGTTCGTCAAGCCGGCCGGCTGTCACCGGCCAGCACCGACGCCAGCAGCGGTGCGTCGGCGGCCAATTCCGGTAGCAGGTGCCAGCCCATCCCGTCGACGAGAACGACCACAACGCGCCGCACTTCGCCGACCCGCTCGGTCACCCCGAGCGCGTCCACCGCCCCGTCGACGGAAAGCAAGCGCAGCCGCGGCGGGCAGCACATCGCAGATCGAACCGGTCGACGACAAATCAGGCACGACGTCAAGTCTGACAGCGTCCGATCCGGCCATTGGCTGCGATTCGACGATCGGCTGCGTGATACTGGACGAGTGGCCAGGCCCTCGGCTTTGGATCCGGCCGTCATCGAGCGGATCGGCGAGCTGCTGCGCGCTCATGGCCTGCGCCGGATGGCCTCCCGCATCGCAGTCTTGGCAGTGCTCGAGCCGGTCCACGGTCATCTGTCGGTTGCCGAGATCGACCAGCGGCTGCACGAGTGCCTGCCGGCCGAAGACCAGCCGCCGGACCTGGCGACGATCTACCGCACGGTGACCACCCTGGTCGACCAGGGTGTGTTGCATGCGCTGACCCTGGAGGGCGGGGTCACCACCTACGGCCTGGCTGCCGACCCGCACCATCACGCGGTGTGCACGCGCTGCGGCTCGATCATCGAAGTGCCCGCGGGACGACTGGCCTCTGCGCTGCAACATGCGATGGCCGGCAGTTCGTTCACGCTGTCCGAACGTGCCGGCCTCACCCTGCACGGACTGTGCCCGCAGTGCCAGGGTGACGGACCAGGGGACGCCGGCCGGCCACGACGCTAGACGCGCGCCAGCCGCTGATTTGTCGCGTGGAGCTGACGGGTGGTGCTGTCGGCCAGCGCCTCGATCTGGTCGGGTTGCAACCGGCCGCACAGCCGGCCCCAGTGGATCGCAATCTCGTCGCCGACCGCCACGTCGGGCACCGCGCTGTAGCCGTCGGCCCAGACGTCGAGCGGCACGCGCCGACGGCTCGGACAGCGTGAGCGCTTGACCATCCCAGGCCAGCCCCTGGCACATCACCTCAACCTGATCGCCGATGCGGGAAAGCACTGTGCCCCAAGTGATCCGGCAATTGTCCAACACACTCAGCGGCTGCTCGTCCATGCCGCGGCCGAGAAACCGCGTCCACGGATAAACGCCGAATACATGAAAGCAGTGATTGCCGGCCGCCTCACCCGCCAGGTCGGGCGTGAGATGCGACCAGTACTGGCCTGCCTGCGGGCCGATGATGGCCAGCAACGCGTCGAAAAATTCGCCCGCGTCCAGGTTGGCGCCGACTCCGCCACCCAGCCAATACGACTCGACAAGCCGGTAGTCCAGCGGATCGCTGATACCGGTCATCTTCGCGAGCACCCGCAAGTACGGCCAGGCGCCGGAAAACTGCGTCGCGGCGCGGCGCACATCCTCGACCGAGCCGTCCCGCAGGGTGGCGCCCAGTGGGGGACCGCAATAGCCCAGCGCGTTGGGCGCGTGGGCGTACCGAGCGAACATCTCGACGCCGCGGCTCTCCGGGTCCAACTGTCACGCCCGCCCGGTTTGCCCCACCAGCTTGGCGGCGTCGCGATGCATGCGGCCGAAGTTGTAGTAGGCCGCGCATGCTCCCTCGGGTGACACCATGCAGGTGCCGATCGGCGTCTCCGGGGTGCAGGCGGTGCCGAAAACCTTGCATTCCCAAGGCTTGAGCACACCTTTGAGCACCTCGCCGCATTGGCACGCCTTCGGGTCGGCGACCCGCACGCCGGGCATCGAGAATCGCAGTTCGGCGTCGAACTCCGCGAAGTCGTCGTGCAGCCGCAACGCGCTCTGCGAGATGAATCCCAGCCCGCGCCATTCGAAGTGCGGACGCAACGCGAACACCGTGCCCATCAGCGCCAGCGCCGCCGGGTTGCCGTCCTCGGGCACCACACGCTTGTATTGGTTCTCCACCTCGCATCGGCCTTCGCGGATCTGGCGCAGCAGCATGGTGACCGCCGCCAGAATGTCCAGCGGCTCGAATCCAGCCACCACCAACGGCTTTCCGTACACCTCGGTCACGAACCGGTACGGCCGGTTGCCCACCACCGTCGAGACGTGTCCGGGGCCGATGAAGCCGGACAGCCGCAGGTCCGGTGATTCCAGGATGGCCTTGATCGGCGGCACGATCGTGACGTGGTTGCAGAACACACTGAAATTTCGCAGGCCGAGGTCGCGGGCACGCACCAGCGTCACCGCGGTCGACGGGGCCGTGGTCTCGAACCCGATGGCGAAGAACACCACGTGTTTGTCGGGGTTGTCGACCGCGACCTTGAGCGCGTCGAGCGGGGAGTAGACGAACCGGACATCGGCGCCGCGTGCCTTGGCGTCCAGCAGGCTGCCGGCCGACCCGGGCACCCGCATCATGTCGCCGAAACAGGTGAAGATCACGTCGGGTTGGCCGGCCAGCCACATCGCGTCGTCGATACGACCCATCGGGATGACGCAGACCGGGCACCCGGGGCCGTGCACCAGTTCGACGTTGTCGGGCAGCAGGTGTTCGATGCCGTGCCGGTAAATGGTGTGCGTGTGCCCGCCGCACACCTCCATGAACTTGAAGTGGTCGGGGCCGCTGCCCGCCAAGTGTTCGATGGCAGCCAGCAGCTTGCGGGCCGCAGCCGGATCGCGGAATTCGTCAACGAATTTCATCGTCGTCTCCCTTAGACAATCGCCGACGAGTCGAACGCTTCGATTTCGGTGGTGTACGCCTCGCCGAGCTTCTTGACAGCGGCCAGGGTGAGCAACGCCTCGGTCTCGTCGATCTTGGCCATCGCGAACCCGACATGGACCAGCACCCAGTCGTCGGGCGCAGGCATGTCGCTTTCCAGCAGCCGCACGCTGATCGTGCGCTGCACACCGCTGACGTCTACCTTCGCCAAATAGTTGGCCGGATCGGTGATCTCGACGATCCGACCCGGAATCCCAAGACACATCGACGGTCTCCTCCTCTCGTGTGACGACCCGCTGCACCCGGCTTCGCCGCGCTTGCGATCGCCACGTCACTCAGCAGATCCGCGGCAGCGGGTCGCCGACGAGCATGTCGACGATCCGGGTGCCGCCGAATCCGGTACGCAGCACGACGCTTTCCGCCGGTTCGGTGACGATTTCCCCGACCTCGGCCGCCTCGGCGCCCAGCGGATGTGACCGCAACGCGGCCAGCCCGGCATCGGCCTCGTCGGGTGCGACGACGGCGACGAACTTGCCCTCGTTGGCGACGTAGAGGGGATCGATGCCGAGCAGCTCGCACGCGCCATTGACCATGGGCCGCACCGGCAGTCGCTCCTCTTCGAGCAGCACCCCGAGGCCGCAGGCCTGAGCCAATTCGTTGCAGACCGTCCCGACCCCGCCCCGGGTCGCGTCCCGCAGCCAGCGGGTAGACGGCGCGGCCGCCATCAGCAGTTCCACCAGCGGGCTGAGCCGACGCCGTGTCGGAATGGATGTCGGCCTCGATGGCCAGATCGCCCCGGGCCAGCATCACCGCCATGCCGTGATCGCCCATCGAGCCCGACAAGAGCACCTTGTCGCCGGCGCGTACCGACGCGGGCGAAAGTGTGCGCCCCGACGGAATGACGCCGACCCCCGTGGTGGTGACGAACATGCCGTCGGCGGCGCCCTTGGGCACCACCTTGGTGTCGCCGGTGACGATCTGCACGCCCGCTTTGGCCGCGGCGGCGGCCATGTCGGCGACGATCTCCTTCAGCTCGGCGATCGGAAAACCCTCTTCCAGCACGAACGCCGCCGAGATCCAGGACGGCACCGCGCCGGACATCGCGACGTCGTTGCAGGTGCCGTGCACGGCGAGTTCGCCGATGGACCCGCCGGGAAAACGCCTGGGCTGCACCACAAATGAATCGGTGGACATCGCCAGCCGCTCACCGCCGGGCAGTGTGAGGACCGCGCCGTCGCCGAGCGACTCCAGCAGCGGGTTGCGGAACGCCTCCATGAACACCGCGTCGACCAGCGCGGCCGAGGCCTTGCCGCCCGCTCCGTGCGCCAGGTTCACGTGGTCGTCGAGCAACCGGGGCCGGCGCCTGCGGAACACTTCGATCCGCTCGATCACCTCGCCTTCGGCGAACTGCGGCCCCGACGACAGGTATTCACCTGCTGACTTGCTCATGCGGCCCCCAAACCTCGATCGTCGGCCCGTTGCTGGGTGGCCGACCACAGCTGATAGCCCAGCAGCGCTTGGGATTCCTGAATCCGGTGCACGCTTTGCGAGCGAACGATGAAGCAGGCATCCACATGTTGGATTGTTCGCGAAAGCGCCGCCGTCGTATCCGGCGAATCCGATTGTGTACAAACCACGTTGTCGCGCCTCGGCCAGCGCGGCCAGCAGGTTGGGCGAATTGCCGCTGGTCGACATCGCGATGGCGATGTCGCCGGCCTTCGCGCGGGCGATCAACTGGCGGACGAACACCAACTCGAACCCGACGTCGTTGCCCAGGGCGGTCACAATCGCCTGATCGGCGGTCAACGACCAAGCGGGTAGCGGCTTGCCGGCCGGCGGGCGGGAGAACAGGGCGGCCAAGGTGGTGGAATCGGTGCAGCTGCCGCCGTTTCCGAAGGTGAACATCCGTCCGCCGGCCGCGAAGCGGCGTGCCATCTCGGTAGCAGCGTGATCCAGCAGGTCGGCGTTGGCTTCCAGTGTGGTGCGCCGCAGCGCCACGCTCTCGGCGGCCTTTGCCTGCGCTGACGCGGCGAGATCGGCAAGCAGCGATTGCGGGTCGTCCTCCTGCGCATCGATGAACGGATACAGGAAGTTGGTGGGTTCTTCGTCCATCAGCGCCGGCTCCTCCTCGATGCGGCTGATCGCGGTCCCCGCATGCACCAGCACCAGCTCACCTGCGTCGACCGGGTCGATCAGCACCGTCACCACGTTCTCGACGCCCCGCGCGGTACGCACCGCGGCCATCCCGTCGGCCGACGGCGATCACCACCTCACCCAGGCGCCCCTCGTCACTGCAGGTGACGCAAACCTCATCGGCACATTCGGATTTGAGCAATCCCGAGTGCTCGAAACACACGTGGGTCAGCTCCCACAACAGGTGGTAAAACAGCACAAAGCCGCCCGTTGCGGGGACGCGCGGATCGGCGTCGTCGAGCCACAGCACGTGATCGGCCGCACCGGCCGTGGGCCGCTCACCGCTGCCGATCCAGATCGTGGTGGCACCCCAGGCCGGGCTGCGGCGCATCACCGAAAGCACCTGCGCGTCATCGGCGCCACCAACCCCGATCACGATGTCGCCGGGCCGAACCGACACCCGCACCAGATCGACGAGGTCGGATCCGGTCAGGGCGACGGCCGGCAATGCGCGCTTTCCCATGATCACCGGATGCACGAACTCGACCGCGATGTGCAGCGCATGCGGCTCCCATGACGGCGCGATGGACCACATGGTCGCGCCCGCCGCGAACCGCTTGGCCAGGGTGAAGGCGGCCGCGGCCAGATCGGCGGCCAGCTCGGCGCCAAGCCCGCGATCGATCGCAGTGGTGGTCATCGCAACTCAGCCTCTTCCAGCGCGGTCAGCACGGAGATCGCGGCCTGCCCCAGCGCCAGGCCGCCGTCGTTGGGCGGCACTGTGTGATGGGTCAGCACTTCGAATCCCGCCTGCTGCAACCGTTGTCGGCATCCACCGCAGCAGCAGCACATTCTGGAACACCCCGCCGGTAAGGCCCACCAACCGCACCGGCCCGGCGACCTCTTCCACCGCCTCGGCGACGGCGATCGCGACCGCCCGGTGGAACCCTGCGGCCAGCACCGCCGGCTGCACACCCGGCGCGCAGGGCCGACACCATCGTCCGCAGCATGCCGGCGGGGTCGATCACCCCGTCGGGGCGTACCGCCAGTCGCAGCCTCGGTCCCGCGATGTCGCCGACCGAGTCGGCCAGCGCCTCGAGTTCGATGGCGGCCTGGCCTTCGTAATCGATCCGGTGCCGCACCCCCAGCAGCGACGCGACCGCGTCGAACAGCCGGCCCATGCTCGAGCACGGCACACACCCGGTGCCGGATCTCCAATTGTGAACGGGTGAGCCGCAGTTCGGCTGGCGTCGTGGCGGCGATCGGGGGCAGATCCGGTGTCCAGTCGATTCCGGCCATCCACAACTGAGACAGCGCCATCCGCCACGGATTGCGCACAGCCGCATCACCGCCCGGCAGTGGCACCGGCAACAGGTGGCCGACCCGGACGAATCGGTGGCTGTCGCGTCCAAGCTTGAGAATCTCACCGCCCCAGATCGTGTGATCGCAGCCGTAGCCGGTGCCGTCGAACGCAACCCCGATGACGGGTTCACCGATGACGCCCGTGCTCGGCCAGCAGCGACACCACGTGCGCGTGGTGGTGCTGAATCAGATCCAGTGGTCGATCGCCGACGCGGCGCTCGGCCCAACTGCGGGTGTGATACCCCGGATGCAGATCGGCGGCCAATCGCACTGGCTGGTGCCGGATTTCGCTGAGTTGGCCCACCGCGCGCTCGAACGCCCGCAGGGTTTCCAATGTCTCCATGTCACCGATGTGGCCGGACAGGTATGCGCGTGCACCGTCGGTAAGGCAGAAGGTGTTCTTGAGTTCGCCGCCGACCGCCAGCACCGGTGGGCCATCGAGGCCGAGGTCGACGGGCAGCGGCGCGTATCCGCGGGACCGGCGGATCGGCAGTTCACGACCGTCCACCACCCGCACCACCGAATCATCGCAGGGCACGTGGATCGGGCGGTCGTGGTCGAGCACTGCGTCGCAAAGAGATGGAAGACGTTGCACAGCATCATCTTCGGTGAAGCAGATGGGATCGTCGGACCGGTTGGCGCTTGTCAGCACCAGGGCGTCGGGCACCGCTGTTTCGACCCCCGGGCACGGACGCGAGCAGCAAGTGATGGATCGGCGAGTAGGGCAGCATCAGCCCGACCAACGGGCTGCCGGCTGCGACGGCATCGGCGAGTGGTGCGTCGCGGCGACGCCGCAACAGCACGATCGGCCGGGCGGGACTCCAGAGCGCCGCGGCTTCGGCGTCGTCGATGTGGGCGTACCGGCGCGCGACGTCGAGATCACGCACCAGCATCGCAAACGGCTTGGCGCCCCGCGCTTTCCGTGCTCGCAACGCGGCGACCGCGGCTTCCTCGTCGACTCGACAGGCCAGGTGATAGCCGCCGATGCCCTTGATTGCGACCACGGCGCCCGCGGCCAGTGCCTGCTGGGTGGCCGCCAGCGCGGCATCCGATCCGACGACCCGCTCGCCGCGCGACCGCGAACCAGAGCGACGGCCCGCAGTCCGGGCAAGCGATCGGCTGCGCGTGGAACCGCCGGTTGGCCGGGTCGTGGTATTCGTCGGCGCAGCGCTCGCACATGCTGAACGCCGACATGGTGGTGGCCGGACGGTCGTAGGGCAGGGCGCGGATGATGGTGAATCGGGGACCGCAGTTGGTGCACGTCACGAACGGGTGCCGGTAACGACGGTCGCAAGGGTCGAACAACTCGGCGATGCAGTCGTCGCAGACGCGCTACGTCTGGCGGAATCGGAGTAGTGGCGCCGGCAAATACCTGGCTGGCCACGATGCGAAAAACGTTGTCGCACAGGATGTTCGCGTCGATATTGACGACGCGGACGGCGCTGATCGCCGCCAGTGGCGGCGCCTCCGCGCGCAGCCGCCGACTGAATTCGTCAATGCGTGCACCAGCCCCCTGCACTTCGAGGAAGACCGCGCCCGAATCGTTGCCAACGAAACCGATCAGCCCGAGTTCGGTGGCGATCCGGTGGATGAATGGCCGGAACCCGACCCCTTGGACGACACCGGTCACGGTGAACCGTTGCCGGACGTCGTCGAATCCCACAAGCGTGTCAGTCATCGTCGCGGCCCCGGCCCATCAACTCCAGACCGGCCATCGCCTGGTCGGCGCCGGCTCGGTCGGTCTTCTCGACGACGAACCCCATGTGAATGATCACCCAGTCACCGGGTGCAAACGTCTCCTCCGGCAACATGCCGACATTGACGTTGCGTTGCTTTCCGGCGACGTCGACCAGTGCGAGTTGCCCTTCGTAACCGTCCAGCATGCTGACCACTTGGCCCGGTATGCCCAGACACATCGGTCAGCCCTGCCCTTCCACCGACGCCGCCGGCGATCGAGTCCGTAGACCAGCAACGACTTCCTTAACGGCGTCGATGGCCAGTGGCACTGCGCCCGCGACGGACTCGGTAAGACCGATGCCCTCGTCGACACTCCCGGCCTCGCAGCCGATGACCACCGTGTAGGGCGGTGTGCCGCCGAGCGCGTTCAGGCTGGCGAACACTGCCGCGGGGTCCATGCTGTGAGCATCCAGAGCAGCTGTGGCCGACTGTGATTCATGGTCGGCCTCAAAGACGTGCAGGGCACCCGGGTTGCCTCGGCTTGGTATTGCGTCGACGAGTACCAGCGCATCCCAGTCGTCCAGCAAGTCGTAGGCCAGGTGCATGCCCCCTATACCGTAGTCGACGACCCGCACGCCCGAATTGTCCTGCTGGACTGGGACGTGCCGGACTACCTCGGAGCCGAACCCATCGTCGCCGAGAAAGATGTTGCCGATGCCGGCCACCAGGATGCGCACTGGAATCGGAGCGTCCAGCACGCTACATACGCCGGATCTTGAGGTAGCGCCGGGCATCCGGAAACGACCGAAGCCCCAATGCCACTCCCATGAGAACGAACACCGTCAGCAGGCCGATGAACACCCAACCTAAGATCGCCATGTCGAATCCCTTTCTGTAGTACTGCTTTCGAGCGGTTCGACTTCGTCGGGGGAGAAGTAGAGGTAGCGGCCGTACCAGTCGGGTAGGTCGACCGCCGGATCGTCCTCGACGACGACACCGACGTGCTGGTTGCCGTCGACGTCTTCGTGAACGGTGGTGACACGAGCCGCCTTGCCTGCGAAGAACATGTCCTGCGCGTCGGCTCGGCGCGCCGGATGCAGCAGTACCCGACTGCCTCGCGCGACCCGGACACCGTTTACCAGCACCGCGTCCACTTCGGGGTTTACCGCGTTGTCGGCCAACGGGTCCCACCAATCCACGCCTTCGGGGACCTCCGGAATCAAGCCAACGGCATCTCGCGGATCCCGCAGAGCTCCGTGCAGGAGCGCCATGGCTTCGGGCGACATGGATTCGCAGCGGTCGATGATCTGCGCGGCCAGCGGATCGGTGGCGCGGGCCTGTACCTTCTCCTCGTCGGTCAGCGTCATCACCCGCAGCGTGAGGATCTCGTCGATCTCGGTGCAGTCGTATAGCGCGGTTTCGCTCTGTTCGGCGACCTCGGGGTGGTCATAGAGGATGATCGGCGAGATCAGTAGCAGATCCTCGGCGCCGGGCGGGCCGGCCAGCACCGGGAAGCAGCGATGCTGGCTGCATCGAGACACCGCGTCAGCGGCGGCCAGCGGCGGCTCCAGGAGCGAGACAAATTCGCCGTCGACGACTTCCGCGATGACATGGGTGCCGATCATCGATCGCGCGATCGCGTCGTCCTTGTCCGCAGCGGGGCTACCGGTGTTCGCGACCCGTACCGACACCCGATGCAGTACACCGTCCGGCTCGATCCGTACGGTCAACGCAGCGCTTACCTGCCGCCGGACCCGCACCAGTCGACCTTCTTCGACCGACTCGACGTCGGTTGCCGAAGGGATGGCCAGCGACAGGAACCACGGCTGTGCCGGATCATCGAGGGCAAGAGGGCCGAACGACGTTTCACACTCGATTGCTTCGTCCCAGGTCACCCACGAACCGGACGACGTGATGAGTTCGTCGACCGGTTCGAAGCGCCCACCACCGGTGTCGCGCTCGGCGTGGCGGTGCTGCAGTTGCAGGAAGCGCACCACCAGAGTGATTGCGTGGCCTCCGTCGACCAGAAACTGTGCCGCGATGCTGTCGTCCTCGCCGATTCCGGCGTCGGCCGCGCCTGCGGGACCCAAAACGCCCCACTGCCAACGTGATCGGTTTCGACTCGACGTCGCGCGGTACGGGTAAAGCAGGTAACCCTCGTACAGGACGGCATCGGCTACGGCGCGGGCCCGGTCCCAGTCCGCGGTCATCGCCGCGTCCTGGCGTGCCGCGTCCAGCAACGTGGTGACCGCGTCCTCGATGCTCAACAGGCCGCGCGCCGACTTGTAGGCGGCCAGCGCGGCGACCGTGTCGTGAGGCAGACGCACCCATCCGGTGTCCGGGTAGTGCTGCCGGATCAGGTCCCGCCACACCGCCACCGGCATGTCGTAGCGGTCCTCGCAGTTCCACGACACCTGCTGAACGGAAAATCCGCGCTCACCAGTCTTGAATATTGTTCCGCTGAACAGGAATTGGACTGGCACGGCACCGTCGCCCAGCGCGTGCAGATACTTGGCGGCAGCGACCTCGAAATCGTAAGTGCATTCCAGGGACAGCGTCATCTCGGTGGTGCCGATAAACGCCGGCACCATCGCCGTGCAGTGCTGCCACAGGAATGTGCGTTGGGTTGTCGCCCAGCGTTCCCGCGGCCCGAACAAATCAGTCAGCGCCACCGCTTCCTCGTCGGAGTAGCCGCGTCGTATTGGTTCGAAGCGAACCTGGCAGCGCAGCGCGATCGCTTGCACTGGTTCGTCGTCAGGCGCCGTGACACCGATGTGCGCGGTCAGTACCGGGACCGCCGCGTAGGGCTCGGGAACCACGTCGAGGATGGTGAACGCCATGTCGTTCGCCTGATTGGCGGACCCGGTCATCGGCGTCGCTCCGTACTGCGGGCAGCGAGCTGATCGAAGAATGCACCGATATACTCGCGGGACTCCTGCCCACCGTCGAAGCCACGCCACAACATGCGCAGCCCGCCGACGAACTCGTAACACGCGTCGATGGGAACCAGAAAGCAATCGGGTTGTTCGTCCTCGCGGACTCGCACCAGCAGAGCCTCGACGTCGTCGGCGACCAGGCTTACCCGGGGGTCGGCCGAGTTGATCGCGGTCCACGCCTCGAGGTCCAGGTCGGATTCGGTGGCCCCCGCCGGTCCCGGGTAGAACGCGACTGTGCGATCCAGCGCCGAGTTGCGGAAAAAGAACGCCAGGCCGACCGGAATCTGCAGCGCTTCCCAGGTGCGGCGATCAAGCGCGAAGTCGGGAAATGACAAGTACCGATCGGGGACCGAGCGGTAGCGCAGCTGCGCGTGGCTGTCGCTGAACAACAGATAGCAGCCACGGCATACGCACATCAGTTGCCGCCCAGCCACATTCACCACATGTTGGTGTTCATCGGCGATGGCCTCCGAACACATTTCGCACCGCTCCCCGGCTGGCTGCGGTGCCTGCCGGTTGCTGGTGATTCGGGTCAGGACGTCGTACGGAGTGGTCATACCGGCGCGCCCATCGGCTCGGCCGGTAGCGCGATGGACAGCACGCCGTCGCGCATCAACAGCGGGATGGGGTCGAGATGACGCTCGGCTCCGTTGTCGAGGCTCGCCCCGGCGTGCACGACGTCGAAATGCGCGTGACAGCGCGGACATCGCAACACTGGCTCGGCGGTGGTGGCCCGTCGGTGCAGCGCCGCGCCGGCCAGGGATCGATCACAGGCCGGGCAGTGGTCACGATAGGCGTACAACTGTTCGCCAACTCGGCAAGCCAGCACCACGGCGCTGCCAACCGAGAAGCCGCCGACTTCACCGGGAGCTAGGTCCTCCAGGTCGGGCACCGGATGCCAGGCCGCCGAGCTGCCGCCGTTGGCGTGGACTCTGGCATGGACCTGAGCCAGCAGCGATTCCGCCGGGATGACCGTCGTTGGCTCGGCTGCTGCGGCTTTGGGGGCCACCAGTTCGATCGACGAAACCTCCGGTGCGGCAGCGCGAATCGCGTCCTCCACCGCCAGCTCTAGCGTCACCGCCGACGACGGGCAACTCTTACAGCTACCGGCGAACTGAAGCTGCACGGTGTCGCCGACCATGTCGAGCAGATGCACATCGCCCCCGTGCGAGCCCAGATACGGCCGGACCCGGTCGAGCGCGTCGGAAACCCGGCGACGCACGTCGTGTGGGTGCAGGCCGTGGACCAGCAGAAGGCTGGCCACCAAGTCGTCGGCGACCAGGCGGTCCAGTGTGCCGGGTTCCGCCTGATCACCCACTACGGCCAGAATTCGTGATAGGCCCGCGCCGTAGAAATCGACTACCTCGCGAACCAACTGCTCAGCGCGCTCCCGCGCGACCGCCCCGCCGCCCGACGTCGCGTCCAGCAGCGTCTGGATCCGATCACCCGCCGAGCGCCACTGCGCGTCCCCCTGCAAGTCCTCGGGGCGATCAGCCATGCATCACTCCCCGGTCGCCGCTTGCGTCGGTGAGTGCAGCCGCTCGATTGTCTTGCCCTTGCCGAGGTACATGTGCACACCGCACGGCAGGCACGGGTCAAAGCTGCGCACCGTGCGCATGATGTCGATGCCCTTGAAATGTTCCCGGTCGTTCTCTTCGAAGATCGGCTGTCCTTGTACCGCATCCTCGTAGGGCCCTGGCGTGCCGTAGCTGTCGCGCGGGTTGGCGTTCCACGGGGTGGGCGGGTACGGGTGGTAGTTGGCGATCTTGCCGTCGCGAATCACCATGTGATGGCTTAAAACCCCGCGCACAGCCTCGGTGAAGCCGCACCCGATACCGTCCTTGGGTACTTCGAACTTCTCCCACGTCTTGGTGCGGCCGGCCCGGATCTCGACGAGCGCCTTCTCGGCGAAGTGCAGTGCGGCCGCCGCCGCGTAGGCCGCGAAGTAGCTGCGTGCACGGCCCCGCTCGATAGTGTTGGACCACTGCGGGATTTTCCACTCGAAGCTGACCGGGCCCTTGAGCGCGGTCTTTGGCAGGTTGATCTCGACCGAATGTCCGGTGGACTTGACGTAGCCGATGTCGACGAGGCCGGCGAGCGCGGTCGACCACAACCGGGCGATCGGCCCACCTCCAGTATCCAGTGCCAGGTGGTCCTGGCCGTCGAACCACCGGGGTGACATCACCCAGCTGTAGTTGCCCCCATCCATCTCGCGCTTTTGCGGCTTGGGGTTGGTGTGCTGATTCCACGGGTGCCGCCGATCGACCGGGTTGCCCAGCGGGTCGGTCTTGACGAACATCTCCTGTTCGGTCCAGTCATCGTAATACGAACTGCCCAACAGGATTCGGATTCCCAAGTTGATGTCGACCAGTGACGTGGTAACCAGCTTGCCGTCGACGACCACGCCGGGCGTGACGAACATCTTGCGGCCCCACTGCTCCATGTCCTTGTAGTC
Source organism: uncultured Actinomycetota bacterium (assembly GCA_963836555.1). Lineage (GTDB taxonomy): Bacteria > Actinomycetota > Actinomycetes > Mycobacteriales > Mycobacteriaceae > Mycobacterium. The sequence goes on along the minus strand of CAWIKT010000075.1, from coordinate 205,146 downwards.
GAAGTTGCAGTACTCGGGATCCTGGAAGGAGCCCCAGCAGCCCAGCAGGGTGCGGCGCAGGCCGACCTTCTCGTAACCGGGCAGCGCCTCGTAGAAGAAGTCGAAAATGTCGTCGTGCATCGGGACGACCTTCTTCATGAACTCGACGTAGCGCATCAGCCGAGTGATGTAGTCGGTCATCAACTGAATGGTCGCCACGGTCCCAACTCCGCCGGGGTACAGCGTGGAGGGATGCACGTGGCGGCCCTCCATCAGGCAGAACATCTCCCGCGTGTACCGGCTGACCTGTAACGCCTCGCGGTAGAACTCGCCAGTGAACGGGTTGAGACAGCGCATGATGTCGGCGATGGTCTTGTAGCCGTGCGCGTCGGCCCGGGGAGCCGGCGTGTTCTCGGCTTTAGCCAGGACACTCGGGTTGGTCTCGGCGACCATCTTCTCGCAGTAATCGACCATCAGCAGGTTTTCCTGATAGATGTTGTGGTCGAACATGTATTCCGCGGCCTCACCGAGGTTGACGATCCACTCGCCGAGGGCCGGTGGCTTGACGCCGTAAGCCATGTTTTGCGCGTAGCACGAGCAGGTGGCGTGGTTGTCACCACAGATACCGCAGATCCGGCTGGTGATGAAATGGGCGTCGCGGGGGTCTTTGCCCTTCATGAAAATCGAGTACCCGCGGAAGATCGATGAAGTGCTGTGGCATTCGACGACTTCGCGGTTCTCGAAGTCGATCTTGGTGTAAATGCCGAGGCTCCCTACGATCCGGGTGATCGGGTCCCAGGCCATTTCCACGAGTTGGCCGGGGTCGCGCTTGGCGTGGGAGGGCACGGGGATGGTCTGGGTCATCGATTCACTCTTTCTTCGTTAATGCGCCGCGCCCTACCAGGTGCGGCGGGCGCCTGTCGTGAGTTCCTTGCCCGTATGCCGCCACTTCGGCTCCTTGTCGAGGGTGCGCCCTGTGATGCGGCGCAGAGGGCGGATCAAAGACCCGTACAGCCCCGACACGCCCGATGAGAGCGTGCCGCCCGGCGGCTCGTCCATAAACGGCATGAATTTGTCCGGGAAACCGGGCATGGTGCAGCCGATGCAAATGCCGCCGACGTTCGGGCAGCCGCCGACACCATTGATCCAGCCCCGCTTGGGCACATTGCATTTCACGACCGGACCCCAGCAGCCAAGCTTGACAATGCATTTGGGCGACCCGTACTCGGTGGCGAAATCCCCTTGCTCGTAATACCCGGCCCGGTCGCAGCCTTCGTGCACGGTGGCCCCGAACAGCCATTGCGGCCGCAGCGCGTCGTCGAGCGGAATCATCGGCGCTTGTCCGGTGGCCATGTACAGCAGGTAGGTCAGCGTCTCCGAGAGGTTGTCCCCCTGGATCGGGCAGCCGGGCACGCAGACGATCGGGATGCCGGCCTTGCTCTTCCAATCCCAGCCCAGGTAATCGGGCACACCCATCGCGCCGGTCGGATTTCCGGCCATCGCGTGGATGCCGCCATAGGTGGCACAGGTCCCCACCGCGACGATCGCGGTTGCCTTGGGCGCCAACCGGTCCAGCCACTCACTGGTGGTCATCGGCTGCCCGGTCGCCGGGTCGTTGCCGAATCCGCACCAGTAGCCCTCATCGTGGAGTTTTTCGTTGGGTATCGAGCCCTCGACGACGAGCACGAACGGCTCGAGTTCACCGCGGTCGGCTTTGAAGAACCACTCCAGGAAATCATCCGCGCCCCCATTGGGCCCGCATTCGAAGTCGATCAACGGCCAGTGCACCGCGACCTGGGGCAGTCCGGGGAGCGCGCCGAGCGCAATTTCCTCGATACTTGGCTGGGTAGCGCCGGTTAGCGCCACCGAATCGCCATCACAACTCAGACCGGCGTTGATCCAGAGCACATGGATCAACGTTTCTTCCGCTTTGACTGCTGCTTCCGTTGGCATACCGCAGCTTTCCGGGACTCTGGCTTGAGTCCCTGACACCCGCGGGAGTCGACGATCGGCCCGCTTACGCGGCGTTAATTCCTGGGTCTACTCTGGCTGAACTGCCTTGTCAACGGTCTGGCGTCAAACCCGGCCATCTAGTACGGGCTTTCGGATTTCGCCATTGTCGGCGTACCGCAAGGTTACTGTTCTGGCTGCGCACGGTCCTGCGAATTACTTGCATCTGTTGTCTTGCAACCAGTTTGCATCTGGCGTCGGAGCTGGATCTTGCGGTCGGGCCCGGGCCCCAAGTCACCCAGCCCGCCGTTCCCGACCCCATGGGCTCGGTCAATGATGTTGAGCAGCATGGCATTCGCTGTCCGGCAACCCTCGCGCTGCGACTAAAGGGTTGCAAGCTTCGATCGGTGTTTCTCGGCGATCCCGAGGCGCTGGACACCGGCCTCGTCGAACTGGTGGTGTGGCGGCGGGTCGGTCGATCGTCTGGTTTGGGCGCCCTCAGCCCGGGTACGCCCACAGGGACTCTTCGCGCAGCCTGCGTGGCGGGTCACGAGGAGGAGTCGTGGAAGACACCACACCTGACAACCACTTGTCAGAGGAACCGCAATCCGAGCGGGGCGAGACGGGATCGCGCGACACCGGATCCGACCGACCGGGTGGCGGGCCTGCCGATCGGCCGGAAGGCACAGTCCAAGGAGATGAAGGGGTTCCGTCACACGGCGGCTCTGAAGGTGAAGTCGGCGGCACCGACAACCTGACACCGCAAGCCGCCGCGCCAGCAGTACCGCCGTATGAGGGACGCCAGACCGAAGCCAAGCCGGTCGGTGAAAGTGGCACCGAAGGGGGCGTCAAACCGGTTGAGTCGGCATCGTTCAAGGCTCCCGCTCCAGAAAGCACACCGGGAGGCGCAACGGCGTCGCCCGGCGACGAGCAACCGGCCGGGGAGCAGGCTGAAACAGACCTCGGCGACGATCAGGTCGGCCCGGCCCACACTGCGGGCACCGGCCAAGGTGAAAAGCAGATCTGAGCCGCGCAACGGCGCTCGCGTTCAAGCCTGGCCCAGAACCGACAGCGGCCGTCCTGGGGAGGCGCGGTTTGCACTCAGGCCGGCGAACCTGCCGTGAACTGTCGCAGCCAGCTGAACCAGGCGTCCATGCCGACGCCGGTGCGGGCGCTGACTGGCAAAATCGTCGCCGTCGGATTGACCTCGCGCACGCGGCCGATATACGAGTCGATCTCGATATCCAAGTACGGCACCAGATCTATCTTGTTGAGCAGCACCACGTCGACGGCGCGGAACATTACCGGGTACTTCAGCGGTTTGTCGTCACCCTCGGTGACCGAATAGACCATCGCCTTAGCGTGTTCGCCGACGTCGAATTCGGCGGGGCACACCAGGTTTCCGACGTTTTCGATGATCACCAGGTCGAGGGTGTCCAGATCCAGTCCCTGTAGCGCGCGGTTGACCATTGGCGCGTCGAGATGACATTCGCCGCCGAATCCGTTGCCGGTGTTCAGCAGGGATATCTGGGCGCCCCGGCCACCGAGCTTGGCGGCGTCCAGGTCGGTGGCGATGTCACCCTCGATCACACCGACGGCGATCTCGCCGGCGAGATCGTCGAGGGTGGCCTGCAATACCGTTGTCTTGCCGGAGCCCGGGGAACTCATCAGGTTGATCGCACGAACACGATTGGCCTCAAACGCGTTTCGGTTAAACACGGCCCGGACATCGTTCTCCGCGAAGATTGACTCCAGCACGTCGACGCGCTGAGCACCGGTGTGATAGCCGCTGTGATCGCCGTGGTCGTGAGGATGGACGTGGTCGTGATCGCCGTGCTCGTGGGCATGCCCGGTTCCGTCGTCGTGGCGATGAAATCTACCCATTACCAACACCTTTCACGAGACATCCAATGACGTCACCAGAAACTCGTTGCCATGCAGCACCTCGACGTCGGCGCTCCCGCATTGCGGGCATAGCAAGGACCACTGCGAAGTGATCGCCGACTCGTTGCCGCAGGACCGGCAGCGCACCTCAGCGGCGACAAACTCGAGCTCCAACTCGGCCTCGGGCATGTCCTCGTAGTCTCGCAGCAGCGTCCAGCAAAACGACAGCGACTCGGGAACCACCTGACGAAGCGCGCCGATCTTGACGCGCACCACGTCGACGTGGCGACCGTCGGCATACGGTTTGACCACGCCGGCGATCGCCTCGCATAGCGAAAGCTCATGCAAGGCTGATCACCGCCGAGTCCCGGAAGCCTGGCACCAGAGGCCCATGGGCACTGTTCTACACCCCAGCCGCCGCGAGGGTTGCGGACCAGATAGATAACGTCAATCCACTCGGTCCGGGTTGTTCCCAGGGGTCACCGAGAGAGAGCACAATAGATACGGCCGGAATCTCACCGTAAAGGAGACGACAGTGACAGACCATCGAGACGGTCACGACGAACCGCACACCCACGATCACGCCCACTCCGACGGAACTGAACACACGCATCCGCACACCAGCCACGAGCACGAACATCTCGAGCACGACCACGACCACGCCCACGCTGACGGAACTGAACACACGCATCCGCACGTGCACCAAGCCGAGTTAGGGCAGGAGCACAACCACCCCCACTAGGTAGCAGCGACCCACGACAGGCGAGCTGGATTTCGGGGGCGCCGCACCGCCGCCGAACGCGCGTTCGACGATGTCGGCAGGGCGGTCGGACCTGACCGGTGGGAAGACCGTGATCAACCTCAACCGCCCCATATGACGGAGCCATTGCCGACTGCGAGCGTGACCGCCGACGACCTGGTCCGCCGGAGTGCTTCCTGGCAGTCGGTCGCCGACCGGCGCCGCCTGACCAGGTCAGTCCGACAGTCCCAGAAGCGCGTTCTCGACGACTTCGGGCAGCGCCGGGTGAATCCAGTACTGGCCGCGCGCCATGTCGTGCACGCTCAAGCCGAAGGTCATCGCCTGAATGAGCGGCTGGATGATCGAGGAAGCCTGTTGTCCCATGATGTGCGCACCAAGTAGGCGGCCGCTCTTGGAATCCGAGATGAGTTTCACGATGCCGGTGGTGTCTTCGGTGGCCCAGCCGTACGCGACGTCGGCGTAGTCCTGAATTTTGCAGGACACGTCGAAACCCTGTGCCACTGCCTCATTCTCGGTCAGACCGATGTAGGCGATCTGCGGATCGGTGAACACCGCGGCGGGAACGAAGCGGTGGTCGGTGGCGGTCATCGATGCGGTGTGGTCCCAGTCGTGAAGAAGGTTGTGCTGCACCACGCGCGCTTCGTGGTTGGCGACGTGCTTGAGTTCATACGGCGACGACACGTCGCCGAGTGCGAAGACGTTGCGCGCAGTGGTCCGTTGGTATTTGTCGACGACGACACGGCGATCATCGAGTTCGACTCCGGCCTTCTCAGCGTCCAGTCGATCGCCGTTGGAACGCCGCCCGGTGGCCACCAGTACGACATCGGCTTTCAGCTCCGAGCCATCGTCGAGTTCGAGCACGATGCCGGAGCGGTCCTGGTGCGATCCGAGAATGTTGCGATGGCTGCGCACTTCCCACTTACTCGAGGCAATGTGCGTGAACTTTCTGGCCAGGGTGTCATCCAGATGCCGGAGCAGTGCGCCGCCGCGGATCACCAACGTGATCCGGACCCCGAGGGCAGAAAGATGTGCGCGAACTCGCACGCCACGAAACCGCCACCGACGATCACCATGTGTTTGGGCAGTTCCGGTAGCCGCATGATGTCGTCGCTGGTGTAGTAGCGCACCCCGCAGTCCAGGATGGCCGGCGGAACCTCGGCCCGCGCACCCGCAGCGATCACCACCTTTTCGGCGGTGAACTCCTTGCCGTCGTCGGTGCGCAGCAGATAGCGACCGTCGTCCTGCACCCCGGCGAAGCGGGTGTGGGTGTCGTAGACGTCGACGTTGGGTTGAGCTCGCCGATAATCCTCACCGCCGATCGCGATCGGGTCGATGCGGCCGAATACGCGCGAGACGATGTCGTCCCAACGCACCCGGTCGATGTGTGCATCGATGCCGTAACGCGATGCGGTGCGGATTGTTTCGGCCACCTCAGCGGCGTAGACGAACATCTTGGTCGGAATGCAGCCGACGTTGAGGCACGTGCCGCCGAAAGTTCCCTGCTCGCAGATCGCCACCCGTTTCCTGGCGTAAGCGGTCACTGAGAATGCTGTTGCCGGAACCGGTTCCGATGATCGCCAGGTCGTAGCTTTCCATCCAGTAGCCCTTCAGCCGTTGTGCGACGCGACGCCGGAGGCCGCACCCAGGTAGTCATCCAGCCAGGTGTCCAGCTGCTGGTACGCAACCTGCCGCGGCTGCGGCATGGACAGGAACACATCGTGTTTGGCGTCGATCACCGGAACGATGTGGTGCGGTTACCGATACATCCGGCCCAGCGCGCGATGTGTTTGACGTCGAGAACCGCATCGCCACATTGCAAGGCGGCAGCATCCGACGCTTCGATCACGCTGTGGTCGGAGCGCAGGATCAGGTTGGGTACGCCGACATCGAGTCCGCGGTGCAGCTTTGTCTGGCCGGCTCGCACGGCGGACAGCCAGCCGAAGGTGATAGGGAAGCCGCCCAACGGTTTCCACTGCAGGTCGTAGTCGAACTCACCGTGGTAGTCGCGATGCAGGCTGGCGCCGTAGCCGCCACCGGTCTCACGCGGGGCGCGCGCGACCCGTTTGTTGCCGGCGCGGGCGATGGCGGCGATCAGCGCCCTCGTCGGCGGCCAGCGCAGCGGCATCGGCCCGGGCACGTCCAGGAAAGGGCTGTTGAGCACCAGCCCTGTCACCCGTGCGCGGCTGATCGCGCCACGTTGCCGCAGCCGGTCCAACCACAGCGAGACAATCAGGCCACCGGCCGAATGCCCGTACACCAGCACCCGAGCCGACCCCGTCTCCTGGCCGATGATCTCGACCGCGGAGGAGAGTTCACGGTCGTAGCGCGCCAGGTCGGTGATGAAGTGCGGCGTAAGGCCGCTGCGCGACGACCGGCCGCACTTGCGTAAGTCGAGCGCATAGAACGCGAAGCCGCGGCCGGCGAAGTGATCGGCCAGCGAGGTGTGGAAGAAGTAGTCGGTGTACCCGTGCACCGCGAGGACGGCATCGGTGGCCGGCACCGCATCACCCCGACGCAGCAGCGTCGCGTCTATACGGCCCTCGCCGTCGGGATCGTCGCCCAGCGGGATGGTGAGTTGCCAGTAGCCGGGCAGAACGTCGGGCTGCCAGCCAGTCACGCACGTCAGCTTACAAACCTCGCAGATCTCCCAACGCCGATCCGGCCGGGATAACCTGACGAGCGATACAACCCGCGATTGCAAAGGATGAACAACTCGGTGTCAGACCCGCAGGCAAGGACAACCTCAAAGGTCGACGCCGTGCTGGTCGGAACCGGGATCATGAGCGCCACCCTGTCGGCGCTGTTGCGCCGGCTGGAGCCGAACTGGTCGATCACCGTCGTCGAGCGCCTCGACGGCGCCGCAGCCGAGAGCAGCGACCCGTGGAACAACGCCGGCACGGGTCACGCGGGATTATGCGAGCTCTTCTACACCCCGCAGCGACCCGACGGTTCGATCGACATCACCAAAGCGGTACGGGTGAACGAGCAGTTTCAGGTCACCCGCCAGTTCTGGGCGTACGCGGCCGATAACGGCATGCTGTCCGATGTCCGCGGCTTTTTGAATGCCGTTCCGCACGTCAGCTTCGTGCAGGGCGCCGAGCGCGTCGATTATCTGCGCCGCCGTCACCGAGCGCTGGTCGATAATCCACTGTTCGCCCGCAACGAATGGGTGCAGGGTGGCAACGAATTCGCCCGGCGGCTGCCGTACATGGCCGCCAAGCGCGACCTCGCGGGACCTGCTGCGCCCATTGCGCTCAGTTGGGCGACAGACGGCACCGATGTCGACTTCGGTGCGCTGTCGCGTCAACTCATCGGCTACGGGCTGCGCAACGGAACCACCGCGTTATTCGGCCACGAGGTCCGCAACCTGACCCGTCAGCGTGACGGCAGTTGGACGTTAACCATGCGCAACCGTCGCCGCGGTAACAGCCACAAGCTGAACGCCGCCTTCGTCTTCGTCGGCGCCGGGGGACAGGCACTGCCATTGCTGCAGAAGTCAGGCATCAAAGAAATCAAGGGTTTTGGTGGCTTCCCGGTCGGCGGACGATTTCTTGCGCAGCGGCAACCCGGCGGTCACCGGTCGGCACCGGGCCAAGGTCTACGGATTGCCGGCCCCAGGCGCGCCCGGGATGACGGCGGCCCACCTCGACACCCGGATCGTCAATGGCAAGCCATGGCTGATGTTCGGTCCGTTCGCCGGCTGGTCGCCAAAGTTCCTCAAGCACGGGCATGTCAGCGATCTGCCGCGATCTGTGACGCTCGGCAATCTTTCGACCGTGGTCGGGGCAGGGCTCGGTCAACGGGAGCTGGTCAACTATCTGATCGGCCAGCTGCGGATGTCGAAGGCCACGCGTGTAGAGGCCTTACGCGAATTCGCGCCCAGCGCAGTCGATTCCGAATGGAGCCTGACGACCTCTGGCCAACGGGTCCAGGTGATTCGACGCGACGGACGCCGAGGGGGCCGGCTCGAGTTCGACACCACGGTGCTCACCGCGGCGGACGGCAGCATCGCCGGACTGCTCGGCGCGTCGCCGGGAGCCTCGACCGCGGTGACCGCGATGCTCGACGTGCTGCAGCGCTGTTTTCCCGACCGATACCCAGCGTGGCTGCCGACGTGCAAGGAGATGATGCCGTCGTTGGGCTTCACCTTGTCCACCGAGCCGGCGCTGTACGACGAGTTGCGGTCGTGGACCACCAAAGTCGCTGGGGCTGGAAGGCAGCGTCATGACGTCGCGCTGCACCGCTCGTGGGCCAAAGACCTTGATGTGCCGACTCTCTACGCGCTGCTCCAAGCTGCGGGTCGAGGTGTTCGTCGTCGAGCAGGCTGCCCATACCCCGAACTCGACGGGCGCGACCTGTTCGCCGAGACCCGGCACTTCTGGCTCGAAGCTGCCGACGGGGAGGTGATCTGCACGCTGCGGCTGATGGAGGAACACGCGGGCGGTCACAAGGCGTTCAGGCTCGGTCGGCTGTGCACCAAACGCAGCGCCCGGGGCGAGGGCCACACCACCCGGCTGCTGCGCGCGGCGCTGGCCGAGGTCGGCGACTACCCGTGCCGGATCAACGCTCAGGTATATCTAGCGGACATGTATGCCCAGCATGGATTCGTCCGAGACGGCGATGACTTCCTCGACGACGGCGTCCCGCACGTGCCGATGCTCGGCTGCGCCTCCGCATCCGGCTGCCACACATGACGACACCGGAGACTCCATATCTGGTCGGGCTGCGGTTGGCCGGCAAGAAAGTCGTCGTGGTCGGCGGCGGCAGCGTCGCCCAACGCCGGCTCCCGCTGCTGGTGGCCAGCGGCGCGGACGTGCACGTGATCAGCCGCAGCGCGACCCGCTCGGTCGAGGCGATGGACGGAATCACGTTGTCGCTGCGCGACTACCGCGACGGCGACCTCGACCGGCGCCTGGTACGCGATCGCGGCCACCGACGACGCGCAGGTGAACGAGGCGATCGTCGCCGAGGCCGACCGCAACCGAATCTTCTGCGTCCGGGCCGACATCGCCATCGACGGCAGCGCGGTGACCCCGGCGTCGTTCGAGTACGCCGGTCTCTCGGTCGGAGTGCTGGCCGGTGGCGAACACCGCCGCTCGGCGGGCATCCGCTCGGCGATCCGCGAGGCGCTGCAGCAGGGCGTGATCTCCCCGGAGAGCTTCGAGAGCGACGACGTGGTCCGCGGCGGCGTGGCGTTGATCGGCGGCGGGCCCGGCGATCCCGAGCTGATCACCGTGCGGGGCCGGCGGCTGCTCGCGCAGGCCGACGTCGTCGTCGCCGACCGGCTGGCGCCGCCGGAACTGCTCGCCGAGCTGGCGCCGAACGTCGAGGTGATCGACGCCGCCAAGATTCCCGTACGGCCGGGCGATGGCCCAGGACGCCATCAACGCGGTGATGATCGACCGGGCCCGGGCCGGTCACTTCGTGGTGCGGCTCAAGGGCGGCGACCCGTTCGTGTTCGCCCGCGGCTACGAGGAAGTGCTGGCGTGCGTCGACGCCGGCGATCCCGGTGACGGTCGTGCCGGGTGTGACAAGTGCCATAGCGGTGCCCGCGTCGGCGGGTGTGCCCGTCACTCACCGCGCGATCAACCACGAGTTCGTGGTGGTCAGCGGCCACCTCGCGCCGGACCATCCCGAATCGTTAGTGAATTGGGATGCGTTAGCAGCGATGACCGGCACCATCGTTTTGCTGATGGCGGTCGAACGCATCGAACTCTTCGCCGAGGTCCTGCTGAAGGGCGGCCGACCTGCGGATACGCCGGTTGTGGTGGTTCAGCAGGGCACGACGGCCGCCGAGCACACGTTGCGGGCCACGCTGGCGGACGCGCCGGAGAAGATCCGCTCGGAGGGCATCCGACCTCCCGCGATCATCGTTATCGGGTCCGTGGCGGCCTTCGGCATTTAAAAGATCCCTAAGATTACTGTAGGGTAAGTTCTTATGACGGCTCTCAACGATGCAGAGCGGGCTGTCCAAAGATGGACGACTGAACCCTCGAAGCGAGCAGTTCACATGCCCGAAACGCACCCAGAAAAGACCGCCGAGTCCACGTCGAACACAGCGTCGACACCGTGGATGCCGACGCGGCGGTTCTTCGCCGCGGTCATCGCCATCGCCGGTATGCAGCTGATGGCGACCATGGACGGCACCATCGCCATCGTCGCGCTTCCCAAGATCCAGAACGAGCTGAGCCTGTCCGACGCCGGCCGTAGCTGGGTCATCACCGCCTACGTGCTGACCTTCGGCGGTCTGATGCTGCTGGGTGGCCGCCTCGGCGACACCATCGGCCGCAAGCGGACCTTCATCGTCGGCGTCACGCTGTTCACCATCGCCTCCGCGCTGTGCGGCATCGCCTGGGACGACGTCACGCTGGTGATCGCCCGGCTGCTGCAGGGTGTCGGCGCGGCTATCGCGTCGCCGACCGGCTTCGCGCTGGTCGCCACCACATTCGCCAAGGGACCGGCGCGCAACGCCGCCACCGCGGTGTTCGGCGCGATGACCGGCGTCGGCTCCGTGATGGGCCTGGTCGTCGGCGGGGCGCTGACCGAGGTGTCCTGGCGGCTGGCGTTTCTGGTGAACGTGCCGATCGGGCTGGTGATGATCTACCTGGCCCGCACCGCGCTGCGGGAAACCAACCGCGAGCGGATGAAGCTCGACGCGGCCGGCGCCGTGCTGGCCACGCTCGGCCTGCACCGCCGCGGTGTTCGGCCTTCTCGATCGGGCCCCGAGAGCGGGCTGGATCTCGTTCACCACGCTCGGTTCGGCCGTGGTGGCGCTCGTCGCCTTCGTCGCGTTCGCGCTCGTCGAGCGCACCGCCGAAAACCCCGTCGTGCCGTTCAACCTGTTCTTCGACCGCAACCGGCTGGCCACCTTCGTCGGCGATCTTCATGGCCGGTGGGGTGTTGTTCACCGTGACCGTGCTGGTCGCGCCTGTACGTGCAGGACATCATGGGCTACAGCGCGCTGCGTGCCGGCGTCGGCTTCATCCCGTTCGCGATCGCGATGGGCATCGGCCTGGGCCGGTTCGTCGCAGCTGGTGTCCCGCTTCCAGCCGCGGGTCGTGGTCATCGCCGGCGGAGCGCTGGTGGTCGGCGCGATGGTCTACGGCTCGACCTTCAACGGCGCGCATGCCGTACTTCCCGAACCTGATCGTGCCCGTCGTCATCGCCGGTATCGGCATCGGCATGATCGTCGTCCCGGTGGCGCTGTCGGCCATCGCGGGCGTCGGCTTCGACCAGATCGGGCCGACCTCGGCGATCGCGCTGATGCTGCAGAACCTCGGTGGCCCCGTGGTTCTCGCCGTCATCCAGGCCGTCATCACGTCGCGCACGCTGTACCTGGGCGGCACCAACGGCCCGGTGAAGAACATGAACACTGCGCAGTTGCACGCCCTCGACCAGGGCTACACCTACGGATTGCTGTGGGTGGCCGGCGTGGCCGTCATCGTCGGCGGGGTGTCGCTGCTGATCGGCTACACCGCCGAGCAGGTGGCGCACGCGCAGGAAGTCAAAGACGCGATCGACGCCGGCGAGCTCTAGCTCCGGCATCACCAACCAGAAGCCACGGCTGTCATCCCTCGCGGATCGCAGCCGTGGCTGCTGTCTGGCGGTCACCACTCACTACTAGTTAGGCTTGCGCGCTGTGATCACCCGGATGTCCGAGCTGTTCCTGCGCACTCTGCGCGACGACCCCGCCGATGCCGAAGTAGCCAGCCACAAGCTGCTGATCCGCGCCGGCTACGTGCGGCCGATCGCGCCGGGACTCTACAGCTGGCTGCCGCTGGGCCTGCGGGTGCTGCGCAAGATCGAACGGGTCGTGCGCGAAGAGATGAACGCCATCGGCGGCCAGGAGATCCTGTTCCCCGCGCTGCTGCCGCGCGCGCCGTACGAGACCACGAACCGGTGGACCGAATACGGCGACGGCGTGTTCCGGCTCAAGGACCGCCGCGGCAACGACTACATGCTCGGGCCCACCCACGAAGAGCTCTTCGCGTTGACGGTCAAGGGGGAGTACAGCTCCTACAAGGACTTTCCGCTGACGGCTCTACCAAATCCAGACCAAATACCGCGACGAGGCGCGTCCGCGCGCCGGCATCCTGCGCGGCCGCGAGTTCGTCATGAAGGACTCCTACTCCTTCGACATCGACGACAGCGGCCTCAAGAACGCCTACCACGCACACCGCGAGGCCTACCAACGCATCTTCGGTCGGCTGGACATCGACTACGTGATCGTGTCCGCGGTATCGGGCGCGATGGGCGGCTCGGCCTCCGAGGAGTTCCTGGCCGAGAGTCCGATCGGCGAGGACACCTTCGTGCGGTGCCCGGAATCCGGTTACGCGGCCAACGTCGAGGCCGTCATCACCGCGCGGCCGGAAAGCCTGCCCATCGACGGACAGCCCGACGCGGTGGTCCACGACACCGGCAACACCCCGACCATCGCGACACTGGTCGAGTGGGCCAACGGCGCCGATCTGGGTCGCGCTGTCACGGCCGCCGACACCCTGAAGAACGTCCTACTCAAGGTGCGCCAACCGGGCGGCGACTGGGAGCTGTTGGGCATCGGTGTGCCCGGCGACCGCGAGGTCGACGACAAACGGCTGGGTGCCGCGCTCGACCCGGCCGAGTACGCGTTGCTCGACGACGCCGACTTCGCCAAGCACCCTTTCCTGGTCAAGGGATACATCGGCCCGAAAGCACTGCTGGACAACGGTGTTCGCTATCTGGTGGATCCGCGGGTAGTGGATGGCACCAGCTGGATCACCGGTGCCGATGAGCAGGGCAAGCACGTCGTCGGCTTGGTGGCCGGTCGCGACTTCATCGCCGACGGAACCATCGAGGCCGCCGAGGTGCGCGACGGCGATCCGTCTCCCGACGGCCGGGGCACATTGGTCGCCGCGCGCGGGATCGAGATCGGCCACATCTTCCAGCTCGGCCGCAAATACACCGACGCCTTCACCGTCGACGTGCTCGGCGAGAACGGCAAGCCGGTCCGACTGACCATGGGCTCCTACGGAGTCGGGGTGTCGCGGCTGGTGGCGGTCATCGCCGAGCAGCAGCACGACGAGCTCGGGCTGCGCTGGCCGTCGGAGGTGTCGCCGTTCGACGTCCACCTGGTGATCGCCAACAAGGACGCCGAAGCGCGGACCGGCGCCACCGCATTGGCCACCGATCTGGATCGGCTGGGCATCGAGGTGCTGCTCGACGACCGGCACGGCGTCACCCGGGGTGAAGTTCAAAGATGCCGAGTTGCTCGGTGTGCCATGGATCGTCGTGGTGGGTCGCGGCTGGGCGGATGGAAAGGTCGAGCTGCGCAACCGGTTCAGCGGTGAAACCCGTGAATTGCCGGTCGGCGCGGGTCTGGCCACCGACGTCGCCGCGGCCGTCTCCGGCTAGCTAGCCCGGTGACGATGCGGCCTGCCTGCAGGCCGTTGAGGAGGCGGGCAATCTGATCACGTGGCGCCGGGGAAGGCCGTGGTGATCGGCCAGTCGCCGAGCTGCTGCTTCCACTTCGCGCGCCAGCACCGCGCTCTGGGTCAGCGCCGTCACGCCGAACGTCCGGTCCTCGCTGCTCTGGGCCTGCTCGATGAACGCGCGCCACGCGGCCTCGGTGTCCTTTTCCATCCGCGCGGCCAGTTTGTCGGCGTCGGTGGGAGTGTCGACCGGCATCGGCAGCTGATAGCCGGCGGCGGCCACCGGCGCCGCACCTTGCGGCCGGCCAGCATCGAGATGACCTGGTCGCGACGCTGGCGGTGCTGATTGAGCGCGGACGACACCAGCGTGTTCACCTCCGGCGCGCAGCGCGCCGACACGATGCCGTAGCCGTAGACGACGGCGTGCTCGTTGGCCAGCGCGGCACACAGCGCGGCTTCGGCGGCCGCGGTCGACGGCTCAGCGGAGGTCACGACGTGGCCGCTCCCGATCGCCAGCGCGACGCTGTAGGACGCCGTACACGACGCGGCGATCGAGCCGAGCAGTCCGGCGCGATAGCCCGACGAGGTGCTCGCCAGCTTGGCGGCGCTGTCCGCGGACGCCCGTAGCGCCGTGACCACGTCGGCCACCGGCGGAGGGGGAGTGGCGGCTGCCGACGCGGTGGTGGTCGGGCTGGTTGTCGCGGTAGACGCTGAAGTCGTCGGCGGCGACGCGCTTGATCTCGTTGGCCAGAGCCTGCGCGTGCCGCGTGCGTTCGGCGGCAACCTGCGTGAGCGCGGTGCTGACTGCCGCTGACGCGCCCGCGGCCGCCGCGGTGGCCAGCTCAGCTGTCCTGGCGCGCCAGGGTCAACTGCGCTTCGAGTTCGTCGACGGCCGGCGGCGCGGGCGGCGAACTGCACGCGGGCGTCGCAAGGGCGAGCACGGCGAGCGCGACGCCGCCCGTCAACACCCGTCGTCGGTTGACGACCGGCTCAAAACCGGGCTCGGTGCGCAGCATTGCCACATCCTGCCATTGCCGCAACGGCCGACCGTAACGCCAGGTGACCTCGTCGCGATCACGTCTTACCACGCTCTTCCTGGCGTATCGTTGAAGGCTGCTCGTCGGGTTCGCCGAATTTCTGGCACCCCGGGCTGACCGACCGGACAACTCAAGATGAGGAGCTCGCCGTGGCCACCGGGCTACCGTCGCAGACGCAGGTGATCGAGCTGCTCGATGGTGAGTTCGCGCGCGCCGGCTACGAAATCGAAGATGTCGTCATCGACGAACGGTCGCGGCCGCCACGGATCACCGTGATCGCCGACGGCGACACCGCTCTGAACTTGGACACCGTTGCCGCGCTGTCTCGTTCGGCCTCGGATCTGCTGGACGCGAAACGCGACATCGCCGGCACCTACGTCCTGGAAGTCAGCTCGCCGGGCGTCGATCGCCCATTGACCACCGAGAAACACTTCCGCCGCGCGCGGGGCCGCAAGGTCGATCTGACGCTGACGGACGGGACACAGGTCAGCGGACGGGTCGGCGAGACCCGCGACGGCACGCTCGATGTGGTGGTTCGCGACGGCCGCGACTGGACGGTTCGGCCGATCCCGCTCAGCGATGCCGCCAAAGCTGTTGTCCAAGTGGAGTTTTCGCAGCCTCCGCAACGTGAGCTGGAACTGGCCGGGGTCGATAGGGCCGATCGAAGCGCGGAGACGGAGGGCAGAGACATGAACATCGACATGGCCGCTCTGCACGCGATCGTGGTCGAGCGCGGCATCTCATTCGACGACCTGCTCGAGGACGTCAAGGCCGCGGTGCTGAGCGCCTACCGGCACACCGAGGGGCATCAGCCCGATGCCCACATCGACATCGACCGCAAATCGGGTGGCGGTCCGGGTGCTGGCCCGCGAACTCGACGAAGACGGCAACGTGCTCAACGAATGGGAGGACACGCCGGAGGGTTTCGGCCGGATCGCCGCGACCACCGCACGCCAGGTGATGCTGCAGCGGCTGCGCGACGCCGAGAACGAGCGCACCTACGGCGAGTTCTCCACCCACGAGGGCGAGATCGTCGCCGGCGTGATCCAGCGCGACAGCCGGGCCAACTCGCGGGGTCTGGTCATCGTGCGGATGGGCAGCGAGACCAAGGGCTCCGAGGGCGTGATCCCGGCCGCCGAGCAGGTTCCCGGCGAGGCCTACGAGCACGGCGACCGGCTGCGCTGCTACGTGGTCGGCGTGAGCCGCGGCGCCCGCGAGCCGGTGATCACGCTGTCGCGCACCCACCCCAACCTGGTCCGCAAGCTGTTCTCGCTGGAGGTCCCCGAGATCGCCGACGGCTCGGTGGAGATCGTGGCGGTGGCCCGCGAAGCCGGTCACCGCTCGAAGATCGCGGTCGCGTCGCGGGTGCCGGGCCTCAACGCCAAGGGCGCCTGCATCGGCCCGATGGGGCAGCGGGTGCGCAACGTGATGAGCGAGCTGTCCGGGGAGAAGATCGACATCATCGACTTCGACGAGGACCCGGCGCGGTTCGTCGCCAACGCGTTGTCGCCGGCGAAGGTGGTTTCGGTGACCGTGATCGACGAGAGCGCCCGGGCCGCCCGCGTCGTGGTGCCCGACTTCCAGCTGTCGCTGGCCATCGGCAAGGAGGGCCAGAACGCGCGGCTGGCCGCCCGGCTCACCGGCTGGCGGATCGACATCCGCGGCGACTCGCCGGACCAGGAGGACGAGCATCCCGAGCACGGCGCCGCGCACGGGATGGCGACACGAGCTCTAGCCGCACGCGGGTGGTTCTGACCACCCGTCGGATGCAGGTAAACTAAGCCGTGATCCAGCGCGAGTCTTCAGCCTCGGCGCATCGACGTACCGAAGGACCGGTACGGACCTGCGTCGGATGCCGAAAGCGAGAGTTGGCCGTCGAACTGCTCCGAGTGGTGGCTGTGTCGACCGGGAACGGCAAATACGCCGTGACCGTTGACCCAGCAGGTACTCTGCCGGGGCGGGGTGCTTGGCTGCATCCCGTTCCACAGTGCGCCAAAGAAGCAATCCGGCGGCGAGCTTTTGCTCGAGCGCTGCGCATCGCCGGCGCACCGGAAACGTCAGCGGTGGTCGAGCACATCGAGCTTCACTCGATGCGTCCGACCATCCCGCCAACAGAACAGGCAGCAAAGAACATGAGCACACCGTGAAGTCCCGATGACCATGCGTCATAGCTAAACCCGAGGCGCGGCCTACCCACCGCTGTCGCCTCATAGACAGGAGATGTAGTGGCAGGCAAGGCCCGCGTACACGAGTTGGCCAAAGAACTCGGTGTTACCAGCAAGGAAGTTCTCGCCCGGCTTAGGCGAACAGGGCGAATTCGTTAAATCCGCATCGTCGACGGTGGAAGCGCCCGTCGCGCGTCGACTGCGTGAGTCATTCGGCGGCGGCAAGCCCGCCCCGGAGAAGGCGCTCCGGCAACGGCGCGGCGGCCGCAAAGCCCGCCGCCAAAGCGCTGCCCCGGCGGCCAAGCCCGCCGCCCCCAAACCCGCTGCTCCGCCGGCACCCGAGCGCCGCGCCGGCGCCGCCGCCCGCGCCGGCCCGGCCGCCGAACAGCCGCCGGCCGCCGCAGCGCCTGCGGCGCCGAGCCCGACCCGCCCCGGCCCGACGCCGGGCCCGCGCCCGGCGGCCCCGAAGCCGGCGGCCCGCACGCCGCGCGTCGGCAACAACCCGTTCTCCTCGGCGCAGCCCGTGGAGCGGCGCCATTCCGCGTCCGCAGGCGCCCCGTCCGGGTGCGCCCGCGTCCCGGCGCCCCGCGTCCCGGCGGCGCCTCACCAGGCAACATGCCGCCGCGTCCGGCCGGCGCAGCTGGTCGCCCGCCGCGTCCCGGTGGTCCGCGACCCGGCGGCCCGGGCGGCTCGTCCCGGCGCCCCGGCCGGTGGCGGACGCCCCGGCGGCGGCGGTGCGGCGGTGGCGGTAACTACCGCGGTGGCGGCGCCGGTGGCGGCGGGCGCCGGGCGGTGCCCCCGCCGGTGGCGGCGGTTACCGCGGCCGCCCCGGCGGCGGTGGCGGCGGTGGACGCCCCGGCCAGCGCGGTGGTGCGGCCGGTGCATTCGGTCGTCCCGGCGGCGCGCCGCGACGCGGCCGCAAGTCGAAGCGGGCGAAACGCGCCGAATACGAGAACATGCAGGCGCCGGTCGTCGGTGGTGTGCGGTTGCCGCACGGCAACGGCGAGACGATCCGTCTGGCCCGCGGCGCCTCGCTGTCCGACTTCGCCGAGAAGATCGACGCCAACCCGGCCTCGCTGGTGCAGGCGCTGTTCAACCTCGGCGAGATGGTGACCGCGACCCAGTCGGTCGGCGACGAGACGCTCGAGCTGCTGGGCGGCGAGATGAACTACGTCGTCCAGGTCGTCAGCCCCGAGGACGAGGACCGCGAGCTGCTGGAGTCCTTCGACCTGACCTACGGCGAAGACGAAGGCGGCGAGGACGACCTCGAACCCGTCCGCCGGTGGTGACCGTCATGGGTCACGTCGACCACGGTAAGACCCGACTGCTGGACACCATCCGAAACGCCAGCGTCCGCGAGGGCGAGGCCGGTGGCATCACCCAGCACATCGGCGCCTACCAGGTCGGCGTCGACTTCGAGGGCAACGAGCGGCTGATCACCTTCATCGACACCCCGGGTCACGAGGCGTTCACCGCCATGCGTGCCCGCGGTGCCAAGGCCACCGACATCGCGATCCTGGTGGTCGCCGCCGACGACGGCGTCATGCCGCAGACGGTGGAGGCCATCAACCACGCGCAGGCGGCCGACGTGCCAATCGTGGTGGCGGTCAACAAGATCGACAAGGAAGGCGCCGACCCGGCCAAGATCCGGGCCCAGCTCACCGAGTACAACCTGGTGGCCGAGGATTTCGGTGGCGACACGATGTTCGTCGACATCTCCGCGAAGGCCGGCACCAACATCGACGGCGCTGGAAGAGGCGGTGCTGTTGACCGCCGACGCCGCGCTGGACCTGCGGGCCAACCCCGACATGGAGGCCCAGGGTGTGGCGATCGAAGCGCACCTCGACCGCGGTCGCGGCCCCGTGGCCACCGTGCTGATCCAGCGCGGCACGCTGCGGGTCGGCGACTCGATCGTCGCCGGCGACGCCTACGGCCGCGTCCGACGGATGGTCGACGAGCACGGCGAGGACGTCCACGAGGCGCTGCCGTCGCGGCCCGTCCAGGTCATCGGCTTCACGTCGGTGCCCGGCGCCGGTGACAACCTGCTGGTCGTCGACGAGGACCGGATCGCCCGCCAGATCGCCGACCGGCGCAGCGCACGCAAGCGCAACGCGCTGGCGGCACGTACCCGCAAGCGCATCAGCCTGGACGATCTGGATGCCGCGCTGAAGGAAACCAGTCAGCTGAACCTGATCCTGAAGGGCGACAACTCCGGAACCGTCGAGGCTCTGGAGGAAGCCCTGCTGGGTATCGAGATCGACGACGAGGTGGAACTGCGCGTCATCGACCGCGGTGTCGGTGGCGTGACCGAGACCAACGTCAACCTGGCGTCGGCGTCGGACGCGATCATCATCGGGTTCAACGTCCGCGCGGAGGGCAAAGCCACCGAGCTGGCCAACCGCGAGGGTGTGGACATCCGCTACTACTCGGTGATCTACCAGGCCATCGACGAGATCCAGAGCGCGCTCAAGGGCATGCTCAAGCCGATCTACGAGGAGAACCAGCTGGGCCGTGCCGAGATCCGCGCGCTGTTCCGGTCGTCGAAGGTCGGCATCATCGCCGGTTGCCTGGTGCAGTCCGGCATCATGCGGCGCAACGCCAAGGCCCGGTTGCTGCGAGACAACATCGTGGTGGCCGAAAACCTCACGGTGTCGTCGCTGCGACGGGAGAAGGACGATGTCACCGAGGTCCGCGACGGTTACGAATGCGGTCTTACGCTGACCTACTCCGACCTCAAAGAGGGCGACGTCATCGAGACCTACGAGCTGGTGGAGAAGGAGCGCGTCTGAGTATGAGCTCCGACAAGCTGAACCGGCGGCATGGCTGACCCGGCGCGGGCGCGCCGGCTGGCCAAGCGGATCTCTGAGATCGTCGCCACGGCGATCGAGTACGAGATCAAGGACCCGGGGTTGGTCGGAGTCACCATCGTCGACGCCAAAGTGACCGGCGACCTGCACGACGCGACGCTGTACTACACGGTGATGGGTTCCACCCTCGACGACGAACCCGACTACGAGGGGGCCGCGGCGGCGCTTGAACGCGCAAAGGGCGTGCTGCGCAGCAAAGTTGGGGCCGGCACCGGTGTGCGTTTCACGCCGACGCTGAGCTTCATCCGCGACACGGTGTCCGACTCTGTGCAGAAGATGGAGGAGTTGCTGGCGCGCGCGCGGGCGGCAGACGCCGATCTGGCGCGGGTTCGGCAGGGGGCCATACCGGCCGGCGACGCCGATCCGTACCGCACGACTGATGACGATGACGATTCGCGAGCACCAACCGCTAAAGAAGAAGGCGCCGGTGACGACTATCAAACCGAAGATTGACCCTGCTACAACGCAACGGGTCGACGCCCACGGCGCCGCCGAGCTGCTGGACGCCGCGGCCACGGTCGGAGTCGTCTGTCATGTCCATCCCGACGCCGACACGATCGGCGCCGGGTTTGCGCTGGGTCTGGTGCTCGACCGGTGCGGCAAGTCCGTCGAGGTCAGCTTCGCCGCGCCGGCCGCGCTCCCTGAGTCGCTGGGGTCGCTGCCCGGTAAGCAGCTCCTGGTCGACCCCGCTGCCATGCGCCGAGATGTCGATCTCGTTGTCACCGTGGATATTCCGAGTGTGAATCGGCTCGGCGACCTGCGCGACATGGCCGGCGGGGGCCACGAGGTACTGGTAATTGACCATCATGCGTCCAACCAGATGTTCGGCACCGCGAATTTCGTCGAGCCGGCGGCGGATTCCACCACGATGATGGTCGCCGAGCTGCTCGACGCCTGGGACAAGCCGATCGACACCGAGGTGGCGTATTGCTTGTACGCGGGTCTGACCACCGACACCGGGTCGTTTCGGTGGGCCAGCGCGAGTGCGTACCGGCTGGCGGCGCGCCTGGTCGAGATCGGTATCGACAACGCGGCGATCACCCGGTCGCTGATGGACACCCACCCCTTCGCCTGGCTGACGATGTTGTCCCGGGTGCTCGGCTCGGCACAGCTGGTGCCCGGCGCCGCCGACGGCCGCGGGCTGGTCTACGCCGTCGTCACCAACCAGGAGTGGGTCAACGCGCGACCGGAGGAAGTCGAAAGCATCGTCGACATCGTCCGCACCACGCAGCAGGCGGAAGTCGCTGCGGTGTTCAAAGAGATTGAGCCGCAACACTGGTCGGTGTCGATGCGAGCTAAAAGCGCCGTCGACCTGTCGGCCGTGGCATCGACCTTCGGCGGCGGCGGTCACAGACTTGCCGCCGGCTACTCGACCACGGGATCGGTCGACGAGGTCGTGGCCGCGCTGAGCGCCGCTCTGGGGTGAACGAACCCGTCCCGGCGCAACCGGGTGGCCGGCAGATCGCGCAGTTGGCTCTTCCGGCCCTCGGTGTGCTGGCCGCCGAGCCGCTGTATCTGCTTTTCGACACCGCGATTGTGGGCCGGCTCGGAGCGCTGAGTCTGGCGGGACTGGCGATCGGCGGACTGATCCTCGGCATGGTCGGTTCACAGCTGACATTCCTGTCGTACGGCACTACCGCGCGTTCGGCCCGCTATTACGGTGCCGGCGACCGAATCTCGGCGGTTGCCGAAGGGGTGCAGGCGAGTTGGCTGGCACTCGGGCTGGGTGCGCTGATCGTCGTGGTGGTGCAGGCGGCGGCGGCGCCGATGGTCTCTGTGATCGCGGGCTCGCGCGACATCGCAAGCGAGGCGCTGCCATGGCTGCGTATCGCGATCGTGGGCGCACCGGCAATCTTGGTGTCGCTGGCGGGAAACGGCTGGTTGCGCGGTGTGCAGGACACCGTCCGTCCGCTTCGCTACGTGACCGCCGGGTTCGGCCTCTCCGCGCTGCTGTGTCCGGTGCTGGTTCACGGCTGGCTGGGCTTGCCCCGAATGGGATTGGCCGGTTCGGCCGTCGCCAACCTGTCCGGTCAGTGGCTGGCCGCGCTGCTTTTCGGCCGTGCGTTGCTGGCCGAAGGGGTGCCGCTGCGAGTCGATGGTCACGCGCTGCGCGCCCAGATCGTGCTGGGGCGTGACCTCGTGGTGCGCACGTTGGCGTTTCAGGCGTGCTTCGTCTCAGCGGCCGCGGTGGCGGCCCGCTTCGGTGCCGCAGCGGTGGCCGCCCACCAGGTGGTGCTGCAGCTGTGGAATTTCCTTGCGCTGGTGCTCGATTCGCTGGCCATCGCCGCACAGGCGTTGGTCGGTGCGGCGTTGGGTGCCGTTGACGTTCCGCTCGCGATGGCGACCGCACGGCGTGTGACGATGTGGTCGGCGGTCGCGGCAACCGGGTTGGCCGTCGTATTCGCCGCGGGTGCTTCCAGTCTGCCTCGGCTATTCACCGACGACGCCTCGGTCTTGACTGCGGTGGGTGTGCCGTGGTGGTTCATGGTCGCCCAATTGCCCATGGCGGGAGTCGTCTTCGCGCTGGACGGCGTTTTGCTCGGCGCGGGAGACGCGGCGTTCATGCGCACAGCTACCGTCGTCAGCGCGTTGGTGGGTTTCCTGCCGCCGATCTGGCTTTCGCTGAAGTTCGACTGGGGATTGGCCGGTATCTGGTCCGGGTTGAGCGCGTTCATCGTCTTGCGGTTGATTTTCGTCGGATGGCGGGCGGTGTCTGGGAATTGGGCGGTGGCCGGTAGATGAGGAGTCAGCGCGAGCGAATGCGCAGCGGCGAGTTGTATCGCGCCGACGATCCCGAATTGGTGGCGGCCCGTCAAACCTGCCGGCGGCTTCTCACGGCGTTCAACGCCG
This sequence comes from uncultured Actinomycetota bacterium, assembly GCA_963836555.1. Lineage (GTDB taxonomy): Bacteria > Actinomycetota > Actinomycetes > Mycobacteriales > Mycobacteriaceae > Mycobacterium. The sequence goes on along the minus strand of CAWIKT010000075.1, from coordinate 182,247 downwards.
GCGACGAGCGTGTGCTGCACGAACTGCTCGGATCGCTGGGCGAGGGCTCGGAGATTCTGGCGCGGTTTCAGTGCGACTACGGCACGCATATCGCGGTCGGGGCAGGCTGTTTCATCAACTATGACGCGATCTTCCTCGACTGCGCATCAATCACCATCGGCGACCACGTGCAGATCGGTCCACGCGTACAACTTGTCACGGCCCTTCACCCCGTCGACGATCACGAATCCCGACGGACTGGCTGGGAATCCGCCGCTCCGATCGTCATCGCCGACAACGCTTGGCTCTGCGCGGGTGTCATCGTGTGCCCCGGAGTGACCATCGGGGAGAATTCGGTGATCGGAGCGGGAAGCGTCGTCGTCAGGGACATTCCGGCCGGTGTGCTGGCAATGGGCAGTCCATGCCGAGTTCTCAGGAAACTCAACGACAACGCTGCCCCCGACATCGAGAAGCCTGTGTAACAGTCGTTCCTTCTGGCGGCGCATCAGTCCCGCCGGGTCGGCGTTTCGGTACTGCCGAAATCCTCGCCGGACGGCGCTAGCGCACCTGTGCGCGACCGCGCTCTAGTACCGCCTCACGGTTGGCCGCGATGTCTTCACCGGACGTCCGAAACGCTCGTGCCGCAGTCGCTTCCAGCCATAGGCCCGCACCGGTCTGCGAATCGTCGATCCGGTGGTAGGACGACAGCAGCGCGCGCACCGCGCTCTGGTTGTTGCCGACGATACTTTCGGCGACCCTGCGGGCGGCGGGCAGCAACTCGTCGTGTGGCACCACCTCGGTCACCAGACCGGCGCGCAGCGCGTCCTGCGCGGATAGGTAATCACCGGTCATGCTCATCCGGCGGGCGAGTCCGACGCCGACCTTCTGGGGTAAACGCACCGACAGGCCCCACGTCGGCAACAGGCCGACTCGGGCGTGGGTGTCGGCAAATCGCGCGTGCTCGGAAGCGACCAGAATGTCGCAGTACAGCGTCAGCTCCAGCCCGCCGGTCACCGCGGCGCCGTTGATGGCACCGATGACGGGCTTGCTCAGCGCCGGCCACCGCGGCGAGATGTCCGGCAAGGCCGTCTGACCGCCCAGTTCCTTGAGGTCGAGGCCTGCGCAGAACACCGGGTCGCTGCCGGTGAGGATGATGACGTCGACATCGTCGTCGGTCTCGGCGTCGGCCAATGCGCCAAAGAATTGGTCCCGCAGCGCCGCTGACAGCGCGTTACGTGATTGCGGCCGGTTCAGGGTCAGGGTCCGCACCCGCTCGTCGGTGTGGATCAACAGAATCTCTTCACTCATGCAACCAACCGTAGTCACCGGCCACCTATCGTTGAGACATGTGCCGGAACATCACGGAATTGCGCGGCCTCGAGCCGCCGGCGACCGCCGAGGAAATCGAGGCGGCGGCCAGGCAATATGTCCGCAAGGTCAGCGGCTTCACCCGACCCTCGCCGGCCAATGCCGACGCTTTCGAGGCGGCCGTCGCCGAAGTCACGGCGACGACGACCCGGCTGCTGCACGCCCTGCCGGAGCGTCGCCAGCCGCCCAAGACCGACCCGCCGTTACGGCGCCTCGCCGCCCGGTGACCGCTACCGCGACGACGCCGGCGCTCAAGGAGTGGAGCGCGGTGGTGCATGCGCTGCTGAACGGGCGACAGCGGGTATTGCTGCGCAAGGGCGGAATTGGTGAGAAGCGGTTCGACGTCACTGTTGCCCGGGACTTCCTGTTGTTCCCGACAGTCGCGCACAGCCACGCCGAGCGGGTCCGGCCCGAGTTCCGCGATCTTCTCGACATAGCGACGACCGACAGCGACGACGACCGGCTCGTGCTGCGTGCAGCAGCGAAAGTCGTTGCGGCGCTGCCCGTCAACCGGGCGGACAACATCGACGCGCTCGAGGACCTGCACATCTGGACCGCGGACTCGGTGCGCCGCGACCGGATGGACTTTCGTCCGAAACACCGACTCGCCGTGCTGGTGGTGCAGGCCATTCCGCTGCTGGAGCCGATCGAGTTGGCCCGCACCCCGGACTATGCCGGCTGTACCAGTTGGGTGCCGTTGCCACTGACCGACCCGCCGTTGGGCGAACCGATCTACGACGAGGCCTCGCTGCGTGCGGTCGCCGACCGCGTCCGCGATGCCGTCGAATAACGCGGTTTGTCAAGGAGTCTGGTCGACGAGAACCGCGCCCTCGGGCCAGTCGCCGATCGTGCACAGCGAGGTGGGCTCGGCGGCCGCGGTCAGTCGCACGATGTCCGCCAACTGCGCCGGGGCATCGCACTGAAGATAGTGATCGGCGCTCGGCAGTATCCAGTAGCGGTTCAGCCCGGGCTTGTCCCGTAGGAACTCCTGCCACACGTAGTTCGCGACCCGGACCGGGGCGACGTTGTCGTGCAGACCCCACACCAGGCTGGTGTTCACGTTGCTGGCGGAAAGTCCCTGCAGCCAATTGGTTTCGTCGGCAGCGCGCTCGTGCAGATATTGGATCGTGTCCGCCAACACCGCCGCTTGGTCATTGTGTGCGAAACATTGCCTCAGAGCCGCGATCTCGGGGTCGTCCGCGCTTCGGCGGGGCATGAACGTCGTCGCACCCATGCCCGCGGCCAGCATGTCTGGGGTGGTGGCGCGCGCAGTGCTTCGCGCCACAGTCGGGTCCAGTAGCGCTTTCTGGAATCCGGTCAGATTGGCAAGTGGGAGATAGATATTGGCGTTGGTGAAGATGACCTCGGATGGCGGACTCGCATCGTCGAGGTCGTCGAACATCGACAGCGCGATCATGCCGATACTGGTGCCGCGGTCATGGGTCAGCATCATGTAGTCGCTCAGCCGCCAATGCTCCGTGATGGCGTTGATCAGCAGGCGCGCATCGTCATATAGCGAATACACGTAGGGGGCAGTCGGCTTGTCCGAGAGTCCGTAGCCGGGGAAGTCGAGGAGATAGATGTCGAAATCGGCGCCGAGTTCGCGGGTCAGCGCGAGGAAGTCGATGCTTGCCGTGGGAAAGCCGTGCACGCAGACCAGAGCCGGTGCCCCCGGTGTGCCAGACCGCCGGGTGAACACCGTGACCTCGGCTCCTGCATTCGCCGCAGTGGTCGACGTCCAACTCAGTTCCGTTCCGCCGCTACGCCATTCGTCGAAGCCGTCCATCAGGAGCCGACCGGCAACACGATCCGCGATGCGCCGAAGCGCACCTCGTGGGTCGACGGTGCCAATTGGCTGGCCGTCGACGTCGCCTCGCCGCCGCCAAGGTTACGCGCGAAGCGGGGATGGCTGCCGCCGGCGATCAGCACCCGAATGCGGGTTCCGGCGCAAAACCGGTGCGAGATCGCGTCCAGCTCGAGGCTGATGCGGTCGGTCGGCTCGGTCAGCCGCCGATAGCCGTCACTGACGTTGCGGGAGCGGCCTTTGGCATCGACTTCGCTGATTCGAACGAAGACGTCCATGAACGGGTTGTCAGAGCTGTGCGCCAATTCGGCGACCGGGCAGCCGTGTACGACGAGATCGGTGGTGAGCGCGTCGCTGGTGAAGCTGAGCACATCGCGGCGGGCCGCGAGCGAGGTGTCGTCGCGGTAGCCGCTATCGGGGGAGAGCAGTCGACCACCGATGCTGGGTGTCGGATCGGTGGGGTCGTACCGAAAGCTCGCCGACGATCCGGAAGCAGGGGCGGTGTCGGCCAGGCCGCCACCCGGCTGCAGATACAGCGCGCGGTCGGTGGTGGTGGGCGGCCAGTCGGATAACTCGCGCCAGCCCTCGTTGCCGACCCAGAAGCGAATTCGGCTGGAGCGCGCAGTGGCCGGACGGCCGGCGAGGTGAATGTCCAACCAGTCCTGGGTTTCCCGGGCGAGGGTGGGCAGCCCCGCGAAGAGCAGCTGCGTGTGGGTCCACGGCCCCATGGTCAAGGCGACGTCGACGCCGCGCTCGCGCAGATGCCGGAATTGGTACAGCGTCTGGGGTAGGAAGAGGTCTTGCCACCCGCTGAGCAGTAGCAGCGGCACCTCGATCTGGTCGAGAGCGGAGTCGACCTTCAGCGGTCCCCAGAACGGGTTGTCGTCCGCTGGGGGAGTCAGCCACGACTCCCACCACGGTGCCGCGTCGCCGAGCAGCGTGCGCCCGGCCGCACCCAGCGGTGCCTCACCGGCGGCCCGCACCACGTTTTTCTGGGCCCGCAGTTGGCGGATGGCGGCGCGGATGCGGCCCGGATCCTCTTGATGCGCAACCAGATTGCTCCAGCCCAGAAAGTCGTTGACGGTGAACGCGCCGGTGCCCCACGCCGACAGGCTCATGTCGTGCGGACCCGCGACGATCACGCTCGTGACGAGTTCGGGCGGCGGATCCTGTAGCAGTGCGAACTGGGTGAACCCCAGATACGAGATGCCGATGGTGGCGAATCGGCCGGTGAACCACGGCTGCCGGCGCATCCACTCGACGGTGTCGGCGCCGTCGGCCGCCTCGTTGACCATCGGCGAAAATTCCCCACCGGAGCCGAAAGTCCCGCGCACGCTCTGCAACACCACGCGATAGCCGCGGGCGGCATGCAGGTCGGCGAACACGATCGAGAACGGAAAGGCGCGACCGTAAGGGCCGCGGGCCAGCAGGGTGCCGACGACCTCTCCGGTCGGTTCGTAGACGTCGGCAACCAACTCGACGCCGTCGCGCATCGGGATCTTGACCTCGCTGACGTTGAAGCTCGTGGTCGGCGGGGCCAGCCGCAGCGTCCGGGCGAGCGCGCGGCTGACGAGTCGTCGGGGCAGGGTGCGCAGCGTCGACCCGGCGGGCTGGTGGGAGGTGGTCGTCACCGCATCAGGTTATGGGGACGGCCGGCTCAGAACTTGTAGTACGGCGAAAGCTCGTTGGCGCGCTGCAAGTTAGTGGCCGGGCAGTCGACTTCAGGGCTCGAGTAGATCGTCGAGTAGAACAGCGACTGTTGGATCAGCCCGTAGCTGGTTTTGAAGGCCAGCATGCAGGAGAAATAGAAGTAGCTGTTGTGGTAGGTCGGCTTGAGGTTCCACCACTGGGCGGCGCGGTGGCCGTTGACGGTCGTCTCGACCGCGTCCGCAGGCAGCGACTGGGCGTAGGTGCGCCAGATGATCGGTTCGACCGCCAATTGGTAGTTCCCCGCGTCGAAGTGGCAGCGCAGTCCCTCCTCGGGTATCGGCGGGGTGAAGCCGAGTCCGAGTCGCTGGACCGCGTCGAATGGGATGTCTCGGCAGGGGTCGAACGGGCTCGGGTCCGTGGTCGCCACGATCGGACTTTTCATCGTGGTGGGCGGGTCCATCGGCGCGGCGGTGGACCGCAGCTCGACCGTGGACCCACCGACCGTGGCCGGCGGCGCGCTCTGCCAGGTCACGATCACCGCCGTGAACAGGGCACCGAAGGCCGCTAGTAGTCGCATCTTGCCCGCCATGACGCCCCCTCGGAGATTCACCGTCCGACTCCTCCGCGGGCCGCTGCACGGCCCGTATCGTCGTCGAACGTCAGTCGAGCACTGCGGGGAGTTTACAAGTCGCACCCGCGCCCTCACACAGTAAATGAGAACCTGTTCTAGTCGGCCTGCCGGCGGCGTGTTCGCGGGGGCGCAGCGACCAGCGGTTAGGCTGGGGAGTCGTGGCTTGGCAAGAAGATGGGCAACAGCCCCCGACCGCTCGGCAACCGACTCTGTGGGCGGTATCGGACCTGCACACCGGCCACGTGGGCAACAAGCCCGTCACCGAATCCCTTTATCCGTCGACGCCGGACGACTGGCTGATCGTGTGCGGCGACGTCGCCGAGCGCACCGACGAGATCCGCTGGGCCCTGGACCTGCTACGACGACGGTTCGCCAAAGTGATCTGGGTGCCCGGCAACCACGAGCTGTGGACGACGAACAAGGACCCGATGCAGCTCTTCGGGCGGGACCGCTACGACTATCTGGTCAACATGTGCGACGAGTTGGGCGTCGTCAGTCCCGAGCATCCGTTCCCGGTCTGGACCGAGCGGGGCGGTCCAGCGACCATCGTGCCGCTGTTTCTGCTCTACGACTACTCGTTCCTGCCCAGGGGCGCGGCGACGAAGGCCGAAGGGATGGCGATCGCGCGGGAACGGAACGTCGTGTGCACCGACGAGTTCCTGCTCTCGCCCGACCCTTACCCGACGCGTGAAGCGTGGTGTCACGAACGCCTCGCGGCGACCCGCAAGCGTCTCGACGACCTGGACTGGATGAACCCGACCGTGTTGGTCAACCACTTCCCGATGGTTCGCCAGCCCTGCGACGCGCTGTTCCTCCCGGAGTTCTCGCTGTGGTGTGGAACCACCGAGACCGCGGACTGGCACACCCGCTACAACGCGGTGTGCTCGGTCTACGGGCATCTGCACATCCCGCGCACCACCTGGTACGACGACATCCGCTTCGAAGAGGTGTCGGTCGGTTATCCGCGCGAGTGGCGGCGCCGCAAGCCCTACAGCTGGCTGCGCCAGATCTTGCCGGATCCGCAGTATGCGCCGGGCTACCTCAACGACTTCGGCGGCCACTTCGTCATCACTGCCGAGATGAAGGCGCAGGCTCAGCAGTTCCGAGACCGACTGCGGCAACGGTAGGGCGATGACCCTGTCCACCTTGATGTCTGCGGTGCTGCCCAGCGTCGGCGATCTGGCTTGCGCCGAATTGTATTCCGATCCACCGGGATTGACGCCGATGGCCGAAGAGGAACCGCTCATCGAGCGATCGGTGGCCAAGCGGCGCAACGAGTTCATCACTGTCCGGTACTGCGCCCGTATCGCGCTGGGCGAGCTGGGATTTCCGCCAGTTCCGATCCTCAAGGGCGAGAAGGGCGAGCCGTGCTGGCCCGATGGCGTGGTCGGCAGCATCACCCACACGGCGGGATATCGCGGCGCGGTTGTGGGTCGGGCCGGTGCGGTCCGCTCGCTGGGTGTCGACGCCGAGCCACACGACGTGTTGCCCGACGGCGTGCTCGACGCGATCAGCCTTCCGGCCGAACGCAGCGAGATGACGGCCCTGCCATCCGGCCTGCATTGGGATCGAATCCTGTTCTGCGCCAAAGAAGCAACCTACAAGGCCTGGTTTCCGCTCACCAAGCGCTGGCTCGGCTTCGAAGACGCGCACATCACCTTCACCGTCGACGAGTCGGGTTCCACCGGTGGTTTCGAATCGACGATCCTGATCGACGGGGACACCCTTTCCGGACCACCGCTGAGCACCCTGCCCGGCAGGTGGTCGGTGGACCGCGACCTGGTGCTGACGGCGATTACCCTATGAACCCGGGACTTGTCGTCATCGACAAGGCGGCCGGGATGACAAGTCATGACGTGGTGGGCCGCTGTCGGCGGATCTTCGGCACGCGCCGGGTTGGTCACGCCGGGACGTTGGACCCGATGGCCACCGGGGTTCTGGTGATCGGGATCGAGCGCGCGACCAAGATTCTGGGTCTGGTGACTGAAACGTCGAAGTCCTATGCCGCTACGATCCGGCTCGGCCAGGCCACCTCCACCGATGACGCGGAAGGCGAATTCACGCAACAGCTTTCGGCCCGGGACGTGACCGATGCTGCGATCGAGGCGGCGATCGCCCGATTGCGTGGCGATATTGCGCAGGTGCCGTCGGCGGTCAGCGCGATCAAGGTCGACGGACAGCGCGCCTATCGGCTGGTCCGCGAGGGGCACACCGTCGAATTGGCCGCCCGACCGGTGCGCATCGATCGCTTCGAGGTGCGCGCGGTGCGTCGCCACGACCTATTGGTCGACGTCGACGTCGAGGTGGACTGTTCGTCAGGAACCTACATCCGCGCCCTGGCGCGCGACGTCGGCGCGACGCTGGGGGTGGGCGGCCACCTGACGTCGTTGCGCCGCACCAGGGTCGGCCGGTTCGGGGTGAACCAGGCCCGGACCCTCGACGATCTCGCCGAACATCCCGCGCTGAGCGTGACTCTCGACGAGGCGTGCCTGCAGTTGTTCCCGCATCGGCAGCTCTCCGACGACGAGGCCGACTCCGTCGCCAACGGGCGTGCCCTGAGCCCCGCCGGCATCGACGGGATCTACGCGACCCACACCGCCGACGGTCAGGTCATCGCACTGCTGCGCGATGAGGGTTCAACGACCAAGTCGGTCGTCGTCATTCGGCCGGCAAACCTATAACGGAACGTCATCCGGCACCATGCGGTAACATTCCGGCAGGAATGTAAGTTCATCCGGGAAGGTATAGGTGGCGGAAGTCAGCGAACGACCCGTTCGGCGGACGCAGGCAGAGCGCAGCGCCGCCATGCGAACGCGCCTGCTCGACGCCACGATCGAGTGCCTGGTGACCTACGGCTACGCCGGAACCACCACGCCGCGCGTCGCCGCACGCGCCGGCGTCACCCGCGGAGCGCAGATCCACCACTTCCGCTCCAAAGAAGACCTGGTAGTCGCCGCGATCGAGCATTTGGCGCAACAACGTGTGCAGGCCGCGATGCGTGAGTTCGGTCGCGTGGAAGCCAGCAGCGATCCGGTGTCGACGGTGCTGGAGTTCCTCTGGGAAGCCCACCAGGGTCCGATGTTCGTTGCCACCGTTGAACTTTGGGTCGCAGCGCGCACCGACACCGTTCTCGCCGGCCATGTCGAACGGGTCGAGCCGCTGGTCAACAGCACCCTGGTCTCGGCTATCGCCCAGTTGGTGCCCGAGCATGCCCGCAAAGATCTGCGCAACTTCGTCTACACGGCGATGGACGCGCTGCGGGGGATCCTGCTCGCGAGTTTTGTCGATCGCGACAACGGACGCGCGCGCCGGCGGTGGGACCGTGCCTGCGAGCAACTGCGCATCGTCGTCGACGGTCTGCTGGCCGCCGACTCATTGGACTGAGCTCCACCTCTCACTGACTTGGCCGGCGCCTTTGGCTGCGTCGTTGCAAAGATACAATCAGGTGTGTATGTTTTGACACGAGTCGAGGTCAAGGGAGCGAGATGTCAAACAAGGTCTACGTCATCGGCGTGGGGATGACGAAGTTCGAAAAGCCGGGCCGCCGCGAGAACTGGGACTACCCGGACATGGCCCGCGAGTCCGGCACCAAGGCGCTCGAGGACGCGGGCATCGACTATGCCGCCATCGAGCAGGGCTACGTCGGTTACGTCTACGGCGAGTCGACGTCTGGCCAGCGGGCGCTCTACGAGTTGGGCCTGAGCGGGATTCCGATCGTCAACGTCAACAACAACTGCTCGACCGGGTCGACCGCGCTCTACCTTGCGGCACAGGCGATTCGCGGCGGGCTGGCCGACTGCACGATCGCACTGGGCTTCGAGAAGATGAAGCCGGGCTCGCTGGAGTCGACCTACGACGATCGCACTAACCCGATGGACAAGCACATCATGGCGATGGCCGAGATCTCCGAGGTGCTGTTTCCGCCGGCGCCGTGGATGTTCGGGGCCGCCGGCCGCGAGCACATGCAGCAATACGGCAGCACCGCAGAGCATTTCGCGAAGATCGGTTACAAGAACCACAAGCACTCGGTCAACAACCCGTACGCCCAGTTCCAGGAGTCCTACTCGCTGGACGACATCCTGGGGGCGCGGATGATCTACGACCCGCTGACCAAGTTGCAGTGCTCGCCGACCTCCGACGGCTCCGGCGCGGCGATCCTGGCCTCGGAGGCGTTCGTCGACAAGCACAACTTGGCGGGCCAGGCGGTGGAGATCGTCGGGCAGACCATGACGACGGACTTCGCGAGCAGCTTCGACGGCACTTGCAAGGGGCTGATCGGCTACGACATGAATGTGCAAGCCGCGCAACGGGTCTATGAACAATCCGGCCTCGGACCGGAGGAGTTTCAGGTCATCGAACTGCACGACTGCTTCTCGGCCAACGAACTGCTGCTCTACGAGGCCCTGGGCCTGTGCGCCGAAGGTGAGGCGCCCAAACTGATCGACAACGGCGACGTCACCTATGGGGGTCGCTGGGTGGTCAACCCGTCGGGCGGACTGATCTCCAAGGGGCACCCGTTGGGCGCCACCGGTTTGGCGCAGTGCGCCGAGCTGACCTGGCAGCTGCGCGGCAAGGCCGACAAGCGGCAGGTCGACAACGTCACCGCCGCATTGCAACACAACATCGGGCTCGGCGGCGCAGCCGTCGTCACCGCCTACCAGCGGGCCGAACGCTAGACCCCCGCAACGACGTACGAAAGGGAACAACCATGGGACACATCGAAGCAACCCGAGACTTCTCCGCCAGCCCGGACGCGCTGTGGGCGACCGTGAGCGACCTGGCCAACTGGGACAAGTGGTTCACCGTGCACGAGAAGTGGCTCGAGGGCCCGCCCGACGCGCTGGCAGAAGGCGCGAAGCTGACGGCCAAGATCGTCATGCTCGGGATGGCGAACAAGATCGAGTGGACGATCGAACAGGTCAACGCCCCGCGTTCGCTGGTGCTCTCCGGCACTGGGATGGCCGGAGTGAAAGCCAAGTTCACCTTCACCATCGAGCCCGCCGAGAGTGGTTCGAATTTCGCCGTTTTCGGTGACTTCGAGGGTGCGATGATCAAGGGTGCGCTGGGCAAGGCCGTGGAGAAGGACGGCGCCAAGCAACTCACCAAGACGCTGGACCAGCTCGACGCGCTGGCCTCGGCATCGGCCTGAGCGCGATGACTGAAACACTCGAATTCGACGACACCGGCCTGGACCAGTGGACCGACGACGAGCGGTTCGACGTCACCCGGGAGCGGCTGGCCGAGTACGCCGCGGCCACCAACGACCCGATCGAAGCGCACCGCAGCGGGGACGTCGCGCCTCCGGTGTTCGCGATCGTGCCCGTCTTCGAAGCGCTGCTCACGCCGGCGGTCGACGTCATGCCCGTGGAAGCCATCCCGCGAATCGTGCACGGCGAGCAGGACTTCCACTTCCACCGGCCGATTCGCCCCGGTGACAAGCTGGTGTCCCGCGGCAAGATGATCGGTTACCAGGGGCTGGCGAAGGGAACCCGCGCGGCGATCCTGCTCGAATGCCGCACCGACGACGGCGAACTGGTCAACGAGCAGTACGTCACGACGTTCGTGCGGGGCATGTCGGCGGACAAGACGATCGGCGACCTGAGCCCGGAGCACAGGTTCGACGAAAAGCTTCGCGAGCACGCGCCGGTCGCCAAAGTCGTGCAGCACGTCGACGACGACCAGACGTTCCGGTATTCGCCGGCGGCCGGTGACCCGATGCCGATTCACCTCGACGAGGAGGTGGCCATCAGCGCCGGTCTCCCCGGAATCATCGCGCACGGCCTGTGCACGATGGCATTCACGTCGTGGGCGGTGCTCACCGAGCTGGCCGACTCGGATGTCAACCGGCTCAAGCGGTTCGCGGTCCGATTCTCCAAGCCGGTGCTGCCCGGCGACGAGCTGGAAACCAGGATCTGGAAAGTCGGCAGCAGCAACGGGACCACAAGCTACGCGTTCGAAACGGCGAGAAGCCGTGACGGTGGCGAAGAAATGGCCATCACCGACGGCCTCGCCGTTGTGGCCGACTGAGACAAGGAGCCTGACAGCAATGGGTGCATTGGAAGGCCGCGTCGCGGTCATCACCGGGGCGGGCCGCGGCATCGGCCGCGAGCACGCCCTGTTGTTCGCCGAGGAAGGCGCCAAGATCGTCGTCAACGATCTCGGTGGCAGCAACGACGGCGAGGGGGCCGACACCGGCCCAGCCCACGAGGTGGCCGAGGAGATCAACGCCGCCGGTGGAACCGCAGTCGTCAACACCGAGAACGTCGCCACCTGGGCCGGCGCAAAAAGCGTTGTGCGGCAGGCCATCGACGAGTTCGGCGGCCTCGACATACTGGTCAACAACGCCGGAATCCTGCGTGACTCCTTCATCGCCGGCATGGAGGAAGCGCAGTGGGACGCGGTGATCGCGGTCCATCTGAAGGGCCACTTCGCGATGCTGCATCACGCGGCCGCCCACTGGAAGGCCCAGTCGAAGGCGGGTGACCAGCCGAACGCCGCGGTGATCAACACCGCCTCGGGTTCCGGTGTGACACTGCCGAATGCGGGCCAGGCCAATTACGGCTCGGCCAAAGCGGGCATCGCGGCGCTGACGCTGATCGCCGCCGAGGAGCTGGAGCGGTACGGCGTGCGCGTCAACGCGATCGCGCCGATCGCCCGCACCCGGCTCACGCTGGCCACCCCGGGCATGGGCTCGCTGATGTCCGAGCCCGACGAGGGCGAGCTCGACTTGTTCAGCCCGGCCAACATCTCGCCGCTGGTGGCTTACCTGGCCACCGACAAGTGCCCCATCACCGGCAAGGTGTACGCGGTTCAGGGCGGGGCGATTTCGTCGCTGTCCGGCTGGCATGACGTCGACACGATCGAGACCGACGGCCCCTGGCTGATCGACGACATCGCCGCCCGGCTGCCGCAGTAACCAAGGAGCAGAACATGTTCGAGTGGTCCGACACCGACCTGATCATGCGGGACACCATCCGCGGATTCATCGACAAGGAGATCCGGCCGAATCTCGACGCGCTGGAAACCGGTGAGCTCTCGCCCTATCCCATTGCACGAAAGCTGTTCAGCGAGTTCGGCGTCGACGTGATGGCCGCCGAGGCGGTCAAGACGATGCTGGACAAGGAGCGTGCCAAGCAGGAAGGCAAGCAGGACGGCGAGGCCGAGACGAAGTCGTCCGGCGGATTCGCCGGTCTGGGCGCGCAGGGTTCGATGGCCGCGGTGCTGGTCTCCGAACTCGCCGGGGTGAGCCTCGGCCTGCTCAGTGCCGTCGGCGTCAGCCTCGGCCTGGGTGCGGCGACGATCATGAGCCGCGGCACGCTCGCCCAAAAGGAGCGTTGGCTGCCCGAACTCATGACACTGGAGAAGATCGCGGCCTGGGCGATCACCGAGCCCGACTCGGGCTCCGACGCGTTCGGCGGCATGAAGACAACCGTGCGGCGCACTGGTGATGAAGACGGGGCCTACATCCTCAACGGCTAGAAGACCTTCATCACCAACGGCCCGTACGCCGACGTGATGGTCGTCTACGCCAAGCTCGACGACGGTTCCACCGACAGGCGCAACCGGCCGGTGCTGACATTCGTCCTGGACGCCGGCATGAAGGGACTGGTCCAGGGCAAGCCGTTCAAGAAGATGGGCATCATGTCGTCGCCGACCGGCGAGCTGTTCTTCGACAACGTCCGGCTTTCACCCGACCGTCTGCTCGGCGAAACCGAGGATCACACCGGGGGGGACGGACGGGAGAGCGCGCGGGCCAACTTCTCCGCCGAACGGATCGGCGTCGCGCTGATGTCGCTGGGCATCATCAACGAGTGCCACCGGCTATGCATCGACTACGCCAAGACCCGCACATTGTGGGGCAAGAACATCGGCCAATTCCAGCTGATTCAGCTCAAGCTGGCCAAGATGGAAGTCGCGCGGATTAACGTGCAGAACATGGTGTTCCAGACGCTGGAGAAAGCGCAGGCCGGCAAGATGCCGTCGCTGGCCGAGGCGTCGGCCATCAAGCTGTACTCCTCCGAGGCGGCCACCGATGTCGCGATGGACGCTGTGCAACTGTTCGGCGGCAATGGCTACATGGCCGAGTACCGTGTCGAACAACTGGCCCGCGACGCCAAGTCGCTGATGATCTACGCCGGCAGCAACGAGGTACAGGTGACCCACATCGCCAAGGGTCTGCTCGCCTGATGAAGGCTAGTTCGACAGCAAAGGTGCTGCGGCGTAGAGCGATGACGATGGTCGACCGATTGACCTACGTGCCGGTTTCGCGCCTGACCCTGAACATCTTGCTCAATGTGCTGGTGTCGCAACAATGGTTGTTTACCGGGCTGCGCCCGGCCGCCGACTACCTGATTGCCCGCACCGCCCCCGTGGTACCCGGCGTCCGCGTCAAGCAGGTCGCCACACCGGTCCGGGGAGAGTGGGTGTGGGCACCGGAAGCCGACAACGCGGCCGGGGTGGTCTTGGTCCTGCACGGCAGTGGCTACCTGATCTGCTCGTCGCGCACCCACCGCGGGTTCGCCTCGCATCTCTCCGAGTATTCCGGCCTGCCGACCTTCACCGTGGACTACCGGCTCGCGCCGGAACATCCCTTTCCGGCAGCAGAAGACGATGCATTCGCCGCCTATCGTTGGCTGTTGGCACAAGGCTACGATCCGGCGAGGATCGTCGTGGCCGGCGACTCGGCGGGTGGGCACCTCGCGGTCGCACTCGCCGTGCGACTACGCAGCGAAGGGTTGCCCCTGCCGGCGGCGCTCGCGCTGTTCGGCCCGCTGATCGATCCGTCATACCGGGCCTGTATCGCTGACCCTCGGGTTCGCAGCCAGCCGCTGGACCCGCGCACCGCCAGGCGTGCCGTCGCGTTGTACGTCGGGGATCACGACGATCAAGATCCCCGGCTCAACCTGTTGAATGCCGACCTCTCCAGTTTGCCGCCGATCCAAATTCATTTCGGGTCAAGGGAAGTCATGCGGGCCGATGCGGAGGCTTTCGCCAAGCAAGTGGTGAAATTGGGCGGTCGCTGCGACGAGCAGTTGTGGCCGGGTCTGATGCACGGCTATTGGCTGTGGCCGCGCGACGGTGGTCTCACCAGCCTGCAGGTCGCCGGGCAGTTTCTGCGCACCTCGGTTGACAAGGCCAGCTCCGCGTGAGCCGCTCCCGCCTGGACGACGTCCGCAACCGGCTGGCCGCGGCGCGAGTCCTGGCCTCCCGCGGAATGGTCGATCTGCGTCGGCCCGACGAGGCGGTGCGGGCCTTCATGTCCATCCGCCGCTACGGGGCCTTCGGTGGGCTGCTCGATCACGCCGCTGCCCGCTACGGCGATGCGCCGGCCATCACCGACGAACGCGGCACGGTCAGCTTTCGCGAGCTCGACCAGGCGTCCAATGCTTTGGCTCGCGGGTTGGTGGCGAAGGGGATTCGGGCCGGGTCGGTCATCGCGACCCTGCACCGCAACAGCCGCGACGTGATGGTCACCGTGAGCGCGGCGAACAAGATCGGCGTTCGGACGGTCCTGATGAACACCGGCTTCGCCGGTCCGCAACTGGCCGATGTGTCGGCACGCGAAAACGTCAGCTGCATCCTGGTCGACGACGAGTTCGAGGACATCCTGACCACGCTGCCACCGGAGACCCTACGGTTCATCGGCAGTCGACTGCACGAGCTGACCGACCACCAGTCCACGTCGTCCCTGCCGGCACCGCGACAGCCAGGCGGGATGGCGCTGCTCACCAGCGGGACCACCGGCACACCGAAAGGTGTGCCGCGCAACCGGATTGACCCGTCGCAGTCCGCGCAGCTGCTCGACCGCATCCCGTGGCCGCACGACGGGGCCTACTACATCGCCGCGCCGCTGTTCCATGCCACCGGGTTGGCCACTTGCGCCCTGGGCCTGGCCCTCGGCAACCGCGTCGTGATGGCGCGTCGCTTCGACCCGGAGGCGACGTTGAAAGCCATCGCCGAGTATCGAGTCGCAGCTGTGGTTTTGGTCCCGACGATGCTGCAACGCATCCTCGATCTGGGTCCCGAGGTGCTGGCCAAGTACGACACCTCGGTGCTGAAAGTGCTTTTCGCCGCGGGCTCTTCGCTGTCGCCGGCGCTGTGCCGTCGCACCCACGAGGTGTTCGGCGCCGTGCTCTACAACCTCTACGGATCGACCGAGGTCGCGGTCGCCGCGGTCGCCACACCCGATGAGCTGCACCGCGCTCCCGGCACGGTCGGCCGCCCACCGGTCGGCTGCACCGTGGTCCTCTACGACGAGAATCGCCGCAAGATCAGCGAACCCGGCAAGGTTGGAACGCTCTTCGTGTCAAGCGGTTTGAGCTTCACCGGCTACACCGACGGCGGGAACAAAGAGATCGTCGACGGGTTGCTGTCGACCGGGGACACCGGGCACTTCGACGAGACCGGCCTGTGGTTCATCGACGGCCGCGACGACGACATGATCGTGTCCGGCGGCGAGAACGTCTTTCCGCTGGAGGTCGAGAACCTGCTCGCCGAACATCCGGATGTCGTCGAGGCGTCGGTGTTGGGCGTCGACGACGACGACTTCGGGAAACGGCTCGCCGCCTACGTGGTCAGCCGGCCCGAGTCCGGACTCGACGCCGAAACCGTCAAGTCGCACGTGCGCGCACACCTGGCGCGGCACAAGATCCCACGCGACGTCGTCTTCATTGAGCGGTTGCCGCGCAACGAGGCGGGCAAAGTCCTGCGCCGGCAACTCACCGAGAGTCAGCGCCGTGTCTGAAGGTGTCAAATCGATGTCTGTTCTGCGCATTCCGGATGAGCCCCGGCGGCCATAGTGTCGTGAGGATGAACCGGAGTGTGAGCCACCAGGTCGTGGTGGTCACCGGCGCCGCCCACGGGATCGGTGCGCAGGTGGCCCGCGATCTCGTCGGCGCCGGCGCACGAGTCGCGGTACTGGATCGGGACGTGCTGGGTGCCCAGCGGCTGGTCGCCGAACTCGGCTCCGCGGCAGCGGCGTTCGAGGTCGATGTCACCTCCGCCGAGTCGGTGCACAGCGCGTGTGCCGCGGCGGCAGCGCATTTCGGCGCGATCGATGTAGTGGTTGCCAACGCCGGTATCGCCGGCCCGGGGTTGACGGTCGCGGCCGTCGATCCCGCCGACTGGCGACAGGTCATCGACGTCAACCTGGTGGGCGCCTTCCACACCGTGCGGGCCGCGTTGCCGCACCTGAAAGCAAGCGGTGGATACCTGATGGTGGTCGCCTCGATCGCCGCGGTCATACCCGGGCCGTTGGTGAGCGCGTACGTGGCGTCGAAGGCCGGAGTCGAGTCGATGGTCCGGGCGGTGCGCATCGAGGTGGCCGCCGACGGCGTCGGGGTGGGCATCGCGTACTTCGGACTGATCGACACCGGGCTGGCCAACGACATGCTGGCAAGGTCGGGCCTGGGCGTCGTATTGCCCGGGCCGCTGGGCACATTGGCGCCGATCGAAGTGGCGGCTGCGGCCATCACTACCGGCATCGCGCGACGCTCCCGGCGGGTCTGTGCACCCTGGTGGGTCGCGCCGATGCTCGACCTGCGGCCACTGCTGTTCCTCGCGGACCGCCTGCTCGCGGTCCTGCCGAGCACCCGACGCGCGATCAGCGCCGGCAACCGATCGGGGGTGAACTGATGCCGCAACGACAACCGTCCGTGGGCATCATCGGCGCCGGAATGTCCGGGCTGTGCCAGGCCATCCTGCTGCGGCAGGCCGGCATCACCGACGTCACCATCTACGAGAAGGCCGCCGACGTCGGCGGAACCTGGCGCGACAACACCTACCCCGGCTTGTCGTGCGACGTGCCGTCGCGGTTCTACCAGTTCACCTTCGCGATGAATCCGAGCTGGACGAGGTTGTTCTCGCCCGGACCCGAGATCCACGACTACTTCCAGACGCTCACCGACCGTTACCGACTGCGCGAGATCATCCGTTTCGGCATCGAGATCGTCGACGCGCGATTCGTTTACGGCCGTTGGCACCTCACCACCGATGCGGGCGAGGAGGTGGCGCACGACTTCCTGATCGCGGCAACCGGCGTCCTGCGTGAGCCGCGCACCCCGTCGATCACCGGCCTGGCCGAATTCGACGGCCCCGTCATGCATTCCGCGCGCTGGAACCATGACGTCGACATGACCGGTAAGCGGGTCGCCGTCGTCGGGACCGGATCCACCGGCGTGCAGATCGTCTGCGGTCTGGCCGATTCCGCCGGCCGCGTCGACCTGTTCCAGCGCAGCGCGCAATGGATTCTGCCGCTGCCCAATCCTCGGTACTACCGCTGGATGAATCCGATCCGCCGCCGGGTGCCGAGGCTGAGTGCGATGGGGTATTACACCTACCACCTGGTATTCGAGTGGTTGGCCGGTGCGCTGGTGCGGCCGGGCTGGCGACGCCGGTTCATGAGCGGCGCGTGCCGGGCCAACCTGCGGACGGTGCGCGACCCCGAGCTGCGTCGCCGTCTCACCCCGGACTATCAGCCGATGTGTCGGCGGCTGATCATGTCCGCAGGCTTCTATCCGGCCATGCAGCGCGACAATGTGTGCCTGGTGGACTCCGGGATCGACCACGTCGAGCGACGCGGAATCGTCACGGCCAACGGCGAATTGCGTGAGCTGGACGCCATCGTGCTGGCCACCGGCTTCGACGCGCACGCCTTCATGCGACCGATGTCCATCACCGGCCAAAACGGCCTGACCCTCCAACAGCTGTGGGAAGACGGCCCCAAAGCGCATCTGGGTGTGGCGCTGCCGGGGTTCCCGAACCTCTTCATGCTGATGGGCCCGCACAGCCCGGTCGGCAACTATTCGCTCACCGCGATCGCCGAGGCGCAGGCCAATCACATCATCGGCTGGATCAACCGTTGGCGGACCGGCGAATTCGACACCGTCGCACCCTCCAGCCGGGCGACGGACGGCTTCAACGCGAGCATGCGCCGCGCCATGCCGCACACCGTGTGGGCCACCGGCTGCACCAGTTGGTATCTGGGCGCCGACGGGCTTCCCGAACTGTGGCCGTGGACCCCACACGAGTATCGGCGCCGATTGGCCGCGCCGCCCGACGTCAACGACTACGACATCAAGACCTTGGTGAGGACGGCATGACAGC
Organism: uncultured Actinomycetota bacterium; assembly: GCA_963836555.1. Taxonomy (GTDB): domain Bacteria; phylum Actinomycetota; class Actinomycetes; order Mycobacteriales; family Mycobacteriaceae; genus Mycobacterium. The sequence goes on along the minus strand of CAWIKT010000075.1, from coordinate 163,711 downwards.
AACATTGGACGGACGCGTCGTGGCCATCACCGGTGGGGCCCGCGGCATCGGGCTGGCCACTGCCACAGCCTTCGCGGCTGCCGGCGCCAAGGTGGCGATCGGAGACCTCGACGTGGACTTGGCCAAGCGGGCGGCCGCCGGCATCCACGGCAACGCGATCGCGCTACCGCTCGACGTGACCGTGCCGGAATCATTTTCGGCGTTCCTCGACGACGCAACCGGCGCTTTCGGAGCGCTGGACATCGTGGTGAACAACGCGGGTGTCATGTTCACCGGCGAGTTTCTCCACGAGTCGACGGACGCTCAGGACACGATGATCGACATCAACCTGCGCGGTGTCATGCTTGGGTGCAAACTGGCGGCCGAACGCTTCATCGGCCGCGGCGGTGGAACCATCATCAACGTGGCTTCGATGGCCGGTGTGGCCGGCTTCCCCGGCGTGGCCACCTACTGCGCCACCAAATTCGGTGTCGTCGGGTTCACGTCTGCGCTGCGCGAAGAATTGCGCCCGCACAACATCACCGTCAGCGCGATCCTGCCCGGGGTGGTGCACACCGAACTCTCGGCGGGGATCCAACTGCCTACGGCGATCGAGAACTTCGTGTCGGTCGAACCCGAGGACATCGCCGCGACGGTCGTCTCAGCAGCACGTAGCCACCGTGCCCAGTCATTTGCACCACGCCGGTTGCAAATGCTTTTACGCTCAGTCCTTTTCATGCCCGAGCGGCCGCGGCGATTCCTGGGCCGAGTGACCAAGACCGAGCAGGTCTACCTGGCGGTCGACCAGGCTACCCGCGATGCCTATCACGCCCGGGCCACTGCCATTGCAGCGCAGCGCGAGCAAGGGGCGCGGTCAGGCGCATGACGTCGGCGTAGCGGGTCGGCAGCAGCGTCGCGGCGAGATGGGTCAGCTGCGCGTCGCGTCCGACCATGATCCGGGACTGCCCACGGACGACACCGCGGTGGATGGTCTCGGCCGCTTGTTCCGGCGAGGTGAGGGCGATCGCGGAGAAGTTCTGATGGAACTTCTCCAGGTCCGGATCGCCCAGCGGATCGACGCGGACCCGTCCGTTGCGGGTGATCGGCGTCCGCACCCCGCCGGGGTGCACGGTGACGGCTCGTACTCCGGTCCCGTGCAGTTCCTGCCGGACCGCTTCGGTGTAGCCGCGCACGGCGAATTTCGCTGCGCAGTAGGCGCTCTGGCTGGGGAAGGCGCACAGCCCGAAGATGCTGGACATGTTGACGACGACGCCCGAACCCTGATCGATCAGGTGCGGCAGGAAGGCGCGGGTGCCGTGCGCGACGCCCCAGAAGTTGATGTCCATCAGCCACTTGTCGTCGTCGTAATCGGCCTGCGCGGCCCACTGGGTGAGCACCACCCCGGCGTTGTTGACCACCATGCCGATCCGTGACGGCGCCCATCCGGCAACGTCGTCGGCCCAGGAGAGCTGCGCGTCGCGGTCGCGGACGTCGAGGATCCGCGACAGCACCGGTGTATTCACCGACGCCGCAGTCTCTTTCAGTCCCGCCTCGTCCCAGTCGGTCAACGCCAGCGCACAGCCACACTCGGCGAGACGCACGGCCAGTGCGCGCCCGATCCCGGACCCGGCGCCACTGATGACGGCGGTGCGACCGTCGACCGGTGTGCGCTCCTTCATCACCGGCGCCGAATCAACATGGGCAGGCCGCCTTTGGGGCGCAGCGTGGTGAAGCCTTCTTCGGTGACGACGTGGCCGGGTACCGCGTGCAAGACGAAGCGCTGGCTGGTCGCCGCGGCGAGCATGGTCGCCTCCAGGAGGGCGAACTGGGTGCCGATGCAGATGCGCCGGCCGCCGCCGAATGGCACATAAGCGGCCTTGGGCCGTTCGGTAGCGGCACCGAGAAACCGGTTGGGGTCGAATCGTTCTGGCTCCGGCCAGACATCGGGGTTGCGATGCAGCCGATGCGTCAGCACGACGACAATCGTCCCCTTCGTGATCTGATAGCCGTTCAGATCGTCGTCGGCGGTCGCCCTTCGCATCGACAGATACACCGGTGGATGAATGCGCATGGCCTCGGAGAAGCAGGCTTTGGTCCATGGCAGGCGATCGAAGTCCTCATAGGTGGGAGCGCGGCCCTGCAGGACGGTGTCCACCTCATCGAGCATGCGGTCGCGCGCACCGAGGTTGTGCGACAGCAGATGCCAGAACCACGCCATCGCCGTAGCCGTGGTCTCGTGCCCGGCAGCCAGGAAGGTGGCCGACTGCTCGAGGACCTCGGCGCGCGAAAGGTGTTGACCGGTGGCCTGATCCCGCGCGGCGAGAACCAGGCCGAGAAAGTCGGTGGGCTGCTCGTCGAGGGTCCGTTGCTCGATCCGTTTTGTGATCACCGCATCCAGTTCGCGTAGTCGATGGGCGATGCGCCGCGCCCGCCAGTGCGCCGCGGCCGCGGACGCCATGTCGACCCCCGGCAGTGCCTGCATCAGCCAGGTCACCGGCGAGTTGCCCACCCGCAGCATGTCTTCGAGCGCCTGGCTGAGGCCCTCGCCGATGGTGGCCACCTCGTCGTCCGACAGATGCGTTCCGAACATCGTCTCCGCGGCGATCTGCAGTGCGACGACCATCATTTCGTGCGCCACGTCGATGCGTACGCCGTCCGGGTGAGCCGCCCAGCCGTCCAGCATCGTGGCCGCCTGGTTGACCATGCTGTCGGTGAAGACCTCGAGGTGTCGCCGGGCGAACATCGGGTTGAGCATGGCGCGGTCGCGTTTCCAGCGTTCCCCCCGACTCGTCACCAATCCCCGGCGCAGACCCAACGCGGGCACGTCGTACTCCTCGCCCTTGACGTAGATGTCCTGCTTGCGCAGAAAGATCTGCTCGACGTCTTGCGGGCGATCGACGAGCACAAAGTCGACCACGCCCGGCACGTGCATCCGTGCCGGGGAGCCGGTGGCGTCGAACAACACGTTGAGCGCCGGCACCATGTCATGCCGGGCAAAACGAAGCAGGCGCGGAACAGCGTTGAGCGGCAACGGCCGAGGCCGGGGAAGCGTCATGGGCAGCGACATATTGCGACGCTACGAACCGTCGGCCCGCGCGGTAATGACCCGGACGGACGCTGATTTGATACGTTCGGACACATAGTGGTCAGCGAAGAGCGTCACGCCGCCGACTGGGACGTGCCCCGGCCGGCGGCGACCTGCCGCCACCTACTGGAGGCCGCGCGACTGCACGACGTCACCCCGCAGGTCTGTCTGGCCGGCACCGATCTGACGGTGGCCGACATCGCGGACAACGCGACCGAGGTCCAGGCCGGGCAGGAACTGCGGATGGTCCGCAATATCCTTGCCTGCATTGCCGATCCGCGAGGGTTCGCCCGCGATGTCGGGGTCCAGTACAACTTCGCCAACACCGGAATCCTCGGTTACGCGTTGCTGGCCAGCCCGACCATCGGCGATGCGGTCAACGTCGCGTGCCGCTACGCGACACTGTCGTCGACCTTTCTGCGGTTGATGCGGCACGAGGCCGACGACGGTGCCGTCATCGAGTTCGACAACAGTCACGTGCCGGCGGACGTGCGCGAGTTCATGCTGGAGCGTGACATGTACGCCCTCACCAATCTGGTGCCGTTGCTGATCGGTCAGGTGGATTCCGACGTCGTGCTCCGAGTCGAACTGCCCGGCATCGAACTGCCGTCGGATCGGCTCGAATTTCCCGGCCTGACAATCGAAATCGACACTTCGTCGTCACGTACCGCGTTCTCGATTCCCAACCAGGTGCTGCGGTTGGCGATGCCGGCGGCCGATGCGGCGACCGCGCAGGAGTGCGTCCAGCAGTGTGAGGATCTGCTGCAGGCCCGCCGTCAGCGTCGTGGCATGGCGGCGATGGTGCGCACCCGGCTGATTCGCGATCCCGGCCAGGTGCCATCCATGGCGCAGATCGCCCGGGAGTTCTCCGTCACCGAGCGCACCATGCATCGCCGACTCTCGGCCGAGCACACGAGTTACCGAGCGCTGGTGGACGAAGTCGGCGTCACGCTGGCCTCGGCGCTGCTCGAATCCGGCCTCACCGTGGAGGAGACCGCCCGCCAACTCGGCTACTCCGAGACCGCGGCATTCACCCGCGCATTCATCCGGTGGACCGGTGAGCCGCCGAGCAAAAGACGACGACGTTAGCGGGCGACCATCCAAATCGCCTGAGCGGCAGGGCTTCCCAAGTCGACTGTGGTAGGGCCGCCGTCGGCGGACTCGACCGCGACCGAGATCATCCCGGCGAATTCGCGACGGGTGAGCACTCGCAGCCGCGAGTCCAGGCTGATGCCGATGCTGTCGAAGTAGCGCAGCATCTCGGGATCCTTGTCGGATATCCGGGCGACGATGCCGGCGTCACCGTCGGCGCACGCCCACAGCTGACGGGCCGGCGGGGTGGGCACCTGGCCGTCGGAGCCCGGGATGGGATCGCCGTGCGGGTCGCGCTGCGGGTAGCCCAGCTTGGCGTCGATGCGCGCGATCAGCCGATCGGACACCGCGTGCTCGAGCACCTCGGCCTCGTCGTGCACCTCGTCCCAGCCGTAGCCGAGCTCGGTCACCAGGAAAGCCTCCAGCAGCCGGTGACGGCGGACCATCGCCAGCGCAGCGCGGCGGCCCGACTCGGTCAACGTCACCGCGCCGTATTTCTCGTGATCGACCAGGCCCTGTTCGGCCAGCTTGCGGATGGATTCCGACGCGGTGCTGGCCGATACTCCGAGCTTTTCGGCCAGCATCTTGGTGCTGACCTTGGCATGCGACCACTCCTGGGCATTCCAGATGACTTTGAGATAGTCCTGGGCAACCATGGTGAGCTCGTTGGGCTCGTCAGCGGGGCGCACATCGGAAGTTTAAGCAATCCTCACCTGATCTGCGGCTCTCGCACGACCGCGGGCTACCTTGCCCCGTACGCTTGTCGTTGTGCAACGGTGGCGCGGCCAGGACGAGATCCCCACGGACTGGGGGCGCTGCGTGCTCACGATTGGAGTGTTCGACGGGCTGCACCGCGGGCACGCCGAGCTGATCGAACACGCGGTGAAGTCCGGTCGCGCCCGCGGAGTTCCGACGGTGCTGATGACGTTCGATCCGCACCCGATGGAAGTCGTGCACCCCGGCAGCCACCCCGCTCAGCTGACCACCCTGACCCGGCGTGCCGAGCTGGCCGAGGAATTCGGCATCGACGTCTTCCTGGTCATGCCGTTCACCACGGCGTTCATGAAACTCACCCCGGAGCGCTACGTCCACGAGCTCCTGGTCGAGAACCTGCACGTGGTCGAGGTCGTCGTGGGGGAGAACTTCACCTTCGGCAAGAAGGCCGCCGGCACGGTCCAGACTCTGCGCGGCCGCCGGCGCCCGGCTCGGGTTCGCGGTCGAGGCCATGTCGCTTGTCTCTGAGAACCACAACACCGAAACCGTGACGTTCTCGTCCACCTACATCCGATCCTGCGTCGACGCCGGTGACGTGGTGGCCGCCGCCGAGGCGCTGGGCCGCCCACACCGGGTCGAGGGCGTGGTGGTTCGCGGCGACGGGCGGGGGACCGAAATGGGCTTCCCCACCGCGAACGTTGCCCCGCCGATGCACTCGGCCATTCCGGCCGACGGCGTCTACGCGGCGTGGTTCACCGTGTTGGGCCACGGCCCGGTCACCGGGAGCGTGGTGCCGGGCGAGCGCTATCAGGCCGCGGTGTCGGTCGGCACCAATCCGACCTTCTCGGGACGCACCCGCACGGTCGAGGCGTTCGTCCTGGACACCGATGCCGACCTGTACGGACAGCACGTGGCGCTCGATTTCGTCGCGCGGATCCGCGGGCAGGAGAAGTTCGGTTCGATCGAGCGATCTGGTCGACGCGATGGGCAGCGACACCGCCCGCGCCCGCAAGCTGCTTTCCACGGGCTGAGCTGGAGATTCAGGCTCCATCGACGCCCGCTGCTAGACTTCTCCGCGACACGGCGCGTGCTGCAGTTCGCGGCGGCCGCTCCCCGATGAATGTTCGCGGACCTATTGATGGAGATATTTCGTGGCGCTTACCGCCGAGCAGAAAAAAGAAATCCTGGGCTCCTACGGCCTGCATGCAACCGACACCGGTAGCCCTGAGGCGCAGGTCGCCCTGCTGACCAAGCGGATCGCCGACCTGACCGAGCACCTCAAGCAGCACAAGCATGACCACCACTCGCGGCGCGGACTGCTGCTGCTGGTCGGTCGCCGTCGCCGTCTGCTCAAGTACGTCGCCCAGATCGACGTGGCGCGCTACCGCTCGCTGATCGAGCGCCTCGGCCTGCGCCGCTGATTCGATCGTCGCGGCGTCATCACGGCTTAAGGAATCGCCAGGTCGGCGTGTAGAGTCAAAGACGTTTTGGGCCCCAATCGGCCCGAGCAAGGTGCGGCGCGCGCGATCCGCGCGCACCGTTCCAGCGAGGCACAACAGGACATTGAAGGAAGACAAGTCTGTATCGCGCGGTCTTCGGTAGTGGCTGCCGAGCTCCCCGAATCCGGGGTGGGTCGGCCGCTTCGATCGACGGCCGTCGCAGCTTTCAGACGCTGTCTGTTCAACGGCCCGTCGGGCCAGTCCCCAGAACCTTCCGGGTTGTGCGTGCCCACGCGAAATAGCTGAATAAATCCAGAGAGGCTGCACGGACGCATATGTCTGCTGCTGAAATTGACGAAGGCGTGTTCGAGTCGACCGCCACCATTGACAACGGGAGCTTCGGCACCCGCACCATTCGTTTCGAGACCGGCCGACTGGCCAAACAGGCCGCCGGCTCCGTCGTCGCCTACCTCGACGACGAGACCATGCTGCTGTCGGCCACGACAGCCAGCAAGTCCCCGAAGGACCACTTCGACTTCTTCCCGCTGACGATCGACGTCGAAGAGCGGATGTACGCCGCGGGACGCATCCCCGGGTCGTTCTTCCGCCGCGAGGGCCGTCCCTCCACCGACGCGATCCTGACCTGTCGCCTGATCGACCGTCCGCTGCGGCCGACGTTCGTGTCCGGACTGCGCAACGAGATCCAGGTCGTTATCACCATCCTGAGCCTGGACCCCAAGGACCTCTACGACGTGCTGGCGATCAACGCCGCGTCGGCGTCGACCCAGATCTCGGGTCTGCCGTTCGCCGGCCCGGTCGGCGGTGTGCGCGTCGCGCTGATCGACGGCCAGTGGGTCGCGTTCCCGACCGTCGAGCAGCTCGAGAACGCCGTGTTCGACATGGTCGTCGCCGGCCGCAAGACCGGCCGATGACGTCGCGATCATGATGGTCGAGGCCGAGGCCACCGACAACGTGATCGACCTCGTCGCGGGCGGCGCGGGCGCGCCCACCGAGAGCGTCGTGGCCGAGGGCCTCGAAGCCGCCAAGCCGTTCATCGCCGCGTTGTGCAACGCCCAGCAGGAGCTGCACGAGGCCGTCGGCAAGGAGACCGCCGAGTACCCGTTGTTCCCGGACTACCAGGACGACGTCTTCTACTCCGTGGCCTCGGTGGCCACCGAGGAGCTCGCCAAGGCGCTCACCATCGCGGGCAAGGAAGAGCGCGACGGTCGCACCGACGAGATCAAGGCCGAGGTGCTCGACCGCCTCGCCGAGCACCTACGAGGGCCGCGAGAAGGAGGTCAGCGCAGCATTCCGCTCGCTGACCAAAAAGCTTGTGCGCCAGCGCATCCTGTCCGACCACTTCCGCATCGACGGGCGTGGCATCACCGACATCCGCGCGCTGTCGGCCGAGGTCGCGGTAATCCCGCGGGCCCACGGCAGCGCGCTGTTCGAGCGCGGCGAGACCCAGATCATGGGTGTCACCACCCTCGACATGGTCAAGATGGCCCAGCAGATCGATTCGCTGGGGCCCGAGACCTCGAAGCGCTACATGCACCACTACAACTTCCCGCCGTTCTCCACCGGTGAGACCGGCCGCGTCGGCTCGCCCAAGCGGCGCGAGATCGGCCACGGCGCGCTGGCCGAGCGGGCCCTGATGCCGGTTCTGCCCAGCATCGAGGAGTTCCCTTACGCGATCCGCCAGGTCTCGGAAGCGTTGAGCTCCAACGGTTCTACGTCGATGGGCTCGGTGTGTGCCTCGACCCTGTCGCTGCTGAACGCCGGGGTGCCGCTGAAGGCGCCGGTCGCCGGTATCGCGATGGGCCTGGTGTCCGACGACGTCGAGGTCGACGGCAAGACCGAGCGTCGCTTCGTCACGCTGACCGACATCCTCGGCGCCGAAGACGCTTTCGGCGACATGGACTTCAAGTGCGCCGGCACCAAGGACTTCGTCACCGCGCTGCAGCTCGACACCAAGCTCGACGGCATCCCGTCGCAGGTGCTGGCCGGAGCGCTGGCGCAGGCCAAGGACGCGCGTCTGACCATCCTCGAGGTGATGGCCGAGGCCATCGACGAGCCCGACGAGATGAGCCCCTACGCACCGCGAATCACCACGATCAAGGTGCCGATCGACAAGATCGGCGAGGTCATCGGGCCCAAGGGCAAGATGATCAACTCGATCACCGAAGAGACCGGCGCGCCAGATCTCCATCGAGGACGACGGCACGGTGTTCGTCGGCGCCAGCAACGGCGAGGCCGCGCAGGCCGCGATCGACAAGATCAACGCGATCGCCAACCCGCAGCTGCCCAAGACGGGCGAGCGCTTCCTCGGAACCGTGGTCAAGACCACCGATTTCGGTGCGTTCGTGTCGCTGCTCCCGGGCCGCGACGGGCTGGTGCACATCTCGAAGCTCGGGCGCGGCAAGCGCATCGCGAAGGTCGAAGACGTGGTGAGTCTTGGCGACAAGCTTCGCGTCGAGATCGCCGACATCGACAAGCGGGGCAAGATCTCGCTGGTGCTCGTAGATGAGGACGCCGGCGCATCCGGCGGGGATTCCGGCGGCGTTAACACCGCCGCAAGCCCGGAGACCGCGCCCGCCGATGCCGCGACGGCCAGCAGTTAGCCCAAAGGCGACGCTGGGGGTACCACCCGTTTACGGGGGACCGTTACGCCGCGGCCGGCACAGCTCTGAGCCGGCCGCGGCGTTCCGGCGCACCACATTGCCCGGCGGCCTGCGGGTCGTCACCGAATACCTGCCCGGGGTGCGCTCGGCCTCGGTCGGGGTGTGGGTAGGGGTCGGATCGCGCGACGAGGGTCACCACCGTGGCCGGCGCCGCGCACTTCCTGGAACACCTGCTGTTCAAGTCCACCCCGACGCGGACGGCCGTCGACATCGCGCAGGCCGTGGACGCGGTCGGCGGCGAACTTAACGCGTTCACCGCCAAGGAGCACACCTGCTACTACGCGCACGTACTCGACAGCGACCTCGCGCTGGCCGTCGATCTGGTCAGTCGACGTGGTGCTCAACGGACGTTGCGCCGCAAGCGATGTCGAACTGGAGCGCGACGTCGTCCTCGAAGAGATCGCGATGCGCGACGACGACCCCGAGGACGCGCTGGCCGACCAGTTCCTGGCCGCGCTGTTCGGGGATCACCCGGTGGGCCGACCGGTGATCGGCAGCGTGCAATCCGTGGCGTCGATGACGCGCGCGCAGTTGCATTCGTTCCATCAGCGGCGCTACACGCCCGAGCGGATGGTCGTCGCGGTGGCCGGCAACGTCGACCACGACGAGGTGCTGAACCTGGTGCGCGAACACTTCGGACCGCGACTGGTTCGCGGCCGCAACGCGATCGCGCCACGAAAGGGTGCCGGCCGGGTCACCGGTCGCCCGCGGCTGACGCTGGTCAACCGCGACGCCGAGCAGACGCACGTCTTCCTCGGGGTGCGCACGCCCGGTCGGCACTGGAAGCATCGCTGGGCCCTGTCGGTGCTCAACACCGCGCTCGGCGGCGGCCTGAGTTCCCGGCTGTTTCAACAGGTTCGGGAGTCTCGCGGGCTGGCGTACTCGGTGTATTCGTCGCTGGACACTTTCTCCGACTCAGGCGCCCTGTCGGTGTATGCGGCGTGCCTGCCCGAGCGGTTCGCCGAAGTGACTCGCGTAACCTCCGACGTGCTGGCCGAAGTTGGGCGCGACGGCATCACCGAGACGGAATGCCGGATCGCGAAGGGCTCGCTGCGCGGCGGGCTCGTGCTCGGGCTGGAGGACTCCAGTTCACGGATGAACCGCATCGGCCGCAGCGAACTCAACTACGCTGAGCATCGAAGCATCGACCGGACGCTGCAGGAGCTCGATGAGGTCACCCTGGATGAGGTCAACGCGATTGCGCGTCAACTCCTCAGCGGGCCCTACGGTGCAGCCGTACTCGGCCCGCATAAATCGAAGGCTTCTCTGCCGCAACAACTTCGGACAATGACGAGGTAGCGCAATGGTATTGGGCTTCTGGGATCTTGACGTGCCGATCGTGGGAGCGCCGATGGCGGGAGGCCCCGGCACACCAGCGCTGGCCGCGGCGGTGTCCAACGCCGGCGGTCTCGGCTTTTTGGCCGCGGGATACATCAGCGCCGAACGCCTCGCCAGCGACATCGCGGCGGCTCGGGCCGCGACCACGGGCCCGATCGGCGTCAACCTGTTCGTGCCGCAGCCCAGCGTCGCCGACGTCATTGCGTTGGATGCCTACGCCGAGGCCCTTGACGAGCTGGCCGAGCACTACGACGTCCACGTCGGCTATCCGCAGTTCGGCGACGACGACGGCTGGCAGCAGAAGCTCGAGGTGGTCGCCGACATGCGGCCCGAGTTGGTGTCGTTCACTTTCGGCGCCCCGTCGCCAGATGTGTTGCGCCGGTTCGGCGCGCTGGGGATGTTGCTCTACGTCACCGTGACGTCGCTGTATGAGGCTGGCGTGGCGGTCGCCGCCGGCGCCGACGGTCTTGTCGTTCAAGGTCCGGACGCCGGTGGTCATCGCGGCACGTTCGCGCCTGACATGAGTCCCGGCACCGAGCCGCTCATCGACCTGCTGGATCGCATCGGCCACACCCACGACGTCCCGCTGATCGCGGCCGGCGGGTTGTCCAGTGCCGAGGACGTCGCCGGGGTGTTGCGCAGGGGAGCGGCCGCCGCGCAGATCGGTACCGCGCTGCTGCTGTCCGACGAGGCCGGCACGAACGCCGCGCACCGCTCGGCGCTGAGCCATCCGCAATTCGACAACACGGTTATCACCCGCGCCTTTTCGGGCCGCTATGCCCGTGGTTTGGCGAACGACTTCACCCGGTTGATGGATCAGATTGCGCCGCTTGGCTATCCCGAGGTCAACCAGATGACTGCGCCGATCCGCAGGGCCGCTGTCGAGCTGGAGGACCCGCACGGCACCAATCTGTGGGCCGGCACGGGATATCGGCAGGCTCAGGCGGGGCCGGCGAAGGAGATCGTCGACAAGCTCGGCCACGTCTGAGTCAGCGACCCAGTGTTGCCGACGGGTCCGTGAACGGCAGCGCCAGGTCGGCGGCAACGCGTTGACAGAGCAGTGCCCCGTCGTGTGTCGAAAGCCCCTTGGCCAGTGCCGGATTCGACCGACAGGCTTCGTGCCAGCCACGGTCGGCGAGATCGAGCACGTAGGGCAAGGTCGCGTTGGTCAACGCGACCGTCGATGTGGCCGGCACGGCGGCGGGCATGTTGGCCACGCAGTAGAACACGGTGTTGTGGACGGTGAAGGTCGGGTCGTCGTGAGTGGTCGGCCGCGAGTCTTCGAAGCAGCCGCCCTGATCGATCGCGATGTCGACCAGCACTGCGCCTGGCTGCATCCGCGCGACAAGAGAATTGGACACCAGCGTCGGTGCCTTGCCACCGGGCAACAACACCGCGCCGATCACCAGATCGGCGCCTTTGATCGCGGCTTCCAGTTCGAGTGCGGTCGAGTAGCGGGTCTGCACTTGGCCATTGAAGGCGCGGTCGAGGTCGCGCAGTTTGTCGATGTTCACGTCGAGCACCGTGACCGCCGCCCCCATGCCGTGCGCGACGCGGGCGGCGTTGTATCCCGCGGTCCCCGCCCCGATCACCACAACCGAGCCCGGTTCGACGCCCGGCACGCCGCCCATCAGCACGCCACGACCACCGTGGGTGCCCATCAGGTGGTAAGCGCCGACCTGAGCCGAGAGCCGGCCGGCAACCTCGCTCATCGGCGCCAGCAGTGGCAGCGCACCGTCAGCGGTCTGCACCGTCTCGTAGGCAATGGACGTGGTGCCGGAGGCCAGCAGTGCCTCGGTGCACGACCGTGACGCGGCCAGGTGCAGGTAGGTGAACAGGGTCTGGCCGCGGCGCATTCTTTCGAATATTCAAGCGCGACAGGTTCTTTCACCTTGAGTATCAGATCGGCCTCGGCCCACACGCCCCCGGGGGCGGAAACCATCTGCGCACCAACAGCTTTGAAGTCGTTGTCGCCGATCGCCGAACCCTCGCCGGCGCCGGCCTGAATCAGGACCTCGTGACCGTGACGGGTCAGTTCCGCGACACCCGAAGGGGTGATCGCGACGCGGAACTCATTGTTTTTGACTTCGGTCGGGATGCCCACGCGCATATGCTCAATTGTGAAGAAACTTCGTTTGATGCGCAAAGATGCCGAAGGAGCACCGATATAGTCCCGCTATGGACGAAGAAAGACCGGGCACGCCTGGTCGCATCGGGCTGCCGTCGAAGGATCTTCGAGCCACCGATCTGGACCGCGTCGACCGCCGGATCCTTGCGCTGCTGCACGCCGATGCCCGGATGACCAATAGCGCCCTGGCCGAGGAACTCGGCATCGCCGCGTCGACCTGTCATGGCCGCGTTCGTCGACTCACGGAGACCGGGGTCATCCGCGGGTTCTACGCCGACATCGATCCCGCCGCGGTGGGATTGCCGCTGCAGGCGATGATTTCGGTGAGCCTGCAGTCCCACTCCCGCGGCAGGATCCGCGACTTCATCCAACAGATTCGGCATCGCCCGCAGGTGATGGATGTCTACTTCCTGGCCGGTACCGACGACTTCATCCTGCACGTCGCCGCGCGCGACACCGAGGACCTGCGGTCGTTCGTGGTCGAGAACCTCAATGCCGACGCCGACGTCGCCGGGACTCAGACATCGCTGATCTTCGAGCATCTCCGGGGCGCCGCACCGGTCTGACCGCGGCGTATTCCCGATACCAGCGGTACCGGGTATGCTGCTGACAATGTTCACGGTCAACGACGAAGCCGTCGGTCCGCACCTGGAAGGCATCGGTTCCGACCACGAGCGGCTCGTCCTCGAGGCGCGCGACGTCGCCTTCGACTGGGCGACGCTGCCGTTCCATTACGTGCCCGGCGAGCCGTTCACCACGCACATGCTGAACGTGCTCCACCTCCTGCTGCCGGCCGGCGAGGAATTCTTCGTCGACCTGTTCAAGCAGGCCCTCCCGCTGATCAAAGACGACCAGCTGCGGCTCGACGTGCAGGGATTCATCGGCCAGGAGGCGATGCACGCGCAGGCACACACCGGTGTGCAGGAGTACTTCGCGGCCAACAACGTCGACGTAACGCCGTATACCGATCAGATGGCCTGGCTCTTCGGCAAACTCCTGGGCGACCGGCCGCGGTGGAGTGTGCGGCGCCAGCGCAGCTGGCTGCTCGAGCGGGTCGCGCTCGTCTCGGCCATCGAGCACTACACCGCGATTCTCGGCGAATGGATCCTTGACACCCCCGAGCTCGACGCGGTCGGCGCCGACCCGGTGATGCTGGACATGCTTCGGTGGCACGGCGCCGAAGAAGTCGAGCACAAAGCCGTGGCCTTCGACCTGATGAAGCACCTGCGGGCCGGCTACTTGCGTCAGGTCCGCACTCAGCTTGTCGTGACGCCGATGATGCTGCTGATGTGGGCGCGCGGGGTTCGGTTCATGTACTCGGTGGACCCGCACATGCCGCCGGGGACCAAGGCGCGCTGGCGCTACTACCTCGCCGCGGCGCGGCGGGGTCTGATGCCCGGACCGCTGCGCTTCATTCGTGTCATCGGTGCCTACTATCTGCCGCGCTTTCATCCGTCGCAGCTGGGCGGGGTGGAGAAGGCCGTCGACTACCTGGCGATCTCGCCCGCCGCACGCGCCTCGCACTGACCGAGAGGAACATATGACCACCGCTCCGGCGACCATTTCTGACCTGCCGTCGCGCCGCACCGTGACCGCCTCGGATGGTGTCGCGCTGGCCGTGCACACCTATACCGAGGTCGACCCGCAACGGCCGACCGTACTGGCCATCCACGGCTACCCCGACAACCACCACCTGTGGGACGGGGTCGCCGAACACCTTGCCGGACGCTATAACTTCGTCGCCTACGACGTCCGTGGGGCCGGCGAGTCCGCCCGCCCGGCAGGCCGATCGGATTACCGCTTCGCGCAACTGATTTCCGACATCGGAACGGTCATCGACAGCATCGGTGTCGGTCGCGTCCACCTGCTGGCTCACGACTGGGGCTCGATCCAGGCGTGGGCTGCCGTCACCGATGAGACGGTTATGAAAAAGGTTGCCTCGTTCACCTCGATATCCGGGCCGCACCTCGACTACGCGGGTAAGTTCCTGCGTTCGGCGCGCGGGCCGCGCGGTCTGCTCGACGTGATCCGGCAATTGCTCGCCTCGGGCTACATCTGGTTCTTCCTGACCCCGGGTCTGCCGGAGTTGCTGATCCGGGCCGGCGTCGGCGTGAAAGTCATTGAGGCCTTTGGCCGTATTGGCAACTCCAGTACGCGGACCCGCTCCGGTGATCCGGTGCGCTCGACCGCCGACTACGTCAACGGGCTCAACCTGTATCGCGCCAACATGCCGGGACCTTTCCTGGCGCCCGGCGCGACGCTGCCTGACACCAGCGTCCCGGTGCAGGTGCTGGTTCCGCGGCTGGACATGTTCGTCACCCCGGCACTGCAGCGTTACACCGGTTCAATTCCGTTGGGCAGCAGGGTCGTCCCGATCGAAGGGGGCCACTGGGTGGTGACCGCGCGACCCGATGTCGTCGCGCGGCTCGCTGCCGAATGGATCGACCGGCACGTCGGCGGTGCCGCGTTGGCCGCCGCCAGTGCGGTGCAGTCCGGACCACGCGATGTGCGAGGCAAGCTCGCGCTGGTGACCGGCGCCGGCGCCGGTATCGGCCGCGCCACCGCGCTCGAGTTGGCCCGCCAAGGCGCCGCCGCGGTCGTGATCGTGGACCGCGACCTGGCCGCAGCCCAGGAGACCGTCGCCGCCGTCCGCGAAACCGGCGCCGAAGCAGCGGCCTACCAGGCCGACGTGAGCGACGAAGCCGTGATGAATGCGCTTGCCGCACAAGTCAACAGCGATCACGGGGTGGTCGACATCCTGGTGAACAACGCGGGCATCGGGATGGCCGGCCGATTCCTCGAGACGACACCGGCGCACTGGGACAACATCCTCGGCGTCAATCTGCGCGGCGTGCTCAACGGCAGTCGGGTGTTCGCCACCCAGATGGTCGACCGCGGCCAGGGCGGCACGATCATCAACGTGTCGTCGGCTGCGGCGTTCCTCCCGTCGAAGTCGATGATCGCCTACGGCACAACAAAAGCCGCGGTGCTGGCATTCAGCGAATCGCTGCGGGCCGACCTTGCCGATGACGGCATCACCGTCACCGCGGTGTGTCCGGGCTTCGTCAACACGAACATCGCCAAGAGCACGGTGTATGCGGGAATGACGTCCGACGAGCAGGACAGTGCGCGGCACAAGGCGGACGTGGCGTACCGCCGGCGCAACTACACGCCGGAGGCCACGGCCAAGGCCATCGTCAAAGCCGTCAAAACCGGCCCGCCAGTGGTACCGATCGCAGCCGAGTCGCGGATCGGCTACGCGATGAGGCGAATCAGCCCGTCGCTGATCCGACTGCTGGCTCGTTACGACATACGGCCATAAGGTCGCGGAGGTCACTGTGTCGCACAGTATTTGGGCCAACAGGCCGGAAGACATCTACGGGCGCCGCAAGCGCGACCGGCTGTTCACCGGCATCTGGGGCCTCGGCGTGCTACTCAGTGGCTTCTCGTCGGCAAGCCGCTGGAAGCCTTCCCGCGTGGTGCCGGTGGCCCGCACCCACACGGCGGTTATCACCAAGCGTGAACAGCTCAGCCCGGACGTGGTCGCGTTGACGTTCGCCGATCCCGGCGGTGGCCTGCTTCCGTCCTGGACGCCCGGCAGCCACATCGACGTCCAGCTCCCTTCCGGTCGTCGTCGCCAGTACTCGTTGTGCGGACCGCCGGGGCGGCGCACCGATTACCGAATTGCCGTGCGGCGCATCGTCGATGGCGGGGGCGGTTCCATCGAAATGCACGACGCCTACGTCATCGGCGACTCGCTGGTCTTCGAAGGGCCACGCAATGCGTTCTATCTTGGCGGCGACGAGCGCGATGTGCTCTTTGTCATCGGCGGGATCGGGGTGACGCCGATTCTGTCGATGATGCGGGCCGCGCATCAGCGCGGAATGAATTGGCGCGCAATTTATGCCGGTCGCAGCCGCGAATACATGCCGCTGCTGGACGAGGTGCTGTTGCTGGACTCCGACCGGGTCACCGTATGGTCCGACGACGAGCGCGGGCGACTGGCCTCAGCTGAGGACCTGCTCGTCGACGCCACACCGACCACCGCGGTGTACGTGTGCGGCCCGACCGGGATGCTGGAAGCGGTGCGCGCCGCTCGCCACGAGCACGCCAACGCGCCGTTGCACTACGAGCGGTTCAGCCCGCCGCCGGTGGTCGACGGCATCCCGTTCGAACTCGAGCTGGCCCGATCCGGACTCGTGCTCGAGATTCCCGCGAACCGCTCGGCGCTTGACGTCATGCTCGACAACGACCCGACGGCCGCCCACTCGTGCCGCCAAGGCTTCTGCGGCACCTGCAAGGTCACGGTGCTCGGCGGACACGTCGACCGGCGAGGCCGTACCGCCGAGTCGTCCGATGAGATGCTGGTATGCGTCTCTCGTGCCACCGGCGGTCGGGTGGTGATCGACGCCTAAGGTGCCGGCGCCAGGTGCAGCTGGTTGGTCTCCTGGTAGCCGGCTGGGTTGCCGCAGGCCGCGACGTTGTTGGTGATCTGGACTGTCCCGTCCAGCGTGTTCGGGTCCCAGGCGTAGTGGAAGTTGATGGCGTCGTGCACGTCGCCGCCCTGCTCGCACGACACGCCGCCCTTGCCGTCCAGCGTCCATTGGTTGTCGATCAGGTGCGCCTGGCCCAGGTGCTGGATGTCGACGCAGCCGTCGCCGCACGGGGTGATGTACCAGTCGCTCGGCGGGTCTTGGTGACCATCGGGGTAGGTCTCGGTCTCGATGTAGTGGCCGTTCAGCGGGTCCGCTGAGGACATAGGAGCCGGCAGTACCAGGGCGAGACCGGCGAACATCGCGCCAGCGGCCACGCCGCGTGTGATCCTCATGATCCGGTTCCTTTCGTCGAGCTGGTCGGGGGTTCGGTTGCAAGTATCTTCAGCAGGGTTTCAGTTCGTGCAGGTTTGGCACAAACCCATCCTTGGTGAACGTACGGTGACAAACGGGCGAGTGATCAGCTCCGCCGAGGCGCAACGATGGAAAACATCGGCACGTTCTAGGGTGAAGCCATGCGGGTAGCTGTGCTGGGATCCAAGGGCAAAGTCGGAGCAACGATGGTGCAGGCCGTTCAGGCCGCCGAGGATCTGACGCTGTCCGCGCAAGTCGACGCCGGTGACGCGCTGAGCCTGTTGACTGACAACAGGACTGAGGTCGTCATCGACTTCACCCATCCCGACGTCGTGATGGGAAACCTCGAGTTCCTGATCGACAACGGCATCCACGCCGTCGTGGGAACCACCGGCTTCACCGACGAGCGGCTACAGCAGGTGCGTTCGTGGCTGGCGGCCAAGCCGGATGTCTGCGTGCTCATCGCGCCCAATTTCGCCATCGGCGCGGTGCTGTCCATGCACTTCGCCAAGCAAGCCGCACCGTTCTTCGAGTCGGTCGAAGTGATCGAGCTGCACCACCCGCACAAGGCCGACGCCCCGTCGGGGACCGCCGCGCGCACCGCAGCGCTGATTGCCGAGGCGCGAAAAGACCTGCCGCCCAACCCGGATGCCACCAGCACTAGCCTTCCGGGTGCCCGCGGCGCCGACGTCGACGGCGTGCCGGTCCATTCGGTGCGACTGGCGGGACTGGTCGCTCACCAGGAAGTGTTGTTCGGCACATTGGGGGAGACCCTTACCATCCGGCACGACAGCATCGACCGCACCTCATTCGTGCCCGGCGTGTTACTCGCGGTTCGCCGCGTTGGCGAAAATCCCGGCCTGACAATAGGAATCGAATCACTGCTCGATCTGCAATGACCCAGAACGCGCGCAGTGTGCGCATCCAAGTGGTGGTGACGCTGATGTGCGCGGCCCTGCTGACGTACATCGTGCTGCTGGGCCGGACGGCCGTCCTGATGATCGCCTCCGGGCGGGGTGTGGCGATCGCGCTGGGAAGCGCATTACTCATCATGCCCGCAATCGGATTGTGGGCCATGATCGCCACGTTGCGTGCGGGCCTGGCTCACCAGAAACTGGCCCGCCTAGCCGCCGAGGACGGGATGGAACTCGATGTGACCGCGCTGCCACGGCGGCCATCGGGACGCATCGAACGCGACGCGGCCGACGCGCTGTTCGCCGATGTCCGCGCCGAATTGGACAGCGATCCGCACAATTGGCGCCGCTGGTATCGGTTGGCCCGTGCCTACGACTATGCGGGAGACCGAAGCCGTGCCCGAGAAGCCATGAAGACAGCCGTCGAGATGCAAGGACGTGAATGAGCAAGACGCTGCTGATCGTTCACCACACTCCGTCACCGGCCACCCGTGAGCTCCTCGAAGCGGTGCTGGCAGGAGCCAAAGACCCTGACATCGAGGGCGTCGACGTGGTGCTGCGACCCGCGCTGGCCGCCACCGTTGCCGACGCGCTCGAAGCGGACGGCTACTTGTTCGGCACTCCAGCCAATCTCGGGTACATGTCAGGCGCGCTCAAGCACTTCTTCGACACGGTGTACTACCCGAGCCTGGATCATGTGGCCGGCCGCCCGTACGGCGTGTGGGTGCACGGCAACAACGACACCGTTGGGGCGGTGTCGTCAGTCGACAAGGTTGCCACCGGGCTCGCCTTGACCAAAGCCGCTGACGCACTGGAGGTTACCGGCGCGATCGACGCCCGCATTCGAGAGCGGGCCTACGAGCTGGGCGGCACGCTCGCCGCGACCTTGATGAACTAGCGGTTCAGCGCGCTCGCAGGATGGTGATCGCCTTGTCGAACTTCCGGAACTTCGCGAAAGTCTCGGCGGGAACACCGAAGATTGTGGACAAGGCTTGGGGCGGAAGCTGACTCAGTGACTCGGCAATGCCGATGTTGTCTTTGTCCTCCGACGCGCTGGAATTCTGGATGATCAAGACCTCGAGGTCATCCTTGCCGAGGTTCTCGAAATAGTGCAGCGAACCCTGGGGCGCGAACACGAGGTCGTCGACGCCGGCATCGAAACTTTCGTGGTTGCCGTTGCCGTCGATCAGCACCCAGCTCGCGACCCCCTTGGTCACGATGTTGATCTCCCACGCGCTGGGATGCCAGTGCGGTTCGCGAATACCCCCGGGCTGCAACGTGATCAGCTGGATACTGGCCTCTTGACCGGTGAGAATCGGAAAGTTGTCTTCGTGCGCCTGCTGCTGCGAGCCGCCGTCGTACGTCGCCGGCGTCAACGCGCCGAGCTGGAACAGGTGCGACTTGTTGGTGATCGTTTCGGCGGGTAACCGCGGATCGGCGAAGCGCTCGGCGTCGTCTGTCATTGCGCTTCCTACTGCTTCCGCAAAATGATGGCCGCTTTGTCGTACTTCGTGAACTTGTCGAACGTCGCGGCGGGCACGCCGAAGATGGCGGACAACACGCGGGGCGGCAGCTTGCTGATCGACTCGCCGATTCCAATGTTGTCGTCGGCTTCGGGTGCGCTGGTGTTCTGCACGATGACGATCTTCATGTCTTCGGTGCCGCGGTTCTCGAAATAATGAAACGAACCCTGGGGGGCAAACACGACGTCGCCGACCTTCTGGTCGAAGTTCTCGTGGTTGCCGTTGCCGTCGACGAGCGCCCACGCGGCGACGCCCTTGGTGACGACGTTGATCTCCCACGCACTGGGATGCCAGTGCGGTTCGCGGATTCCCCCCGGCTGCAACGTCAACAAGACGATGCTGGCTTGCTGGCCCTCGAGGATCGGAAAATTCTGCTCATCCGCCTGGTGGAACGAACCGCCGTCGAAGCTGGTCAACGGCGAAGCACCGAGGTGAAACAGGTGCGATCTGTTGGTGATCGTTTCGGCGGGGACGCGCGGATCGCCGAAGCGTGCCACATCGTCGGCCGACGACACATCCGTACCGGTGTGGCTGCCGGCGACCAGGCGATCGACGCCCACACCCGCTGCGGCCGCCGCGCCGGCCAGGCCCGCTCCACCCAGGACTTTGCGGCGATTGATGGACACCGGCCGAAATTACCGCAGCGGGCAGACCAGGGTCACCGGAATGACCCCGCTACGGGTCGATGTGGGTGGGGGGCGTCAGCATGATCGGATCCGCTTCCTTCGGAGGGTCGTTCGCGCTCATCGTGTTGCAGTCGACCGCAGCGGGGTTCAGCGGTCCGCCCGGGTATGTGGTCAGGCAGCGCTCCCACATGCCGTCGCCATCGACGGGGCTGTCACACATTTGAGCCATCGGACTGCCCGGCGGGTTCAGGCATCCGGCGCTGGCCGGGGCCGCCGTAGCGGTCAATCCCGCGGTTGCCAGTAGTGCTCCCAGGGCCGCGATCAGGTAGCGCGTAGTCATGGTGTCCTTCACTGGATCGGTCCGTTATCGACGCGGCACTAAAGCTACTAGCTCCGCTACCACAATGGGGGCCAATAGTCGGGTAATCAGGGCAGCGGCATGATGAGATCGGGATGGATGCCGAATCCCCCAGGGCCGACCTCGAGAAGGACCGCACGTGACGCGCCTGCTGATCGCCAACCGCGGTGAGATCGCGCTCCGAATCATTCGTACCGCAACGGAGTTGGAGCTCGGCACGGTCGCTGTCTACGCCGAGGACGATGCCGACAGCCCGCACGTGCACGCGGCCGATGAAGCGATCGCGCTGCCTGGTGCCGGGCCGGCGGCCTACCTGGACCACGATGCGATCCTGGCGGCGGCCAAGAATGCCGGAGCTGAGCTGATCCATCCCGGCTACGGGTTCCTCAGCGAACAGGCCGAGTTCGCGCGGGTCTGCGTGAGCGCGGGCTTGACATTCGTCGGGCCGGATGCGGCCGCTCTCGAGCTGTTCGGCGACAAGTCGGCGGCCCGGCGGGCGGCGACAGCGGCCGGCGTGCCGGTGTTGCCTGCTACCGACGGACCGACCGGCCTCGGGGAGGTCCGAGCATTCGCCGCCGCTCGAAGCGGCCCGATCGTGATCAAGGCACTGTCCGGCGGCGGGGGCCGCGGCATGCGAATAGTCCGCGACGCCGAGCAGATTGACGACGCCTACCGGCAATGCGCCGCCGAAGCCGAACTCGGGTTCGGCGATCCGGCACTGTTCGCCGAGGCGCACCTGGCGGACGCGCGACACATCGAGGTACAGATCGTTGGGACGCCGTCTCGTGCGCTCGCGCTCGGTGACCGCGACTGCAGCATCCAGCGCCGCCACCAGAAACTCATCGAAATCGCACCGGCACAGGGCCTCTCACCGGCCCTGCGCCGTGACCTGCACCGAGCCGCGGCCCGGTTGTGTGCGCAGGTGAACTACCGCGGAATCGCCACGGTCGAATTCCTAGTCAAAGGTGAGCAATTCGTCTTCCTCGAGGTCAACCCACGGATCCAAGTGGAACACACCGTGACCGAAGAGGTCACCGGCGTCGACCTGGTCGCGGTGCAACTACGCATCGCCCAGGGCTCGCCGTTTCATCAGTTGCGGTTGCCGGCAGGCATTGTGGCCGACGGCGACGAGGTGGTCGGCGCGCTCGCCGCGGTGCGGGGAATCGCGATTCAGACGCGGGTCAACATGGAGACTCTTGCACCCGACGGGACGGTGGTGCCGACGGCGGGAACGCTCTCGGTGTTCTCGCCGCCGAGCGGACCAGGAGTGCGCGTCGACACTTTCGGCCGCGCTGGGCTGACGCCGAGCTCGCGGTATGACTCGTTGCTGGCCAAGGTGATCACCCGGGTGCGCGGATCGTCGTTTACCGCAGCGGTGCGCAAGGCGCAGACAGCGCTGGACGAATTCGACATCAAGGGCCTTCGGACGAACATCCCGTTCTTGCGAGAGATTCTGTCCCACAACAATACTCATTCCGGGCTGGTCACCACCAGTTTCGTCGATGAGAACCTGCCCGCTTTCGCCGGTGCGGCCCGGTCTCCGCGCCACGAGACGCGGGCCACGTCGCCGGAGCTGCACCCGGGTGAGGAAATATTGCGGGCGCAGCTGGCAGGCACCGTGGTGGAGATCGCATCGGAGGGGCAGGAGTACGCGGCAGGGGCGCAGTTGGCCGTCCTCGAAGCCATGAAGATGCAGCACGTGCTGACCGCACCGGATGCGATGCGCACGGTTCGGGTTTTAGTGACGGCCGGGCAGGTGATCGGAACCGGTGAGCCGTTGGTGGTGTTCACGCGCACGGGCCAGACCACGGGAACCGGTGACGTCGCTGCGTTCGACCTGGACGGTGATCGTGCCGATCTCGACGAGGTCCGCCGCCGTCACCTGCTGACTCTGGACGAGGGCCGCCCTGCGGCGATTACCAAGCGGCACAACAAAAATCGGCGCACTGCGCGGGAGAACATCGACGACCTGATCGATGCGGGAAGCTTCGTCGAATACGGCGCGCTGGCCGTGGCCGCGCAACGCAGCCGTCGCTCGGAGGACGACCTGATTGCCAACACCCCGGCTGACGGCTTGATCGCCGGGGTAGCCACGATCGGCGGCGCGCGCGCCGCCGTGCTGTCCTACGACTACACCGTGCTTGCCGGGACGCAGGGCATGCGCAACCACGCCAAAACCGATCGGATCTTCGACCTGGCGGCCCGCCAACAGTTGCCGGTCGTGCTGTTCGCCGAAGGCGGCGGTGGCCGTCCCGGTGACACTGATGTCGCAAACATCGCCGGTCTCGACGTGCCGACGTTCCGGGCGCTCGGCGCACTCAGCGGCAAAGTGCCTTTGGTGTCGATCGTGTCGGGTCGGTGTTTCGCCGGCAACGCGGCGCTCGCCGGCACCTGCGACGTGATCATCGCGACCCCCGATGCGAACATCGGCATGGGCGGGCCGGCGATGATCGAAGGCGGCGGGCTGGGACGCTACCGGCCGGAGGACATCGGGCCGATCGATGTGCAGCGACGCAACGGGGTAGTGGGGCTGGCCGCTCGCGACGAGGTGCATGCGGTGTCGCTTGCCAAGCAGTACCTGTCCTACTTTCACGGCGAACAGGGCGACTGGGAAGCCCCTGATCCACGGCGGGCGCGACATGTGGTGCCGGAGAACCGGTTACGCGCCTACGACGTGCATCATGCGATCGATTCGGTCGTCGACGTCGGGTCGGTATTGGAGTTGCGGGCCGATTACGGGGTGGGTGTGGTCACCGCGCTGGTCCGCGTCGAGGGTGTGCCCTTCGGGTTACTGGCCAACAGCAGTCATCATCTCGGTGGCGCGATCGACGCCGAGGCCGCCGATAAGATGGCCGACTTTCTTACGTTGTGCGAATCGGGTGGGCTGCCGGTCATTTCGCTGTGCGATACGCCGGGCTTCATGGTCGGACCGGACGCCGAAGTCGACGCCGCCGTTCGACGCTTCAGCCGGTTGTTCATCGTCGGGGCGCGGCTCACCGTGCCGTTCGGGATGGTGATCCTCCGCAAGGGCTACGGGCTGGGCGCAATGGCGATGGCGGGCGGCTCCTTTCACGCACCGGACTTCACCGTCGCCTGGCCGACCGGCGAGATCGGCGGCATGGGTCTCGAGGGTGCGGTCCGGCTCGGGTTCAGCAAGGAATTAGCCGCCGTCGACGACTCAACCGAACGTCAGAATCTGTTCGACAAACTGGTCGAAGCCGCCTATCAACATGGGAAGGCACTCACCTCGGCCACCACGTTCGAGCTCGATGACGTGATCGACCCGGCGGACACTCGGGGATGGATCACCAGCCTGCTGTTCAGAAAATAAGACCCACTCAACCAGAAAGAGAGGCGCTTGTGAAAGTTGCCGACAAAGTCGCCATCGTCACCGGCGGTGGCAACGGGATCGGTGCGGCGTTGGCGGCCAAGCTGGCGCAGCAGGATGCTCGCGTCGTCGTTGCTGACCTCGACGGGGACGCCGCGCACAGGGTGGTCGAAAGGATCAACGCCGAGCGGCCCGGGGCGGCCGTCGCATCAGGCGGTGACGCCTCCGACACCGCGCACATTCAGCAGCTGATCACGCTGGCGGACAACGCATTTGGTCCCGTCGATCTGTATTTCGCCAACGCGGGCATCACTGGCGTCTCGGGTTTGGATGTCACCGAAGCCGAGTGGGACCAATCGATCGACGTGAACCTCAAGGCCCACATCCGCGCGGCGAAGCTGCTAATACCCGCCTGGGTTGAGCGCGGCGAGGGGTACTTCATCAGCACCGCCTCGGCGGCCGGGCTGCTGACCCAACTGGGATCAGCCACGTACTCGGTGACCAAACACGCCGCGGTCGGGTTCGCCGAGTGGCTGAACATCACCTTCGGTGAGCAGGGCGTGCGAGTGAGCTGCCTGTGTCCGATGGGCGTCAACACCAAACTGCTGTATTCCCCCGGGGAGTCCGACGATCCGTTGGCCCGGCTCGCGACTCGCGCCGTGACTTCGGCGGGGGACGTGATCGAACCGGCCGACGTCGCCGACATCGTGCTGGCAGCGGTCGACGACGAGCGGTTCCTGATCCTGCCGCACGTGGGCGTGCTGGACATGTACCGAAACAAAGGCAACGACTACGACCGCTGGCTACGCGGCATGCGTCGCTACCAACACAGCCTGATGGAGGGGCTATGACCACATCAAACTTCAAGGGCCGCACCGCAATCATCACCGGCGGCTCGCGGGGGATCGGGCTCGCGATAGCGCAGCGGCTGGCCGAGGGCGGCGCGAACATCGTGCTCACCTCCCGCAAGCAGGACGCCGCTGATGCCGCGGCCGAGCAGGTTGGAGGCGACGCCGTCGGAGTTGCCGCCCACGCCGTCGACGAGGACGCCGCGCGGCACTGTGTTGATCTGACCCTCGACCGCTTCGGCAGCATCGACATCCTGGTCAACAATGCCGGCACCAACCCGGCCTACGGCCCGCTGATCGATCAGGACCATGCTCGGTTCTCCAAGACCTTCGACGTCAATCTGTGGGCGCCGCTGCTGTGGACCTCGCTGGCAGCCAAGGCCTGGATGCGGGAACACGGCGGCGCGATCGTCAACACAGCGTCGATCGGCGGCCTGCACCAGGCACCTAACATGGGCATGTACAACGCGACCAAGGCCGCGCTGATACACGTCACCAAGCAACTGGCACTGGAACTTTCGCCACATGTGCGGGTGAACGCGATTGCGCCCGGTGTGGTGCGAACCAAGCTCGCAGAAGCGCTATGGAAGGATCACGAAGACTTAGTGTCGCGGGGTATGGCGCTGGGACGTATCGGCGAGCCGCCCGATGTGGCGGCCGCGGTCGCGTTCCTGGTGTCTGACGAGTCGAGCTGGATCACCGGCGAGACGCTGGTATTGGACGGTGGACGGCTACTCGGCGATCCGGAGGGGTTCCGGTGAGCGCCGGCGACCTCGACGCGCGGGTGCGCACGTTGCTCGAGGAGCACGACCCGTCGCACACCGAGCCGCACGAATTCCTTGGCGCGCGTTTCGATGCCGGGCTCGCGTGGGTGCACTTTCCGGTCGGCTCCGGCGGGCTGGATTTGTCGCGCAGCTTCCAGCCTCAGGTCGAAGACGCGCTCACCGCGGCAGGTGCGCCGCCGGGTGGCGGTGGCGCGCGCAACGGCATCGGGATGGGCATGGCCGCGCCGACCATCGCTGCCTTCGGCACCGAGGCTCAGCGTCGGGAGTTCTTGCGGCCGTTGTTCACCGGCGAGCACATCTACTGTCAGCTGTTCAGTGAGCCGGGTGCGGGATCCGATCTGGCCGGCGTGGCCACCCGCGCAATCCGTGACGGTGACGAGTGGATTGTCAACGGGCAGAAGGTGTGGACGTCGAGTGCCCAGAATGCTCAGCGGGCAATCCTGGTCGCTCGGACCGATCCGACCGTGCCCAAGCACCAGGGGCTGACCTATTTTGTCCTCGACATGACCGACCCTGGTGTCGAGGTTCGGCCGTTGCGGCAGATCACCGGCGAAGCCGAGTTCAACGAGGTGTTCCTCACCGACGTCCGGGTACCCGACGGCAACCGCCTCGGACCCGAGGGTGGTGGCTGGAAGGTCGCCACCACCACCCTGAACAACGAGCGGGTGGCCATCGGCTCGATGGCCGGGGGCACACGGGAAAGCGGGATCATCGGCAAGGTCACCGACGCGTGGCGGGCCCAGCCGGAATTGCGTAACGCCGCCATGCACGACGAGCTGATGCGATTGTGGGTTGAGGCCGAGGTCGCGCGGCTGACCGGTCTGCGGCTGCGCCAGCGGCTGGCCGTCGGTCAACCCGGCCCCGAGGGCGCCGGGATGAAGGTGACGTTTGCCCGCCTGGCACAAGCGGTTTCGGGGTTCGAGATCGAACTGCATCCAGAACTGGGCCTGCAGTACGACGACTGGACGATGCGTCAACCCGAATCTGTCGATTTCATCGGCCGCGATCCCGGGTACCGCTACCTGCGCGCCAAGGGCAACTCGATCGAGGGCGGCACCTCGGAAATTCTGCGCAACACCATCGCCGAACGCATTCTCGGCCTGCCGCCGGAACACCGCGTCGATAAGGACGTCGCATACAAGGATCTGATCAAATGAGCGATCTGCTGTACTCCGACACCGAGGAAGCGTTACGGGACAGCGTCCGCCGGCTGTTCGCCGACCGGTGCCCGCCCGAATCGATCACCGCCCTGTATGACAATGCACCGCATGACTTTTCGGGCGTGTGGCATACGCTGGCTGGTGACCTCGGAATGGCCGGCCTGCTGGTGCCCGAGGATTTGGGCGGTGCGGGTGCAACCGCCCGCGAGGCGGCCGTGGTGATGGAGGAGATCGGCCGCGCGATCGCGCCGGTGCCGTATCTGTCCAGCGCCGTGGTGGCCACGGTTGCCTTGCTGCGTGCCGGCGACACCGACACGGTTCAGGGTTTGGCGGCGGGTTCGCTCACCGCCGCGCTGGCGGTGCCGCTGTCCGCGGCACCCGGTGACGCGATCGCCGGTCTGAGCGCGGATGCTGATGGTGTGAGCGGTCAGATCACCAGCGTCGCCGGCGTCGTCGAGGCCGACGTGCTGGTGGTGCCGGTCACGGGGCCGGACGGGCTGGAATTGCACACGGTGGCCCGCGATGGCGCTGGTGTCGAGGTGGTACCGGTCCTGAGTCTGGACATGACGAGACCGCTTGCCAATATTCAGTTTTCGGCCGCGGCGTCATCCAAAGTCGGCTCCGCGCCGGCCGCTGCCGCGATCGAAGCCGCCCTGGCGACCGGGGCGGCGCTGCTGGCATCCGAGCAGCTGGGTGTCGCGCAATGGTGTTTCGAGACCACGCTGGCATACACCAAGGAGCGCAAGCAATTCGGCCGGGCCATCGGCTCGTACCAGGCGATCAAGCACCGGCTCGCTGATCTGTGGGTCGAGCTCAATTCCACTGCGGCGGCGGCCCGGTACGCCGCCGACACCTGCGCGCGCGACGACGTCGACGCCGCGATCGCGGGTGCCGTCGCGCAGGCCTTTTGCAGTGGTACGGCGGTGCACGCCGCCGAAGAGTGCGTTCAGCTGCATGGCGGCCTGGGCATGACGTGGGAGTATCCGGCGCACCTCTACCTGAAGCGGGCCAAGAGCGACCAGCTGGCGTTCGGCACCGCCTA
Source organism: uncultured Actinomycetota bacterium (assembly GCA_963836555.1). Taxonomy (GTDB): domain Bacteria; phylum Actinomycetota; class Actinomycetes; order Mycobacteriales; family Mycobacteriaceae; genus Mycobacterium. Next base: position 135,824 of record CAWIKT010000075.1, on the reverse strand, counting down.
CGCTCACCGTGCCCGGTTGGCCACGCTGGTGGATCTGCCGACGTCGTAAGGAGTAGGACATGGACAAGCGCATCCTGGGCGGCGCGCTCGAGGTCTCGGCAATTGGCCTGGGCTGCATGGGAATGAGCCGCGGATTCGGACCGTCGGGATCCAGACCCGACATGATCGCGGTACTGCGTGGGGCGGTCGAGCGCGGCGTCACGTTCTTCGATACCGCAGAAGCGTACGGCGACAACGAAGAACTGGTCGGTGAGGCGCTCGCACCGTTCACCGATCAGGTGGTGATCGCGACCAAGTTCGGGTTCTCCTTCGGACCCGACGGCAATGTCAACGGAGTCGACAGCCGGCCCGAGCACATCGAAGAGGTCACCGAGAACTCGCTGCGCAGACTGGGTGTGGAGGCCATCGACCTGCTCTACCAACACCGCGTCGACCCGAAAGTCCCCGTCGAGGATGTCGCCGGAACGGTCAGAGAACTCATCGACAGCGGCAAGGTCAAGCACTTCGGGATGTCGGAGGCGTCCGCGGAGAACATCCGGCGTGCGCACGCCGTGCAGCCCGTGACGGCGTTGCAGAGCGAGTACTCGTTGTGGTGGCGCGAGCCGGAGAGCCCGGAGACCGGCGTGCTGTCGACGTTGTCCGAACTCGGCATCGGCTTTGTCCCGTACAGCCCGCTGGGCAAGGGATTTCTCACCGGAAGCATCAGCGAAAGCACCCAATTCGACAAGGCGGATATCCGCAGCAACATTCCGCGGTTCGCCGCCGAGGTGCGCGAGGCCAACCGCGCGGTGGTGGATCTGCTGCAGACGATCGCGGACCGTCAGGGCGCCACCCCCGGCCAGATCGCACTGGCCTGGTTGTTGGCCCAGCGCCCGTGGATCGCGCCGATCCCCGGCACCCGGCGCCTCGAGCGCCTCGACGAAAACCTGCGCGCAGCCGACATTCAGTTGAGCGACGACGACCTACGCGAACTCGACACGTCCTCTGCGGCGATCGAGGTGCAGGGAGCGCGCTACCCCGACTTCATGCAGCGCCTGATCGGGCGCTGACCTGGCGGGCGACTTCGCCGTACCGCTCGAAGCTGTCGGGGTCGCCGACCGCATTGTAGAGCACGAGTCGGGTCGCGGTCCTCGCGTACTTGTCGATCAGCTTGTCGGCCAACGTATCCCACGTCGACTCGGTCGCGAAAGCCGCGACATGGTCGTCACTGACCTGGGCCGCCATTGCGGCGAAGTCGCCGGCTTTCTGCTTCTCGCGGATGCGGGCGGTCGTGCCCTCGAACCCAGCCTCATCCCAGATGAACGCATAGTTGGGCGTGCTTCCGTAAAAAGCCATGCTGGCGCGCACCGACTCACGCTGCTTGTCGCGTTCCTCCTCGGTATCACCGACTACCGTCATCACCGGCACGATGATGGCCACATCGGAAGGCGACCGGCCCGAAATCTTGGCTCCTTCAGCCACTTTCGGCATCACGTGCCGGGCTATGTAACCCGGCTCACCGATCGGGTGGACATGCACCCCGTCGGCCACCTCACCGGCCATGCGCAGCATCCACGGATTCACCGCGGCGATGTCGACTTTCGGGTCGGGCGCATCGATCGGCCCCGGACTCCATTGCGGGGTAATGAAATCCAGGTTGTAGAAGTCGCCGTGGTGATTCAACGTGCCCGAACGAAAAGCCGAGAAACAGGCCTTCACCGACAGCAGGTAATCGCGTAGGCGCGGGCCGGGCCGCTCGAATTCCGCGCCGTAGCGTCGAACGACGTGGGTGCGCACCTGCGTGCCCAGCCCCAACCGGAAGTTGCCACCCGAGGCCTCCTGCAGTTCCCACGCCGCGGCCGCGGTAACGAACGGACTGCGCGGAAACGCGACCGCGACCCCGGTCGACAACTGCAGCCCCGGCGCGGCTTGCGAAGCCACCGCGGCGTTGAGATACGCAGTGCGCCCCGTCTCGGTGAACAGCAGACCCGAGAACCCGGCGGCCTGCGTTCGCCGGGCCAGCGCACCGATCTGGCCGAGGGGCTGTGGAACCGTCATCGCATCAACGTGCATGGCGGATCAGTATGCTCCTCCAGCCGTCTCAGCCGCGCGATGCCGTGCGAAATCTCTCGCGGTAGGCCTTCGGGGAGACGCCGAGGTGATCGACGAATACGCGCCGGAGGCTTTCCGGGCTGCCGAACCCGGCCACTCGTGCGGTGTCGGCAACGCTGTGGCCGGCATCGAGCGCCGCACGGGCGGCATCGATACGCACCATCTCGACGTAGCGGGCGGGAGTGGTTCCCAGTTCGGAGTGGAACAGTCGTGTCAGTTGGCGCGTGCTCAGAGATGCCTGCGCGGCAAGGCTATTCACGCTGTGGTCCGCCGCGGGAGCGGCCGAGATGGCGTCAATGACGTTGCGCAACGGGGACTGCGGCGGGACGGCGGACTCCACCAGCACCGAAAACTGCGATTGGCCCCCCGCGCGTTTGAGATAGACGACCAGCCATCGGGCCACGGAACGAACCAGTTCGACACCGTAATCCGTCTCGACCAACGCCAGCGCCAGGTCAATACCCGACGAAATTCCGGCCGAAGTGTAGACATCGCCGTCGCGGACGAACAGCGCATCGGGCTCGACGGTGATGCCGGGGAACGTCCGCGCAAACGATCGGCCGGCGTGCCAATGCGTGGTCGCCCGGCGCCCGTCCAGGAGGCCCGCCCGGGCCAGGACGAACGAGCCCGTGCAGATCGACGCCAGCCGACGACTCCGCGCCGAGAGAAAAGTGATCGCCTCGACCAGCTCGGGGTCGATCGGCCGCCGGGGCAAGTCGTCGCTGCCTGCGACCATCACGGTGTCAGCTGACTCGATTGAGGCGATGGAGTCCGTGACGCCGAGCCGGGTTCCGATCGAGCTGGTCACGTCGCGCCCGTCAACTGAGGCGATCTTGAGCTCGTAGTCGGCGCCGAACCGGTTGGCCTCGACAAAGACCTCACCCGCGCCCGCGACATCCAGCAACGTCACCCCGTCAAAGACGACGATCACGACCACCCTCGGGCGTCCTGCGGATTCGGTCACGAGGCCATTGTGTCGCTTTCTGTGGAAAAGACGGCAGAAAGGACATGGGTCACGCGGTGGATTTGGCCGGAGACTGTGTACAGGGTCCACAGAAGGAGACGAGAGATGACCACCAGTTCGATCGACACCGTAGCCGGCATCCGGGTGCCTGACAGCGCGTTGGCGCGCGAGGTCACCGCATACATCCGCGACGTCGAAGACGACCTGCTGTTCAACCATTCCCGGCGGGTGTTCTTCTTCGGCGCATTGCAAGGTCTGCGCCGCGGACTGCAGGCTGATCTCGAATTGCTCTACACCGCAGCGATGTTCCACGACATCGGACTGACCGAACGCTACCGCACCTCGGGGATTCGCTTCGAGGTCGACGGTGCCAACGCGGCACGGGAGTTCTTGGCGGCCCGCGGTTTCGACGAGGCCGGCGTCGACAAGGTGTGGCTCGGCATCGCCCTGCACACCACCCCTGGCGTGCCCGAGTTCATGGCGCCCGAAGTCGCCCTGCTGCAGGCCGGCGTCGAGGTGGACGTGGTTGGTGTCGGGCGCGAACTTTTGGCTCCCGAGGCGCTGGCCGCGGTGACCACCGCCCACCCGCGCCCGCAGTTCAAACAGCGCATTCTGGCCGCGTTCAACGACGGCATGAAACATCGCCCGGACACCACCTTCGGCACGATGAACGCCGATGTGCTGGCGCACTTCGATCCCGAATTCGCGGCCCCGGACTTCGCCGACGTCATCCTGAACAACAGCTGGCCGGAATAGGTTGCAGGAGAAGAAAAATGGACATTTATGAAGCTCTGTACACCACCAGGATGATGCGGCGGCTGCGGCCGGATCCGATTCCGTTGGACACCCAGGCCCGCATCCTGGATGCTGCCATCCGCGCGCCGAACGGCGGAAACACCCAACGGTGGCACTACGTGGCAGTCGACGATCCGGCGCTGATCGCTCGATTCGCGGAGCTGTTTCGTCGCGCCCGCGCAATCGAGTACGAGAAGTTCCAGGCGGGAGAGGGACCGATGGTGGTCGCGGCGCCGGGGGCAGATCCGGTGGCGCACAGCGAATCGATGAGACGAATGAAAGGTTCGGGGGATTACTTGGCGGATCACTTCGAGGAGATTCCGCTGTTGTTGTTCGTCTTCGCGATCGACGACCTTGGCGGCGCGAACATCTACCCGGCGATCTGGAGTGCGTTACTGGCCGCCCGCGCCGAGGGGGTCGGCGGCGTCATGACCATGGTGCTGCGCAACTTCCCTGACGAAGTGAACGAGCTGCTGGGCGTGCCCGTCGAGCAAGGCTGGTCGATGTCGGCCATGCTCACGCTGGGTTACCCACGCGGAAAGTGGGGAGTCGCCGCCAATCGCCGTCCGGTGCAAGATGTCTCGTCGCGAAATCGCTGGGGTGCGCCGTTCGGTGTCGAGGTGCCGCAGCCACTGTGGCCGAAGCCAGACGCCGCCGCCACGCACTTCGCCACGGCCGGATAGCCGGCTGCTAGCCGAGATTGGCCCCGAAGAGCTCGCGCATCGTGGTCCAGTGCCGTTCGGCCGCGGCCGCGTCGTAGGACTGGTTGTCCGGTACGGCGTAGCCGTGGCCGGCGGCATAGGTCTCGATCGTGTGCTCAACGCCGGCAGCGGTCAGAGCTTTCTCGAGTTGCTCGGCGTGGTCCTTGGTGAACGACGCGTCCTTCTCCGCGCCGCCCACGTAGACCACGGCCTGCATCGTGTCGGCTCGCAGGTGTGGGCTGTCGGCGCCGTCGGTCACCAGTCCGCCACCGTGGTACGACGCCGCCGCGGCGACCCGGTCCGGGACCAGCCCGGCCACGGTCAACGCCGCACGACCCCCCATGCAGTAACCAGTGATGCCGAATTTCGTGCCGCTGACCTCGGGGCGCGCGGCCAGGTAGTCGAAGTACGCATTGGCGTCCGACGCCCAATTTTCCGGGCTGATGCTGCCGATGAACTTGAACAGGCGTTTGCGCTCGCTGTCGTCGCTGAACGCGGTCTTCATGTCGAACGGTGCCCAGTCGCCCTGACGGTAATAGACGTCGGGCAGCAACACGGCGTAACCAGAATCGGCCAGGATGGCGGCCATCTCGAAGAAGGTCTGCCGGACTCCACCGGCGTCGGGGACCATGACGACGCCGGGCCAGGGGCCGTCACCTTCGGGAGTGAACAGGCGCACCGGGCAGGTGCCATCAGCGGTGGTGACGGTATCGGTGATAGTCGGCATGCCCTCCGTTCTACTCCGTGCACTTAGAAGGCACATACCGGCGTCGACCCGCGGCGCGCATCTTCGTTGCGCTTGCGATCGCCGCTGGGTTACCGGCGTCGACCCGCGGCGCGCATCTTCGTTGCGCTTGCGATCGCCGCTAAGGTAAAGCCGTGTCGATCCCCACGCCGTACGAAGACCTCCTACGGCTGGTACTCGATCAGGGCACGCCCAAATCCGACCGCACGGGCACCGGCACCCGCAGCCTGTTCGGCCACCAGATGCGGTTCGACCTTTCCGACGGCTTCCCGCTGATCACCACTAAAAAAGTTCACTTGAAGTCGGTGGTCTACGAACTGCTGTGGTTTCTGCGCGGCGACTCCAACGTCGGCTGGCTGCAGGAACACGGCGTCTCGATCTGGGACGAATGGGCAAGCGACACAGGCGACCTCGGTCCCGTCTACGGGGTGCAATGGCGATCGTGGCCCACGCCGTCCGGCGATCATGTCGACCAGATCAGCGCGGCGTTGAATCTGCTGCGGACCGATCCAGACTCGCGACGCATCATCGTGTCGGCCTGGAATGTCGGTGAGATCCCGCAGATGGCCTTGGCGCCGTGCCACGCGCTGTTCCAGTTCTACGTAGCCGACGACCGACTCAGCTGCCAGCTCTACCAGCGCAGCGCGGACCTGTTTCTTGGCGTGCCGTTCAACATCGCCAGCTATGCGCTGCTGACCCACATGATGGCCGCCCAGGCCGGCCTCGGCGTGGGGGAGTTCGTCTGGACAGGCGGCGACTGCCATATCTACGACAACCACGTCGATCAGGTCGCCGAGCAGCTGAGTCGCGATCCGCGCCCCTACCCGAGACTTGTCCTTGCACCACGTGACTCGATCTTCGATTACACCTACGAGGACATCGCTGTCCAGGACTACCATCCGCATCCGGCGATCAAAGCGCCGGTCGCTGTATGACGCGTCACGACGATGGTTCCGGCGGAGCCGGAACCAAACAGCGGCGCACCTCGGACGGGCTCGGCCTGATCTGGGCGCAGTCCACCTCCGGGGTGATCGGCCGGGCCGGCGACATTCCCTGGCAAGTCCCCGAGGATCTGATCCGGTTCAAACAGGTCACCCTCGGCCGAACCGTGGTCATGGGCCGGCGGACGTGGGATTCTCTGCCGTCCCGATTCCGGCCGCTGCCGGGCCGCAGGAACGTCGTGCTGACCCACCAAACTGACTTCCTCGCCGCGGGCGCCGCGGTGGTGCACCGCCTCGACGACGCGCTGACCGATCCGGACACCTGGGTGATCGGCGGAGAACAGATCTACACCCTGGCTTTGCCGCAGGCCACCCATTGTGAGGTGACTGAGATCGAGATCGACTTACCTCGCGACGACGGTGATGCCGTCGCGCCGGTGCTGGACGAGACGTGGGTCGGAACGGCCGGGGAGTGGCAAACCAGCCGCGCGGGCGTGCGCTACCGGTTTCACCGCTACCAACGCTCCTGAGCTGCGGCGATAGGCCAGCCTGACATACTCGGCGGGGACCGTTACACATCGTCGACCTGGCGTTTTCCACAAGGGGGTAGAGGCCTTGACAACCGAAACCGCGCAGACTTTCGCTCGCACACTCTGGGGTTACAACCCGTCCGCCGTCGATGCACGCATCGAGATGTTGACGACCAAGCAGGAGTTCCTGCTCAACGACGTCGAGAGCTTGCGGGCCCGACTGAAGGATGCCGCCGACGAGGCCGCCGCGCTCCGCAAGGAAATCGCTGTGCTCACCGACACGTCGTCATCGCCGCACGCGCTGCAACAACGGATGGCGAAGATGGTTCGCCACGCGATCGACGAGATTTCCGAGATGCGCGCCGAGGCGAAGGCCGAGGCCGAGGCACTCGTGGCCACCGCCGAAGCCGAGGTGGACGTCGTCCAGCGAAAGCACCAGGACGAACTGGCGGAGTTGGCCGCACAGAAGAAGGCGCTGGAAACCGAATACGCCACAACCAAGAAGGCGCTCGAAGCCGAAGTGGCCGGGATGCGCGCCAACGCCGAGCAGCAGCGCATGCAGTTGCTCGCCGACGCCAAACGGGAGGCCGACGACTACCGCGAGGAGGTCAAGCAGGCCGTCGACGATGCGAGCCGGCAACGACTCAAGGTCTTGGAGCAGCTGATGGACGTCTATCGCGATCTGGAAGCCGTCCCGGCCGCGCTGGAGTCCGCGTACGAAGAAGTCAAGAATCATTCGGAGGCAAGCGCCGTGAGCAGTGGCGACTCGGCCCGTTAAGTTATCCGTTGCACACGCGCGGCGGATAGCGGTTGCAGCACAAGGGTTCAACGAGCCCAAGCCGCAGGGGGCCGTGACTCGCGCACACCTGCGCCGGCTGATCTCCCGCATTCAGGTCCTGCAACTCGATTCGGTGTCGGTCGCGGTGCGGGCCCACTACGCGCCGGTCTTCAGCCGGCTCGGGCCGTACGACCGCGAGGTGCTGGACCGGGCCGCGTGGGCGCACAGCGCACGCTCGCCCCGGCTGCTGGTCGAGTACTGGGCACACGAAGCCGCGCTGATGGCGGTCGACGACTGGCCGCTGATGCGCTGGCGGATGGGGCAATACCGCCACGGGCGGTGGGGCACGCACATCGTCAAGGCCAACCCGAAGCTTGCCGACAAAATCGTCGCGGCCGTCGAGGAGCTCGGCCCAAGCACCGCTGGACAGATCGAGGAGCACTTGGCTACCGCCCCGCGGGGCCCGCGAGGAGCTTGGTGGGGGAGCCGCACCGACACCAAATGGGTGGCCGAGGCGCTCTTCGCCGCCGGCAGGCTGACCACGGCCACCCGGGTCGGGTTCGCTCGCCACTACGACCTGGCGGAGCGGGTACTCCCGGCCGAGGTGATCGCACGCCACGTCACCGAAGACGACGCGGTTCGCGAGCTGGTGCAGCGTGCCGCCACCGCGCTCGGGGTGGCCACCGAGCCGGACCTCCGGGACTATTTCCGATTGTCGCCTAGCCAGACGAAACCAGCGGTCGCCCAACTGGTCGCCGAGGGTGAGCTCGAGCCGGTCGAGGTCGACGGCTGGCCAGCGCCCGCATATCTGCCTGCGGGACAATCGATTCCGCGTCGCGACCGCGGCTCGGCGCTGCTGTGTCCGTTTGATCCGTTGATCTTCTTCCGTCCACGGGTGCAGCGCCTGTTCAATTTCCACTACCGCATCGAGATCTACACTCCGGCTGCCAAACGTCAATTCGGCTACTACGTTTGGCCGTTCCTGCTCGACGGTGAATTGGTGGGACGGGTCGACCTCAAAGCAGACCGCTCCGCGGACACCTTGCACGTGGTCGGGGCTTTCATCGAAACGGGTCGTTCGCCGTCGCGAGTCGCCGAGGCGCTGGCCGAGGAACTGCAGACGATGGCAGGCTGGTTGGGCCTGGCCGGTGTGACGGTCGGCCGTCGCGGTGATTTGGCAGGCCCACTGCGGGCGGTTCAGGGCAAGTAGAGCCCGCGGATGCGGTGGAAGCGGTGTCGGCCGAGCAGGGCGTTCGCCGCTTGGAGCCCGGACATCACCGCAGCTTCGATGCAGCCGGCGTTCATGGCACAGTCGGTCCAATCACCGGCGAGAACCAGGTTGTCGTAACCACTTTCGTCGGGCCGCAAGCGGTAGCGCTCGGTCCCTGGCACCGACTGCACGTAGCGGTCCGAAGGGTCTACGTTCGCACTGACGTGCTGAGTGTCCAATGCCGCGCGACCCCATTCGCCGTTCACGCCGCTGAGCAGACGCCAATCGAATCCGTGCTCGGTTACCGCGTTCGGGAAGAACGGCCGCACCTTGCGATCGATGAATTCGGTGGCCTGTTCTGCCACCTGCTCTTGATAACGGCGCAAATAGCCGAGGCCCGTCTCGGTGGTCGGCCAGGTCGCATTGAGGGTGCCGCAGAAGTAGGCGACTGCCCCCGGCCGGTCGTTGTCGGGCCAGTCTTCGCTCCACAATGTCTGCGGCATCGACGCCCAAGTCTCGAATGGGCGCAGGTAGGCGCTGATCGTGACGGCCGGTTCATGCCACCCCAGCGTGGGTTCGTCAGGGCGAAGCCACATTTGGAATGCGTGGGTGGCGACAGTCCGGACGCGCGAGGTCATTTCGCGCCATTCGATTCGATCTTCGATCAACTCATCGGCTACGACAGGGAGCATTCCGACCGAGACCGCAAGCACCACTTGGTCGAAATCAACACCACGGCGCAACACTCTGGTTTCGGCATCGGAGCGCTCAGACCAGTGGGTCTCCAGCGACTGCCACCCCCCGCTGGGCAGTTGGCCGTCGGCTAGCTGCTCGGTCAGTGGGGTGCTCGGAAAGACAGGCAGGCCACGGACTCTGGTCAACGGCTCGTAGGTCGTTCGATCTCCGGCGAGTCGGACCTGACGGCCCATGGTGATCGAGTCGATTGCCAGATGCCGGTCGTCGAGATGAAGCGCATCGAGCCGATGGAAGAACTCGAACTCGACGCCGCGCGCTCGGAGCGCTTCGTAGATCGGGGCGATCACAATGTCGCCCATCCCGGCCGTCATCTTCCAGAAGATCGCGCCCTTGTACTGGAACAGTGCCAGGGCGGTGAGGAAAATCGCCTGTCCCGCACCGAAAGAAGGTCGCTGCGGGTCGGCATCCTCGTAGGCGAAAACGAGATCGTAGAGGCCGCGCACCAGCGCGAAGTCCAACACGTCGGGATGTGCACCATGGCGCAGCAACCACGCGTTGTAGTCCTCGTCGTTGATCGCTCGAAAACCGCGCGGATCGGTTACCAGGTTGTCGGTGAGGATCCCGCGAATCACGGCCACCATCATCGATAGAAGTTGCCACGACCGGTGATGGTCGGGGCGCCGGTCGTAATCGATTGCCTCGCGAACCGCTTCGACCGCGTGGTCGATAATTTGATTGAGCCCGGGCGTCGCCGTGTCGGGGGTGACAATTGCCAGTAGGGCAGCCGTCGCGGCGCGCTGGACGGCGTCGACCCAGCCCAGTACCGGCGACGGCTCGGCGGACGTCGAGAGTTCCAGGCCGAGAGGTGCTGCGCTGCGCTGCGATTCGGCGAAATCGCACACGAGGCGGATGGCGCGACGAGTGAACTCGAACACCGTCATCTCGCGCCCGGTGGCGTCCGGGTCGCCGGGCAGTCCGTCGTTGCGGGTGAACGTTCCCAGCCACATCAGCCACTCGTTGCCCGAGCGATCGGCCAGACCCAGATTGTCACCGGGAATGAGCGCCTGATCCCACGTCTGGATCGGCGCGGTGGGATTGGTTGTTGCGCGATCGATCTCGGCATAGCACTCGCGCAGCATGCCGAAGGCGTTCTCGTAGTAGCCCAGCCAGATGTGCAGTCCGTGCTCTTCGATGCGCCCGTTCGTGCCCCGGCTGGAAGCGCCCTTGCCGCCCAGTCGCCAACCACGTTGGTAGACGGTGATGGAGTCCAGGCGATCGCGCCAACCCGGTTCGCTCAAGCGCCATGCCGCACTGAGACCGGCCATCCCGCCTCCGACAATCGCGACCTTGCCTCCGGGCCGACTCACCCGAGGAGGGCCCGGGCTCGGATCAGCTCCGGCCAGTCGCTATCGGCGGGGAAGCGGTCGATCACCTCTAGCAACCTCTTCTTCCCACATTCGCCGATGAACTTGAAAGCATCAACAGCGGAGCGTAATTCGAAAATCGGCGCTGATTGCTCGCGAGCCGTGTCGACGGCGGCGTTTAGGTCCGCATCGCGGGCGTCGGCGTCGTCGGCGGTGTGCGCGCGCAGCCGCAACAGCTCGGCGCGGTAGAAGTTCACATCGGTTTCTTGACTCAATTGCAACGCAATATTGAGACGCGTGCGGGCCTCGTCAATCCGGCCCGCCGCAGTGAGCAGGCGCGCGAGAACCGCGTCGTAGAAGGTGACGAATAATGTCGCCTCGGCAGCACGCCAACTTTCGACGATTGCTGTCATCGCTGCGATGTGAGGATGCAGCTGGCCTGGATCGATTTCGTTGTCCGAAAGTGCCACTGACGCAGCGACCGTCGCCCGCTGCGTGGCAGCGACAAATCGCCAGAAATCAAAGCCGTGCCGTTTCGCTTCCGAGTCGAGTTCCTCGACGATGCCCGCAGCGCGCTCGAGCTGTCCGGCCTCGATGCGCATCCAGATTTCATATGAGCGTTCGTGGGCATGGCTGTAGGGCCCCTGTGGAAAGTCGAGGCCCGCCGCCCGACGGACGGTAGCGACGAACTGCTCCTCGGCACCGTCGAAGTCGCCCTGCACGAAACGCGCCAGCGCTAGGTACATATGCGACGACGCGAGCGACTCATTGGGCACAAACCACGCCGATTCGTAATCGGTGTTCGCTCCCGCCATCGCGGCCGTGGCTTCTTCGAGCATCGCGCGGGCGTCGGCAAAATCCCCGCGGTACCAGGCGATCATGCCGATCGACCCGTCGGTCACATGGCGATACCAGCGATCGTCCTTCGGAATATTCCTGCGCATGGATTCAGACACCTGCATCGCTCGGCGAACGTCGCCTCGTGGCAGGTAATAGGCCCACAGGGCGGTCAGGATCGGGACAAGATCGGACTTGCGCAGGTCCGCCCCGGCAAGTAGTAGACAGCGTTCGAAGTCGACCGCGGCTTGTGGACTGGACGTTCCTTCTGCCGCCGACGCGAGGAATCCGCGCCGGAGGCGAAGCCGAATCTCGCGTCTACTGCGTAGCGGACCGGGTGTTGCCCGTTCGATCGATGCGATTGCACGGGTGAGGTAGGCGCGGGCTTCCTCGAGAGCACCACGATGCCGGGCGTCGGCGGCTGCTTTTTGGTGGGCATTCGCGGCTTCGTCGAAACGCTCCGCGTGTTCGTAATGCACCGCAACCAGCCGCCAGTCCGGGTCATTCGAGTCGCCGACGAGTGCGTCGGCTACCCGGTGGTGCAGTACACGACGGACGCTGGGCGGTGGCAGCTCATAGGCGACTTCGCGGAGCAGTTCGTGGCGAAAACGCCAACTGTTCGTCCTCGCCGGCTCGAAAACAAGGGCCGCCTCGAGGTCGCGAATGGCCTCGTCGAGGTCGGTGCCGCCCATGTCGAGCACTTTCCGAAGCATGCCCTGATCGAATTCACGACCGATGGTCGCCGCTGCCTCGACCACCTGAATTTTGGTGTCGCTGGCACGAAGCCGCGAGAACAACGGCTCATAGAGCGCGTCGGGCACGCGTACCCACCGTGCTCCGTCGGCGGGCTGCTCATGCAGCTTGGTTACTACTTCTTCGAGATAGAGCGGCACGCCGTCGCAGCGACGGGCAACTTCCGAGCGATCGTCGTCGGACAGCGTCGGGTCCAGTGCGCTGATCAGCTCGTCGGTTTCGATTGGAGTTAACGGCGCGAGCTGAAAAGTTGTGAGCCCGACTTTGTTTGGCAGTGACGCGATATCGCGCCCGGTCAGCACGACGAGCAGCCCGCCGGTGTCGGTGCCAAGCAGCGCTTCGACGACTTCGAGCGTTGACCGATCGAACCACTGCAGATCTTCAGCCAAGACCACCGCTGGGCAACCTTCGACACAGGCAAGCAGGTAGCCAAGGATGGCTTCGATGATCTGTGCATATAGCTTCGCGCCGTCTGCTTTCGCCGGCTGATAGCCGTGTTCGGGCGCGATACCCAACACTGGCGCTAATAATGGAACCGCTGCCTCTGGGTCGAGCTTCCGTGCCCGAACTTCGTTCTCCAGCAACCGCAACCGCTCGGCCTGCTCCGTTGACCGGTCGATCCCGCAGCGCTGCTCGAGCAGAGCGCGAATCGGGTATAGGCCGGCGTCAGTGTGGAACGGCGATCCGATCAAGGCAAGCACCGGGTGACCCGACTGTTCGGCGAAATCCGCGGCCACGGTGGCCAGTCGACTCTTACCCATCCCGGCCTCGCCAACGAAGCCGACCCCCGGGGTAGTCAGCGAGCCGCTTTCGGCACTTGTCCATGCTGACCGCAGATAAGCCAACTCACGTGCGCGTCCCACCATAGGACCCAGTGGTATTCGTGCAGGCATCACGCGTTCACCGAGAACTTGGTAATGCTCGATTGGCTCGTCCACTCCTTTGACTGGCTGTGCGGGCCGGAACTCGAGGTCGAAGTAATCGCACACCAGCGGAGAGATCGCTTTGGAGACCACGACACAACCCGGAGGCGCCAGACCGGAGACCCGGGACGCCAGGTTGGCACCGAGTCCGTAAACGTCGTCGTGCGCTACGTCGAGATAGACCAAACCCCTATGCACTCCGACGCGCACCGAGATCTCGAAGCCGAACCGTGACCGAACCCGCTCGCTGAGCGTGGCCACTTCCCGGGTGATATCGAGTCCGGCCTGTACCGCTCGTCGCACGTCATTATCGTGAGCTTTAGGATGTCCGAACACGGCAAGCAGCCCGTCACCCTTGGTGGAGAAGATGTGCCCCTCGTAGCGGCTGACGATCTCGTCGACCTGCCGGCGGTACCGCCCGATCACTGTGTAATACGTCTCGGGCTCCACCCGGGTGGATAGCGCGGTGGAGTCCACTACATCAGCGAACAGGATAGTCAGACGGCGCATCTCGTCTGTTCCCGCCGCCGGCGCGGCGAGCAGGTCTTCAGCGTCCTGGTTGGCGTGGTCGAGCGTTAGCACCTGCTCGGCGAGCGCGCTGGCGGTCGCGCGGTCACCCGTGTTGATCGCTTGTACTGCGCGATCAAGCAATTCGTCGATCGTGTGTGGCTGGGTCGACATGGTCACAGGTCGACAGTGACGTCGACCTCCTCGACTTGCGGTGTGGCGGAACCGGTCTTGACGCGGGTCAGCCGAACTCGGCCATGGTAAGTGCCGCTTTGCAGGCCCGGCCAGCCGGTCGCGACCCGGAACCGTTTGGCGTATACGCGCAGGTTTGCGGGCACAAACACGATCAGTGGGTCCGGGATCACACACGACGGCGCGCCGTCGTGAACAAACGATTTGGCGACCGAGAGCGTCCTTTCGCATTGGTTGTCGGGAGCAACCTCGATGAAGTCGGAGAACTCGAGCTCATCGAATATCGCTGTCGCGCAAGGGGTGATCAGCGGCACTGCTTCCAGACCGGCGGTCAAGGCCAGATTCGCGAATTGCTGCGCTGCCTTGGCGCACTTCGCATGGTCGAACGTTCCGTCGTTGATCTGGTCGTTGGACTGCAGCACCAGTGAACCCGCCTGGTTGACTAGACCCCTCATCGACTCGGCGTACTGGGCGATGCGCGTGCTGGGATCAATCATTTGTTACCGCCTTTGGTCGAATCGCGCAGCCGCTCCAGATAGCGCCAGGGGTCTGTCGAGAGCCGGGCCGCCAAGTCAGCGGTGTATGACATGGTCTCGGCGACCGGCATCTTGCCGCTAGCCCACTTGGTTGCCAGGTCCGCGCTCGTCTTCGACATGTCGTCGATGCACTCGTTGAGCATCTCGACGGCCAGCGCTACCGCGTGGCGACTGGGATCCCCGTCATCGGCGGCCGGCTGCCCCGGCTGGGTGGAACCGCCCGCCCCGGTGGGTGTCGACGGGTCCCAGTTCGTCCAGCCGGTGTTGTCGCGCCTACGGCCCCCGACGCCGTTCAGCACCATGTCCTCTCCTGCGATGGCATATCCCATCAGGCAGGCCAAAAGTGCTGCGGGAAAGTAGGCCAAGTTGCGAAAACCGGCAACTTTTTTAGTCCGTATGCGTACGCCGTTTTTTGTCGAATCGCCGCTGGTCGACGTCATTCGGATGAAGCCTTCGTCGACCACCATCCGCCCGTCGCCCTTTTCACCGGCTACCGGATCGTCGTCAAGCGTGTAGTCGATGAAAGCCGTCAATCGCGCCGACGGGTCGTTGGCGACTGGCCCCTTCAAGTATTTCAGCGGTGTGATCATCTGCGGCGTCCCGGCGATGGGGCATGTCGTGCTGACATGCTCCAGCACTCGACTCCATCCGTCGGTGCGGATCGTGTATTTATCCATCGAGCAGAAGAACGGCAGGCATTTCGGCCAGTTCAACGGATCCATCACGTTCTTCACTTCGTCGAGCGACGCACCTGTGGCGCTGAATTCGGTGGTGAGCACGACGCACAGATGACCTCGCACCCACTTTGCCTTTGCCTCGCACAGCGGCACCGCGGCCACCAGGTTGTCGACCAATTGCTGCTGGGCGGCGAAGGCCATCAGCTGCGGGAAATCCTCACGGCGGCGAAACTCGGTTCGCAGCAGTGCGAAGAGCTCTTCGCTCGGCGGCATGCCCCTCACCGGTGCCGATTGTCCAAGAAGCCGAGGACCGGCAATTGCCAAGGTTCGGGAGAACTGTTCTTCCCACCCCCGTGGCAACAAATCAACCGGCAGATGGCTCAGCGCGCCGATCGCATAAACCATTCGCGACAATTGCACCGCTGTTAGCGGTGGGGGCGTGCCGCTCCGCGTCAGCGGTTCGCCTTGACTCTCCAGGATCGCCAGCGCGCCACCGAGATCCGGCGTAGCCGGCGATGGTTCGGCCCGTTGCGAAGCATCGTTGCTGCCGGTGGCCAGAAAGCCGAGAAGTTCGTCGTACCATCCGGCATTGGGGCCAGTGCTCCCTGGCAGGTAGCGCTCGACCGTTGCTTCTACTTCCGCGCCACCGTAGCCGGTGACCGCGAGATCGAGGGCCCCGTAAAGCGCAAGGAGAGCTTGCAGAGGTGTGGATTTATCGGTCGTCGCCATTGCGCCTCCGATCACGGGTTTGCCCAGGTAGCATATCGCACCGATCGATTTACGGCGTTAACTCAGATGCTGTTGCCGTTTCGTGCCAAACGGCCACTTGTGCGGGAGGTTTCGTTGACAAGCCGGAGGTCTCGCGACGACGGGACCATCGACGATCTGCCGTGGGCGTCGGTTTTCGACCCTGCCGCAAATGCGCGGGCGCTCAGTGCAATTCAGGCCGAAGGTTTCCGGGCTGCTAGCCGGATCGTCGACCGATTCGTTCGAGCAGTCGAGTCGAACGCCGGCGGGGAAGCGGCCGTGCCACGCACGGAGGTAACGAACGGCGACGGTGCGGTGAACGGCAATGGCGCGGCGGACGGCCTCAAAGAATTCGAACGGCTGACCCGGGCGTGGTGGTCGATGACCGGGCAGTTCCTGCTTCGCTCAATCCCGGCTACGGCCAAGACGGACAACGAGCCGGCGAGTCTGGATTCCAACGATTCGGGCTCCAAGCGGGGCGTGAACTTTGATGTGGCCGTGGGGGATTCAGCCAGTTGCGAGGTGTGGCTGCACAACAGGGGACCCGACCGTCGCGACGACGTCCGGTTATGCCCGAGCGACCTTCTCAGCCACGACGGCAACGTGATTGCGGCTGAGGCACTCCGAATCGACACCGCCGTTGTGCCCATGCCGGCTCGGTCCAGTCGCGGCGTAACCATCACGGTCGACGTGGCGGCCGACGTCCGCCCCGGCGTGTATCGGGGCA
The DNA here is from genome assembly GCA_963836555.1 of uncultured Actinomycetota bacterium. Taxonomy (GTDB): domain Bacteria; phylum Actinomycetota; class Actinomycetes; order Mycobacteriales; family Mycobacteriaceae; genus Mycobacterium. Next base: position 119,110 of record CAWIKT010000075.1, on the reverse strand, counting down.
CGCTGCTGGCAATGGGCAGCCCGGACCTGTGGCTCCCTGTGGTGCTTGCCGTCCGGCCGCCGGGCACGTGACCAGCACCGCCGACAGCGCCGAACTGGTGACCGTGGTCGACGGGCGTCTGCGCGATGTCGCCAAGCAGGTTCGCCGATCCATGCTCGACGCGATGCCCGATGGCGAGCCCAGCCAGTGGCTCTATGCACCGATGCGCGAGTATCCGTCGCGACCGGGCAAAGCGCTGCGGCCCGCGTTGTGCCTGTCGGCCGGGCGGGCATTCGGCGCCGACGCGAATGAGCTGCTCGGCCTCGCGGTCGCAATTGAGCTGCTGCACAACGCATTTCTCGTGCACGATGACATTGCCGACGGCAGCGAAATGCGTCGCGGCAGACCCACTCTGGCTGCCGAGCACGGGATGGCCGCGGCACTCAACGCCGGAGATGCACTCGCGGTCGTCGCCGGCCAGGTCTTGCGGCGCGCCACCCGGCGCCTGGATCGTGATCTCGCAGACCTGGTGTGGGCCGAATTCGACACCATGGCGATGCGCACGCTGGAAGGGCAGGCGATCGAAGCGGGCTGGCAACTCGACAACATCGAGGATTTGGGGCCCGAAGATTACCTGCATCTGATCATGCACAAAACCTGCTGGTACACCACAATTCATCCGCTGCGGGTCGGCGCGATCGTCGGCTCCGGCGGGACCGCCGAGCTCGGTCCGTTAGTGCGCTTCGGTTTTCACTTCGGCGCAGCCTTTCAAATTCGTGACGACTTGTTGAATTTGGTTGGAGATCAACAGACTTACGGTAAAGAAATCCTTGGTGATCTCTATGAGGGCAAGCGGACGCTGCCGCTGATGCATTTGACCAGTGTTGCGTCCGGACCCGACCGCGCGCTCGTCCGCGACTATCTGCGACGCACCCGGTCGCAGCGATCACCGGAAATGGTCGAATCGATTCGCCGATTGCTGGACGACTACGGCAGCATCGCGTTCACCAGCGAGTACGCGGAAGGCATCCTGCTGGTCGCCGAGGAGTATTTCGAGCATGCGTTCGCCGATGCCCAGCCAGGGCCGGATCTGGATTTCCTGCGGGCGCTGGTGCCGTATGTATGGGCGCGCTGGCGCTGACGGTTAGGGTGTTCGCCGTGGCTGAGACCGCGCCGTTGCACGTGCAACTGATCGCCAAGACCGACTTCGTCGCGCCGCCCGATGTGGACTGGAGCACCGACGCCGACGGCGGCGCGGCGCTGGTCGAGTTCGCCGGCCGCGCCTGCTATCAGAGCTGGTCCAAGCCGAACCCCAAGACCGCCACTAACGCCGGCTATTTGCGGCACATCATCGACGTCGGGCACTTCTCGGTACTCGAGCACGCGAGCGTCTCGCTTTACATCACCGGCATCTCGCGGTCGTGCACCCACGAGTTGATCCGCCACCGGCACTTCTCCTACTCGCAGCTGTCGCAGCGCTACGTGCCCGAGACGGAGTCGCATATCGTCGTCCCGCCGGGCATGGAAGACGACGACGAGTTGCGCCGCATCCTCACCGAGGCCGCCGACGCCAGCCGCAGCACCTACACCGAACTGCTCGGCAAGCTCGAAGCGAAATTCGCCGACCAGCCCAACGCCGTCCTGCGCCGCAAACAGGCCCGGCAGGCCGCGCGGGCCGTGCTACCCAACGCCACCGAGACCCGCATCGTGGTGACCGGCAACTACCGCGCCTGGCGCCATTTCGTCGCGATGCGAGCCAGCGAACACGCCGATATCGAGATTCGCCGGTTGGCCATCGCCTGCCTGCGACTGCTGGTCGACGTTGCGCCGGCGGTGTTCGGCGACTTCGACATCGCAACCCTGGCCGACGGCACCGAGGTGGCGACCAGTCCACTGGCGACTGAGGCCTGAGCAACCGCGCCGCACCGGCAAACGGGTTTGGTACCGCCAGGTAACCTTGGGTCCGTGAGCACCGGCGGATTCGACGTTTACGCGCGCCTGGGAACGCTGCTGACGGCCATGGTGACGCCCTTCGGACCGGACGGCTCCCTGGACCTCCCGGCCACCGCCCGGCTGGCGACCCATTTGGTGGACGCCGGGTGTGACGGCCTGGTGATAGCGGGGACCACCGGGGAGTCGCCGACCACTACCGACGCCGAAAAGCTCGCCGTGCTGCGAACCGTCCTCGAGGCCGTCGGTGACCGCGCCCGGGTGATCGCCGGTGCCGGCAGTTACGACACCGCGCACAGCGTGCACTTGGCGAAGGCCAGCGCGGCAGAGGGTGCGCACGGTCTGCTCGTCGTCACGCCCTACTATTCGCGGCCGCCGCAGGCGGGGCTGCTAGCGCACTTCACCGCCGTCGCGGACGCGACACCACTGCCGGTGCTGCTCTACGACATTCCGCCGCGGTCGGTGGTGCCGATCGAATACGACACCCTGCGGGCCTTGGCCGCGCACCCGAACATCGTGGGCGTCAAGGACGCCAAAGTGATCTGCACGCCGGCACCCAGTTGATGGCTGAGGCCGGACTGGCGTACTACTCCGGTGACGACGCGCTGAACCTGCCCTGGCTGGCCATGGGCGCCACCGGTTTCATCAGCGTGATCTCCCATGTGGCGCCCGGGCAATTGCGAGACCTCCTGACCGCATTCGCTTCCGGCGACCATGCCACGGCCCGCAAGATCAACGTGGCGATCGCGCCGCTATCGAACGCGATGAGCCGGCTCGGTGGGGTGACGTTCTCCAAGGCGGGCTTGCGCCTGCAGGGCATTGAAGTCGGTGACCCGCGGCTGCCGCAAGTGGCCGCGACGGCCGAGCAAATCGACGCACTGGCTGCCGACATGCGCGCAGCCTCGGTGCTCCGGTAGCCGAAGGATCGCTCGCAGGTGGAACCAGACCTCCAGCCGCCGGGTCCATTGACCACGGGTGGTCTACGGGTGACCGCACTCGGCGGAATAAGCGAAATCGGCCGCAACATGACCGTTTTCGAGCATCTGGGCCGACTGCTGATCATTGACTGCGGGGTGATGTTTCCCACCCACGACGAGCCTGGTGTCGACCTCATCTTGCCCGACCTTCGTCATATCGAGCACCGGCTCGATGATGTCGAGGCATTGGTACTCACCCATGCGCACGAAGACCACATCGGGGCGATTCCGTTCCTGCTCAAGATGCGCCCCGACATTCCAGTCGTCGGATCGAAGTTCACCCTGGCGTTGGTGGCCGCGAAATGCCGTGAGCACCGGGTCAAGCCGGTGTTCATCGAAGTGGCCGAGGGGATGCGCACCACCCACGGAGTGTTCGAATGCGAATACTTCGCCGTCAACCATTCGATCCCTGACGCGCTGGCCATCGCGGTGCGCTCGGGCGCCGGCACCGTCCTGCACACCGGCGACATCAAACTCGATCAGTTGCCGCTCGACGGCCGCCCCACCGATCTGCCGGGCATGTCGAGGCTGGGCGATGCCGGCGTGGACCTGTTCCTATGTGACTCGACCAACGCCGAGATCCCCGGTGTCGGGCCATCGGAGAGCGAGATCGGTCCGTCGCTGCATCGGCTGATCCGCGGCGCGGAGGGACGCGTGATCGTTGCGTGCTTCGCCTCCAATGTCGATCGGGTGCAACAGATTATCGACGCCTCGGTGGCGCTGGGGCGGCGGGTGTCGTTCGTCGGCCGCTCGATGGTCCGCAACATGGGCATCGCGCGCGACCTCGGCTTCCTGAAGGTGGACGAGTCCGATCTCGTCGACATCGGCGCGGCCGAGATGATGGCGCCCGAGCAGGTCGTGCTGGTCACCACCGGCACGCAGGGCGAACCGATGGCAGCCCTGTCGCGGATGTCGCGCGGTGAGCATCGCAGCATCACGTTGACCGCCGGCGACCTGATCATCCTGTCGTCATCGCTGATTCCAGGCAACGAAGAAGCCGTCTACGGTGTGATCGACGAGCTGGCCAAGATCGGCGCGCGCGTCGTCACCAATCAGCAAGCTCGCGTGCATGTTTCAGGACACGCTTACTCGGGTGAGCTGCTGTTCCTCTACAACGGGATCCGCCCGCGCAACGTCATGCCGGTGCACGGCACCTGGCGCATGTTGCGGGCGAATGCCAAGCTCGCCGCCAGCACCGGCGTGCCCGAGGAATCGATAGTGTTGGCCGAGAATGGGGTTAGCGTCGACCTGGTGGGCGGCGCGGCTAGGATCGCCGGCGCCGTGCCAGTCGGCAAGATGTTCGTCGACGGCTCGATCACCGGCGACGTGGGCGACACCACGCTGGGAGAGCGGCTCATCCTGTCGTCCGGTTTTGTTGCGGTCACCGTGGTGGTGCGGCGCGAAACCGGTCAGCCGGTGGCGGCGCCGCAGCTGCATTCGCGAGGCTTCTCCGAAGACCCCAAGGCACTGGAACCCGCCGTCCGCCTGGTCGAAGCCGAGCTGGAATCGCTTGTGGCGCAGACCGTCACGGACCCGGCCCGGATCGCGCAGGCAGTACGCCGGACGGTCGGCAAATGGGTGGGGGAGACCTACCGTCGCCAGCCGATGATCGTGCCCACCGTCATCGAAATCTGACCTCGGCGTCCATCAGGCCCATCGCTTCGACGATGTGGCCGAACAACATTCCGACGAATGCGGCCACTTGACTGCGCGCCAGAATCAGCTGCTGACGCAACGGCGGCGCCTCGGTGAAGTCGCCGCCGGCCATCTGGTCGAGCAGAGCGATCCCGCCGGTGTACTGATTGCGCAGTTCGGCGACTCGTTGGCGCAGCGATCCCACCGCGTACAGACCACCGGGCGCAACGTTGAACACCGACAGCAACCGGTCGACGTAGATGATCACCCAATGGTCGTCCGGGTCGTCACACGGGCCGAAATCCAAACGGCGAGTAGCGGCATCGAGTACTGCTGCCTGATGCGTTGACAGGTAGCGGTACGCCGGTTCGGTACAAGCCCCCGGCGGTATTCCCGGTAGCGGGACAGCCTCGTCGCTGGCCACGCGTCGAGTATGGCCCTGCCGGCGGTCGCGAAGTGGGAACGCCCACATCGCGGCGTGTCGACGATGCAGCGCTTGCGGCAGCCTCAAGCCGGCCCACTGCCCCGGCCCCGCACGCTCCATCGCGGCAACGGTCATCAGCATGATCGGGCCGAAAGCTGTTCCCGCCGCCGGGTTTCGGGGCATCGCCGCTATTTGTTCAGGAAGCCTGCATCGACGGGGAGGGTCACACCGGTGACGTAGCGAGCCTGATCAGACACCAGCCACGCCACGGCGTTGGCGATGTCTTCGGGGTCCAGTGTTTCCACCGGCATGGCATTGCCCATGGCCCCCGGCGTGTCCGTCGCGGCGGCCATCTTCGCCAGCCACCCCCGGGTGAACTCGTTGTTGATCATCGGTGTCTCGACACCTGAGGGGTGAATCGAATTCACGCGAATATATTGTTGGGCAAGCAGATTCGCGTAGATCCGCATCAGGCCCACGACGCCGTGCTTCGCGGCGGCGTAACCGACCGAGCCGGCGTCGGGGCTGCCGACTCCCGCCAGCCCGGCTGACGAACTGATCAACACGATCGATCCGCCGGTCTGTTGTTTGACCATGGTCGGAATCGAGACCTTGATGGTGTTGTACACGCCGGTGAGGTTGACATCGATGACGTCGTTCCAGCCATCGTCACCGGACTGCATGGGAGCGATGCCGGCGTTGGCTACGACGATGTCGAGGCGGCCGAACTCGTCGAGGCCGTGCTGCAGCGCGGAGGACAGCGACGATCGGTCCCGAACGTCACCACGAGCGGCCACGATTCGGGACCCGGTGTCCTCGACCAGCTTGACGGTGGCCGCAAGGTCGTCCTCAGTCGCCAGCGGATAGGGGACGCTGGCGATCTGGTCGCACAGGTCGACCGCGATGATGTGGGCACCATCTGCCGCGAGGCGAACGGCGTGTGCGCGCCCCTGGCCGCGGGCCGCCCCCGTGATGAAGGCGACCTTGCCGGCCAGGGGTCCGTCCGGTGTCACGACCATCAGTGGCGCAGAGTTCCCTGCTCCGAACTGCCTGCCGGAATGGGCTGCAGCATCTTGATGTCCGGTGCGCCGTCCAGGTGCTCGCCGATCGCACCGAACATCTTGCCGACGGCCGGCGCGGTGCTGTGGGTCTTGAGTGCGTCCTCGTCAGCCCACTGCTCGACGAAGACGAACGTCTCGCCGGTCTGGTGCAAGGAGTAGAGCTGACAACCCGGCTCGTTGTGAACCTCCTCCACTGAATCGGTGAGGATCTTGCGGGCGGTGTCGACCGAGTCGGGTTTGACGGTCAGGGTGGCGACAACGACAACGGGCATCTGGGCCTCCTGCAGGCTTCTGAGCAGCGAATTGCTGGGTGACGCATGTCACCCTACTCAGCCGACTCGGCCGCTGAACCGGCGGTTAAACGGTCACGGCCAGGTAACCAGTGTGGCGGATGGTGCAGATGGTGTTTTTGCTATTAGGCTAGCCGGTATGGCTAGCAAGACTGTCGCGCGGACCGGGGCTCGAAAGAGCAGGTCAAAGGCGGCTCCGCGGGGCGGTTCCCGATCGGCGCAACCACGAAAGAAGCCGGCCCGTCGGCCCGCGCCGGCCGGCCGTCGGCCGGCCCGGCGGCATCAGCATGGTGTGGTGGCCAGCGCGAGCCTGACCGCGGGTCGGGCGGTCCGCGCGACCTGGCTGATGCTGGCCAAGGGGACCGGGAGCACCGCCCGGTCGGTGGGCCGGGCTCGGGACATTGATCCGGGTCACCGTCGGGATGGACTGGCGCTGGCGCTGTTGGGCGTCGCGGTGATCGTCGCCGCGAGTTCGTGGTTTGACGCGGCCCGTCCGGTCGGCGCGTGGGTCGACTCGGGAATCCGGATTTTCATCGGGTCGGCCGTGGTGGTGCTGCCGCTAGTGATGGCGGCGGTCGCGCTGTTGTTCATGCGCACCGAGCCGAACCCTGAGGCACGGCCGCGGCTGGTGCTCGGCGCGACGATGACCGCGCTGCCCGTGCTGGGGCTGTGGCACTTGTGGGCGGGTTCGCCCAACACTCCGCCCGGACGCGCACACGCCGCGGGATTCATCGGCTTCGCGATCGGGGGACCGCTCTCCGAAGGACTGACCGCTTGGATCAGCGCGCCGCTGCTTTTCATCGGCACGCTGTTCGGCCTGCTGTTGTTGACGGGCACCACCATTCGTGAGGTGCCCGACACGTTACGGTCGATGTTCGGCACCCGGATGTTCGATTACCGCGACGGCGACGACGACTACTACGACCAGCCGGACGCCGAAGACGATGTCGCTGATGACTTCTCCGACGGCTACTACGACGAGGCGTCGGCCTATGACGACGTCGAAGCAGCACAGGCCTGGCCGACCAGCGCCGAGCCGGTCGCGCCGGACGACAGCCCAACCGTGCCGGAGCCGGCGGTATCACGCAGCCGCAAGAAGGAGCCCAAAGCCGCTGCAAAGCAAGACACCTTGGTGCTCGACCGCGTTGTCGATGGCCCCTACACGCTGCCGTCGCTGAACCTGCTGGTCGCGGGCGATCCGCCGAAGAAGCGCAGCGCCGCCAACGACCAGATGGCCGACTCGATCACGTCGGTACTGCAGCAGTTCAAGGTCGACGCCGCGGTCACCGGCTTCACCCGCGGACCGACCGTCACGCGGTACGAGGTCGAACTCGGCCCGGGCGTCAAGGTGGAGAAGATCACCGCGCTGCAGAAGAACATCGCTTACGCGGTGGCCACCGAGAGCGTCCGGATGCTGGCGCCGATCCCGGGCAAGTCCGCGGTTGGCATCGAGGTGCCCAACACCGACCGCGAAATGGTGCGCCTGGCCGACGTTCTCGCCGCGCCATCGACCCGTCGCGACCATCACCCGTTGGTGATCGGCCTGGGCAAGGACATCGAAGGCGACTTCATTTCGGCCAACCTCGCCAAGATGCCGCACTTGCTGGTCGCCGGTTCCACCGGTTCAGGTAAGTCCAGCTTCGTCAACTCGATGCTGGTTTCGCTGCTGGCCCGTGCCACTCCCGAGGAGGTCAGGATGATCCTGATCGACCCGAAAATGGTGGAACTGACGCCGTATGAAGGCATTCCGCACCTGATCACGCCGATCATCACCCAGCCCAAGAAAGCGGCGGCGGCGCTGGCGTGGCTGGTCGAGGAGATGGAGCAGCGCTACCAGGACATGCAGGCCTCCCGGGTGCGCCACATCGACGACTTCAACGCCAAGGTGCGTAGCGGCGAGATCACCGCGCCGCTGGGTAGCCAACGCGAATACCGCCCGTACCCATACGTGGTGGCGATCGTCGACGAGCTGGCCGACCTGATGATGACCGCGCCGCGCGATGTCGAGGACGCCATCGTGCGGATCACCCAAAAGGCCCGTGCCGCAGGCATTCACCTGGTGCTGGCCACTCAGCGACCGTCGGTCGACGTGGTAACCGGCTTGATCAAGACCAATGTGCCGTCGCGACTGGCCTTCGCCACGTCGTCGCTGACCGACAGCCGAGTGATTCTGGACCAGGCTGGCGCCGAGAAGTTGATCGGCATGGGCGACGGGCTGTTCCTGCCGATGGGCGCGAGCAAGCCGCGACGCCTGCAGGGCGCCTACATCACCGACGAGGAGATCCACGCCGTCGTCACCGCCTGCAAAGACCAGGCCGAGCCCGAATACACCGACGGGGTCACCGCGGCGAAGCCCAGCGGCGAGCGCAAGGACGTCGACGCCGACATCGGCGACGACATGGACGTCTTCCTGCAAGCCGTCGAACTGGTGGTGTCTTCTCAGTTCGGCTCGACGTCGATGCTGCAGCGCAAACTGCGAGTCGGGTTCGCCAAGGCCGGGCGACTGATGGACCTGATGGAGACCCGCGAAATCGTCGGCCCCAGTGAGGGTTCCAAGGCGCGCGAAGTATTGGTCAAGCCCGAAGACTTGGCCGGCACCCTGATGCTGATCCGTGGCGGCGCAGGCGCCGACGGATCCGACCACGACGGCGAGGACTAGTGAGCGTGCGACGAGGTCAACACGTATCGAGGCTGCGCCCAGCCGCCGGCTCGACCTCGTAATCGCGGCGGGCCGCAGTTTCGGCTCCGGGGGCTAAAGCACCAGCAGCATCCGCGAGTTGCCCAACGTGTTCGGCTTGACGTAGCTCAGGTCGAGGAATTCGGCGACACCGATGTCGTAGGAGCGCCGCATCTCCTCGAACACCTCCGGCGTGACCGGGGTGCCCTCGATCTCGGTGAAGCCGTGCCGGCCGAAGAACTCGGTCTCGAAGGTCAGCACGAACAGCCGCTGTAGGTCCAGCTCGCGCGCCACCCGCAAAAGCTGGTCCACGATGGCGTGACCGATGCCGCGGCCCGTCACCGACGGGTCGACCGCCACCGTGCGGACCTCGCCGAGATCGGCCCACAGCACGTGCAGGGCGCCGCACCCGATCACGGCACCGTGCTGCTCGGCGACCCAGAACTCCTGGACGGACTCGTACAGCGTCACCAGGTTCTTTTCGAGCAGGATCTTGCCGGCATAGGTGTCGACGAGTTGCTTGATCAGCGGCACGTCCGAGGTGCGCGCGCGCCGGATCGTCGGCCCGTCGGCCGGTGGTCCGCTGGCTGCGTTCACGAATTGGAGAGTATCGGCTTTGACCCGCCCGGCGACGATGCGGAGCATGTGGCGCGCAGGGGAGGAGCGGGCAATCGGCCTGGGCCGGCCGGTAACGGATATTCTATTGCCGTGTCGGGGCAGCCTCAGTCAGGTCCGGTGGTCCCGCGTGTTCGCGTCACCAACCTCGCTAATGTCCTGACGCTGCTCCGGCTGGTCTTGGTGCCGGTGTTCCTGTTGGCGTTGTTCGCCGGCAATGGCCACGAAACCCCCAGCCGCATCATCGCTTTCGTGGTGTTCGTCGTCGCGGTCATCACCGACCGCTTGGACGGCGCGCTGGCACGCAACTACGGCATGGTGACCGAGTTCGGCACGATGGCCGACCCGATCGCGGATAAGACCTTGATCGGCGCGGCGTTGATCGGGCTGTCAATGCTCGGCGACCTGCACTGGTGGGTGACGGGGGTCATCCTGGCCCGTGAGGTCGGAATCACCGTGCTGCGCTTCGTAATGCTGCGCCACGGCGTCATCCCCGCCAGCCGCGGCGGCAAACTCAAAACCCTCGTCCAAGCCGTCGCGATCGGACTGTTCGTGTTGCCGGTATCCGGGGCGTGGCTGATGGCCGCCTGGGTGATGATGGCGGCGGCGATCGTGCTGACCTTGTTGACCGGGCTGGACTACGTGGTCTCGGCCGTCAGAGATTCCCGTGGACGACCCGCTGCTGACTGAGGACGCACGTGCGCTGGTCGCGGATCTGACGGTCCGCAACCAGAGCATCGCGACGGCCGAGTCGTTGACCGCCGGCCTGCTCGCGGCGACGCTGGCCGGTGTGCCCGGCGCCAGTGTGGTCCTGCGCGGCGGCCTGGTCACCTATACCGAGCGCACCAAGATCCTGCTGGCCGGTGTGGCGCCGCAGATTCTCGAGGAGGTCGGACCGGTCGCGGCCCCGACGGCGCGGGCGCTGGCAGTCGGCGCACGCCAGCGCTGCGAGGCAACCTGGGGTATCGGGTTGACCGGCGTCGCCGGCCCCGAGTCGCACGGCGGGCATGAGGTGGGCACGGTCTTTCTGGGCCTGGCCGGTCCGGTCGACACCGACGTGGTCGAGCTGCGGTTGTCCGGAACGCGTTGGGACATCCGGCTCGCGGCGGTACGGGAATCGATCAGCCGGTTGCGGGCGCTCGTCGCGGCGTCTTGAGCAGGGACGGATGGCGGCCGGCCGAATTAATCTGGGTCGGGGAACCAATGGCCGCGCCGCGCGCGTTGACCTGATGAACCCCCAAGTTGACCGGACGTGAGGAGAGCGCGATGCCGTCATTGCTGCGCGAGGTTCTCGGCGACGTACTGCGGCAGGCCCGCATTATGCAAGGCCGGACGCTGCGTCAGGTGTCCGACAGCGCACGGGTGAGCCTTGGATACCTCTCCGAGGTCGAACGCGGTCGAAAGGAAGCCTCCAGCGAGCTGCTCGGCGCGATCTGCGACGCGCTGGATGTGCCGCTGTCGCGGCTGCTCACCGAGGCCAGCGAACACTTAGCTCTTCAGGAGCCGGCGCACGTGCCGGCTAAGACCGAGCTGCCGACTGCGGCCAACATCGACGCCAGCACCAAGGTCGTCATCCCGCCGGTCGTCTCGCTCGCGATCGCCTAGCGCGACGAGCAAGGGTGGGGCAATCGCGACGGAGACGATAGGTTGGCCCTGACGGCAGAGATCAACACACGAAGGCGGAGCTCACTGATGGCCAATCCGTTCGTCAAAGCGTGGAAGTACGTCATGGCGCTGTTCAATTCCAAGATTGACGAGCACGCCGACCCCAAAGTGCAGATTCAGCAGGCCATCGAAGAAGCGCAGCGCCAGCACCAAGCGCTGACCCAGCAAGCCGCACAGGTGATCGGCAATCAGCGCCAGCTCGAGATGCGGCTCAACCGTCAGCTCGCCGACATCGAAAAGCTTCAGGTCAACGTTCGCCAAGCGGTCACGCTGGCCGACCAGGCCACCGCCGCCGGCGACACCGCCAAAGCCACCGAGTACAACAACGCCGCCGAGGCGTTCGCCGCGCAGCTGGTGACCGCCGAACAAAGCGTGGAAGACCTCAAGGTGCTGCACGACCAGGCACTCGGCGCGGCCGCGCAGGCCAAGAAGGCCGTCGAACAGAACGCTATGGTGCTGCAGCAGAAGGTCGCCGAGCGCACCAAGCTGCTCAGCCAGCTCGAGCAGGCCAAGATGCAAGAGCAGGTCAGCAAGTCGCTGCGATCGATGAGCGAGATCGCCGCGCCTGGCACCACCCCGAACCTCGAAGAGGTTCGCGACAAGATCGAACGCCGGTACGCCAACGCGCTGGGCCAGGCCGAGCTGGCCCAGAATTCTGTGCAGGGCCGGATGCTCGAGGTCGAGCAGGCCGGTGTCGAGATGGCCGGGCACTCGCGCCTCGAGCAGATCCGGGCGTCGATGCGCGGCGAGGCTTTGCCGACGGGCGGGTCGGCCGGCGGCGCGACCGCTGATCCGGCGGCTGCACCCGCCACCCCGGCGACGGCACCGCAGTCCGCGCCGACCGAGAGACCCCTGGGTCAGTAGGGACACACAGGCGATGGCAGTACAGTCGGGGCGCAGCGGGGCATGGCGGACGCTGTTGCTGCGCGGCCTCGACACGGCGAGCGATCTCTCCGAGCTGGTGTTCCAAAAGATCAGCGCCGCAACCGATCCCCGCGAAAGGCAGCTGCGGCGGCGACGCCGCGCGCTGCGCTGGGGTTTGATCTTTGCCGCCGGGACCGTGTTCTGGGGGGTAGTCACCGCGATCCTCGCAGCGTGGGGATGGTTCGCGCTCCTGCTCGAGATCACCGGGGCGGTCGCTGTCGCGCAGGCGATGACCGCGACCCTGCTGCTGATCCGCTACCACTGGCTCAAGGCCGATCCGCTGCCGCCCCACCGGCCCACCAATATCCGGCGCCTGCCACCCCTGAGTTCGGCGGCGCGGCCGGTCATGTATGCGCTCGGTGCTTCGGAGCGCGGCTTTTTTTCGTTGCTCGGTGTCATGGAGCGCGGCAACATGTTGCCCGACACCGAGATTCGTGACTTGACGACGGCGGCCAAGAAAAGCTCGGCCGCCATGGCGGCCACCGCTGCCGAGGTGGTGTCGATGGAGCGGGCGGCGAATGGCACTCCTGGGTCCCGCTCGTACCTGGCGCCCACGATCAATGCCTTGACGGCGCAATTGACCGCCGGCGTACGCCAGTACAACGAAATGGTCACTGCCGCTGCGCAACTGGTGTCATCGGCGAACGCGGATTGCGGCGCCGCGCCGGGGGTCTCACGACAGCGCTACCGCGATGAACTGGCCGGCGCCACCGATCGTCTAGTCGGCTGGTCGCAGGCGTTCGACGAACTCGGCGGTATTCCGCGCCAGGCCTGACTGTCGACTAGTCGCGCGGGCCGTAGCGCTCGATGTAAGACTGACGCATCTGCTCCTCACGCTTACTGCGGCGGGCGTCGACCAGATTCGGGTCGAGGCCGTGTACCTGCAGCATGTGCCTGCGCCACACCTTGTTCAGCGCGTGGGAGAAGTACACGAACGGGATCAGGATCGGCAGCGTCATGCCCATATGCACGTCGAGCGTCGTCGGGATCAGCCAGAACGGGGCAAGCACTAGCACCGCCGGAACGGCGACCCGTCGCATCATCCGGCCCGTCGCGCCCTTACCGGCCAAATCGTTGCGCACCCAATCCCGCATCGAGTCGGGCAATCGGCGGCCGCAGCAGTACCGGAGGAACTGAAAAGCGTTTGGCCGTGCGCGGTTGTCAGACATCGTTACAGCGATGCCCGCAGCGACGGGACCACCAGGCCGGCAAGGCCGCGCAGGGTCGCTTTGAACATGTCGAAGAAGTCGAAGTAATCCCGCCACAACGTGATCTGTCCATCGTGGACCTCGAAGACCCCGCACACCCAGAACTGCAGGCGCAGCGGGCCGAAGATCAGCGCATCGGTGCGCTCGGTGAGCACCGCGGCGCCGTCGGCGGCGATCCGGTGGATCTTCACCTCGAAGGCGCTGCCGCCGCCCAACGAGCTGAACAGCTTCATGGCGCGGCGCCGGCCATGAATCGTTGGTAGGCCGACGTTCTGGTACACCAGATTTTCGGCGAGCGCGGCGCCGGCGGTGTCAAGGTCGGCCTCCTGCAGCGCATGCAGGAAAACCTCGACAGTGCGGGTGTTCTCGAGAGTCTGCTCGGTCATGGTCCCTAGCCTAACCAGTCGTTGTGACAGGGTAGGGCGATGCGAGTGGCGGTGGTGGCCGGGCCGGATCCCGGCCATTCGTTTCCGGCGATCGCTTTGTGTCAGCGCTTTCTGGCGGCCGGTGACGCACCCACGCTGCTGACCGGGGCCGAATGGCTCGACTCCGCTCGCGCCGCGGGCGTCGACGCCGTCGAACTGGCCGGGCTCGACCCGACCCAGGATGACGACGACAGCGATGCCGGAGCCAAGATTCATCAGCGCGCGGCCCGGATGGCAGTGCTGAATCGGCCGCAGCTCCAGGCTTTGGGGCTGGATCTGGTGGTATCCGACGTGATCACCGCGTGCGGTGGGATGGCGGCCGAGCTGCTGGACATCCCGTGGATCGAGCTCGACCCGCATCCGCTGTACCGGCCGTCCAAGGGACTGCCGCCGGTCGGGAGCGGACTGGCACCGGGTACCGGAGTCCGTGGTCGGTTGCGCGACGCCACGATGCGCGCGTTGACCGCGCGGTCCCTGCGGTTCGGTGACCGCCAACGCCAACAGGTCCGCACTGAAATCGGTTTGCCGGCAATCGATCCCGGGCCGCTGCGGATGCTGATCGCAACGCTGCCGGCGCTGGAGGTGCCGCGCCCGGACTGGCCGGCCGAAGCCGTCGTGGTGGGTCCGTTGCACTTCGAGCCGACCGAGCAGACGTTGCCGATCCCGGCGGGTTCGGGGCCGCTGGTGGTGGTCGCCCCGTCGACCGCGACGACCGGGACCACCGGAATGGCCGAAACCGCCCTGGACAGCTTGGCGCCCCTCGGTGTGCGGCTGGTGATCTCGCGCCTGCATGGTCCGGAGCTGCGTTTGCCGCCGTGGGCGATGGCCGGGCTGGGCCGGCAAGACGAACTGCTCGCTCACGCCGACCTGATGATCTGCGGCGGCGGACACGGCATCGTGGCCAAGACTCTGCTGGCCGGGGTGCCGCTGGTGGTGGTCCCCGGTGGTGGTGACCAGTGGGAGATCGCCAACCGGGTGGCGCGCCAAGGCAGCGGGCGACTGGTGCGGCCGCTGACCGGCGACGCGCTCGCCGGCGCTGTCGCCGACGTGCTGACGGCCCCCGGTTACCGCGCCGCCGCGCAACGTGCTGCGGCCGGCGCCGCCGACGTGGCGGACCCGGTGCAGGTGTGCCATCAGGCGCTGGCATGCGCCGGATAGGTAGCTTGGCGGGGTGCGTCTCACAGAATTCAATGAGCGGATCACCCTGCGATTCGGTGCGACCTATGGCGCCTCGGTGTTGGCCGACCACGTGCTGAGCGGACTCGGCGGGCGCACTGCCGCGCAGGCGATCGAGGACGGGGTCGACCCGCGCGACGTGTGGCGGGCGCTGTGCGTCGACTTCGACGTACCCCGCGAGCAGTGGTGAAAAAGACCAGGCTTTCGTTAGCACGTTCGGCGGTGGCCGAGCTGTCGAAGCTTCGGTGACGACGTACTTCTGAAGGCCTCGGGCACGACACGCGAAGCGGCGCGCCTGCTTGCTTTCGAACACCTGTTCGCTACTGTGGTGATCGTTCGACAGATGCCGACTTGTCGGAGGGCTGCTTTAACGTCACGGCCAATCGACCAACACCGGTCAGACCGAACAACGACTACACCGAGAGGTAGCACCATGGCACAAGCCCCAGATCGCGAAAAGGCCCTCGAACTGGCGATGGCCCAAATCGAGAAGAGTCACGGCAAAGGTTCGGTGATGCGCCTCGGAGACGAAGTGCGTCAACCGATCTCGGTCATCCCGACCGGATCGATCGCGCTGGACGTGGCACTGGGCATCGGCGGGCTGCCGCGTGGCCGCATCGTCGAGATCTACGGCCCGGAGTCGTCGGGTAAGACCACCGTCGCTCTGCACGCGGTGGCCAACGCGCAGGCCGCCGGTGGCATCGCGGCGTTCATCGATGCCGAGCACGCGCTGGATCCCGACTACGCCCACAAGCTGGGGGTCGACACCGATTCGCTGCTGGTCAGCCAGCCGGACACCGGTGAGCAAGCCCTCGAGATCGCGGACATGCTGATCCGCTCGGGTGCGCTGGACATCCTGGTCGTCGACTCGGTGGCCGCACTGGTGCCGCGCGCGGAGATCGAAGGCGAGATGGGCGACAGTCACGTGGGTCTGCAGGCCCGGCTGATGAGCCAGGCGCTGCGGAAGATTACTGGTGCACTGAGCAATTCGGGTACGACGGCGATCTTCATCAACCAGCTTCGCGAGAAGATCGGCGTGATGTTCGGCTCGCCCGAGACGACCACGGGTGGAAAGGCGTTGAAGTTCTACTCGTCGGTGCGTCTGGACGTACGACGGATCGAGACGCTGAAGGACGGCACCGACGCGGTCGGTAACCGCACCCGGGTCAAGGTCGTCAAGAACAAGGTCTCGCCGCCGTTCAAGCAGGCCGAATTCGACATCCTCTACGGCCGTGGCATCAGCCGCGAAGGCTCGCTGATCGACATGGGTGTGGATCAGGGCTTTGTCCGCAAGTCCGGGTCGTGGTTCACCTACGAGGGCGAGCAGCTGGGGCAGGGCAAGGAGAACGCCCGCAACTTCCTGCTGGAGAACGTCGACGTGGCCAACGAGATCGAGAAGAAGATCAAGGAGAAGCTCGGCATCGGTGCCGTGCTGACCGATGAGGCCGCCAATGTCGAGCCCCTCCCCGCTCCCGTCGACTTCTGAGTCATCTCGCGAGGAGCAGGCGCGGGCGTTGTGCCTGCGTCTGCTCACCGCGAGGGCGCGTACCCGCGCCGAACTGGCGGGCCAGCTGGCCAAGCGCGGCTATCCCGACGATGTCAGCACCCAGGTGCTGGATCGGTTGGCCGACGTCGGGCTGGTGGACGACGCGGACTTCGCCGAACAGTGGGTGCACTCGCGGCTGGCCAACGCGGGAAAAGGCAAGCGCGCCTTGGCTGCTGAGCTGCAGACCAAGGGCGTCGACAAAGACGTGATCACCTCGGTGCTCGGTGGCATCGATCCCGTCGCCGAGCGGGCCCGAGCCGAGGAGCTGGTCCGCAAGAAGCTCCGACGCGAAAGTCTCAGCGATGAGGCCACCGATGCGCGGGTCACCCGTCGACTCGTGGGCATGCTCGCGCGCCGCGGCTTCAGTCAGAGCATGGCCTTCGACGTGGTCAGCGTCGAGCTGGCGGGCGAGCGCGAGCGCCGGCGCGTCTAGGTCGGCCGAACGCCACAGTCTCACCTCGCCGTACCATGGCCCAGTGACTTCGACGGTGGTACCCGACGCAGCGCCCGCCGCGGCGCCGCTGCCGGCGCAGCGTACCTACGAGGTTCGCACCTACGGATGTCAGATGAACGTCCACGATTCCGAGCGGCTGGCCGGTCTACTCGAAGCGGCGGGCTACCGACGGGCGCCCACCGGCGACGACGCGGATGTCGTGGTGTTCAACACCTGCGCGGTGCGGGAGAACGCCGACAACAAGCTGTACGGGAACATCAGCCATCTGGCCCCGCGCAAGCGAAGCAACCCCGACTTCCAGATCGCGGTCGGCGGATGCCTGGCGCAGAAGGACCGGGACGCCGTACTGGGTAAAGCGCCGTGGGTCGATGTCGTCTTCGGCACGCACAACATCGGCTCGCTGCCCACGCTGCTCGAACGGGCCCGTCACAACAAGGTTGCCCAGGTGGAAATCGCCGAGGCGCTGCAGGAGTTCCCCTCATCGCTGCCGGCCGCGCGCGAATCAGCTTACGCTGCTTGGGTTTCCATCTCTGTCGGGTGTAACAACAGCTGCACGTTCTGCATCGTGCCGTCCCTTCGCGGTAAAGAGGTGGACCGCAGCCCCGACGACATCCTGGCCGAGGTGCGCTCACTGGTCGCCGACGGCGTGCTGGAAGTCACGCTGCTGGGCCAAAACGTCAACGCCTACGGGGTGTCGTTTGCTGACCCGCAACTGCCTCGCAACCGCGGCGCCTTCGCCGAATTGCTGACCGAGTGCGGTCGCGTCGACGGCCTGGAGCGGGTGCGCTTCACCTCACCGCATCCCGCGGAGTTCACCGACGACGTCATCGAGGCGATGGCCCAGACGCCGAACGTCTGCCCGGCGCTGCACATGCCGCTGCAGTCCGGGTCGGACCGAATGTTGCGCGCGATGCGCCGGTCCTACCGCGCCGAGCGTTACCTCGGCATCATCGACCGCGTGCGCGCGACCATGCCGCACGCCGCGATCACCACCGACCTGATCGTCGGTTTCCCCGGGGAAACCGACGAGGACTTCGCCGCCACGCTCGACGTGGTCCGGCAGGCCCGCTTCGCCAACGCCTTCACCTTCCAGTACTCCAAGCGGCCCGGCACCCCCGCTGCCGAACTCGACAACCAGGTACCGAAAGCCGTTGTGCAGGAACGCTATGACCGACTCATCGCGTTGCAGGACGAGATCGCGCTGGAGGAAAACCGCAACCAGATCGGTCGGACTGTCGAACTTCTCGTGGCCACCGGCGAAGGCCGCAAAGACAACAGCACCGCACGGATGAGCGGACGGGCACGCGACGGACGCCTCGTGCATTTCACGCCGGGGGAGCAGCTCGTGCGCCCGGGCGACATCGTCACCACCACGGTCACCCGCGCTGCGCCGCATCACCTCATCGCCGACGATGGTCTGCTCAGCTACCGCCGCACCCGCGCCGGAGACGCCCACGCCGCCGGCCGGCGTCCCAACGGAGCCAGACCATTGAGCCTGGGCATGCCGGCCATTGGACAACCCGTCGCTGAGGAAGAGTCACCGGGGTGCGCGCGATGAGCGGCGACGATGGCGCGTTTGACGCTTACCGCGATGACATCGAGGCGGCCGAACGTCGCATCGCCCGCGAAATCGAGCCGGGCACACGGGCTTTGGTGGTCGCCATCCTGGTGTTCGTGCTGATCGGTTCGTTTGTGTTGCCGCATACCGGAAACGTGCGCGGCTGGGACGTGCTGTTCTCCACCCGCGGCGCCCCCAATGCGGCGATCGCTTTACCGCAGCGCGTATTCAGTTGGCTTGCTCTGGTTTTCGGTGTCGGTTTCTCGATGCTGGCGCTGCTGACCCGCCGTTGGGCCCTGGCCTGGATCGCGCTGGCGGGTTCCGCGGTGGCCAGTGCCGCTGGGCTGCTTGCGATCTGGTCGCGGCAGACCGTCGCGTCTGGGCACCCGGGCCCAGGCATCGGGCTATTCGTGGCGTGGATCGCCATCATCATGTTGACGTTCCACTGGGCGCGGGTGGTGTGGTCGCGGACCATCGTCCAACTCGCCGCCGAGGAACAGCGCCGTCAATCGGCGGCGCAGCGCCAAGCGCGGACGCTGCTAGAAACCCTCGATGAGCCGCATCCCCCCGAGCCCAACGGCCAGGGCGGTTCGAGCTAGCGCCTGCGAGTCAGCGCATCGGCTGCCGCGTCAGCCCACTGCCGCCACTGTTCGGCGTTGGCCTTGGCCTCTTCGGCTTCCTTGCTGCGGCCGGCCGCCTCGGCCTTTTGGGCCTGACGTTCGTATTGCTCGGCGCGCTCCCGGAATTGGTCGGCACGGGCCTGAGCCTCCGGGTCGGGGCCGGATGGCTCGGCGGCGTCGCGCACCTTCTTCTCGACGGCGCGCAAACGCCGCTCGAGATCGGCCGACTTCTCCCGCGGAACCTTGCCGATCGCGTCCCACTTGTCGCCGATCGCACGCAGTGCCGCCGCGGCCGCCTTGGGATTGCTGGTGTCGATCTTCTCGGCCTCGGACAGCAGCGCCTCTTTCGCGGTGGCGTTCGCGGTGAATTCCGCGTCCCGCTCGGCGGTGGCCGAGTTGCGGGCCTTGAAAAAGGTGTCCTGCGCGCCTTTGAAGCGAGCCCACAACGCGTCGTCGACGTCGCGGGCTGCGCGACCGGCGGCTTTCCACTCGACCAGCAAGTTGCGGAATTCCGCGCTGGTGGGGCCCCAGTCCGTCGAATCGACGAGAGCCTCGGCCTTGACGCAGAGCTTCTCCTTGGCCTCACGGGCGCCCGCACGGTCGCGGTCCAACTCCGCGAAATGCGAGCCGCGACGCCGGTTGAACGTCTCGCGCGCCGTCGAATAGCGCTTCCACAGCGCATCGTCGGTTTTGCGGTCCAACCCGCTGATCGTCTTCCATTCATCGAGAATCGTGCGCAACCGGTCGCCCGCAACCTTCCATTGCGTCGAGTTGTTGGCCAATTCCTCGGCTTCGGCGGCCAGCGCCTCTTTGCGAGCCGTCTGGGCCGCGCGGTGCTCGTCGCGACGGGTGCGGTCGGCCGCGGCCGCTTCGCTGGCGTGCTCGGCGATGGCGGTGAGACGGGTGGCCAGCGCGTCGATGTCACCAAGGACTTTCGCGTCCGGCAATGTTTCAGCCAGCGCTGCCGCGGTGGCTTTGATCTTGCGCGCATCCCCGGTGCCTGCGGCCAAGCGCTCCTCGAGCAGCGCGATCTCCGTGCTCAGGTCGTCGAACCGCCGCCCGAAATGGGCGAATGCCGCTTCGGTGTCGCCCGCCTGCCACGAGCCGACCACGCGTTCACCGGCTGTGCTGATCAGCCACACCGTGCCGTCGTCGTCAACGCGGCCGAACTTGTGTGGGTCGCTGGCCGGCACTGACACAATCGGGTGGGCGAGGGGACGGGGGGTCGGCTTGGGACCTGGCCGCGGTCCCGGCCGCGGGGCGGACCGGGTTTCGATGTGTGGCTCGTCAGGCGTCATGATCTGCCGTTACCTACCCTCCGTGCGGTTAGTGACCGCACACCTGCCGCGCATAGCGGCGCCGTCGACACGAGGTACGCACTCGATACCCCATCAGTATTGAAGCAGCTTGTCGTGAGAAGCGTCCTGAGTTGGCCGCTCAGCGCCGTCGGGATGCCCAAAATCTGGCCGGTGACCACGCGTGGCCGACGTCGGGCCGGCGCTCGCCCTTAGGCTGGTCGACGAAACCGGAGATGAATGGGCGGTAAACGATGTCGAATGCGGACTGGGCGGCGCTGATTGCGCTGTGCGCCGCTTTGGCGTCCGCGATCGGCGACGTGATCCGCCAGCGGTCGGCGCAGGAGGTCACTGACAAAAAGGTCGGTCACCTCGAATTGTTCTGGCTGTTGGTGCGAGACCCGCGCTGGTGGGTGGGCGGCATGGGTGCCGTCGCCAACTACAGCCTGCAGGCCGCCGCGCTGGCATTGGGCTCGGTCATGTTGGTGACGGCGCTGCAGGTGACGTCGCTGCTGTTCGCTTTGCCGATCTACGCCCGGCTGGCCAAGCATCGGGTGACCCGCTGGGAGTGGACCTGGGCGGTGTTACTCGCCGTAGCCTTGGCGGTCCTGGTGGCCGTCGGCGAGCCCCGTGCCGGAACCGCGCGCGGTTCGTTGGGAAGCTGGCTGGCGGTGGCCGCGGTGATGATCCCTGTTCTGGTGCTGTGTGTGCTGGGTGCGCGCGTCTGGCCCCGCAGCACTGTTGCGCCCGTCCTGCTGGCGGTGGTCGCCGGGTCGTCGCTGGCGCTGTTCGCTGTGCTGACCAAGGGTGCGGTCGGGGCGGCCGCCGGGGGGTTCGGCGCCTTTCTTGGCGCCCCTGAGTCGTACTGTCTGCTGCCGGTCGCGCTGGTGGGAATGATCTTCCAGCAGTCGGCATTTCGCGCCGGTGCGCTGACCGCGGCGCTGCCGACGGTGACGGTCGCAAAGCCGGTGGTCGCCTCCCTGCTCGGGGTCGTGGTGCTCAACGAGACGCTAAATGCCAGCGGCACAACGGTGTTGACGCTGCTCGCCGCCGCGCTGCTGGTGGTGATCGCGACGGTCGGCTTGGCTCGAGGTGAGGCGGCGACCATTGCGGCGGGGACCGGGCAGGACGTCGTCATACCTGAGGAACTGCCCTCGAAATCGATAATCGCGACGCGCCGGGGCGCGGTTCACAGCGATCGTCAGTAACGTGGCGGAGAAATATTCGTTAACCCCACCCGAAGAGCAGCGAAGAGGTAGGACGTGCCAAAGGCAGAGATCGCCGCAGCGCTGGCGCTGGCCGCCGCGCTGGCGTCGGCGATCGGCAACGTGGAGCGTCAGCGGTCGGCCCACGAGGTCACCGACAAACCGGTGGGTTACTTCGCGTTGTTCCTGATGTGTTGGCGCAACCGGAGTTGGCGCATCGGTGCGCTCGCGGCCATTGCCAACTATGTGCTGCAGGGCGCCGCGCTGACCCTGGGATCCGTGATCATGGTGACCGGGCTGCAGGTGACCGCGTTGTTGTTCGCGTTGCCGATTTACGCCCGGATGACCCGGCAGCCGGTCAGCCGCTGGGAGTGGGCCTGGGCAGTGGTGCTGGCCGGCTCATTGGCCGTCGTTGTCACCGTCGGCAATCCGGTCGCCGGGTACTCGCGGGCGTCGCTGCACACCTGGCTGATCGTTGCAGCCGTGATGGGTCCGTTGTTCGGCCTGTGTCTGTTGGGTGCGCGCAGGTGGCCCAACGGGGCGGTCGGCGCAGTGCTGTTGGCGGCCGTGTCCGGGGCGTCGCTGGGGCTGTTCGCGGTCCTGGTCAAAGGTGCCACGGAGGCCGCCGAGGATGGCATTGTGGCGTTGCTCGCCGCCCCCGAGCTGTACGCGTCCATCGTCGCGGCCATCGTGGGGATGGTGTTGCAGCAGTCGGCATACCGCGGAGGCCCGCTCAACGCCTCGATGCCGACTATGACGGTGGCGAAGCCGGTGGCGGGCTCGCTGCTGGGCGTCGCGGTGCTCGGCGAGGCTCTGCAGCCCGGCGAGGAGCGTGCGGTTGTGCTGGTCATTGCCGTCGTGTTGACGGTGGTCGCGACCGCTGCCCTGGCGCGCGGCGAGGCCGAGAGCGTGCGGGAGTACGCCGAGGACATTGCTACCGGACGACTGCTGGCGGTGTCGGACCGTTAGTTTTGATGGCGTGTTGAGCGCCATCTCGATCATCCCGTCAGCGCCGGTGCTGGTTCCCGAGCTCGCCGGCGCGGCCGCCGACGAGCTCGCGGAGTTGCGCGCCGCGATGGTCGCCGCTGCCGCCGCACTGCCGCCGCAGTGGATCGTTGTCGGTGTGGGTGATGTGGACGGTGTCGTGGGCCGGGACAGTGTCGGAACATTCGCCGGTTACGGCGCGGACGTCGAGGTGCGGCTTTCGTCGCGAGCCGGCGGACCGCCGACTTGGATGCCGCTGTGCGGCTTGATCGCGGGCTGGGTCCGCGCGCAGGCGCAACCGGACGCCACGGCAGAGGTGCGGGTCTACGCCGACAGCCACGACCCGCTTGCCGCGGTCGAGCTCGGCCGGCGACTGCGCGTCGAGATCGACGGTTGGTCCGAGCCGACCGGGGTGCTGGTGGTCGCCGACGGCGCCAACACGCTGACCCCGGCCGCGCCCGGCGGATACCAGCCCACCGACATCGAGGTGCAGCGCGGCGTGGACGACGCGCTGGCGTGCGGCGATCTCTCGGCACTGACCCGGCTGCCGGCGCAGGTCCGGGGCCGGGTCGCGTTCGGTGTGCTGGCCGGGCTGGCCGAGCCGGTACCGCGGTCGGCCAAGGAGCTCCACCGGGCGGCGCCCTACGGCGTCGGGTACTTCGCCGGCGTCTGGCAGCCGTGAGGCCGCTGGCCATCGTCGGGCCGACCGGAACGGGCAAATCCCAACTGGCTCTTGACGTTGCGGACCGGCTCGGTGGGGAGGCGGAGATCGTCAACGCCGACGCGATGCAGTTCTACCGCGGCATGGACATCGGCACCGCGAAACTTCCCGTCGCACAGCGCCACGGCATCCCACACCACCAGCTCGACGTCCTCGACGTCACCGCGACCGCGACCGTCGCGCGATACCAACGAGATGCCGCCGCCGACATCGAGGCGATCGCGGCGCGCGGCAACGTTCCGATCCTGGTGGGGGGCTCGATGCTCTACATCCAATCGCTGCTGGACGACTGGTCGTTCCCCGCCACCGATCCCGAGGTGCGGGCGAAATGGGAGCAGCGGCTCGCCGAGGTCGGAGTGGGCGCGTTGCATGCCGAGCTCGCCGAACGCGATCCGGCCGCCGCGGCGTCGATCCTGGCGAGCGACGGCCGGCGCATCGTGCGCGCGCTGGAGGTGGTGGAATTGACTGGTCAGCCGTTCGCCGCATCGGCACCGGTGATCGGGACGCCCCGATGGAACACCGCGATCATCGGATTGGATTGCGAGACAGAAGTTCTCGATCAGCGGCTGGCTCGGCGGACCGAGACGATGTTCGATGACGGTCTGGTCGACGAGGTGATTGGTCTGCTCGATCACGGTCTGCGCGATGGTGTCACCGCGTCGCGAGCGCTGGGTTACGCGCAGGTTCTCGACGACCTCGACGCCGGCGGTAGCGGCGACGCCGCCCGCGAGCCGACCTTCATCGGCACGCGCCGCTACGTCCGCCGCCAGCGGTCTTGGTTTCGCCGCGACCATCGGATTCACTGGCTGGAGGCGGCCGGGGGCGATAACGCCGACGCCGCGTGGGAGGTGTGGCGCCACGTATCCTGAGCGAGTGATCCGCTTCGCGAAAGGTCATGGCACCCAGAACGACTTCGTCGTGCTGCATGACCTCGATGCCGCGCTAACGCTGACGCCCGCCGTGGTGTCGGTGTTGTGCGATCGGCGTCGCGGCCTCGGTGCCGACGGGGTGCTGCGCGTCACCACCGCCAAGGCCGCGCTGGCGGCCGGGGTGTTCGAGCGCATTCCCGACGGCGTGAACCCCGACGACTGGTACATGGACTACCGCAACGCCGACGGCTCGATCGCCCAGATGTGCGGCAACGGCGTGCGGGTCTTCGCGCACTACCTGCGGGTCGCTGACCTGGAATCCCGCGACGAGTTCGTCGTCGGCTCGTTGGCCGGACCGCGGCCGGTGGTGCTGCACCACGTCGACGCGACCAACGCCGACGTCCGGGTCGACATGGGCAAGGCCAACCGGCTCGGTCCGGGTCAAGCTGTCGTCGGCGGCCGGACCTTCAACGGCTTGGCCGTCGATGTCGGCAACCCGCATCTGGCATGTGTCGACTCCGCGCTGACGGCCGAGACCCTGGCGGAGTTGGACGTGGCGGCGCCGGTCAGTTTCGACCGCGGCCAGTTTCCCGACGGGGTCAATGTCGAGATCCTCACCGCCCCGAGCGACGGTGTGGTGAGCATGCGGGTGCACGAGCGGGGAGTGGGTGAAACCCGTTCCTGCGGAACAGGGACCGTCGCCGCGGCGGTGGCCGCGCTCTCGCATGGCGGCGCGACAACGGGCACCCTGACCGTGCGGGTGCCCGGGGGTGACGTCGTCGTCACCGTCACCGAAGCGTCCAGTTACCTACGCGGCCCCTCAGTGCTGGTGGCTCGCGGCGACCTCAGCGAGGAATGGTGGCGAAGCGCGCTACGTTAAATCGGATGCGTGCGGCCGCGTGTGCGGGCACCATGTGACATTGCCTATGACATATCCCAACATTCCTGACACCCCGAGCACTGGGGACCTCGCGCTCGACGACCGCGCCGCGCTGCGCCGCGTCGCCGGGCTGTCCACCGAACTCACCGACATCTCCGAGGTCGAGTACCGCCAGCTGCGACTCGAGCGGGTAGTGCTGGTCGGCGTGTGGACCGACGGCAGTGCAGCCGACGCCGATGCGAGCCTCGCCGAGTTGGCCGCGCTGGCCGAGACCGCGGGCTCGGAGGTGCTTGAAGGGATGGTCCAGCGTCGCAGCAAGCCGGACCCCTCGACCTACATCGGCTCGGGTAAAGCCGCCGAGTTGCGCGACGTGGTATCGGCGACCGGCGCCGATACCGTCATCTGCGACGGTGAGCTGTCGCCGGCGCAGTTGACCGCGCTGGAGAAGGCCGTCAAGGTCAAGGTCATCGACCGCACCGCGCTGATTCTGGACATCTTCGCCCAGCACGCCACCAGCCGAGAAGGCAAGGCGCAGGTGTCGCTCGCGCAGATGGAATACATGCTGCCGCGCCTGCGTGGTTGGGGTGAGTCGATGTCGCGGCAGGCCGGTGGTCGGGCCGGCGGTAGCGGCGGCGGGGTGGGTCTGCGTGGCCCAGGTGAAACCAAGATCGAGACCGATCGCCGTCGCATCCGCGAGCGAATGTCCAAGCTACGTCGCGACATTCGCGACATGAAGCAAATTCGCGACACGCAGCGCAGTCGACGGCGACAGAGCGAGGCACCGTCGATCGCGATTGTCGGCTACACCAACGCGGGCAAATCCAGTCTGCTGAACGCGCTGACCGGGGCTGGGGTGCTGGTGCAGGATGCCTTGTTCGCCACGCTCGATCCGACCACTCGCCGTGGGGAATTCGACGACGGACGATCCTTTGTGATCAGTGACACCGTCGGTTTCGTGCGCCATCTGCCGACCCAGTTGGTCGAGGCATTCCGCTCCACGCTGGAGGAAGTGGTTGACGCCGACCTGCTCGTGCACGTCGTCGATGGCTCTGACGTCAACCCACTCGCACAAATCAGCGCGGTGCGCCAGGTGATGTCGGACGTATTCGCCGATCATCACAGTGGCCCGGCGCCGGAGCTGATTGTGGTCAACAAGACCGATGCCGCAAGCGATTTGGGGCTGGCCAAGCTGCGCCGCGCGTTGCCTGGAGCGGTGTTCGTTTCGGCGCGCACCGGTGACGGGATCCAGAATCTGCGCCGACGGATGACCGAATTGGCAGCGCCGACCGACACCGCGGTCGACGTTGTCATCCCCTACGACCGTGGCGACTTGGTGTCGCGTGTGCACGCGGAAGGCCGGGTTCAGGAGACCGAGCACATCGGCGACGGGACGCGCATCAAGGCGCGGGTGCCGGTCGCGCTGGCTGCGATACTGCGCGAATACTCGACGACCTGAAAAGCCTTTGCAGACAACAGAAAGCGCCGGAGCCCCCCGCTCCGGCGCTTCTGTTTGGCGGCGTTAGAACAGGCTAGCGCCCAGATCGGTGAGCAAAGTGGCCAAGATGCCGTCGAGGCTGCCCACGCCGTCGCCCAAGCTGCCGAGGTCGAGACCGCCGGCGAGAAGCGTCGTGACGTCGGTGAGCACGGTGGAGAAGTCGGTGGTGAGGTTGGTGCCCAGGTCGCCGAAGCTGTTGCTCAGGTCGGTGAGCAGGGTGCTGATCTCGCCAAGAGCGCTGGCGTCACCGGCGAGCGCCGTCAGGTACCCCTCGAAGTCGCTCACCGCGAGCGCATAGTCCGCGTTGGCGATCGTCGTCAGATCCGTGTCGAAGACCGACGTGCCGACGGCGGCAGTGAGGTCACCGATGGTCAGGTCGGTGCTGGCGGGGATCGGCACGAAATCAGTGGTGAAGATGTTCAGCAGCTCGGCC
This sequence comes from uncultured Actinomycetota bacterium, assembly GCA_963836555.1. Lineage (GTDB taxonomy): Bacteria > Actinomycetota > Actinomycetes > Mycobacteriales > Mycobacteriaceae > Mycobacterium. The sequence goes on along the minus strand of CAWIKT010000075.1, from coordinate 92,044 downwards.
TGCGACGCCGTGTCGGTGACACCGACGAGCTGGTTCACCTGGTCCTGGGCGACCAGGCCATCGAGAAACAGCGCCTCAAACGCCCGGCTCTCGGCGCCGTTGAAGTCACCGCTGTAGATCGGACTCGCGCCGGTGGCATCGAGAATCGTGGTCGCCTCGGCCGTGCTTGTCGCGTTGGCCAGCGCGGTGAACAGCTGTTCTTCGGCGCCGGTCGGTCCCAGGACGTCGTTCCAGAGAGCATTGTCCAGCGTGGCCTCGTCGAGCAGGAGCGTCGCGTCGGTGACGTCCACCAGCGCGACGTCATGGTGCTGAACTGGCACACCCTGATCGGCGAGCATTGACCCGTTGAACGGCAACGAACCGAACAGTCCGGCGGCCGCGAGCGCCCCCGCTCCAATGGCGAGCCTCTTTGTTGCTGCGTGCATGGTTTTCCCTTCCCCGGAAACGATGTGGGCTGCTGGCGTGATTGCCACCGGAGTCATTTCGATTGCCATTACGTCACCGCAGCCACTTTTCAACCCCACGCTGCTGAGCCGACCGGCCATGGCCCCGTCCTCCCATAGGACACCTGATGTTCTCAGGTGAGATTAAGTTACCGCTTAGGAAGTGAACGAGTAAAGAAAACGGCCGGAATACTGTCAGAAATTTTCGGTGGCGTAGAAACCCCTGATCTTGCCGTATTTCGGCGGTTCGCTGACAAGGCTCCGTGCCGGTTCAATTCGAACGACTCTTCCTCAGGTTGTTCTCAACCACGACGGGTTTGCCGGACACTGCAAAAGCGCCGGAGCCCCGGCTACGGGGTATTCGAGCGCTATTCGACTTCGGATTAGTCGAGCAATTCGTAGACACCCTCGGCGGAAGTCGCTAACACGTGTCGCGCCAGCTGGATGTTGAGCTCGTCCAGATGCCACTCGTCGGCCTGGTCGCGCACGGGTTTTGCAGTCAACTCGAAGAATTCGTCCGTGATAAAGCCGTCGCGCATCAACAGCATCGCCGTGCGGCCGTTGACCGTCGCCTGAAAGACAAAACCCGGCAATATGCGGCCCCGGTCGAGGCGCACCAGGCCGGGGTCGATGCAGTAGCGGCCGTCGGTGACAGCTCGAGTGACCGCCTCGATCCCGTCGCGGATCCCGGGCTCGTCGAATGCCGCACGAATCACGATCGATCGTCGCTGTGGCGGGTGATTTGGCGACAGGGCGGCGAATGCCCGCTGGAGCAACTTGAGCGCACTGGCGACGCCCGCCCGGGAAGACGGGCCGGCGTAACACAGCATGTCGGTGTAGGAGAACTCGAGCAGTTGCCCGAGTTCCTGCACCAGGATCGTGTCGTCCATCTCGCGACTCTAGGCCCGGACAGCCACCCCGACCTACCAACCATCCGGTTGGTATATCTTGGGCGACAGTGATCCCAACCTGCCGGAGGAAATCTCATGGGTAGCGCCGTCAAATACCAGCGCACGCTGTTCGAGCCCGAGCACGACCTGTTCCGCGAGTCGTACCGGTCGTTCCTCGAACGCCACGTCGCGCCGTACCACGACGACTGGGAAAAGGAGAAAATTGTCGACCGCGGCGTATGGCTGGAGGCGGGCAAGCAGGGCTTTCTGGGGATGTCCATCCCCGAGGAGTACGGCGGCGGTGGCAACTCCGACTTCCGTTACAACACGATCATCACCGAAGAGACCACTTACGGCCGCTACAGCGGCATCGGGTTCGGGCTGCACAACGACATCGTCGCGCCCTACCTGCTGAACCTGGCCAACGAGGAGCAAAAGCAGCGCTGGCTGCCGAAGTTCTGCACCGGCGAGATCATCACTGCGATCGCAATGACCGAACCGGGTACCGGCAGTGATTTGCAGGGCATCAAGACCCGCGCCGTCAAAAAGGGCGATCACTACGTCCTCAACGGCTCAAAGACGTTCATCACCAACGGGATTAACTCCGACCTGGTGCTGGTGGTAGCTCAGACCGATCCCGACAAAGGCGCGCAAGGCTTTTCGTTGCTGGCCGTCGAGCGCGGAATGAAGGGATTCGAGCGCGGCCGGCACCTGGACAAGATCGGTCTGGATGCTCAAGACACGGCCGAGTTGTCGTTTACCGACGTCGAGGTGCCTGTCGAGAATCTGCTCGGCAGCGAGGGCCAGGGCTTCATCTACCTGATGCAGAACCTTCCGCAGGAGCGGATCGCGATCGCGATCATGGCCGCCGCCGCGATGGAGCAGGTGCTGGAGCAGACGCTGCAATACACCAAGGAGCGCAAGGCCTTTGGTAAGCCGGTCGGCAGTTTCCAGAACAGCCGATTCTTACTCGCCGAGCTGGCCACCGAGGCCACCGTGGTCCGGATCATGGTCGACAACTTCGTCGCCCTGCATCTGGAGGAGAAGCTCACCGTCGAACAGGCGGCGATGGCCAAGTGGTACGCCACCGAGAAGCAGGTACACCTGATCGACCGCTGCCTGCAACTCCACGGCGGCTACGGCTACATGCGCGAATATCCAGTTGCGCGTGCGTATCTCGATGCACGTGTGCAGACGATCTACGGCGGCACCACCGAGATCATGAAGGAAATCATCGGGCGCAGCCTGGGCGTCTAACGGCAAAGCCGCTGTACCCGAATCACATCCCCTCGCCGACATTCGGCGGCCAGCCGGGCTGACGGGTCGACCGGTGGGAGGTGTTTGCGTCGCGGCCCGAGCCTCGCGGCGGGTCGACATGTCGCGAATTCGTTCAAGTCTCGATTTGCCGGTCAAACTTGCGGCGGCGTGCACGATGATATCGAGGGACCGTAACCTAAACGCCGAACGAGCAGAAAGCGACACAAACCGGCCTCGCGGAGCGCAATTCGGCGTCGACACGAAGAGCAAACCGTAGGGTCTTGCTATGACTTCCCATGTGCGGTCGCCCGCAGCAGCGTCGTGGCGAGCAGCTGGGTGGTTGACACTGGGCCCAGGATTCGGGATGCGTGGCCGCGGGGAGGGCGGGATGACAAGGCAGCGAAGACGATCGGGTGCCTTCGTGCGCTCAACGCGTGGATTGTTGGCGCTGACCGCCGCACTCGCGTTTGTGGCGCTGCAGACTCCGGTCGCACACGCGTCTCCCATCGGCGATGCCGACAATGCGATCACCGCGGCATGGAAGGAAGCCGGCGGTGATACGTCGGATCTGGGTGCCAAGCAGGGTGAGTGCTACGTCGCTGGCCAGGGGTTCGCCCAGGACTTCGTGCACGGCAAGATGTTTTTCACCCCGGCAACGGGACCGCGGTCGATGATGGGCGCCATCCTCGACAAGTACGAGTCGCTGGGCGGCCCAGCGGCCTCCGACCTCGGCTTTCCGACCGCCAACGAGGTTCGCGGCTTAGCCGGACCCGACAGCCGGGTTAGCACGTTCTCGGCTAGCGACAAACCCTTGATCTACTGGACCGCCGACCACGGCGCGTTCGTCGTGCGCGGTGCGATCAACGCCGCGTGGGACAAGCTGGGCAGCTCAGGTGGCGCACTCGGAGTCCCGACCGGAGACGAGACTTACGACGGCGAGCTCGCGACCCAGGCATTCAGCGGCGGCAAACTGTCGTGGAACCGGCTGACAAAAGCTTTCACCACCGTCCCGCCCAACTTGGCCGGCCAGCTCGCCGGTCTGCAGGTGCCTGTTGATCCGACTGCGGAAATCAATCAAGCGTGGCGCGCTGCGGGTGGCGCTTCCGGCCCCCTCGGGGCCAAACAGGGTGACCAATACTCGATCGGTGGCGACGGGCTGGCCCAGAACTTCACCGGCGGCAAGATCTTTTTCAGCCCCGCCACCGGCGCCAATGCCGTCGAGACCGACATCTTGACCAAATACGAGGCGCTCGGGGGACCGGCCAAGAGCGACCTTGGCTACCCGATCTCCAACGAAGCCGACGGCGGTCTGAAGCCGGCCAGCAAGGTCAGCGCGTTCTCTGCCAACGACAAGCCGGTGATCTTCTGGACGATTGATCACGGCGCCTACGTGGTGCGCGGGCCAATCAAGGCTGCGTGGGACAAGCTCCTTGGGCCAACCGGCAAACTGGGCGCGCCGTTAAGTGACCAGACGATTGCCAAGGACCTCGTCACGCAGAAGTTCACCGGTGGCGAGATCGCGTGGAGCAAGACGAAGAACAGCTTCACCACGCAGCCGGCGAACTTGGCGTCGGCGCTGGTTGGTCTCCAAATACCGGGGCAGAAGACGCCGGCGAATTCGGCGTCGCCGCACACCGCGACAAGTTGGCTGAGCGGGCATTGGTGGTGGTTGCTGGCCGGTGCCGGCGCCCTGCTGCTGATCATCCTGCTGGCGCTGATGGCGCGATACGCGGGTCGGCGCCGGGCCGCGGCGCGAAATGATGAGCGTCACGACGAGGCCGATTCGCACGACTCGAATTACGAGGCCGCGACCGAGTCCGTTTCGCAGTGGTCGCCGGAAGCCGATTCGGACCTGGCGTCTTCGAGCCTGGGCGAGGACTACCGGCCGCCGCGCCCACGAACGGTGCGTCTGCCCAGTCAATCCTCGAGCGCCTGGATGCCGGCGGACGACCACAAGAGTTTGGTCGACGCGCTGCTGGAGGACGAACACGAGAGTCCCGAAGAATTCGCGGCCTTCGACGACGATGAGCATGAGCACGACGCCGAAGAGCACTTCGAGGAAGATCCCGACGATGTCGACACGGATCCGACCGGGATTCCGATCGGAGGCGATGCGAGCGGGGGACGGCATGCGGCGACGGACGCCGCGGGCGACGACGATGACTCTCAGGTGACTGCGGCGGTGCCGATACCGCGAATTGCGCCGGGGCAGTTGGCAATCCATCTTCCGATGGACGACCCTTACCGGGTGCCCGATGGTTATCCCGTCAAGGCCAACGCCAGTTCCGGCCTGTACTACATGCCCGACAGTGGCGTATACGAGGACACTCCTGCCGAAATCTGGTTCGCTACTGAGGAAATGGCGCAGGCGAACGGGTTCCACAAGGCCGGCTAGCTCGCCGGCCGCGCGGCGACGTCAAATCTTGCGGATAACCGTGACGACCTTGCCCAGCACGGCCGCGTCGTTGCCCGGAATCGGGTCGAACGCCGGGTTGTGCGGCATCAGCCAGACCTGGCCGCCGCTGCGCTTGAAGGTCTTGACGGTGGCTTCTCCGTCGATCATCGCCGCGACGATGTCGCCGTTGTCGGCCACGTTCTGCTGACGGATCACCACCCAGTCGCCATCGCAGATCGCGGCATCGACCATCGATTCACCGACGACCTTGAGCAAGAACAGGGCGCCTTCGCCCACGAGTTCGCGCGGCAGCGGGAAGACGTCCTCGACGGCTTCCTCGGCCAGAATCGGCCCGCCGGCGGCGATGCGCCCCAGGACGGGCACGAACGTAGGCTCCGGCAGCGCGTCCGAGCCGGCGACGTCGGTGATCACAGCCGGCTTCGCCATGTCGTCGGCGGACCGGACATCGACCGCACGCGGACGGTTCGGGTCGCGCCGAAGAAACCCTTTCTTCTCCAGCGTGCGAAGTTGATGTGCAACCGAGGACGTCGACGTCAGCCCCACGGCATCGCCGATCTCTCGAATGCTGGGGGGATATCCGCGGCTGGTGACCGATGCGCGGATAACGTCCAGGATGGTCCGCTGACGCGGTGTCAACCCTGATTCCGATGATCGCGGGCCACGGTCTGAGGCGGCGTCCGGGGTATCGCTATCGCTCATACGGACGAATGTAGCGGCCTTTTGCGTGGATATCAAACATGTGTTCGAGGTATGTCGCGTTTTCCGTGCATGCGACGGTCCAACGGTCTTGTCGGTGGCTCGTTCTATCGTTATCGGCGTGTGCAACGATTCGATCACATGTTCGATCTTCGAACACACTATCGACTATTCTTCGAACACGTGATCGACCACGAGCCGACTGGAGGAACGCACATGATGCACATTGAGACGATCTCGCCGACCGCTTCGACCCGGGTTCGCCCGGTCCAGGTACACCCGGCCGGACGCTCCACCCGCCCGGCAGGCCGCGGCCCGCAGCCGTCCCGGCCCGTCGCCGCACCACCGCGCTACCGCGGCACCGGCGTCCTGAGGTCTAACGCTTCGCACCGGCCGCGCCCGATCACCCCGGCCACGACGGTGGCGCTCGCGATGGTCGCGGCCGGCATCACGGTCTGGTTGGGGTTCGTGGCGCACTTCGGCGGCATGCTGCACAGCGGACCCGAGAAGGCCGCAGTGCAAATGCCCGACCAGCTGGCCGTCGTTCGTGTCGAACCGGGGGAGACGCTGCAGGGTCTGGCCGCGCGGGTGGCGCCGGACGCCCCGACCGGCGAGGTGACCGCTCGCATCCGCGAACTCAATGAGCTCAAGTCGTCCGCGGTGACCGCCGGCCAGACGCTGATCGCGCCGGTGGGCTGAGTCGTTCGCCAGCCGCGACATCCCATGACGCTAGGCCCGCGTTCCACGGCGCAGGTACGCTCATGGAGGTTCGGGACATCCCGATGTCAGCGCGGTGAAGGAGCGGCCATGCACTGTCCGTTCTGTCGGCATCCGGATTCGCGGGTCGTTGACTCCCGTGAAACCGATGAGGGACAGGGGATCCGGCGCCGCCGATCCTGTCCGGAGTGCGGCCGGCGCTTCACCACAGTCGAAACCGCGGTGCTGGCTGTCGTCAAACGCAGCGGGGTGACCGAGCCGTTCAGTCGGGAGAAGGTCATGCGGGGCGTGCGGCGTGCGTGTCAGGGCCGCCAGGTCGACGACGATGCGCTGAACCTTCTGGCGCAACAGGTCGAGGACACCGTCCGGGCCGCCGGGTCGCCGGAGGTTCCCAGCAACGAAGTCGGACTGGCGATCCTCGGGCCGCTCCGCGAACTCGATGAAGTGGCTTACCTGCGGTTCGCTTCGGTGTACCGGTCTTTCGAGTCCGCCGATGATTTCGAGCGGGAGATCAAAGCACTGCGTGCCCACCGCAAGGTGCCCGCGCCCGGTTGACCGACGTCGAAGGGTCGCATCACATGACGCAAGTCGTCCGAACCCAGGTGTGTGTGGTCGGCGGCGGTCCCGCGGGCATGGTGCACGCCCTTCTGCTGGCCCGGGCCGGGGTCAAAGTCACGGTGCTGGAGAAGCACAACGACTTCCTGCGCGACTTCCGCGGCGACACTGTGCATCCCAGCACCTTGCGTGTGATGGACGAGCTGGGGTTGATCGACGAATTCCTGCGCCTCCCACACACCAAGGTCAACCGGCTTGCCTTCGACACCGACGGGACGTTGCGAACCTTCGGTAACTTCCGCGCCCTGGGACGACTGGGTTTCAGGCAGCCCTACATCGCCCTGATGCCGCAGTGGGATTTCCTCGACTTCCTCGCCGAAAAGGCCAGTGCGTACTCCGAATTCAGCCTGATACGCAACGCGGAGGTCACCGATGTGATCGTCGATGGCGACCGGGTGGCAGGCGTGCGCACCCCAGAATTGGAGGTGCGCTGCGACCTCGTCATCGGGGCCGACGGTCGCAAATCCGCGGTGCGTGCCGCGGCCGGGTTACGGGTCGGCAGTTCGAACTCGCCGATAGACGTCTTGTGGTTTCGGCTGAAATGGCGTCCAGGCGACCCTCAGGAACTGGTGGGGGTGGTCCGCAAAGGTCTGATGATGGCCATGATCTATCGAGGCGACTACTGGCAGATCGCCTATGTCATGCCGAAGGGCGAGCACCCGGAACACGGTTCACTGCAGGCGTTCAAAGACCGGTTGGTCTCCGTGCGGCCGAGCCTGGCCGAGCACGTCAACGATCTCCACTCCTGGGATGACACCAGCCAACTCGACGTACGGGTGGACCGGCTCGAGACATGGTGGCGCAAGGGCTTGCTCTGCATTGGCGATGCCGCGCATGCGATGTCGCCGGTCGGCGGGGTCGGCATCAATCTTGCGGTAGCAGATGCGGTGGGGGCGGCCAACATCCTGTGCGGCCCGCTGCGCGAAAACCGTTTGACAGAAGCGGATCTGGCCAAGGTGCAACGTCGACGAGAGCTGCCTGCCAAGCTCATTCAGGCCGGCCAGGTATTCATCCAAAACAACGCCATCAAACCAAACCTGGCCGGTGATCTCTCCTCGATTCGGGTTCCGAAGATCGTGGGGCGGGGTCCCTTGCAGTTCATCCCGCCGATTGTCGTCGGGCGAGGCTTCCGACCCGAGCGTGTCCGCACGCCCGACATACACGCCGCCTAGATAGGCTGGCCAGATGCCGCCCGACCTGCATCCCAACCTGCACGCACTGGCGCCGCTGCTGGGTACCTGGCGGGGCCACGGTTCCGGCGAATATCCCACTATCGAACCGTTCGACTACCTCGAAGAAGTCACGTTCTCGCATGTGGGCAAACCCTTTCTGATTTACGGCCAAAAAACCAAGAGCGTTGCGGACGGGCTACCGCTACACGCCGAGACCGGCTACCTGCGCGTACCGCGACACAACGAAGTCGAACTCGTGCTGGCTCATCCCAGCGGCATCACCGAGATCGAGGTCGGCAGATACGTCACCGACGACGCCACGGTCGAGCTGGAGTTGACCACGACCCAGGTGGGTCTGACCCCGACCGCCAAGGACGTGACGTCGCTGGCTCGCCGCTTCCGGCTCGACGGCGACGAGCTCGCCTACTCGGTGCAGATGAGTGCTGTCGGACAGGCTCTGCAGCACCATCTTTCGGCGGTCTTGCATCGCCGAGGCTGATCGCGCCGACGAAGATCCAAGGAGGCACCGGCATGGATGTCGAAAACCATCTCTACCCGACACAATCCCGTGTCGCGACACTGCTCTCAGACGACTCCACGGACCGCGTGGTGATGCTCAACTTGCTCAAGTTCCGCGAGAAGGCCGAATACGCCGACGGACGAGTCAGCGACTTGAGCGGTCGAGAGGCCTACCACGTGTACGGCGTGGCAATGCAGTCGATCGTGGAGAACAACGGTGGCCGGATGGTATTCGGCGGTGATATCTCGTCGGTGGTGATCGGCGAGGTGGGTGTGCTCTGGGACACCTGTGTGCTTGTCGAATATCCCTCGGCCGCAGCATTTGCGACGCTCGTGACATCACCGGAGGTGATGGAGGCAAGTGTCCATCGCGCTGCCGGACTCGAGGGCCAGTTGCTGTTGCGCGTGGCGCAGCGCGACGCAATCGTGAGCTAAGGCAGTTGCCGCGCTCCGTCGTTCACGACGCGGCCCCCAACCCGCACCCAACCCTGCGGGCTCCACGTGGTCTCGATGACCGATCCCTGACCCTGGATGATGTGCAGGTCGCGGCTCAGGTAGTCGGTGATTCGGACCGCCGCCGAGCCCGTCGCTTCGTCTTCTGCCACACCGAGATTCGGTGCGAACATCCGCGAGCGCAGCGAGCCCGCCGATTCGTCGACCCATGCCCACAGGTAGTGCGCGACATCGTCGGAGTAGTCGGCGGGGTCGGCGGCGGCAAGCTCGTCGACGCTGTCCAGGTCGTGAATGGCGAACTCCGGCGACCAATCCGAGCGGGCGATGACGGTGACGATGTCGTCGTCGTAGTTCACCTGGACCAGCCCGGCCGGCACCTGCAACGTGTGCATCGGCATGCCGATCCAGCGCAGCCACCAGGACGCCCCGACAGTCGGGTGTCCCGCGAACGCCAACTCAGTGAGCGGCGTGTAGATGCGCGCATCCGCGGCGGTGCCATCTGCGGCCGGCAGACCAACGAATATTGTTTCGCTGTAACCTAACTCGGTCGCAATGCGCTGATATCGATCGGGCTCGACGGTCGCGGCGTCGACCACGCCGAGTGGATTGCCAAAATTGCCTGCCGGATCGGTGAATACTCGCAACACCGTGACGTCGACGCTCACGGAGCAGACTGTACGGCGTTACGGCAGGGCGTCGCTCAGGTGGCGCTGCGTTCGTCGGCGCCCATGGCCTCCAAGACGGCCACTCGTGTGTCGACGGGCCCAGAAACGGTCTGCGCCCCACCGCCGGCGCGGAGTAATTCGCGAAGCGCCGCCTGGTCGTAGGCCGCCGGCGCGGTGGTGTCGATGAAACGCTCGACGACCTCAATGAAACGATCGGGGTCGTCATGAAACGGGAAATGCCCGGAACGCTCGAAGATCTCCAATTGCGAGCCCGGCATCGCGGCATGCGCCATGTGGGCATGGCTGATCGGAACAACGACATCGTCGGTGCCCCAAATGATCTGCACCGGGACGGATTGTGTCAAATAACATCGATCGAGCATGGTGACGCTCTGCCCGCGCCAGTCCACCACCGCCCGCAGGGTTCGAGTGAACGCCGCGGATGCCATCGGTTCCGGCAGGCCGGCCAGAATCCGCAGGACGTCGGGCAGGTCGTGACCGATCGCCGTGGATCCCAACACCATGCCGGCCACCCGGCCGAACACCTGCAATGCCGGCAGCACCAAAGGGAGACGCAACAAGGCCAGTGCCTCGCTACCCATCGGCAACGACGCCACCCGCAGCAGCACGTTGACGTCCTTGGTGACCCCGCCGGCGCCGACCAGCACGAGTCGTTCGACCAGATGTGGGAACTGGTAGGCGAATTGCATCGCCACACCACCACCGAGCGAATGCCCGATGACCGTGGCCCGCTCGATGTCCAGGACGGACATCAGGTCACGCATGCCGTTGGCGTAGGCCGCAATTGAGTAGTCGGCGCGCGGCTTGTCCGACTCGCCGTGGCCGAGTAGGTCCACGGCGATGACGGTAAACCGTTGCGCGAGAGCCGATTGCACCATCGACCAGGTTGTCGAGTTGTCGCCGATGCCGTGAATCAGCAGAATAACGGGGCCGGAGCCTGCGATGCGGAACGCGCGCCGGTAGCCGTGCAACGTGCGGAATTGGAGCTGCGGCGTAACCTCGCGCACTGACCGTAGATTGGGCGTGCGCTGGATCATCGTCACCAACTTCGCTGTCGGGCCCGCCGACGGTGATCAGGTCGGATCGTCGTCGGACTTCTTCTCGGCCTGCTGTGCCAAAAATCGCTCGAACTCCGCGCCGAGTTCGTCACCGCTAGGCAGGTCTTCGTCGCGCGTCAGCAGCGAGCGATTCTCCTGCGCAGCAATGAAGGCATCGTACTGGCGCTCCAGCGCAGCCACCACTTGAGCGACATCCGAGCTGGCCTCGACCTGCTCGTCGACCTTGATCTTGACCTCGTCGGCCGCCTCGGTCAGCGCGCTCAAGGGCAGTTGCAGGGCGCCGGTCTTGGCCAGCTGTTCGAGCAGCGCCTGCGCGGCCGCTGGATAGTCCGTCTGCGCCAAGTAGTGGGGGACATGGACCGTGTAGCCGACGACCTCGTGCCCGTGCTGGGCCATCCGGTACTCCAGCAGATTCGAGGCGCTGCCCGGGACCTGCACCTCCGAGATCCACGGCGTGAACTCCGCGATCAGCTCTCGGTTGTTCGAATGCGCGGTCAAGGTGATCGGTCGGGTGTGCGGAACAGCCATCGGGATGGTGCCGAGCCCGATCGTCTGCCGGACGCCGAGGCGTTCGGCCAACAGCCGGACCGCGGTGATGAATCGCTCCCACTTCAGGTCCGGTTCCATCCCTGCCAGCAGCAGGAACGGCGTACCGACGCTGTCATGCATGGCGTACAGGCTGAGCTCGGGATCTTCGTAGTGGGTGAAGTGGTCCGTCTTGAACGTCATGAGCGGGCGCCGCGAGCGATAGTCCAGCAGTTCGTCGATCGCGAACGACGCCACCAATTCGGTGTCCAGGCTGTCTTTGAGATGGCCGGCGGCGAGCTTGATCGCGTGGCCCGCGTCGGAAAACCCTTCCAGAGCGTGCACCAAAACCGGTCCGCGGCCGTCGGACAACGACAGCTGAGGCGCGGGGAATTCGAGCTCGTACATGCCGTTCTGCTCGGCCTGGTAGCGCTTCTCCCGGTCGGGTGTGTTGGGGGGCTCGTTATCGCCCATCGCTATTGCCTCCTCGCCGCGGCACTCAAAACCGCACCGTGTCAGATAGTGTCCCTCAGATCGCCGAACAGCGGATAGCTGACCCGCGTGCTGCTGTGCTTCGAAACGGGATCAACACCGGCGACATTCCAGGGCATACCCGCTTCACGCAGCATCGGGCATGATCGAGGCGATGCGAATTCTGGCGGCAGGGGTGGGGCTGGCCTTGACGTTGGCCGGCTGTGGGCACCAGGCACAATCGGCGCCCGCTACCTCGACGTCCGACCATGCCGCGGCCGGTGCGTCGAACCAGGTCAGCGCGGCGCCGGTGGACCCCGATCCGCGGGTGGGGGCGTTTTTCCTGTCCGACGGCGATGTGCACGCGTGTACGGGCTCTGTGCTGCATTCGGCGGCCGGAAATCTGGTGCTGACCGCCGCGCACTGCCTCAGCGTGGGCGGGCCGGTCAGGTTCGTTCCGGGGTTCGCCCGAGCGGCCGCGCCCGAGGAGGTGTGGACGGTTGACGCGCTCTATCTGGATCCGCGGTGGCTGGCCAACCGGGATCCTCTGGCCGACTACGCGATCGCGCGGGTCGGCCGGCCCTCCGGCGGGTCCATCGAGCCCCCAGGCGGATCGGGATTGACGATCGGAACGGCGCCGGCGCGAGGCACCGAGGTCACTGTGATCGCGTATCCGGCCGGTGTGGGCGGCATGCCCATCGGCTGCCGGGTAGCGACCGGTCTCGGCGCCAGCGGATATCCGGAGTTGCCGTGCGCGGGCCTGGTCGACGGGACCAGCGGCGCACCCTGGATCAGCGGTTCGACCGTCAACGGTGTGATCGGTGGGCTGCACGGCGGCGGCTGTGCAGAGAATCTGTCGTACTCGTCGCCGTTCGACCAGCACATCTCCGAGGTTTTCGCGCGGGCCGAAGCGGGCGGTCCCGGAGACGCGGCGCCGAGTTCCTTCGACGACCGGTGTTAGGCGTCGAAGTTCGCACCTTGTCATCACGCCGAGCGCAGCCGACCGCTTCCCGTCGTGGGTGGAGACCAGCAGCTTCAGCCGCATGCACAGTCGCGACTTTCTCCACAACACGAGGGTTACGCCGGTCCTGCCGCTCACGGGCTGACGGTGCCGGTTGCCAGCGTCGTGGCCATGACCAAGCAACGACGTGACTTTGAACTGACCCGGCCCGGCGCGGTGCTCGCCGCCCTCCCAGCGGTGTTGGGCTTCGTGCCCGAGAAATCGCTGGTATTGCTGTCGATCGACGACGGCGAACTCGGGTCGGTGATGCGCGTCGACCTGACCGACGCGGTCGCCGACCAGCTGGGTCACCTCGCCGACGTCGCCGCGGCAGCTGGCCCGGAGGCCGCGATCGCGGTGATCGTCGACGCCGACGGTGCCTTCTGCCCGATGTGCAACGACCAGTATCGCGACCTGTGCTCGTCGTTGACTGACGAACTGGAGCGCCACGACATCGTGCTCTGGGCCGCGCACGTGGTCGACCGAGTGGCCGCCGGCGGCCGCTGGCATTGCGTCGACGACTGCGGCGCGGGCGGAGTCATCGACGACCCGTCCGCGTCACCGCTGGCGGCCGCAGCGGTGCTGGACGGCCGTCGACTCTACGCGCGACGCGCCGACCTGCAGGCGGTGATCGCTCCGCCTGACCGGGCCCGCAGCTCGGCGCTCACCGGTCTGATCGCCGAGCGCGCCGCGTTGCGTGACCAGACGCATCGCGACGATCCGGCGGCATGCGTGCGTCGCGACGTCGAGGGCGCGATGGCAGCCGCCGCGCGGGTCGCCGACGGTCAACAGCTCGACGACGCCGAGATTGCCGGCCTGGCGTGCACGCTGACCGACGTCGAAGTGCGGGATACGTTGTACGCGTTGGCCGTTGGCCACAGTGCCGGTGACGCCGAGTCGTTGTGGGCGCTGCTGGCGCGCACTCTGCCTACGCCGTGGCGCGCCGAGGCGCTGGTCCTACTCGCGTTCAGTGCCTACGCCCGCGGGGACGGGCCGCTGGCCGGGGTGTCGCTGGAAGCCGCTCTTCGCTGTGAGCCGGGCCACCGAATGGCCGGCATGCTCGACACCGCTTTGCAGTCGGGTCTGCGGCCCGAGCGCATTCGCGAACTCGCCGTCGCCGGCTACCGGCTGGCCGAACGGCTGGGGGTACGGCTACCGCCGCGACGAGGATTCCAGCGACGTGCGGTCTGACAGCAGAGTTTCAGACCTTCTCGACCTTGACGGCGTGGGCCATCTCGTGCGGCAGGCTGACGTTCTCGTGGCCCGGGATGACGATGGTCACGCCGCCGGCGGGATTGGACTCGACGGTCACGCGTGCGTTCGGAACGACGCCCGCGTCTTTGAGACGGCCGATCAGGTCGATGTCACCCTGCACGTGCTCGGTCAGCTGACGGACCACAACCGCGACGGGCGGACCGGCCGGCAATTCCGTCAACCGCACCAGGTTTCCGTCGTCAGCCCCCAAGCCGTCGCCGATGCCCAGGTCGATCAGCCCGGGAATCGGGTTGCCGAACGGGGAAGTGGTCGGGTTGTTAAGCACCTTCATCAGCCGGCGCTCGACGTCGTCGCTCATGACGTGCTCCCAACGGCACGCCTCGGCGTGGACCTCTTCCCACGGCACACCGATGACATCGACCAGCAGTCGTTCGGCGAGGCGGTGTTTGCGCATCACGGAAACGGCCAACGCTCGGCCCTTGTCGGTCAGTTCGAGGTGGCGGTCACCGGCCACGTGCAACAGGCCGTCGCGCTCCATCCGCGACACGGTCTGGCTGACCGTGGGCCCGGATTGGTCCAGTCGTTCGGCGATACGTGCACGCAACGGAGTAACGCCCTCTTCCTCGAGGTCGTAGATCGTCCGCAGGTACATCTCGGTGGTATCAACCAGGTCGTTCATTCCGCACCTTCCATTGCGGCTGAGTCTACTTGCCCAGCTGCGTCAATGGTTCGCTAACACTCCCGCGCAGCAGTATGCCCGCCGCAAGCGGCGGCGGGCATACGCGTCGATCTGAGTGGCGAGCTAGCTCGCGTACGAGCGAAGCCGGTCGGCCCGTTCACCGTTGCGCAGCTTGGCCATCACTTCACGCTCGATTTGGCGCACCCGCTCGCGGGATAGGCCGAACAGCTTGCCGATCTGGTCCAGCGTACGGGGTTGACCGTCGTCGAGGCCGAAGCGAAGCCGGATCACCTGATGCTCACGCTCGTCAAGCGTGGCGAGCACGCTCCGAATGTCGGTGTGCAGCAGCTCGGCGATGACCGAGTTCTCCGCCGACATCGCTTCGGCGTCTTCGATGAAATCGCCCAGCGGCGCTTCCTCTTCCGAACCCACCGGCATGTCGAGGCTGACCGGGTCGCGGCTGTGCTCGAGCAGGTCGTTGATCTTTTCGACGGGAATGCCGGACTCGGCCGACAGCTCCTCGTCGGTGGCTTCGCGGCCAAGGTTCTGGTGCATCTCCCGCTTGATGCGCGCCAGCTTGTTCACCTGCTCGACCAGGTGCACGGGCAGTCGGATCGTGCGGCTCTGGTCAGCCATGCCACGGGTGATCGCCTGACGGATCCACCACGTCGCGTAGGTGGAGAACTTGAATCCCTTTGCGTAGTCGAACTTTTCCATCGCCCGGATCAGACCGAGGTTGCCCTCCTGGATGAGGTCCAGCAGCGGCATTCCACGACCCGTGTAGCGCTTGGCCAGCGATACGACCAGCCGCAGGTTCGCTTCGAGCAGGTGGCTGCGGGCGGCTTCGCCGTCGCGGACCACGGCAGCCAGGTCGCGCTTGCGGGTCTCGCCGAGGCGCTTACGGGTCTCCAGCAGATGCTTGGCGTACAGGCCGGCTTCGATGCGCTTTGCCAGTTCGACCTCGTCGGCGGCGTTCAGCAAGGCCGTCTTGCCAATCCCGTTCAAGTACACGCGCACCAAGTCCGCTGCTGGGCTTTGAGCGTCCAGATCGCCATCAATCCGGACTGTGTTGGCATTTGCCATGGCGGCCTCCTCGGAGCGTGAACTGTCATCGGGTACAACGACCAACCCGGCCTAGTAGTTCCCGCCGAATGGCGTTCTCACACCCGCTGACGTGCGCGAATGTCCGGCAGCCCTGAGAATGTACTGAGAACCCCCTACGCAGACCGGTTATTCGGAACCGTCTGCGTTCCCGTGCTGCCACTCCGGTTGTGCGGCCGGACGACTGCGGCGCTCCAGCGCCGGGCGCTCGGCGGTGGGGAAGAGGGGAGTGCGTCGCTCGAAACCATCGAACCGACGCGGTTCGTCGGCCCGCCGTGGCGGGCGGTCGTTGGCGACGAGCACCGCGATCCAGGGCAGTGGTATCGACGCCGCAATGATCGCCAACGAGATGAGCCCGTTGTGCCACATGCCGTACGCCACGGCCGCCAGCAACAGCGCCGGCACGCGAAAGGACATGATGGTCAGGTACTTCCGGACACGTTGCCGGTGTTGAACCTCGTATGCGGGTGCGGCGGCGGTGATGAGGATCGGTCGACCATCGTCGTCGAAACCCAGCTCATGGCTGCGCCTCATCACTCCACTGTTCCACAAGTTGCCCACGGCGGCGTATCCGGTTCCGGCACAATGTGTGACATGGAGACCCAGACGATCGAGCGCACCGACACCGACGAAAGCGTCGACGACGGGACCGACAGCGACACCCCCAAGTTCTTCCATTACGTCAAGAAGGACAAGATCGCCGAGAGCGCCGTGATGGGCACGCACGTCGTCGCGCTGTGCGGCGAGGTGTTTCCGGTGACCAAATCCGCGAAGCCCGGTTCGCCGGTGTGCCCGGACTGCAAGCGGATCTACGAGGCGCTCAAGAAGGGCTGACCCGGCCGGAGCTCGCCGGGGAAGGTTCGTCGTCGTCGGTCGCCGTCCTGGCCTCTTCGGCAACTTCCTGGGCGCGCTTGACCAGCCACCGTCGCATGCGGTGGGCGTGCGTACGCGGGGCCGGCCACTCCTCCTGGATGGCCGCGTTGAACTCCGCGCCCAACATGATCGAGAACCCGGCGAAGAACGCGAACAACAGAAACGCGATCGGGGTGGCCAGCGCGCCATAGGTGTAGCCGGTGCCGGTGATGTAGCGCAGGTAGATGCGCAGCCCGAGCGTGGCGATCACGAACGCCACGCTGGCCAGGGCGGCACCGAAGATCAGCCGGTGTGTCGGCAGCGGGTCCGGCAGGGCGACCCGATACAGAATGACCACCGTGGCGATCAGCCCGGCGAGCAGCGCGGGGTAATAGCCGTAGGCCAGGACGTCCTGCAGCCCATCGGGAATGAACTCGGCGAGCTTGCGCGGCCCGCGCACCATCAGCGGGGCCGTGACGATGACGAACAGCAGCATCACCACATACAGGGCCAGCGCGTAAAGGCGCTGACGCACCGGATGCCGCAGCGGGGTCTGGTCGTGCGCCTCGACGACCGAGTCGACGAAGGCGGAGATCGCCGAGGATCCCGCCCATAACGAAATCAAGAAGCCCAGCGACACAACTTCACCGCGAGCGCCTCGGTCGATGTCGGAGATGGTCGGCTCGATGATCTCGTGAACGACGCTTTGGGAGAAGATCTTGTTCGACATCGACACCAGGTAGTGCTCGATGACCGCCATCGTGTCCGGGCCGAACAACGGCGCGACGTAGGCCAGACTGCCCAGCATCCCCAGCAGTAGGGGTGGCAAAGACAGCGCCGACCAGAAGGCCGCTTGCGCGGCTTCCGAAAAGATGGAGTCGTCCCAGCTTTTCGACAGCGCCCGCCGGGGGATGCGCCAGAGGTGATGCCGCGAGGG
The DNA here is from genome assembly GCA_963836555.1 of uncultured Actinomycetota bacterium. Lineage (GTDB taxonomy): Bacteria > Actinomycetota > Actinomycetes > Mycobacteriales > Mycobacteriaceae > Mycobacterium. The sequence continues at coordinate 74,342 of CAWIKT010000075.1, read as the reverse complement.
TCTTACTGGGAGGTCAGTCATGACCCGTTCAGGATTCCTGACGAACGCAGCTGTCGCCAGGACTGCTGGTGGCGAGTCGTGTGCTTTACGACCCGATCGCGTCGGCGCTGATTTCGAGGACGGCGGACAGCTCGATCAGCTTCGCCTCGTGCTCGTTCGCGTGGTGTTGGCAGAACAGGAGTTCTGCGCCGGAGGGCAGCTTGGCGCGAACTCGTGCAGCAGCGCTGCATCGATCGCACCGATCAGCCCGGGTCAGTTCTGGACTGGTCAACGTTGCGTTCATGGCTACTCCGTTCTGCCTTCTCTACTGTCTCAGATGTCTGGGCTTTTGGCCGTCTTCACCGGGGGTTTACCGGCTGTGTCGTTTCTCACCTCAACCCGTGGTTTAGGAGGTCGGGCAAGATGGCGGTATGAGTCAGCCGCCGGCGGTGCTGGTACACCTGTGTCCCAGCGACGACTGGTCGGCCGCCAAGAACAATGGCGGGCTGCGACCGGAGTCCCTTACCAGCGTTGGGTTCGTCCACCTGTCGACTCCGCAGCAAGTTCACCTGCCAGCCAACCGCCTGTATCGCGGTCGCAAGGACCTTGTTCTGCTGCATATCGACCCGACTCGTGTGGACTCGCCCATTCGTTGGGAACTAGGGGTAGCAACGGATCCGGAGTCGATGGTGTTCCCGCATCTCTACGGCCCCTTGCCGATTGAGGCTGTGATCAACGTCACCAGCTACCTCCCCGGCGCCGACGGCGAGTTCTCGGTGCTCGGCGAGCAGTAGGCGTCGGCTTCGATTTCCACCAGCAGTCCGGGCGCGATGAGCGCCGCGACCTCGACCATGGTCGATGCCGGACGGGTTTCGCCGAAGATCTCGGCGTGCACGGCCGCGACCTCGCGCCAACGTGCAATGTCGGTGACATAGATGCGAGTGCGAACCACATCACCCAGCGTTGCGCCGGCTTCGACGAGTGCGATTTCAATGCGGCGCAACGCTTGTCGTGTTTGCGTGCCGATGCCGTCAGACGCCGCCGGATCGGTGGTCCCGGACACGACGACGAGTGGGCCGACCCGCACTGCGCGCGAGTACCCGACGGTTGCCTCGAATCCGGTTCCGGACGAGACCACGATGCGGCCAGTTGACATGCGGTCAACGTAGATCAGTCAGGTCGGCGGTGCACTCGAATAAATTGTCGCGCAGTGGGTCACGGCGCAGTACCGCTGCTGGCATAACCCGCGAATTGACGCATGCGTCACGCGCGCTTCGTTATCGTTCTGTGGGCGAAGCGGTTTGAGCATTCGTGGGTCGGGGGTACCTAACGCATGGCGCTCGAGATGACCGCATGCGGCACCACTCGGGGAAAGGCTTCAGTCACAGGCCCATATTGCCGCTTCTCAGACCCATCATTGGAGAACTATGCGCAAAACACTCGCAATCGCTGCTGCCACTGGATCATTGATGTTCGGCGGTGCAGGCATCGCAAATGCCACCGCCCCAAGCGTTCCCGTGCCGTCCGCGACGACGACAGCGGTCGCTCAGAACGGCGACGACACGAACAACCAGCACAGCGACAAGTCTGGCTTGTGGGGCCTGCTCGGGCTGGCCGGGCTGGCCGGACTGGCCGGCCTCAAGCGACGTAACGATGCCCATGGCCCGACCGCGACCCCGCGTACGCAGACTCCTCGCGCATAGCCTGCTCGCCGTGTGAGGCTGCCCCGCCGCGTATTTCGTGGCGGGGCAGTAGGCGATTGCCTCGCTAGTCGAGGTAGTCGCGCAGCACCTGCGACCGGCTGGGGTGCCGCAACTTCGACATCGTCTTCGACTCGATCTGGCGGATGCGCTCGCGCGTCACGCCGTACACCTGGCCGATCTCGTCGAGGGTGCGGGGCTGACCGTCAGTGAGGCCGAAGCGCAAACGTACGACGCCGGCTTCGCGTTCGGACAACGTCTCCAGAACCGACTGCAGCTGGTCCTGCAGCAGCGTGAACGACACCGCGTCGACAGCCACCACCGCTTCGCTGTCCTCGATGAAGTCCCCGAGCTGGCTGTCACCCTCGTCGCCGATGGTCTGGTCCAGCGAGATCGGCTCGCGGGCGTACTGCTGGATTTCCAGCACCTTTTCCGGCGTGATGTCCATTTCCTTGGCCAGCTCTTCGGGCGTGGGCTCGCGGCCCAGGTCCTGCAGCAGCTCGCGCTGGATGCGGCCAAGCTTGTTGATCACCTCGACCATGTGCACAGGAATGCGGATCGTGCGGGCCTGGTCGGCCATCGCGCGGGTGATCGCCTGGCGAATCCACCAGGTGGCATAGGTGGAAAACTTGTAACCCTTTGTGTAGTCGAACTTTTCGACCGCACGGATGAGGCCGAGGTTGCCCTCCTGGATCAGGTCGAGGAACGCCATTCCGCGGCCGGTGTAGCGCTTGGCCAGCGACACCACGAGTCGCAGGTTGGCTTCCAGCAGATGGTTTTTCGCGCGGTCGCCGTCGCGGCAGATCCACATCATGTCGCGACGCTGGGCGGCGGGCAGCTTCTCGCCCTTATCCGTCAGGTCGGTCATCAACTGCGTCGCATACAGCCCGGCTTCGATCCGCTTGGCCAGCTCGACTTCCTCTTCGGCGTTGAGCAGTGCCACCTTGCCGATCTGCTTGAGGTACGCACGAACCGAGTCCGCGGAGGCCGTCAGCTCGGCATCTTTGCGGGCCTGCCGCAGTGCCTCCGACTCGTCCTCGTCCCAGACGAAATCGCCTGAAGCCTTGTCCTTTTCGCTCGGCTCGACGATTTCCTCTTCGTCACCGGCCAATTCCTCGGCGGGCTTGGCGGGCTTCGTCTCGACGACCACGTCCGCATCGGCCGGCACGACGGCGTCATCGTCGGCCTCGTCCTCGAGGTCTTCGTCTTCGAGGTTCAGCTCCTCGTCGGCGAGATCGATCTCGTCGCCGGGTCCGCTTTCGAGTTCGGCGTCACTGTCGAGGTCTTGCTCGTTGGCCTCGAGATCGGTGGTCGTCGTCTCGGCGTCGTCGGCGCCCTTCGCGGTCGCCTTCTTCGGACGGCCGCGCGCCGGTGCCGCCTTGGTCGCGGCGCTCTTGGTGGCGGTCTTCTTGGCCGCAGTGGCGGGTTTGGCGGCCTTCGCCGGAGCCTTCGCAGCCTTGGTGGCGGCGCCGTTGGTCGCCTTGGCCGGCGAACGCTTGGCGGGAGCTTTGGCGGCCGCGCGCTTCACCGGCTCCTCGGTTGCCGGTCGTGCTTTGGTCGCTGCCACGTGAACCCCTTCGGTAGAACTTTTCCGCTGCGTAGGCATGCTCAACCGGAAAACGTCAGCTGTGTCGGATGTCGGCGTCGATTATGAGGGTGGATATTCGCCGCTATCGGTCAGGCGGCTGCCGGTGACCATTGTAACGACCGTGGGGCATTACCCCGCCAGAGAGCGCAAATCAGTGCGTCACGTCGCGCGTCGCCGCCATCGCTGCACCGACGATTCCGGCGCTGTTCGCCAATGCCGCGGGCACCACCGGGGTGCGATTTTTCAGCAGCGGCACCCATTTGTCGGCCTTCCGACTGATTCCGCCTCCGGCGATGAACAACTCGGGACACATCGCGTTCTCGATCGCGATCAGCACCTTCGTCACCTGCTTGGTCCACTTCTTGTAGCTCCAGCCGCGCTTATCGCGGACCGAGGATGCGGCGCGGCGTTCGGCTTCCTTCCCGCCCACCTCGAGGTGCCCGAATTCGGTGTTGGGCAGCAAAATCCCATTGTGAATCACCGCCGAGCCGATGCCGGTGCCAAATGTGAGCAGCACCACTACGCCCGTGGTGTCCTTGCCCGCGCCGTAGCGTTCCTCGGCGAGTCCCGCCGCGTCGGCATCGTTGAGCACGACGACTTCCTGGCCGTTCAACCCGGCGCTGATGATGTCGCGGGCGTTGGTGCCGATCCATTTCTTGTCGACGTTGGCCGCGGTCCGGACGATGCCGTCGGTGACGACGCCGGGATACGTCACGCCGAGCGGGCCGGTCCAGCCGAATTCGTCGACCACGGCGGCGATCGTCTTGGCGACGGCCGATGGCGTGGCCGGCTGCGGTGTCAGCAGCTTGTAGCGGTCGCCCACGAGTTCGCCGGTGTCCAGGTCGACGATGCCGCCCTTGATGCCGCTGCCGCCGACGTCGATGCCGAAACCGCGCCGTCGCCGGTGTCACGGTCCCTCCGCTCGGCGGTGCGGGCGCTGGTCGAGTCGGCAGTGGTCATCGAATCTCCTCGGCGAGACGTAGGCGTCGACCAAACCCTAATGCGTGGCCTGGACGGTTGGTTGGCCGCGTTACCCCGACGTTGCCGAACCCGGCGACACCTGTGATGCGATGGGTCGGTGAGCACACCTGAGAACCAACCGGCGCAGCTGCGGTCGGTGGCCGAGACACTGGCCGCCGAAGCGGCCGCGTTCGTGCGGCGACGCCGCGCCGAGGTCTTCGGCGCCGAGGCGGGCGCCGACGGCGATGACGCGGTGCAGTCCAAGACGACCCCGACCGACCCGGTGACAGTTGTCGACACCGAAACCGAGCGGCTGTTGCGTGATCGGTTGGCGCAGCTGCGATCCGGTGACGCCATCCTCGGCGAGGAAAGCGGTGGCCCCACCGACACCGCGAGCCTGCGCTCCGGCGCCGTCACCTGGGTGCTGGATCCCATCGACGGCACGGTGAACTTCGTCTACGGCATCCCGGCGTACTCGGTGTCGGTGGCGGCGCAAATCGACGGCGTCTCGGTGGCCGGTGCTGTCGCCGATGTGGTCGGCGAGCGGCTGTATTCGGCCGCTGCCGGACTCGGCGCCCACGTCACCGACGCGGAGGGCGTCCGCCGCCTGCAGTGCAGCACCGTCGACGACCTGTCGCTGGCATTGGTCGGCACGGGATTCGCCTACTCCGGGCGACGCCGCGCCGTTCAGGCGCAGCTGGTGTCGACGGATCCTGCCGGCGGTCCGCGATGTACGCCGAATCGGTTCTGCGGCACTGGATTTGTGTATGGTCGCGGCCGGCCGGCTGGACGCCTACTACGAGCATGGGCTGCACGTCTGGGACGCCGCGGCGGGCGCGCTCATCGCCGCCGAAGCCGGCGCGCGGGTCGTCTTGCCGGAGCCGGGCGACCCGGACGCCGACGCGGCCCTGTTTGTGGCCGCCGCTCCCGGCGTCGCCGGTCAATTGCTTGCTGCGCTGGACCAATTCGACGGTCTGGCACCGATCCCGGGTTGACCGGTCAGCAGGTTCCGGCGTGAATTTTGGCGAGTAGTGCAGGGTCGGCGGGTTCGGTGTTGCCCGGACGCAGGCCGGCGAGCACCGCGGCGATGTCGTCGCTGTGCGCGAGCGCGCCGAACTCGGTGCCGATGGCCAGGTCGACGGAGTCGTCGGTGCGGTCGTCGCGGTAGAGCTCGGCGCACGGCGCGACCAGCCACACCGCGGCCGCCCCGGCCTGACCGGCCTCGCCGAATCGAATCTGGCCCTGGCAGGTCAGCCGCGTCTTGGCGTAGACGGGGTCGTTGGCGGCTTGTGGCTGCGCGAATCCCAGGTCACGCAGCGAGCCCGAGACGTCGGCGGCCTGCCCGCCTCGGCCGCTGGCGTTCAGCACGCGGACTTTGGTGTCGGCGAGTTTGGCCGGCGCGACGTTGATCATCGTGCTGCGCGACACCGCGGTGCCCAAGTGCGGCTGGGCCGGGTCGGGCTGCTCGGGGGGCGGATTGCACGCCGTGGCCTCGTGCACTTCGGCCGGGCGGGTCAGCGCGACCGTCCACACCGCCGCGCTGGCCACCAACAGCACGACCAGCAGGGCAATCGCCGGTCGGGCATTGCGACGGCGGAAAGGACGACCGTGCTTGTCGAACGCTGTGCCTTGAGTGATTTGCGCGACCACGTACGCACTCTAGAGCGCGATGTTTAGCGCGAGGTAGCGCGGCTAAACACGTGATGTGACGTAAATCACACTTGAACACCCTGCGTTACGGGCACGAATCATTTTGCGGATGCGTTCGACGCTGGTACAAAGCTTTGCTTGCAGGGTTACGAGGGGACAGACGATGGCTACCGATTATGACGCCCCGAGGCGTACCGAAACCGACGACGTTTCAGAGGACTCTCTCGAGGAGCTCAAGGCACGGCGAAACGAGGCGGCGTCGGCGGTTGTTGACGTCGACGAATCCGAGTCCGCCGAGTCGTTCGAGCTGCCTGGCGCCGATTTGTCCGGCGAAGAGCTGTCGGTCCGCGTCATCCCGAAGCAGGCTGACGAGTTCACTTGCTCGAGCTGCTTCCTGGTCCAGCACCGCAGCCGGCTCGCCAGCGAAAAGGGCGGCGTGATGATCTGTACGGACTGCGCGGCCTGACGTTGACGGTCGGGCAGTCGCGGACTAACCGCGCAGCGCCGACAACACCCGCTCGGGGTGGCGGGTGCTCACCAACCAGTAGGGCGTTGGATCGTCCGCGTCGTCCAGCACCACCAGCACCATGGGGCCGACCCAGCCGCGATGCACGACGAAGGCGGCCGGGTCGAATTGGCGGCCCAGCGCCGCGGACTTTGCCGAGCGGGGAATGTCGGCGGACCGGGCGATGACCGACACCGGCAGATGCGCTTCGCCGGCCCACAATTCGACCCCGCTGCCACCGGTGGTGACCCGGACCTCGATGCGGCCCAGCCACAGCAACGCTCCGGTGGCCACCACGAACAGCACGACAAACGGTAGCCAGTTCGGCAGGCTCGGCACGCCCATGTTGACTTCGACGGCAATCAGCGCTGCCAGCCCGAAACCCAGTGGCCACCACCACCACGGCACCCACAAACGCTCGCTGTACCGCACGCCGTCCGGCGTGACTGGCGTCCCTGACACTCGGTCAAGGGTAATCTGTGCCCCCGTGTCGACGAGTCTGGCGGTTGTTCGTCTCGACCCCGGGCTTCCGCTGCCCGCCCGGGCCCACCACGGCGATGCCGGTGTTGATCTGTACAGCGCCGAGGACGTCGAGCTTGCGCCCGGCCATCGGGCGTTGGTGGGGACGGGAATCGCGGTGGCCATCCCGGTCGGGATGGTGGGGCTTGTGCACCCGCGGTCCGGTTTGGCTGCGCGGGTGGGGCTTTCGATCGTCAACAGTCCCGGCACGATCGATGCGGGTTACCGTGGAGAGATCAAGGTCTCATTGATCAACCTCGACCCGGCAGCGCCGATCGCGGTCACTCGCGGTGACCGGATCGCGCAGCTGCTGGTGCAACGCGTCGAGCTGGTCGACCTGGTCGAGGTGTCGTCGTTCGACGACGCCGGAATGGCCGAAACTTCCCGTGGCGCCGGCGGCCACGGTTCCTCCGGCGGACATGCGAGTCTCTGATGGCATTTGGCAGACGTAAATCACACGACCAGCCGGTCGACGAGCCGGAATCGGTGGGCTCCCACCGGAAGCCGGAAGCTCCCCCCGAGACTGTGGTCGCCGACGACGTGGACGGCCCGTTCGACATCGAGGACTTCGACGACTCGGCGGTGGCGACGGAGGGCCGCCTGGACCTCGGCTCGGTGCTGGTTCCGTTGCCTGACGCGGCGCAGTTGCAAGTCGAGCTGACCGAGAACGGTGTTCCGAGCGCGGTGTGGGTGGTGACGGCCAACGGTCGTTTCACCATCGCCGCGTACGCAGCACCCAAGACGGGTGGGCTGTGGCGTGAAGTCGCCGGCGAGCTGGCCGATTCGCTACGCAATGATGGAGCCACGGTGGCCATCCAGGACGGCCGGTGGGGCCGCGAGGTGGTCGGCACCGCGACCGGGGTGGTGCGGTTCATCGGCGTCGACGGGTACCGCTGGATGATCCGGTGCGTGGTGAACGGCTCCGTCGAAAGCATCGACGCGCTGACCGAAGAGGCGCGAAATGCATTGCTGGACACAGTGATTCGTCGCGGCGACACGCCTCTGCCGGTTCGCACGCCGTTGCCCGTGCAACTGCCGGAGCCGATGGCCTCGCAGCTGCGCGAGGCCGCGGCCGCCCAAAGCGCTGCCGGCGAGCCCGTCGAGCAGACGGCCGCCGACGTCATCAGCCAAGACGAGCCCGCCGAGCGCCGCAGTGCCTCTGGCTCGGCGATGCAGCAGCTGCGCGGCACCGGCGGCTAGCCGGCGACTAGGCCCGCGTTCAGCGCCGCCAGGCAGGCGGCGCCCAGCGCGGCCGGGTCCGCGCCGATCTGCTCGAGCGTCACGGTGCGCAGCGCCGCATGCGGCGCCGCTGCCGCCCACTGCCGGCCGACCGCGATCGGATGAATCGGATCGTCCTCGGCCGCGGCGACGCCCAGCGGTGTGGTCAGCCGCCGCAAATCCGCTACGTCCGGGGCGACGTAGCCGGCGGCCTCGTCCATCGCGTCCGGCAGGTGTGGCCACTGGCCGCGCCACGAGCGGGCCAACTCGTCGGCCAGCCAGGCCGGGCTGGATGCGCGCATCTGCGCGGTCGTCGCCTCCAGACCTTCATCGCGTAGCTGTCGCGCTGAGTGCTGGGCCGCGATCGCGGCGGTCGCGCCGTCTGGCGCGCCCGTCCACGCCGGCAGCGCGGCCAGCACCGCAACCGCATGGTCGGGATGCTGCAACGCCCACGCGACGGCCACCGCGGCGCCGATCGACACACCGCCCACCGCGATCGGTCCGCCGCGGGCGGCGTCGTTCAGGGCGTCCAGATAGCCGTCGATCAGACGGGCCGGGTGCGGCGCCGGGGTCAACAGCCGGGCGCCGGCGCCGCGCAGGGGCGCGCCGAACGCCCGGGAGGCGTAGCTGTCGTCCGACCCCGTTCCAGGTAGCACGACGGCGGTCACTCCGCGCAGGTCGATGGTCACCCCTAGATATTGCCTGGGCGCCGCTTGGCGTTTGGGGAACCATCGGGTCTACGTTGTCCGTTGTCGTGAGAGGATCGCGGGTACCCGGTCCGATTGTGTTGCACATCAAGACGCTCAGGAGAGGCCATGGCGGCGGAAGGTTATCTGCGCCGGCTGACTCGTCGGTTGACTGAGGACCCCGAGCAGCGTGACGCCGAGGAATTGTGCGACGAGGCGGTGACGACCGGCGCACAGCGGGCCATCGACTGTGAGCGCGGCCAGGAGGTCACCGTGGTCGGCATGTTGCGCAGCGTCGAATGCAACGGCCAGGGCTGTGCCGACGGGGTTCGCGCCGAACTGTTCGACGGCACCGACACCATCGAGTTGGTGTGGTTGGGTCAGCGCCGGATTCCCGGGATCGAGTCGGGCCGCACGCTGCGGGTGCAGGGGCGGCTCGGCAAGCTGGATAACGGCAATAAGGCGATCTACAACCCGCACTACGAGATTCAGCGGTGAGCCGTGCGACTGATGCCGGCGGCGCAGCGGACGCGGTCGGCGGCGAACTAGACACTGCCGACGACGCCCGCACGCCGGCCGACCGGATGATGCAACAACTCGGCGGGGTGGCGGGAATCGTCTACTCGTCGCTGCCGGTGTTGGTGTTCGTCGGCACCTCCAGGCTGCTGGGCCTGGCCGCGGCATCGGCCGGCGCGCTTGTCGTCGCCGCCCTGATCCTGCTCTGGCGCCTGCTCCGCCGCGAATCGGTCCAGCCGGCCGTGTCCGGGTTGATCGGCGTCGCCGTCTGCGTGCTGATCGCGTATCTGCTGGGGGAGTCGAAAGGCTATTTCCTGCTGGGCATTTGGACGTCGTTGATCTATGCGGCGCTGTTTGCGGCGTCGATCGTGATTCGTCGGCCGGTCGTCGGCTACATCTGGAGTTGGTTACATGGGCACGATCGCGGCTGGCGCAACGTGCGTCGCGCGGTCTACGCGTTCGACGTCGCCACGCTCACCTGGGTGGTCGTGTTCGCCGCCCGCTTCATCGTGCAGCGGGTGCTCTACGACACCAACCACACCGGCTGGCTGGTGGTGGCCCGCATTGGGATGGGCTGGCCGCTCGCGGCGGTGGCGGCGTTGGTGACCTTCGTGTCGATCCGGACGGCGCAGCGCGCCCTGGACGCCGCGAACGGGGAAGCCCTCACTGCGGCGGCAGCAGATGCTGACGCAGCTCCTCTTCCGCCTCGGTGACCGCGACGAACAACAGCTCGTCGCCGCCCTCCAGCGGCTCATCGTCCTGCGGCACGATCACGCGCGGCCCGCGCAAAATCGTCACCAGCGCGACGTCGCGGGGCAGCTGTAGTTTGCGTACCGGCTTGCCGCCCCACGGGGTGTTGTCCGGCAGGGTGATCTCGACCAGGTTGGCCTGGCCCTTGCGAAATTCCATCAGCCGCACCAAATCTCCGACGGCGACGGCCTCCTCGATCAGCGAGGCCAGCATCCGCGGGGTGGACACCGCCACGTCGACGCCCCAAGCGCCGGTGAACAACCACTCGTTTCGGGGATCGTTGACCCTGGCAACCACCCGAGGCACCGCGAACTCGGTCTTGGCCAGCAGGCTGAGTACAACGTTAGCCTTGTCGTCACCGGTGGCGGCCACCACCACGTCGAACTCGTGCAGCTGAACCTGCTCCAGCACGCTCACTTCGCAGGCGTCGCCCAGCCGCCAGTGCGCGGCCGAGATGGCGTCCTCGTCGATGTGCTCGGGCTTGCGCTCGATCAGCGTCACGTCGTGCTCGTTCTCGATCAGCTCGCGAGCCACCGATCGGCCGACCGCCCCCGCACCGGCAATAGCGACTCTCATCGGCGCCGCTCCTCCTCATTGGCGCCGCCCATGCGGCGCACGGTCGGGTCGCCGACGCGTCTCAAGACTCCGCGTCCTCGCTCGGCGGCAGCGCCGCGATGGCCAGTGCTTCCGCCGCGTGTCCCGAAATGGCGGCGATGTAGATCTGATCGCTGGATTGGATGACGGTCTTGGGTTCCGGGAGGATGCCCGTGCCGAAGCGGATCAGGAACGCGACTCGCGCCGCGGTGGCCGCCTCCAGGTCGGTCACTTTGCGGCCAACCCAGTCCTCGTGCAACGCCACCTCCAGGACGGCGACGGTCCCGCTCGGGTCGCGCCACCGCGCGGTCTCGCTTTCGTGGGTGAGCGCGTGCAACAGCCGGTCGGTGGTCCACGGCACGGTGGCAATCGTCGGGATACCCAGGCGTTCGTACACCTCGGCGCGCTTGGCGTCGTAGATCCGCGCCACCACCCGCCGCACGCCGAATGTTTCGCGGGCCAGCCGGGCCGAAATGATGTTGGAGTTGTCACCGGAGGACACCGCGGCGAACGCGTCGGCCCCTTCGATACCGGCTTTCAGCAGCACATCGCGGTCGAAGCCCAAGCCGAGTACCCGTTCGCCGGCGAACTCGGGGCTCAACCGGGTGAACGCCGTCTCGTCGCTGTCGATGACCGCGACGTCGTGGCCGATCCGAAACAGGCCGTCAGCGACCGATGAACCCACCCGGCCGCACCCCATCACAACCACGCGCACTAGAGGTCCTCTCGGCCCGCCAGCCCTAGTGGCCAGTCGGTATGGGAGACATTCTCGTCCACCGAACCGTACCGGGAGGCACTGTTGCCTTTACTCTTGGCACTCGTGTCCAAACTTTCGACTGCGGCGCGCCGAGTGATGCTGGGCCAACCGTTTCGCAGCGACCGCTTGAGCCACACTCTGCTGCCCAAACGGATCGCATTGCCGGTATTTGCTTCCGATGCGCTCTCGTCGGTCGCGTACGCGCCCGAAGAGGTCTTCCTGATGCTCTCGGTGGCGGGCCTGGCGGCGTATTCGCTGACGCCGTGGATCGGCGTCGCGGTGGCGGCCGTGATGTTGGTGGTAGTGGCCAGCTACCGGCAGAACGTGCACGCCTACCCGTCCGGGGGTGGCGACTACGAAGTGGTCACCACCAATCTCGGCTCCAACGCCGGCCTGACGGTGGCCAGTGCTCTGATGGTGGATTACGTTCTCACCGTTGCCGTTTCGACCGCCTCGGCGATGTCGAACATCGGGTCGGCGATTCCGTATGTGGCCGCCCACAAGGTGTTGTTCTGTGTTCTCGCGATCCTGGTGGTGATGGGGTTGAACCTGCGGGGGATTCGCGAATCCGGTGTCGCCTTTGCTATTCCGACCTATGCGTTCATCGTCGGAGTGGGCGCCATGCTCGCCTGGGGGCTCATCCGGATCTACCTGATGGGCGAGCCGCTGCGGGCCGAGTCCGCCGGATTCACGATGCACGCCGAACACGGTGCGATCACCGGCTTTGCGTTCGCCTTCTTGGTGGCCCGGTCGTTCTCTTCCGGCTGTGCGGCGCTGACCGGAGTCGAGGCGATCAGTAATGGGGTTCCGGCGTTCCGGAAACCCAAGTCGCGCAACGCGGCAACGACGCTGTTGATGCTGGGCACGATCGCGGTGAGCCTGCTGATGGGCATCATCCTCTTGGCCAAGGAGACCGGCGTCCAGATCGTCGACGACCCCGACGCGCAGCTCAGCGGCATCCCACGCGGCTACCAGCAGAAGACCCTCGTCACCCAGATCGCGCAGGCCGTGTTCGGCAGCTTCCACATCGGCTTCCTGCTGATTGCCGTCGTGACCGCGCTCATCTTGGTCCTGGCGGCCAACACCGCATTCAACGGCTTTCCGGTGCTGGGCTCGGTGCTTGCGCAAGACAGCTACCTGCCCCGTCAGTTGCACACCCGCGGCGACCGGCTGGCGTTCTCCAACGGCATCGTCTTCCTCGCAGTGGCAGCGCTGGCGGCGATCGTCGCGTTTCGGGCTCAGGTCACCGCGCTGATTCAGCTCTACATCGTCGGGGTGTTCATTTCGTTCACGCTGAGTCAGATCGGCATGGTCCGGCATTGGACTCGGCTGCTTCGCAACGAAACGGATCCGGCCACCCGGCGGACGATGATGCGGTCGAGGGTGGTCAACACGATCGGATTCGTGGCCACCGGCACCGTGCTGCTCGTCGTCATGGTCACCAAGTTCCTGGCCGGTGCCTGGATCGCGATTGTCGCCATGACGCTGCTGTTCGTGCTGATGAAGATGATCCGTAAGCATTACGACACGGTCAGTCGGGAGATCGAGCAGCACGCCGGCGAGCAGGACATGGTCCTGCCGAGCAAGAATCACGCGATCGTGCTGGTGTCCAAACTGCACCTGCCGACCCTGCGGGCGTTAGCCTACGCCCGCGCAACCCGGCCCGACGTTCTGGAGGCCATCACGGTAAGCGTCGACGACGCCGAGACCCGCGAGCTGGTCCGCCGCTGGGAAGACAGCAAGCTCAACGTGCCGCTGAAGGTCATCGCCTCGCCGTATCGCGAAATCACCCGTCCGATACTGGATTACGTCAAACGGGTTAGCAAGGAGTCACCGCGCAGCGTGGTGACGGTGTTCCTACCGGAGTACGTCGTCGGTCACTGGTGGGAGCACGTGCTGCACAACCAGAGCGCGTTGCGGCTCAAAGGGCGATTGCTGTTCATGCCAGGAGTGATGGTGACATCGGTTCCCTGGCAGCTCAATTCGTCCGAGCGGATCAAGACGATGCAACCGCACGCGGCTCCGGGCGATGCGCGACGAGGGATATTCGATTGACCTCGGACACGGCCGCGGCGCCCCCACCCGCGCTGGAGCGATTGACGCTGACGGTCGGCGCGCCGGCGAACGGGGGCAGTTGCGTGGCCCGCCACGACGGCCGGGTGGTGTTCGTCCGCTACGCGCTGCCCGGCGAACGGGTACGGGTGCGGGTCACCGCGGACCGCGGCTCATACTGGCATGCCGAGACGATCGAGGTGATCGACCCCTCTGCCGACCGGATCGCGTCGATATGCCCGATCGCGGGGCTGGACGGCGCCGGTTGTTGTGATCTTGCTTTCGTCGAGCCGGCCGCAGCGCGGGCGCTCAAAGGCGAAGTAGTGTCCAATCAGCTTGCCCGCCTTGGCAATTACGAGTGGAGCGACGACGTCCGGCCGCTGTCACCCACCGGCGCGACCGGGTGGCGGACCCGAATCCGGCTCGATGTCGGCGCCGACGGCCGGCCCGGTTTTCACCGCTATCGCAGCGACGAACTGGTCGCCGACCTGAACTGCGGTCAGCTTCCGGCGGGGATGACCGACGGCCTGGCCGATACGCGGTGGCCGCCGGGTGCACATCTGCATGTGGTCGTCGACGACGACGGTCGACGGCATGTGGCCCGCACGGTGCGCCACGGGCGGCGCAATGTGACCGAGGTGGTCGAGGGCAGTAGCCAGGGCGTGCAGCGGGCCGGGCGGCATAGCTGGCAGGTGCCGGTGACGGGCTTCTGGCAGGCCCACCGCGATGCGGCGCGGACTTACAGCGATCTGGTGAGCGACTGGGCTCGACCCGATCCCGGTACGACTGCCTGGGATCTCTACGGCGGCGCGGGGCTTTTCGCGGCGGTGCTGGCCGACGCGGTGGGGGAGTCCGGGCAGGTAGTCACCGTCGACAGTGCGCGCGCCGCGTCCCGTGCGGCACGCGCGACGTTGGCTGATCTTCCGCAGGTGCGGGTGGTCAGCGATTCGGTTCGACGGGCGTTGACCGCCCAGCGCGGTCGTGCCGACGTGGCCGTGCTGGATCCGCCGCGCGGCGGCGCCGGCCGCGAGGTGATCGACCTGCTGGCCGCCGCGGAGGTCCCGCGGATTATCCATATCGGTTGCGAGGCAGCGTCTTTCGCGCGCGACATCGGACTTTACCGGGGTCGCGGCTACACCGTGGACAAGCTGTCGGTGTTCGACTCGTTCCCGCTGACCCACCACATCGAGTGCGTCGCGCTGCTGACCCGCTGAGCATCTACGCCGCTATCTGCCGAGTAGTTCGTCGTCACCGGTTCGGGTACGTCGGCGGTGAGGGTTCCCAGAGATGCCGGCGTCGCGGCCGGTGGGCCGTAAAGAAAGCGTCAGGAAGACATACTGCCCGCGGCGAGGACGCCTAACGTCGCATATCAAGCCTCATCGTCGAGGTCTGTTCACTCGAGTAGCGCGACCGAAATCCTGCGCTATCGGCCCAGTTCTGCACGAACGGAGCAGTGTCTATGGCCGCTTGTAACCGGCCGACAGTGGGCCGCACGTATCCGCTGAAGTCGCGAACTCTCCGGTGGCCATGACCGACGTAACAGACCTTCCCGACGACCAGAAGGTCTCGTCGACCTTTGCCGATGGATGGAAACGGTTATTTCTCGGCAAGCCGCTCATCAACGAGCACTTAGAAGATGAGAGCTTGTCGAACACTGTTGCGCTTGGCGCGCTGTCGCCGGATGCGATCTCTTCGACGGTCTATCGGCCCGAACAGATCATGGTCGAACTGCTGCCGGCGGCCGGATTGGCCTCGTTCGTCCTGGTGCTGCCGATCGCGGCCGTCATCTTCTTGATTTTGACTCTCGTGACCGCGTCCTACCGGCAGGTGGTCATGGCCTACACCCAACGTGGCGGCTCGTATGTAGTGGCGCGCAGCAACTTCGGGCCGCGGATCGCCCAGATCTCGTCGGCAGCACTGCTCATCGACTACGTGGTGACCGTGGCTGTGCAATGCGCATCGGGCACATTCGCAGTGGTGTCGGCGATACCTCGGCTGGGCCCTTACCACTTGGAAATCACCGTCGCGGCGCTGTTGCTCATCTCGTATGCCAACCTGCGCGGAATGAAAGAAGCGGGCCGGATATTCGCAGTGCCGGTCTATGCCTTCATCGCAATGTTATCGGTGCTGATCGTGACCGGAGTCGTACGCGACATCGTCTGGGGCCTGCCGAAATACGACGCAGAACATATCGTTGGCGCGGTTCCCGTCCACCACGGCAACGGGCTCATAATGGGTGCCACTGTCTTGATCCTGTTGCGCGCGTTCGCCAACGGCGGCACCTCGCTCACTGGCGTCGAGGCAATCGCCGACGCAGTCAACGTCTTTCGGCAACCTCAGGGCCGCAACGCGCGTCGAGTGCTGACCGCGATGGCGTGCATCCTCGGATTCTTGTTGGTCGGAGTCATCTACCTGGTGCATGCCACCCACGCCACCCCCTTTGTCGCCGAATATCCATCGATGCTGTCCGAGGTCGGCCGCGCTGTCTTCGGCAACGGCGTAATTGGCCAACTCATGTACGTACTTCTGCAGACGGCGAGCGCGGCAATCTTGTTCTTCGGCGCCAACACCAGCTTCAATGGTTTTCCCGCGTTGACCAGCTTCGTGGCCGAGGACAGCTTTTTGCCGCGACCGATGATGAAACGCGGCCACCGACTGGTGTTCTCCAATGCGATCATTGTGCTCACTGCGCTGGCGGTGACTTTGGTGATCGTGACCGGGGGATCGGTCGACGCGGTGGTCCCCCTGTTTGCGATGGGCGTGTTCACTGGTTTCTCAATGGCCGGCTACGGCATGACCAAACACCATCTGACTCACCGCGCCTCGGGTTGGCGGCGCAAACTCGTGATCAACCTGTCTGCGGGCATCCTGTCCACGGCCGTGGTCTTGATCTTCGCGGTAGCGAAGTTCACCGAAGGCGCCTGGTTGGTAGTGGTGGTCTTCCCCATCCTGGTATTTGGGCTGATGCGGCTGAACCGTCAGTACCGGGCCGAAGCCTCCGTGCTGGAAACGTCGCGCACTGAACGCCCCGAGCTGGTCAGACATCCGCGACACCGGATCTTTGTGTTTGTCGAGCACTACGATCTTGCCACGGTCGAGACGCTGCATTACGCAACCGAGCAGCACGCCGAGCAACTGACCGCGGTGCACTTTGCGATCGATGAATTGCATGCGGTGCAACTGCGGCAGCACTGGGAGCACTTTCAACAGCAGATTCCACTGCGGACACTCCACTGCCCGGATCGCAACCTGATCCGGGCTGCGCGAGATCTCATAGCGCGGGAAATCGATGACAATCCCGGCATCAAGATGACAGTGCTGCTGCCGCGCCGAACCTACGCGCCTCTTTTGGGTCGGCTCCTACACGATCGCACCGCCGACAAGATAGCGAGTGCCATCAGCCGCATCCCCGATGCAACTGCGCAAATCCTGGTCTATGACATCGGATCTCGGATAGCGCGGGCAACTGCAGGCCGATGACCCGGACACGATATGTATTGCACCACAACCCCTCAACGCCTAAGCCAGTACGAAGTATCGCAACCACAGATAGAGCGCACACAGCACGGCCGACATCGTGGTGATCACGATGCCTTTGCGGGTGAAGTCCCAGAACGAGATGGTGTGCCCTGAGCGTAGCGCGATTCCGATCATCACGATGTTGGCGCTGGATCCGACGGCGGTGAGATTGCCGCCCAAGTCGCCACCGAGCGCCAACGACCACCACAACACGTTGTGGTGGTCCTGATGCGGCATGGCGGCGCTCAAGTGGGTGACGATCGGCGTCATCGTCGCCACGTAGGGGACGTTGTCGATCAGCCCGGACGCCACCGTCGACACGCCGAGGACCATCATCGTGGTGAACAGCATGCTGCCGCCGGTGGCGTTCGCCGCCCACTCGCCGAGATGGTGTAATCGCGCCCGTTTTCAGGAGTGCGCCGACCATGACGAAGAGGCCGACGATAAACAACAAGGTGTCCCACTCCACGCTGTCCAAGTAGTCGGACTTCTCCATCTTCGATGCCAGGATGAGCGCGCCCGCACCCAGCAGTGCGATCAGCGACGGTTGGATGTGGATCGTCGGAGACACAATGAATCCGATGAACACGATCCCCATGACCGCGCCGCACTTGACGAGCAGCCTGCGGTCATTAAGGACCTCACGTTCGTCCAGGGTCATGACGTCGGCGACCCGTTCGCGGGAGACGGTCGAGAACCCGCGGAACATCAGCGGCATGACGGCCACGAATACCAGCAGGATGATGACGACGATGGGCGCCATATTGAATAGGAAAGCATTGAACGACAGCCCCTTTCGCGCCCCGATGATGATGTTGGGCGGATCACCGACCAGGGTGGCTGTACCGCCGATATTGGAGGCGAACACCTCGGCTATCAGCATGGGTATCGGGTTGATCTCCAGTCGATCGCACACCAGCAGAGTGACCGGGGCGATCAGCAGCACAGAGACCACGTTGGGCAGCAGAGCCGAAGCCAACGCCATGACAAGCGTGAGCATGATCATGATGCGCATCGGGGATCCTCTGGCGCGCTTGGCCGCCCAGATCGCCCCGAATTCGAAAACCCCGGTATGGCGCAGAATGCTGACGATGACCATCATACCCAGCATCAAAAAGATTACATCCCAGTCGATTCCAGTTTCCTGGGAGTAGAAGACGTCAGGCGCGTCGATCGCCGGGAGGATGATCATCACGCCCGCGCCGACGAGCGCGACGGTGGTCTTACCGAAGCGCTCGCTGATGATGAAACCGTAGGAGACGACGAACACCGCAGTGGCGATGTACATCTGGATTTCTGTTGATGTCATGCCTGCCGCTCCGCAGCGCCGACCAACGCTCTTCTACCGCTGACACGACTGTCGCCGGTTGGGCGCGGATGCGAGACGATAACCGGCACTTCGGTGTTCATGGCAGAAACGCCTCTACGCTCCGAAGCACGCCCATGGGAGTCATAGTAAATTGCGCGGAGCACTTAGGGCGGGGCGTAAAAAAATCTTTACGCCTTGGGCACCGCCCGTTGCGCCTCACCGGCCTGGTCTCAGGTCAGCACGAAATAGCGCAGCCACAGGTAGACGGCGCACAAGACGGTGGACATGGCCGTGACCACTATGCCCTTGCGGGTGAATTGCCAGAAAGAAATAGGATTACCCGATTTCAGCGCGATCCCGAGCATGACGATGTTTGCGCTGGAACCGACCGCGGTGAGGTTGCCACCCAAGTCGCCGCCGAGTGCGAGTGCCCACCACATCACATTGTCATGGCCGTCGGGTCGGTCGAGGCCAGGTGATCCACTATCGGAGTCATGGTCGCGACGTAGGGGACGTTGTCGATGATTCCGGACAGCAGCATCGATACGCTTAAGATCAGCATTGTCGTCACTAGGACGTTGCCTCCGGTGGCGTCGGAGGCCATCTCCCCGAGAGTCCGGATGACTCCGGTCTTGAACAGCGCACCGACCATGACGAACAGGCCAACCATGAACAGCAAGGTGTCCCATTCGACGTTGGCCAGATAGTCCGACTGGTCCAGTTTAGAGATCAAAATGAGGAGTCCGGCGCCGAGCAACGCGACCAATGACGGCTGCAGGTGAATCCACTCGGAAACAATGAATCCGATGAGTACCAGGATCAGCACGGCGACGGACTTGAGCAGCAGAGCGCGGTCGTGCACGGCTTCCTTCTCGTCGACCGACATCACGTCGGCGACCCGCTCGGGATCGGCGGGAGACAGGCCGCGGAACAACGCCGGCAGCGCGGCGACGAACACCAGCAGGACCACGAGCACGATCGGCGCCATGTTGGCCAGAAAGGAGTTGAACGACAGCTCTTTCCGGGCGCCGATGATGATGTTGGGTGGGTCGCCGACCAGCGTGGCGGCGCCACCGATGTTGGAGGCGAACACCTCGGCCATCAGCAGCGGGATAGGATTGAACGCAAGACGCTCGCACACCAGCAGGGTGACGGGTGCGATCAGCAGCACGGAGACCACGTTGGGCAGCACGGCAGAAGCCAGCGCCATGATGAGGATCAGCAGGATCATGATTCGCAGAGGTGACCCGTTGGCACGCTTGACTGCCCAGATCGCGACATATTCGAATATGCCCGTATGGCGCAGGATGCTGACGATGATCATCATGCCCAACATCAAAAAGATGACATCCCAGTCGATTCCGCTGGCTTGCGAGTAGAAGACGTCGTGGGATTGGATCACGGGCAATGTGATCATCAGTCCGGCGCCGACGAGCGCAACCTTGGTGTTGTGGAATCGCTCGCTGATGATGCATGCGTAGGCCGCGATGAACACGGCGATAGCGAAGTACGTCATCGACGGCGGCCGCGGTGTCCGATCGAGATTCGCTCGGCCTCGGCCGTCACGACCAGGATCCTCTCGACGGCGTTCTCGGCATTGACCTAGCCTATTACAAGCCGCGGTTCACTACGCCGTACCCGATCGCTCGTCGGCACCGGTCTGGCTTCGCGGCGTAACCCGTTGTGTCACGAAAACTTCAGGCATTCTTCGTGACTGGCGGCGACCAGGAAGCCGCCACATGGCGGCTACTCTTCTTTGAGCGCAGCAGACAGCAGCCGGGACGCGGTGATCACACCGTGTAGCTTGCCGTCCTTGACTACAGCAACCAACGGACTGCGTAGCCGCGCCATGACCTCAGCCACTTCGATGATGGTGTCGTCGGCTTCCGCAACCGGAATGTGTTGCCGCTGCTTCGGCAGCATGTCGCGGATGGTCTTGCCGCTGAGCTTCTCCGCCGCATGGTCGGCCATCGTCTCGGTGACCACACTGGCCAGGCCCGGGTCGTCCTGCACGTAGCCGGGCACGATGAAGCGCACGACTTGCGATGCCGGTAGCACCGCGAACGGTGTCTCCGAAGACTCGGTGACCACCACCAGTCCGTTGAGTCGGTGCTCGGCGAGCAGACGAACTGCGTCAAGCGCGTTCGAGTCGATTTTTACAACTGGGAACTTCTCGTCGAGATCCTCTGCCCGCACATTGACACCATACTTCCGTGAAGAGCATCCAGTTAAGGGGATAGGCGTAAGGGAATTCTCAGGTTGCGTTCGAAACGGCGCGCGCGCACAATCGAGCGCCGAAGGGGCCCTCAGGATTTGAGCGCCGCAGCCAACAGCCGCGACGCCGTGATCACGCCCTGCAGCTTCCCGTCCTTGGTCACGGCGATTAACGGGCTGCGCTGCTGGGCCATCTCCGCGGCGACTTTGATCACCCCGTCGCGTGCATCGACGCAGGGACCTTGTGCGGCTGTTTTGGCAATACGTCGCTGACCGTCTTGCCCGCCAAATTTTCTGCCGCGTGGTCGGCGAGCGCATCGCCCAGTACACCGGCCAAGTTTATGTCGTCCTGCACGTAGCGCGGCAGGACGAAGTGCAGCACCTCGGACGCGAGGATGACGGCGCACGGCTTGTTGGATGCATCCGCGACGACCACGCCCGGGCAGTGTGTGCTCGGCAATCATCCGGGCCGCGTCGATAGCGGCCGAATCCAGTTGCACGATGGGGAACTGCTCTTCGAGGTCCTCTGCCCGCACTACGCCACCATACGACCAAATCTCACCGTCAGGCGAAGTAGCGCAGCCACAGGTAGCCCAGGGACAGCAGGAACGACATGAACGTCACCGCTGCTCCTCGCTTGGTGAAGTCCCAGAACGAGACGGGGTGGCCGGAGCGGTTCGCGATGCCGACCGCGACGATGTTGGCGCTGGCCCCGACCGGGGTGAGATTTCCGCCCAGCACGGTGCCCAGCAGCAGGGCCCACCACAACACGCCGGAACCGGCATGGCCGGGAATTGAGTCGGCGAACTGTCCGACGATCGGCGTCATCGCCGCGGCGTAAGGAACGTTGTTAATGACGCTGCCGATGGTGAAGGAAATGGTGAGGATCAAAATCGTCGCGGTCCAAGCGTCGCCGTGGGCGACGCCGCTGGCTACATTTGCCAGCTCCTTGATGACGCCGGTCCGCACCAACGCCCCGACCATAACGAACAGCCCAGCGAAAAACAGGAGGGTTTCCCATTCGACGCTGGCCAGGTAGAACTCACGCTCCAGACCAGAGATGACGATCAGGATTCCGGCGCCGGCCATCGCCACCGTGCGACGGCTCCATGTGGATCTGCTGATGCAGCACGAAGCCGATGAACACCACCGACAAGACGATCGAGCACTGCATGAGGAGCTTCGGGTTGCGGATTGCTTCGCGTTCGTTCAGCGACATGACGTCGGCGATGCGCTCCGGATCGGCAACGAAGAAGCCTGGGTAAAGCCGCGGCAGAATCGCGATCAGAGCAGACGAGGACCAGCAACACCGCCGGCGCCATGTTGGCGCTGAATTCGATGAAGCTCAGGTGCGCGCCGGTACCGATGATGATGCTGGTGGGGTCACCGACCAAAGTTGCCGCGCCGGAAATGTTGGCGGCGATCGCCTCAATCACGAGAAACGGCGCGGGGTTGACCGCAAGGCGGTCGCACACCAGCAGCGTGACCGGCGCGATCAACAACACCGTGGTGACGTTGTCGAGAACTGCCGTTCCCAAGCGCGGTGACCAGGATCAGCAGGATCATGATCCGCAACGGAGATCCCTTGGCGCGCTTGGCCGACCAGATCGCCACGTATTCAAACGCACCGGTCTGGCGGACGACGCTGACGATGATCATCATGCCGAGAAGCAGGAACAGGACGTCCCAGTTGACCCCGGTGTCGCGCGAGTAGAAGACGTCCTCGGAACTGATCAGCGGCAAGAAGAACATCAAGATCGCGCCCGCCAGCGCCACTTTGGTCTTGTTGAAGCGATCCGTCGTTATCAGCACGTAGCAGACCACGAACACGCGTCGACGCGTAAATGGAGTGGAACAAGGCGCTACTCATCGGCGGTCCTGCCGTCGGGCGTGTGCGTTGCTCGGCATGGACGGATCAATGGCCCTCAAGACGCGTGCGCCGCTGCCAATGGGCCTGACGTCGCGATCACGCCAATGCACCTCGTCGTCCGTCCGCCAATCGCGGTGGCGCCGACCGAGCAAGTCATGCCGCACTCCCGAATAGCCCGTTATTGCAGGAAGACCCAGACAGCATGCCAAAAAACGCCGACCAGGCTTCCCGGCACACCGGGAGGTTACGTTAGCAGGCTTATCTGTGTTGTTTCTGAGCGCGGTAGCGCTGTGTGAATGCGGGTATCCGCGCTGGTCCGCGTGCCAACTCGGCGGCTCTGCGTACACTGGCACAATGCTTGAACAGATCCGTGGGCCCGCCGATCTGCAGCACCTCTCGCAGGCGGAATTGCGCGATCTGGCCGACGAGATCCGCGACTTCCTGATTCACAAGGTTGCGGCCACGGGGGGCCACCTCGGCCCCAACCTCGGCGTCGTCGAGCTGACGCTGGCGCTGCACCGGGTCTTCGACTCGCCGCACGACCCGATCATCTTCGACACCGGCCACCAGGCCTACGTGCACAAGATGTTGACCGGCCGCGCCGCGGACTTCGACAACCTTGCGCAAGAAGGGCGGCCTGTCGGGTTATCCGTCGCGCTCGGAGAGCGAACACGACTGGGTCGAGTCGAGCCACGCCAGCACCGCGCTGTCCTACGCCGACGGGCTGGCCAAGGCGTTCGAGCTGACCGGGCACCGCAACCGGCATGTCGTCGCGGTGGTCGGCGACGGCGCGCTCACCGGCGGGATGTGCTGGGAGGCGCTGAACAACATCGCGGCGGCCCGCCGGCCGGTGGTCATCGTCGTCAACGACAACGGCCGCAGCTACGCGCCGACCTTCGGCGGCTTCGCCAACCACCTGGCCATGCTGCGGCTGCAGCCGGGCTACGAATCTCTGCTGGAGCGCGGGCCGCAACGCGGTGCGCGGCATGCCGGTAATCGGCGACCTGGCCTACCAGTTCATGCACAGCGTCAAAGCCGGTGTCAAGGACGCACTTTCGCCGCAGCTGCTGTTCACCGACCTCGGGCTGAAGTACATGGGTCCGGTCGACGGCCACGACGAACACGCGGTCGAGGCCGCGCTGCGGCGAGCCCGCGGGTTCCACGGTCCGGTGATGGTGCACGTCGTCACCCAAAAGGGCCGCGGCTACGGTCCGGCCGAGGACGACGAGGCCGACCAGATGCATTCCTGCGGGGTGATCGACCCGGTGACCGGGTTGGCCACCAAGATTCCAGGGCCCAGTTGGACGGCGACCTTCTCGGAATCGCTGATCGAGCAGGCGACCAAACGCCGCGATATCGTCGCGATCACCGCGGCCATGCCAGGCCCTACCGGGTTGAGTGCGTTCGGAGAGCGCTTCCCGGACAGGCTCTTTGACGTCGGGATCGCCGAGCAGCACGCGATGACATCGGCGGCCGGTCTGGCGATGGGCGGCATGCATCCCGTCGTCGCGATCTACGCGACGTTCCTCAACCGTGCCTTCGACCAGATCATGATGGACGTCGCGTTGCACAAGTTGCCCGTCACGATTGTGCTGGACCGGGCCGGGGTCACCGGCAGTGATGGCGCGAGCCACAACGGCATGTGGGACATGTCGATGCTCGGCATCGTGCCCGGGATTCGGGTGGCCGCGCCCCGCGACGGCGCCCGACTGTGCGAGGAACTCGGCGAGGCGCTGGCTATCGACGACGGGCCAACGGTTATCAGATTCCCGAAAGGCGATGTCGGCGAAGACATTCCAGCGATCAGTCAGGTGTCCGGTGTCGATGTGCTCGCGGTGCCCGCCGACGGCCTGAGCGCGGACGTGCTGCTGGTGGCCGTCGGAGCCTTCGCCTCGATGGCGCTCAGGGTGGCCGAGCGGCTACTCGATCAGGGCATCGGGGTGACCGTGGTCGATCCGCGGTGGGTGCTGCCGGTGCCAGAGGCGTTGCGGAAGCTGGCGATTGCGCACAAGCTCGTCGTCACGCTGGAAGACAACGGGGTGGCCGGCGGCGTCGGCTCGGCGGTGTCGGCCGCGTTGCGGGCCGCCGAAATCGACGTGCCGTGCCGCGATGTCGGTCTGCCGCAACAGTTTTTCGATCACGCGTCGCGCGGCGAGGTGCTCGCCGACGCCGGGCTGACCGACCAGCATGTCGCCCGCCGACTCACCGGCTGGGTCGCGGCGCAGTCCGGTGAGAGTGTCGGAGGCGCCGACGTTCGAACAGGGTACCGCGATCACCGAGCAGCTTGGACTAGTCGCTGTCCTTTGGGCGCGGGGATCGCCAACGCGGCGGCCAGCACCGGGACCGTCAACTCCCGCTGCCAGTTGCGGGCCTGACCCGCGGCGAGGAACTCGTCGACCGCGGCGGCCACGTCGTTGGCGCCTTCCCAGTCCCAGCACAGCCGCCGGACCAGTTCGGGCGTCACCAAGTTCTCCGCCGGTACCGCCACCCGCTCTGACAATTCGCGTAGCGCCGAGCGGGCCGCGTCGAGTCGGGCCGCGGCCTCCGGCCGCCGGCGGGCCCAGCGCGCCGGCGGCGGCGGCCCGTTGGGCGGCTCGGATTCCTCTGCGGGGCCGGGGTTTTCGCGCGCGGTCTTCAGGGCCGCCAGCCAGGTGGAGGCACTGCGGCGTTGCCGTTTTCCGCCGAAGATCGGCAAGGCGACCAAGTCGTCAAGGGTTTTCGGGTCGGCGGTCGCGGC
Source organism: uncultured Actinomycetota bacterium (assembly GCA_963836555.1). Classification (GTDB taxonomy): domain Bacteria; phylum Actinomycetota; class Actinomycetes; order Mycobacteriales; family Mycobacteriaceae; genus Mycobacterium. Next base: position 49,219 of record CAWIKT010000075.1, on the reverse strand, counting down.
CTCGATGATCGCCGAGTCGGGCAGGATGCGGCCCGGCGCGATGTCGCGTCGCTGCGCGATTTCGTCTCGCACCGTCCACAATTCGCGGACCGCGGCCAGGCCCCGCTGATTACGCACCTTGTGAATGCCGGAGGTGCGACGCCAGCGGTCTCGCCGGGTCATCGGCGGACTCTGACCGGCGGCGCTCCGTAGGTAATCGAATTCCTCTGCCGCCCAAGCGGTTTTGCCTTGCTCGGCCAGCTCGGCCGCGATCGCCGCACGCAGGTCGATGAGCACCTCGACGTCGAGGGCCGCGTAGTTGAGCCACGCCGCCGGCAGCGGGCGACGCGACCAGTCCGCCGCGCCGTGACCTTTCATCAGCCCGACACCGAGCAAGCGTTGCGTCATCGCCGCGAGGTTGACCCGGTCGAAACCGGCCAGCCGCCCGGCCAATTCGGTGTCGTACACCGCAGGCGGCCGCATGCCGACCTCGGCCAGGCACGGCAGATCCTGGTCCGCTGCGTGCAGAATCCACTCGTCGGATGCCAGCACCTCGGCGACGGGCCGCAGCACGTCGAGCGAGTCGCCGCCGTGGCTGACCGGGTCGATCAGCACCGTGCCCGCCCCGGCCCGGCGGATCTGAATCAGGTAGGCGCGGTTGGAGTAACGGAAGCCCGAGGCCCGCTCCGCGTCCACCGCGAAGGGTCCCTGGCCTCGGGCCAGCAGCGCCGCGGCGGCCTTGATCTCGTCGGCAGTGACCGACAGATCGGGCACCCCGTCGGCGGGATGCAGCAGCGGCGTGACGTCAGGGTCCGCGGCGTCGGGCGTGTCGGTGGCTGCTTCTATCGGCTCGCTGGCCATGTCAAACGCGCGACCGGGTGCCCAAATCTGTCACCCCGACCGGCGGCAGCCCTGCGGCGTGCTCGAGCACCTCGCAGAACGCTTCGACATGGGTACCGATGTCGGTGGTCAGTGCCGTCCAGGACGCGCGCAGCTCCAGCTGGTGGGCTCGCGGTGGTCCGGAGATGTCGCCGTAGCGCACCGAGGTGGTGGCGGTGACCGTGCCGCCCAGTGCGGTGACCTGTTCGGCGCGCGCGTCCAGCGCCTCGACCAGCCAGCTCCACGCGACCTCCGGCAACAAAGGGTCGACGGCTTCGCTGGAATCCAGGTCGGCCTGGATGTAGGCGACCAGGCGCATGGTGCCGTCCCAGGCGTCGGCGCCTTCCGGGTCGTAGAGCAGGATCAACCGGCCGAAGGCGTCACCGTCGGACCGCTCCGGGACCACGTCCGTCTCGGGGCGCTTGACCTCTGCGCCGAGGGCGTAGCTGAACGGCGCGAGGCGCTGCGGCGGCCGGATGGGGCCCAGCTCGATCTCGGACCGGACGGTCGCTCCGCTCATCGCCTCCACGGCCTCGCGAAAGGGGGCGGGCTCGGCTGTCGTCGTCATCGGCGCCGCACCTCCTGCTCGCTTCGCTCCGCCTCGCAGCGTTGCTGGCGTTTCACAGCGTTTGACGCTAGCCCTATCGGGCGACACGCGGACACAGGCGCGCCGTTTCGGTTCCGCGGGCGTGACCGCGGCGGTGTGAAGCGGCATTTCTAGTCGGCGGTGAAACGCGCCGGCCGTTTCTCGCGGTGGGCGGCCAGGCCCTCGCGCACGTCGGACCCGCTGAAGCTCAAGAACTCCAGGCCAAGGGATGTTTCGAAGGCCGGCGCGGCCGTCCGGTACCAGTGGTTGAGGCTGTGTTTGGTGAATCGGATCGCCGACTGGGCGCCTTGGGCCAGCTCGTTGGCAATGCGGGTGGCGGTGTCGAGCACGTCGCCGTCGTCCACGCACAGCGAGACCAGCCCGATACGCTCGGCTTCCTCGCCGGATAGCGGCGCGCAGGTGAGCAGGTAGTACTTGGCTTTGGCCATCCCGACGAGCAGCGGCCAGCAAATGGCGGCGTGGTCGCCGGCGGCAACGCCCAGCTTCGTATGCCCGTCGATGATCTTGGCGGTCCGGCCCGCCACCGAGATGTCGGCGAGCAGCGCGACGACCAGGCCCGCGCCCACCGCGGCGCCGTGAATGGCCGAGATCACCGGCTTGTCCAAGTTGATGATGTTGAGCACCAGGTCTCGGGCCTCGCGCATGATCCGCATCCGGCCCTCGTGCTCGCCGATCGTCTCGTCGATCAGGTCGAAGCTGCCGCCAGAGGAGAAGGCTTTGCCTTCGCCGCGAACCAGCACCGCTCGGACATCAGGGTCGCGACCGATCGCCGGCCAGATGTCGGCGAGGTCGCGGTGCATCTGCGGGCCGACCGAGTTGAGTCCGGGGGAGTCCAGAATCACGTGCAGCACGCCGTGCTCAGCGCGTTCGACGCGCAGACTGGGGAAATCGTCGTAGCTGACTGCTGGGTGGCTGACGGGCATCCGGGCTCCTGACGACTGGGTCACGGGCATTACCGACGACGAGGTTACGCACGGCCCGGGCAACCGCCCGCCGCGCCCGGCTCTTGGCCGGTCGTGGCAGCATTGAGGCTGATGAATGACCGCCGCACGCTTCCCGAGTCGCCCTATCTGGCTGCGGCCACCGGCCGCAAACCCAACCGGGTGCCGGTGTGGTTCATGCGGCAGGCCGGCCGCTCGCTGCCGGAATACCGCGAGCTGCGCAAGCAGAACACGATGATGGAAGCCTGCTTCAACGCCGAGTTGATCGCCGAGATCACGTTGCAGCCGATCCGCCGCCACGATGTCGATGCCGCGATCCTGTTCTCCGACATCGTCGTTCCGCTGCGCGGCGCGGGTGTCGACGTGGAGATCGTGGCCGATGTCGGCCCGGTCATCGCGTCGCCGGTCCGCACCGCTGCCGACGTCGACGCCCTGCAGGCGCTCGATCCGGCTGGTGTGCAACCGGTTTCAGATGCGGTTGTGCTGTTGGTCCGCGAGCTGGGATCAGTGCCGCTGATCGGTTTCGCCGGTGCGCCGTTCACGCTGGCGTCTTACCTGGTCGAGGGCGGCCCGAGTCGCAACCACGCCAGAACCAAGGCGATGATGCTGGCCGAACCCGACCGCTGGCACGCGTTGATGACCAAGTTGACCGACCTGACCATTGGGTTCCTGCGGGTACAGCTCGACGCCGGGGTGGACGCGATTCAAGTGTTCGACTCGTGGGCCGGGGTGCTGTCGCTGGCTGACTACCGCCGCTACGTGCTGCCGCACAGCTCGCGGGTGTTCGCCGAGCTGGCCGAGCGCGGTGTTCCGATGACGCACTTCGGGGTTGGCACCGCCGAACTGCTGGGTGCCATGTCGTCGGCCGGCGCGACGGTGGTCGGGGTCGACTGGCGCACGTCGCTGGTCGACGCGGCGGGACGGGTCGAAGCCGGAAAGTCGTTGCAGGGCAATCTCGATCCGGCTGTGCTGCTCGCGGGCTGGCCTACCGTCGAGCGGGCCGCGCGCGGGGTGGTCGACGACGGTCGAAGCGCCGTCGACGCGGGTGCGGCAGGACACATCTTCAACTTGGGCCACGGTGTCCTACCCGAGACTGACCCGGCAATTCTCACCGACCTGGTAGCGCTGATCCACTCGTTATGACGTCCAATCGCTCGTATTGTGTTGTCGGCGGCGGAATTTCAGGCCTGACCGCCGCCTACCGGCTGCGCCAGACCGCAGGCGATCAGGCGAGCATCACGCTGTTCGAGCCGTCGGACCGGCTCGGTGGCGTGCTGCGCACGGAACAGGTCGGCGGCGTCGCCGTCGACGTCGGCGCCGAGGCGTTCGTGGTGCGTCGACCCGAAATGCCCGCGCTGATGGCCGAATTGGGGCTGGCCGACCAGCAACTCGGCACGACCGGGGCGCGTCCGCTGATCTACAGCCAGCAACGGCTGCACCCGCTGCCAACCGGCACGCTCAACGGCATCCCCTCGTCGGCGGAGTCGCTGGCCGGCCTGGTCGACGACGCCACCCTCGCACGCATCGCCGCCGAACCCGATCGACAGTTGAACTGGACGCACGGCGCCGACCCGGCCGTCGCGGATTTGCTGACCGACCGCTTCGGTGAGCAGGTGGTGGCCCGCTCGGTCGACCCAATGCTCAGCGGCGTCTACGCGGGATCGGCGGCGACCATCGGGCTTCGCTCGGCCGCGCCGACGCTGGCCGCGGGCCTGGATGCCGGCGCCACCAGCGTGACGGACGCGGTCCGCCAAGCCCTGACCAGCGTCACCGCCGGCCCGATCTTCGGCGCGGTCGGCGGGGGATACACCGTCCTGGTCGACGAACTGGTCCGGCGCGGCCGCTTCCAATGGGTGCAGGCCGCGATCGACGTCATCGACGCCGACGGGCCGGGCTGGAGCCTGGGCGACGCCGCGGGTGAGCGCTGGCACGCCGACGCGGTGATCTTCGCCGTCCCCGCGGCGCCACTTGGCCGGCTAGTCGACAAGATCGCCCCGGGCACCGCAGCGGCCGCCGACCGGATCGACAGCGCCTCCTCGGCGGTGCTGGCGATGGCCGTGCCCCGCGGCCTTGCCATCCCGCAGAACTCCGGTGTGCTGGTGGCCAGCGGAGAACGCTTGCACGCCAAGGCGATTACGCTGTCGTCGCGAAAGTGGGGACGGCGCACCGACGTGGAGCTGTTGCGGCTGTCGTTCGGCCGCTTCGGTGATGACGTGGCGACGCGCACCTCCGACGACGATCTGTTGGCGTGGGCGCTGGACGATCTGGCAGAAGTGTTCGAGCTCACCGTCGATCCGCTCGACGTGCACGTGCAGCGCTGGCCGGACGCGATGCCGCAGTACGGGCCCGGACACCGCGGGTTGATCGCCGAATTGCGGGCCGGTCTGCCCCCGACGTGCCAGGTCGCGGGCAGCTACCTGGACGGGATCGGGGTGCCGGCGTGTGTGGGCGCGGCCGGGCGGGCCGCCGCTGCCGCCGTCCGAGCCGTCGAAACTCCCGTGGCACGATAGTTCTCATGGCGCGATTGGACTATGACGCTCTCAACTCGACCGTCCGTTATCTGATGTTCTCGGTGTTCTCCGTGCGTGCCGGCGAGCTGGGCGAGCAGCGGGACGGAATCACCGACGAAACGGCGACCTTCTTCAAACAGCGCGAAGACCAGGGGGTCGTGGTCCGCGGCCTCTACGACGTCGCCGGCTTGCGCGCCGACGCCGACTTCATGATCTGGACCCACGCCGAACGCGTCGAGGCGCTGCAGGCCACCTACGAGGACTTTCGCCGCACCACCACGCTGGGCCGCGCCTCCACCCCGGTGTGGAGCAGCGTCGCGCTGCACCGCCCTGCGGAATTCAACAAGAGCCACATCCCGGCCTTCCTGGCCGGTGAAGAGCCCGGCAACTACATCTGCGTCTACCCGTTCGTGCGGTCCTACGAGTGGTACCTACTGCCCGACGACGAACGACGGCGGATGCTCGCCGAACACGGCATGAAGGCCCGCGACTACAAAGACGTCCGGGCCAACACCGTGCCGGCTTTCGCGCTCGGCGACTACGAGTGGTTGCTGGCGTTCGAGGCACCGGAACTGCATCGCATCGTCGACCTGATGCGGGAACTGCGCGCCACCGACGCGCGGCGCCACACCCGCGAGGAGACACCGTTTTTCACCGGGCCGCGAGTCCCAGTCGAGCAACTGATCAATTCGCTGCCCTGAGTCGGCAGCACAGGGGGAATCATGACGACCGCGCCGGCGACGATTCAGAGCGAAGCGATGGGGAGGAGCGGCGCCAAATGACACAGTTCGATCCCAACGACCACACTCGCTTCGAAGAGATGTACCGCGACGACCGGGTCGCGCACGGCCTGCCCGCCGCCACCCCGTGGGACATCGGCGGTCCGCAGCCGGTGGTTCAGCAACTCGTCGCGCTGGGTGTGGTCAAGGGTGAGGTCCTCGACCCGGGCACCGGGCCTGGACACCACGCTATTTACTACGCGTCAAAGGGTTTGTCGGCCACTGGAATCGACGGCTCTGAAACCGCCGTCAAACGGGCCCGGGAGAACGCGCGCAAAGCGGGCGTGTCGGTGAATTTCCAGCTGGCCGACGCGACGAAGCTCGACGGTTTGGACCGCCGCTTCGATACTGTGGTCGATTGCGCGTTCTACCACACGTTTTCGACAGAGCCCGATCTGCAGCGGTCGTATGCCCGTGCCCTGCACCGTGCCACCAAACCCGGAGCCCGGCTGTTCATGTTCGAGTTCGGTACCGGCAACGTCAATGGGTTCCACATGCCGCGTGCGCTGTCCGAGAATGACTTCCGTGGCGTCTTCCCCGATGCCGGATGGGAAATCACTTACTTGGGGCCGACGACCTACCAGATCAACATGAGCTTGGAGAATTTCGACGAGATGCTCCGGCGCGCTCCCGAGCGGGCGGAGGAGATGAAATCGGTGGCCGAGCGGTTCCGTGCCATCGAGCCGTGGATCACCAATGGTCGCGTGCACGCGCCCTTCTGGGAAGTACACGCGACCCGGATCAGCTGATTCGATTGTTGCCGTTCGTGTTTCGGATGCCCGACGGACGGGTCTGCTTCAGCACATTGCCGGCGTGGCCGGTAATTGCTCACGGGCGAAGCTGCCCAGCCGCATCAGCGGTGCCACGGCCACGTCGAATAGACGAGGGACAGTCCGGGACGCGAGCAGCATCGGGTAGTGGCCACGCCGACTTGGTGTTCGCTCGGACGACCTGATTCGGTGGCTCGTACGACGGCCCGCGCGACCTTGGCGGGCGAGTCACTGAGTGGCAGCACCCGCGCACGACGGCCAAAGTAGTTGGCCGCAACGGAATAGACCGCCGTGTCCACCGCCCCGGCATAGATGCCGTGGATGACGATGCCCCGCCGTGTCGCGCGTCTCTTGGCGCAACATCCGGATCAAACCGGTCAGCGCGAATTTGCTCATCACGTAAGGGTCACCGTAAAACGGTGTCCACGTCAGCGCTTACGTACCTGGACTCGGTGCGTGGTGCACTGCCGTGATCATCATGTCGGCGCGCGTGTCGAAGCCGAGCCGGCGATAGAGCTCGATGGCGCGGGTGTTCTCGTGCAGCACGTGAAGGAACGCGCGATGACCCTCAGCGCGGATCGCGGCCTCCACCGCCGTCATCAGCAACCGGGATAGCCCCTGACGCCGGTGGTCCGGGTGGGTGCACACCGCGCTGATCTCGATCCAGCCGGGTAGGTGCAGGCGACGCCCGGCCATCGCGACGAGCCGGCCCTCGCGCCGCACTCCCAGATAGCCACCCAACTCGACGGTGGCGACCGCGAATGGGCCGGGCCGCGTCAGTTCGGCCAGCGTCATCATCTCATCGGCATCCTGGATGCCAAGCGTGACAACGGGTTCCGATGCCCGCGGCGAGCCGGCGAGTCCCCCGGCGGGCGCGACCATCTGCGCGACCGGGAACAGTCTGGTCACCGTCCACCCCGCAGGTACGGCGATCGCCCGCGGAGACTCGAGCGCTGCCCGGCCGCCGGGTCCGCACAGATCGGCGAGTTCCCGCCAGGCCCGGACATCGTTGACGTCATGGAGCGCGGCGAAGGGCACGATGTCGACCCGGTAGCGGTAGGCGCGCGCCGTGCCGTCACCGGATGCGACCGCGAACCGGCGATGCGGGCCGGTGAGCGCATGCCAGACGGGATCGTCGAGCGTGAGGGTCAGGACGGGATCAGCCGCAGCGAAATCGAGTTGATGCAGTACCGCTGATCCGTCGGGGTCGAATAGCCCTCGCCCTCGAAGACGTGGCCCAGGTGGCTGTGGCAGTTGGCGCACAACACCTCGACGCGGGTCGTGCCCAGCGAATGGTCGGGACGCAGGATGACCGCGTCGGAGTTCGCCGGGTCGAAGAACGACGGCCAACCGCAATGGGATTCGAACTTCTCGGTGCTGCGGAACAGCTCGGCGCCGCACGCTCGGCAGGTGTAGACCCCTTCGGTCTTGGTGTCGGTGTATTCACCGACGAACGGACGCTCGGTGCCGGCACGGCGGAGCACGTCGAACTCCTGTGGGTTGAGCTTTTTCCGCCATTCGTCGTCGCTGAGCTGGACCTTCGGCGCCGGTGAAGAAGTCATGCCACCACGCTAGCGCGAGGTGGGGACGACGTCACCCATGCCGGATCGATGCCCTCGTCGAGCCGGTTCTCGGCTTTGGCGTCCCGGTAGCGGAAGTACAGCACGCAGAACGTCACGATCAGCAGCAGCGACCAGCCGTAGGTGATCTTGAGATATTCCAGTGGCCGCCCGACGAACATCCAGTTGAACAGCAGCCAGCGGTCCATGGTCAAGAAGCCGTAGATGGCAAGCCATGCCGGCCAGTTGCGGATCACCGAGTTGCGCAGCACCACCGTCATCAAGAACGGGAACAACATCATCGAGTAGTAACCCTGCGCCAAGGCCAGCACCAGCCACGACCACAGCAGCAGCACACCAGACGATGTCGTGAACCAGAACAGCGGATCACGGGTGCGGTAGTAGCGGTAGAGCAGCCAGATGCTGCCAATGGCCAACAGCGTGAACAGGATTCGCAGCAGATGGATCAGCCAGAACGGCAACCCGAAATAGACGCCGTTGCCTTCGATCGAGCTGTTGAAGTAGTCGCGGACACCCAGCATGTAGGGCAGGGTGCGGGTGATGAAGTCGCCCGGGTGGACGACCAGTTTCCACGCGGCCAGGTTGAACGCCACCGGCACCAGAAAGGCCGGCACCAAGGCCCGCCACTGCCTGTTCAACAGCGGCAACAGCAACAGCGGTCCGAGCGCCGGTTTGACCACCAGTGTCAGACCGATCGCAATGCCGGCCCACCACTGCCGGCTGGTCCGGCCGTCCAGCAGCCATTGCAGGAACAACACCTCGCACAGCAGGATGACGCCGTTGATGTTGGTGAAAACCAATGTGTTGGTGACGGATTCGGTGCAAAACATCGCCAGCAGCAGCGCCGGCGCCGCCACCGAGCTGAGGCTGAACTTGAACATTCTCAACAGCAGATAGGCGGCCAGGACGATGGCGGCGCTGTTGATGGCGACAAACAGGTATCGCGATTCCGCGAACGGCAGGTAACCGAACGGCGCCATGATCAGCGTGCCGCCGGGCGGATAAAGGTAGTGCGGGTCGACGTAGTCGAAGTGCTCGTTGTAGATGTCCCAGCCGTGCCGGAAGTTCAGCACCGCGCGGTAGACGGGCTTGAAGTCGTCGGTGATGTTGCCGTTGGTGGTGACCACGATGGTGCGGTGGATGACCGCCAGGATGGCGATCGGCCACAGCGCGGAGCGCAGCACGGCCGCGGTGCTCGGCGCCGCCGTACGGGGAGCAAACCAGTCGTGCTTATCGTCGTGGGCGCGCGTCACGAGCGAACCCTATCTGGGCCGGTGAATCAGGCGGGACAGTAGGTGTCGGTGGCCGGCAACGTGCCAGTGTCGAGGTAGCCGACCAGCGGCGGGACGGCGCACGACGAGTAGATGCTGGCGCCGTGGCCGATGCCTTGCCACATCACCCGCTTGCTCGCTGCGGAGGCGTTGATGATGGTGGCGGCGGTGGCCGAGACGCCCTCCGATCCCACGATCGGGTCGTCCTGCACGCCCATCAGCATCACGTTGACGGGGAGCTTCTTCGGCGGCTGCGGGGGCGTCGAGCTCGGCCACGAGACGCACTTGACCAGGCTGAGCGCGCCGACCGTGCCGAACTGCGGGTAGAGCTTGGCCCAGGCGACCACCAGTTCCCGAATCCGGTCGGGGGTGGGCCGGTTGACCGCGTCGCTGCATGTGTTGACGAACTGACCGTCGGTACTGCGGGTGCTCTGCGCACGGTTGATCAGGTTGGCCAGCAGGTTGGTGTCTCCGCCGCGGGCATTGGCCAGCGCGGTGGCCAGTTCGTTGGTGGTGCCGACCCGGTCGCCGGAGGGGTATCCCAGCGCGGTGCTGATGGCGCTGACGATCGAGGCCACCGACGCGCCTGCCGGGCCATGCCCGGTCCGGGCATCGGCCAATAGCCCGCTCACCGCACCTTTCGGATCGGGCCCCAGCGGACAACTCACCGCGGCGCATTGAGCGGCGAACGCGTCGAGCGCCGCCTGCTGGCCCTTGACTCGCTGTTCGGCGGCGGCCTCGGCGCCAACCCCCAACGCCAGCGGCGAGTCAAGGACCAAACGCGCCACCTTGTCGGGGTGTGCGCTGGCGTACGACAACGCCACCTGGGCGCCGTTGCCGATGCCGATCAGCGCCAGCGACGGCACGTCCCAGATGCTGCGCAGCCGCTCGATGTCGGTCGCGGCGTGGGTGTTGTCGTAGGCGGAGTCGCCGGGGGCGATGGTGTCGGTGCAGCTGGTAGTGGCGTTGTGCACGATGTCGGCGAGGTTCGCGACCGGGTCGTTGCCGGACTCGAACTGCGCCTGGTCGTGGATCTCCTGGCGGTCGAACTGCTCGAGGCAGTCCACCGGGCTCGAGCTGCCCAGACCGCGTCGGTCGACGGCGACGATGGGGTGCTTGCTGAGTACGTCGGCCCCGGCGCGGGCCAGCCAGACCGGCAGCTGCAACGACGACGGCAGATCCGAGCCGGTAGTGAACACCAGCGGCCCGGCATCGTCGGGAGTCTTCTCCGATTTGGCACGCACCACGCCGATGCTCAGTGATCCTGCCGCCCCGTTCACCGGGTCGAGGTCGGCGTCGTAGCTCGCGCAATCCAGTTTCACGCCGCCCGGCGCGGGCGCACCGGCATCGCCGAATTCCTTCGAGGTGCAGTCATGCCAAGATAATTCGTTCTTCGGCTTGGCTACCGGCGGCGGCCCAACCGCAGTGGTCGCCTTCGTCGACTTGCCCTGCGGCCTGGCGCCCGCGTCGGTGGCGAAGCGCGGGTTGGCGGCCAGACCCGGCGCGCAACCTGCCAGCAACGTCGTCACCACGATCAGCGACGTGGTGAATGCGGCGCGCCTGCTCATGCCGACCACAGTAGCGATTGGTCGATTGATCAGGATCTATGGCCTGGCTCCTCAGGCGGATTCACGCACGTAGCGCGTGTATAGATAGCCGTCATCGTCGGTGAGGATGTGCGCGCACCGCATTGCGGTCAGCACCTGCTTAGAACCGGTCGCGATGCGTCCGGCTTGACCGCCGACGAGGGTCGGCGCGATCGTCAGGCACAGTTCGTCGAGCAGACCGTGCTCGACGAACGAGCTGAATAGCATTGGGCCCCCCTCGGTCAGCACCCGCGGCAGCCCGCGGTCGGCGAGGATGGCCAGCACCGCGGCCGAGTCGACGCTGTCCGGGTCGTCGGTCGAGCAGTCAACGACGTCGGCCAGGCCAGCGAGCGTGCGCCGGGTCTGGTCGGCCGCCGCGGTGCAGGTGCACACCAGAGGCGGCACTTCGGTGCGGGTGAACACCGGCATATCTCGGTCCAGCCGACCGGATTTCGAGACGATCGCGATGTGGGGGACCTCGCGTTGCCCGCGGTCCTGCCGGCGCTGCCGCTGTGTGACGGTCGGTCGTGCACCCGCGTAGCCTTCGGTCCGCACCGTGCCGGCGCCGACCAGAATCACGTCGGCCACTTCGCGAAGCGCACCGAACACCGCCCGGTCGCCGGGCCCGCCGAGTTCGCCGGACTTGCCGCTGAAGGTGGCGCCGCCGTCGAGGCTGGCGATGAAATTCGCACGCAACCAGACACCGACATGATCGGCGGGGTAGGCGTAAAAGTCGGACAGGTCACCGCCGTCGACGTCACGCGACGAGCCGAGCAGCCGCATCTGCACCGCACTCGAGCCGTCAACTGAATGGTCGGCCATGTGCATGATTGCAACACGTCGATAGGGTGCGGGCATGCCCGGGGTTGCTCGTCTGGTCGACCGGCAGCCGGCCGTCTCGCCGGAGCGGCTCGTCGCACGGCTGACGCCGCCACCGACGTTCGCCGACGCCACGTTTGCGAGCTATCATCCCGACCCGGCCGAGCCGACCCAGTCGGCCGCCGTCGCCGCCTGCCGACGCTTCTGCGAGCGCGCCGTCGAACGCCGCGGCGGGCGCAAGAAGCTGTTCGGTCGACGCGAGGTGCTGCCGGGCGTCGGGCTGTACCTCGACGGCGGATTCGGCGTCGGCAAGACGCACCTGTTGGCCGCCGCCTACCGTCAGTTGCCCGAGGATGCCTTGCATGCAAAAGCATTTGCGACGTTCATGGAGCTCACGCAGATCGCGGGGGTATTCGGTTTCGCCGAATGCGTCGAGTTGTTGGGCAATTACACGCTGCTGTGCATCGACGAGTTCGAACTCGACGACCCGGGCAACACCACGCTGGTATCGCGACTGCTCTCCCAGCTCGTCGAGCGCGGTGTGTCGGTGGCCGCCACCTCCAACACGCTGCCCGAGCAGCTCGGCGAGGGCCGATTCGCGGCGCAGGACTTTCTGCGTGAAATCACAACGCTGGCAAACATTTTCGATGTAGTGAGAATCGAGGGCCCCGATTACCGGCACCGCGATCTGCCGCCCGCGCCACGCCCACCGTCGGACGATGACGTCGCCGCCTACGCCGCCCGGGTGGCGGGCGCGACCCTCGACGACTTCGATGCGCTCTGTGCGCACCTGGCCACCATGCATCCCTCGCGGTATCTGGCACTGGTCGACGGCGTGACGGCGGTAGGCCTGACCGGCGTGCACCCCGTCGAGGATCAGAACGTGGCGTTACGACTGGTAGCGCTGACCGACCGGCTCTACGACGCCGGAATCCCGGTGCTGGCCTCCGGGGGACGGCTCGACCGCATTTTCAGCGCGGACATGCTGGCCGGCGGCTTCCGCAAGAAATACCTGCGGGCCACCTCGCGGCTGCTCGCCTTGAGCGCCACCATCAGCGCATGAATGGCCGAACCATCACGTAATCGTTCTCGAGGTGATCGCCGAGCCGAAAAATCCTGTGACCGCTGACCGTAAAGCCGCTCTTGACGTAAAACTGTTGCGCACGTGTGTTTTTCTGGTTGACGCCGAGCCAGACGCAGCCGTCGCCGCGTTCGGCGGCCGTGGTGAGCGCAGCCTTCATCAACGCCGCCGCCGCGCCCGAACCGTGTTGCGCCGGCAGCACATACATCTTCGACAGCTCGATGGCGGGCCGGATGTCGACGGCGCGCTGAACGTCTGGGTCGTCGGACACGCCGCTGATCAGCATGGCGTAGCCGGTGATCCGGCCCTGGTCGCTGGTGGTGAAGATCAGCCGCTGCGGGTCGGCCAGGTAATCCGCGAACCGCGCATCGGACAGGTTCGCGTCGACGAACGCGGCAACGTCGCTGAGTGCGACCGACGGGGGACAGGCCAGGGGGAACGTGCGCGCCGCGACCGCGGCAAGCTCGACCGCGTCGACGGAGTCCGCGGTGGCGATGCGGGCTACAGGTTCCACTGCGCCAAGTGGTACCCCGTCTTCTTGTCCAGCAGTACAACGGTGGCGACCGGGTCGCGGTAGGCCTCCCAGTAGACGCCGCCGCGCACGATGGATCCGGCCGGCGCATTCGCCAGCGCGGCGTCCAATGCGTCGGGCGCGTCGGACGGGCGGGACTTGTACGCGTCGCCGAACGGCGTCACGCCGTCGAAGGTGAAGTCGGTGGCCATCTGATACGGGTTCGGCACCCTGACCGCGTGAATTGCGACATCCGCACGCACGACCGCGCTGTTCGGGAAGCTCTTGACCGGAATGCCGACCCGGTTGTAGCCAAATCCCGGCGGCGGGTCGACCGGCTGCACGCTGCTGACCGTGACGTCGGCGATCATTTTTCCGGTGTCGACGCGCAACGTGTCACCGAGATGGCCGATCGGGGCGTCGCCTGCCGACGCACAGGGTACCGCGATGAATGTGGCTGCGATAGCGGTGATCACGACAACCAGGTAGCGGCGCATGTTTCCTCCTCAGCGACCATCGAATGATGGCACACCGGCGGGCCCGCGTTGCCGGGTTGTGCAACCCTCAGCCGTTCTTGCCGACGGCCAGCGACTCCAGTACGGCCGCTAGATCGGCTTCGGCGCGGGCCTTATCGACGCCGGCCCGGTGCAGCGGGCCATCGCCGTCTTCCAATTCGAGCAACGCGAGCAGAACGTGCTCGGTGCCAATGTAGTTGTGGCCCAGACGCAGTGCTTCACGGAAAGTGAGTTCGAGCGCTTTGCGGGCCGCGCCGCTGAACGGGATCAGCGCGGGCACCGTGTCGGCTGGTGGCGGCAGAGCGATCGCGGTGCGCAACGACTCGGGGTCGATGCGCTGCGCGCGCAGCAGCTTGGTCGCCAGGGCCTCGGGATCGTTCAACACTCCTAGGATCAGGTGTTCGGGGGTGATCTCGTTGTTGCCGGCATCGCGCGCGGCCGTCTGCGCGGTGACCACCGAGTCGCGGGCTCGCGGGGTGAAGCGTTCGAAGCCGCCGTTCGGGTCGAGTGTGGTGGTGTCGGCCCGCAGGACGAACCGCTTCTGGGCCGCCTGCTTGGTGACTCCCATGCTCTTGCCGATGTCCGTCCACGAGGCGCCGGAACGCCGCGCCTGGTCGACGAAATGCCCGATCAGATGGTCGGCGACCTCGCCGAGATGCTCGGCGGTCAACACCGCGTTGCTGAGTTGATCGAGCACGTCGGCATTCACCTTCTTGATGGCTTCGATCAACTCGTCGAGGCGAACCGGTCCCATCTGAGCCATGCCGTCAACAATAGGTTGACGCTCACCGATTCGTCAACCCGATGTTGACGCTAGGAGTAATGTCAGCCCTTCGGGTATCCGCGTCGGACCGTGCGGTCCAAGATGCCCAGCGACGCCCGCAGAGCGCCCTCGGAGATCACCGGGAAGATGCCGGCTTCGCGCCACTTATCGTCGATCTGCGACCAGTCGTAGAACGAGGTGACACGCGTGCCGTCGCCCTGCGCGTCGGGCTCGAGCCGGTAGCCGTAGACATGGCCGATCTGCGGCCGGATCTGACCGAGCACCGTCCACGCGATCAGCTGGTCTTGCTCGAATTCGCGGATGGTGACGGTGACGTCGTACTTACCGAGGTCGGGAAAGTCGTTGAGGGCTTCGCGATCCATGTGCACAACGAAGCTGTCGCCCGCCGCGGCAACCGCTGGGCCGTCGGCGTCCTGCAACATGCCCGATGAGTCGATCGCGACGTGGCCCTGCGGGTCGCACAGGACGGCAAAGATGTCGGCGGGTGGAGCCTTGATCGTGCGTTGGACTTCGATTCGGTCGGCCATCTGTCCGATCTTGTCATCGACGCTCAGAGCCGCGGAGCGGTTCGGACACCGCGACAAAGAAGTCGAGGTGCGCGACGATGTACCGATGACCCCTCGGCTGGCGTTGCTGATCGTGGCGACGACGCTGACCTTCGCCCCGCCCGCGCAGGCGGGCCCCGCCGGCTCGGACACCGACGCGAGCTTTCTCGACGCGCTCGCCAAGACGGACATCACCGTGACAAGACAGAGCGGCGCGGTCAAGGCGGCGAAAGCGGCCTGCACAATGATGGAACAGGGCCGCCCAGAACTCGATGTCATCCAGCTCGTGACACGGCAGAATCCGGGCCTGGACACGACCCGCGCCGCGCAATTCACCGCCATCGCTGCGAGTGCCTACTGCCCGCAATTCCTGCAACGTGCCGAGGAACCATCGGTGCCGAGTCCCACCGAACCGCCTGCGGGATAACGGCCGCGTCGAGGTCTGTCCGAGCGCGGTCGGGGTAGGCCATGATGGAGTGATGCGGCGTCTACTTGTCGTGGTTGCCTTGAGCTCGGCACTGGGTCTGGCCGTGCCGGCGCACGCCGACCCGGCCACCAACGCGAGCTTTCTCCAGGCTGTGAACAACGCCGGCATCACGTTCAGCGACGATCAGAGCGCGATCAAAGCCGGTAAGACGGTCTGCGCGCTGATGGACCTGTGGCAGGCCGAACCCGAGGTCGTCAACGAGGTGAGAGAGCAAAACCCGAGCATCCCTCCGGACAAGGCAGAACTGTTCACCGTGATCGCGCGGACCTCTTACTGTCCGCAGTATCTGCCGCCGGGTCAGTGATGGCCGCCGGTTCGACTACCGCGCCGGGTTGGGCGATGATGGGCGCCATGAGGCGTCTTCTGATGGTGATCGGCGTTGCGTCGTCGCTAGGTCTGGCGGCACCTGCACACGCGGAACCAGGTGTCGACGCGAGCTTTGTCGATGCGCTCAACAAAGCCGGAATCAGTTTCAACGATCCCGGCAACGCCGTTGAGGCGGGCCACACGGCATGTGACCTGATAGCGCAGGGGAAGCCGGGCATGCAGGTGGTTCAGCTTGTGCAGCAACAGAATTCGGGGATAAGCACGGTCAGCGCCGCCAAGTTCACCGCAATAGCTGTGAGCGCCTACTGCCCTCAGTACGTCCAACGGGTGGGAGGATCGGGCAGTCAGCAGTAGGCGACGACCGCCGGGGGATCAGTTGTGAAAGTCGGTTTGGCGACACAGGCGCTGCCCATGCGGCTATCGCCGATGGCGGTGACGCGAAGCAGTTATCTGTCGGCGGTGGCCGCGCGTGCGGATTCGTTCTGGTTAGCCGATCACTTGAATTCGTTGTTTCCACGCGCAATGGCACAACCGAATACGTTGGTGCCGCGCGATTCACCCTGAAGGTCGACGCAAACCTCGAGCCCTCGACCGTGTGGGCACCTGGCGGCACGAAATCGATTGGGACGCATGCGGCTTGGCATCGGCGTCACTGATACCGGGCGGCGCAACCCCGCGGTCACGGCCCAGGCCCACCGCGTTTGATGCGTTAAATCCCGGCCCAGTACCAGTTTTGGGAACCCTCGTCCCACTTGGGCTCCATGCGCTGCGCCCATGGCGGAGGGGGTGGCGGCGGCGGGACGTCCAGCGGGGCGTAGGGCGGCGCGTAAGCCGGCCGCTCCACCCACCAGTCCGGCGGCGGTGGCGGCTTGTGGCATTCACCGGTCCAGACATTCCGCGACCATTGTGGGTCACACTGTGGCGAAGTGGACACGCAGTGCGAATACACGCTCGGGTCGCACTTGGGATCGGCCGAGCTGACCGCGGACGTCGCGATCGCGACAGCCGCCAGCGGAATAGCGGCCACGACGGTGGTGGCGGCCATTGGGCGAAGAAACCTTGTCATGGCAGGCCTCTCGGTGGACGGGTGTTCCTCAGCTTAGGCGTTCAGGCCCGACTCGAGTTCTGTAATCGGGTGTTCGTCGTGACTTGGGTCACGATCGCGCTATATCGGGCAGCGTTCGGGATGTCCGGGCGTTGGTAGACGACATCGGCCACTACCTGAGAACGGTGACCTCGACACTAGCGAGGCTGACATGAGGCACAATCTGACCATTGGGCACAGCGTGATTCGCTCTTCTCTGCTGGCAGCCGGAGCCGCAATCATCGCGACGGTGACACTCGCGGCACCCGGCCAAGCCGCCACCATCGACTCGCGGTACGACATCTGCGCTGCCCTGCGGAACGGCACCAGCCTGGCCGCGATCGAGACGACGCTCGAGGCTAGGGGATACAACGCGACGAACGCCGGAGTGTTGACCGGCACGACGATTCGTCAGCACTGCCCGGACCAAGCCCCCAACGCGGTGGCGCAAGCGCAGTTCGCGGGCTAGTAATTGCACTTCTGAACTCAAAAGAGTCGCTAGAAGTTGGGGCGGGTGGTCGAAGGGCAACGTTCCGCGCGCCGAGAATTCGCGGACAGCATCTCTACTCAGTCGGCGCCGCGGGTGTCTCCGTGTCAGTGGGAAACGAGATCTATCTCAGGTGTTCGGTGACGCCTCAACTGGCCAGGATGCCAAGGTTTGTGCGCATGGTGTATTCCTTTGCCGTGTATACGACGAGGCACAGTCCCAAAAGAGGGCGCGCGACCGAAAGTGACTTCCCGCCTAAGACACCCCCGCGCTTGAAGCAGTGAGCAGCGCCTCCCACAGCTGGCTCATGGTGAGTGTCGGCACTTCGTAGACGGTTGTCATTCCTTCGACTGTCGTTGTGGCCGAGGCGATTTCGGCCGGCGTCAAACCGAGGTAGGCATCATGGAGTTCCATTCCAACTATGATTTCCTGCCATGATGTGCTCAGGGAACCGGGTTCCGCCCAAAGGTCGCCGTGGATGTTATACACGTCGGTCGGGTACAGGTTGTCAGGGACGCCGGTGGGGTTGGCGCCGAGCATCACAAAACGTAGAGCGTCGGTTGGGATTTTGTCGTCCATGAGTTGCTGTTCGGCGAGGGAAGCGACGGCGCTGCTTTGTGAGTAAGTGAAAATGGTCAGCGGGTCGCTGCACACACCGGAGGCGTCGCAGCCCATAGCGCCGGCGTTGTACTGGGCTTCGATCGCGTTGATGAGGATAGTCTCGCCCCGCGCCACGCTCGTGTCGAATGCGGCGGTTTCCGGGGTGGTCAGCGCCAATGTGGTCGCGGTGGTGCCCTCGTATCCGTTCGGGAAGAGGTACAGCTTCTCCGCGTCAGCGATGTAGGCGGCATTCGGCGTCGGTACGCCGGTGGGGCCCAGGATCAGTGCATTGGTCGAGCCGGACAGGAAGGCGCTGCCGTCGTCGGCGCTGGTCAAGCCCGGCAGCGAGGCGCCGGGGTCCGCTGCCTTGTTCCAGCCGAACAGCAAGTCTTCGATGGCGGTCAAGCCGGACAGCCAGTCGCTGGTGGAGTCGGCGCTAGCGGGACTGGCCAGCGTCATTGCAACACTGCACAGCGCGGCGCCTAAAATCACTTTCTTCATATCTCCCCCTGGTTCTCATTGCGTAAAAGTTGTCTGCATGGCAGGCGCCTACGTGTCGACATTCCCCTATGCAGGTCGGTCAAAGATTTTCAGGCTTGATCAAGTTATCGCTCGCGGTTTGTGCCAGTGAAAGGAATGAATGTCAAACTTATAGACTTTTTCCAATAGGTAATTGATGCCGCAAGAAGCGTTTGCTCCAAAATTGGATATCGCTTTCCCGCCTACTGGTGACAGATTAATGCGTAGTGCGGCCATTGGCCCGGTTGGCAGGTCCGAGATTTTGGACGTATGGATCGGTTTCGGACGCCGTCAGCGGGTACCGAGAGTATCTGCGGCGGCAACCGAACATTCATCTGGTCAACGCACGCTTCGTTGGTGTGCTCGCGTTCTGCGCTGCTGGCGAGTCGAAAGGACTCAGCGACGGATGAAGCCGACATCTGCGCCGCGGCACCAGCCTCGCGTCCGTCGAAATCAGCCTCGAGGCGCGCCGATACACTGCGGCCGACGCCGGCGTCCTGACCGGAAACGCGATTCGTGAGCACTGCCCCGATCAGACGACCGACCGAAGGCGCACGCGCAGATTGGGGCTGCCGGTTTCACCCTCGGACTTGTTGGCTTGTCGATTCAGCCAACTGTTGTGGTGTTGGGATGGCTCGGTCGTAGGCGCTGTCAATGAGCTGACGCTGTCGGGCATCGAGCTCGTCGGCTTTCGTGTTGTTGCCGAGCATTCTCAAGGCTCTGTTGATGGGCAGGTGCTGGGTCGGGATCAGAATGGCGGTGATGTTGCCGCGCGTCGTCGTGACATTGGCCGCGTCGTTGATGCGGGCATCGACGTAATCATGAAGGGTGGCCGCACCCAATTCCGCGTTGCGCATTGCGAGTTCGAAATGGCGTGACGCCTTATTGGTCGGTCTGTCGCTCCACCCGTCGTATTCGCGGACAACGAACGTGACCGGATTGGCGATGTGGGGTGGAATGCCCTGATGATGGGCGACCAGTTCATCATTGCGCGCGAATGTGTCGCCCAACAATATGAATCGCACCCCGGGCGGTGGTGTGCGTTGCGCAAGATAGAGCGAGATCACCTGCGATCCGAGGCTAAAGCCGAGCACCGTGTCGCCCGCGTGCAATGGCGCGCGGGCGATCGCGGTCACCCCGTCGTCATTGTGCAAACCGTCGGCGGGGTAGCGCACCTTGACACAGGGGCACATCGAGCCGCCCAGCTGACGCTGGGTCACAGACATCGACAATCCAACGACGCTGTCGAAGTCGAACGGCTCAACCGTGTACGTCACGCCGCCCCTCTCCGCGGCGGGACCGGCTTTGGACGGCTGGTGTTGTCTGTCCGTTGAGCAGCCCGCGACAACTAACAGAATCGCGGCCATCGCCGTTCTGGTGTGCGCTCGACGACGCTGCGCTCTAGACGGCGGCATAGAGACGACGTTACCGAGGCTGCGCAAGCGGCCGAGTCCCGGAAACCATCGAGTTTCCCCCGGCACGCTCGGCCCTCCCGTGCAGCGCCTCAGAACGCCGTCCTCACTGCCCGAACCAAACGTTGAGTAACGCGTCGAACAGCTCGGGGAAGGTGAGCGTCGGGAGCTCGTGAATGGTGGTCAAGCCGTCAACTACCGTTGTGGCCGAGCCGATTTGCTCTGGTGTCAATCCGAGATAGACCTCGTGGAGGGCGAAGCCCAGCAGAATCTCCTCCCAGGTTGATCCAATCGAAGTCGGCTGCGCCCAAATGTCGCCGTCGATGTTGAATATCTCCGTCGGGTACAGGTCGTCCGGAACACCCATCGGGTTGGCGCCGAGCATGATGAACCGCAATGCATCTTCGGGCACTTTCGCGGCGTCGAGATCTTGCTGGGCGAGGGCCGCGATCGCGGCGCTCTGAGAGTACGTGAAGATAGTCAGCGGGTCGCTGCAGACACCTGAGGCGTCGCAGCCCATCTCACCAGCCTGATACTGGGCCATGATCGCGTTGACGAGTTCGTCCTTGCCCTCCTGCACGCTTGGAAAGAAGTCAAAGGTTTGTGGCGTAGTCAGTGCCATTATCGACGCGGTGTCGCCGTCATATCCGTTGGGGAACAGGTACAGCGAAGCCGCTTCGCTCATGTACATGTCAGTCGGTGTTGGCATTCCGGTAGCGCCCAAAATAAGTGCGTTGGTCGAGCCATCCAGGAAGTCGGCGTCGGCTGCGCTGGCCGATGAGACTCCAGAAGCGCTGCCCGAGCCCAACAGCAAGTCGGTGACGGTGTTCGAGGCAGCGTTCCAGAAATCGCTGTCGGAATCGGCGTCCGCCGTACCGGCGAACGCTATAGCAGCGCTACACAGCGCCGCGCCAAGAATTACCTTCTTCATTGGTTTCCCCCTCGTATTCGTGATCAGAGCCGACGTCGCTGAACCGTCCCCTTTGGGTAAGCAACTGCACCGCTCTTCCCCGGGGGCTGTGGATGAAGATTCCTCAGCCACAATTAAGCTATCGCTGAAAGATTGTCCGAGATGTCGGAATGGAATCAAACGTGTATGCGTTTTCTGGCAGGGATTCAGGCCCTGAGAAGGATTTCGGGCCATCTGCATACGCCCAATACGCTTACCGCGAGCAATCGAATGTCATCTCGCGGTTGTGGAGACCGGACGTTAGACCAGAGTTTTGATCTTCGCGCATGCAGACGGCATCCAGTTCGCGGGAAAAATATGATCCAGGCGTCACACGACGCACGCGGCCCGTGTTTTAGCGCCGTCGCGGCCAAGACATTGTTGACTGGCCCGATCGATCAGACGCGAGACCACCTGACCGGTCGAGAGCGATCTTGCGGCAGCTGCGCTGAGCAGCGCTCCAATAGCTCCGTGAAGTCAGCGTCGGAAATTCTGCCCTAGCTGGCCCCTGCGCCGAAGGCGCCGATCAGCGCGTCCCACAATGCCGTTCCGGTGAGGGTCGGAATTTCGTGGAGAGTCGTCATACCGTCAGCGACATTAGAGGCCGAGGCAATTTCGGTGGGCGTCAACCCAAGGTAAACCTCATGCAAGGCCATCCCCGTGAGCAGGTCCTGCCAGCTTGTGCCCAGCGAGCCGGGTTCGGCCCAGGTGTCACCGTTGATGTCGTAGATCACCGTGGGGTAAAGGTCGTTGGGAGCTCCGAGTGGATTGGCCCCGAGCATCACGAACCTAAGCGCGTCGTCGGGGATCTTGTCGGCGGAAAGTTGCTGCTCCGCCAGGGCCGCGATGGCGCTGCTCTGCGAGTACGTGAAAATGGTCAGTGGATCGCTGCAGATGCCGGCGGCGTCACAGCCCATGTCACCGGCGTTGAAGTCGGCGACAATCGTATTGATCAGCGTTTGCTCGCCCTCTGACACGCTTGACCCAAAGCTGAATGTCTCCGGCGTGGTCAACGCCAATGCCGAGGCGGCGGTGCCGTCGTATCCGTTTGGCTCGAGGTACAGGTTCAACGCGTCGCTGATATAGGTGGCGCTCGGTGTCGATACGCCGGTGGCACCCAGGACTAGTGCGTGAGTTGAGTTCGACAGGAATTCGACACCGTCGTCGCCGCCCGAGCCGGCCGGCAACGACCCGCTACCTGGGTTGAACAGATTTTCGAGGCCAATCAGGGCCGTCAGCCAGTTATTAGTGCTGCTGGCCGCTGTCACTTCTGAAAACCAGTTCTCCAAAGCGGTCCAGCCGGACAACCAGTCATCGCCGCTGCCGTCGGCATTCGCGGTACCGGAGAATGCTACAGCGACCCAGCAAAGCGCGGCGCCGAGAATCATCCTTTTCATCAGTTCCCCCTAATTCGAAATCACACGTAATCCAGCCGAGATGGTTCGCCAGCAGCTCTCGCTGTTGTCTGAAGAGGACCGCTACAGATAGGACCGGCGTTCTCAGGCTTCGCTTAGTTATAGCTCATGGAAACTTTTTACACATTGGACTCGAATCAACTTTAGGGATTGTTTTCTCCAGCTTTTGATGCCAAACGAATGCATTTGCTTAAAAATCGGTGTTTTTCCCCGCGGCAAGAGCGGCCGGGTCCGCCAGGTCGGAACTGAGGTCCTGGATCGGACCCCTTTCGGCAAATTCGCGCGCCGCGGACAGGATTAGCCGAGCATCGCGCGCCCGCGGCTGCAGATGGCACCCGCCGAAAAGTCTGCGACCCGAGCGGCAGCGGTGAGGCTGAGAAGACGGATCAGTCCTCCGACTCGGGTAATCGAGTCGCGGAAACACGGCAGAAGAATCTGCGAAATGAACGTCAAGGTGGGGGCCAGTCTTACCCGAAAAGACGCATCCTGACATTGCCGCAGCGCCTCGACCGCCACGTTTGCGGCCGAGCCATCGGCTGTTGGTTCTATTCAATCTCGACGGCCAGTCGATGGAGTTCCAGGGCGACCCGGCGACTTGCGAACAGCACGGATCGACCGGCCTTTCCACGGCCCATGGCATGCACTGTGGCGCGGCACCGCTTAGCCAACCGCACGTGAAGGAGTTGATCGAACTGTGGTGCGCGATACTGGGATTGAACCAGTGACCTCTTCCGTGTCAGGGAAGCGCTCTCCCGCTGAGCTAATCGCGCCGGGGAAACAAATCTGGAGGTGGAGACGGGAATCGAACCCGTGTGCACGGCTTTGCAGGCCGTTGCCTCACCACTCGGCCACTCCACCGCTGGATTGATGCCATTTGCACCTTCGAGCGGATGACGGGATTCGAACCCGCGACCCTCACCTTGGCAAGGTGATGCGCTACCAACTGCGCTACATCCGCGCGCAACGGACGAGATCGTCGCCCGGTGCGAAGCACGACGATAGTCCACCTGAGCGGGACCGCACAAATTCCTCTGACGCCATGGGCGCGCCGCTGATTTGACCTCAGGCGGCACTTTCTGCCGGCACCGCGACGCGTGCTAATCTTCGACCTCGTTCGCCTCTCGGCACCGGTCTCGTAGCTCAGTGGAAGAGCGCCCGCCTCACACGCGGGAGGTCGCTGGTTCGAACCCAGCCGGGACCACTTTCCAGTGGCCTCGGCCTTCCGACGTCGGCAAGCGCGAAGACCGAGTCAGGCTCGCTGAAACTCGGCCACGTGAGAGAAATAGTGAAACGTGTGCAGATTCCGTCCCAAGTCCGGCGATCTGGGTAAACCGAAGCATGAGTGTGGCGTACGTGGATAGCGCTGGTGGGATTTGCATGCATGCGATGCAGGTCAGCGCCGGCTGGTGAATCGAATGCGAGATCAAGTCGAAGAACTGCAGGCAGCGCGAGACCAAATAGAACAGCTTGTGCAGGTGATCGTCGAGATCGGCTCCGACCTCGACTTGCGCGGCACGTTGCACCGCATTGTGCACGCCGCGATGGACTTGACCGGCGCTCGGTTCGGCGCGCTCGGTATCCGCGGGAGCCGAGGGGGGCTTCGCCACTTTTGTCCAGGGCGGGCCTCGACGCCGACGACACCGCACGTCGGCTCGGCGAACTCACGGTCGGCGACGGATTGCGGATCGACGACCTGGGTGCCCATCCATCGGCGGTCAGCGCTGAACGCGGGCGCGGTCCCGATACGGGCACTGCTCGCGATGCCGATCACAGTGCGGGCAGCCGATTTCGGCAACCTCTACCTGGCCGACGACCGGCCCGGACGGGTTTTCTCCGACGCGCAGGAACGTGCCGTGCGGGCGCTGGTGTCGGCGGCCGCCGTCGCGATCGACAACGCGCGGCTTTTCGAGCAGGAACGCGAGACGGCGAAATGGACGACGGCCAGTCGCGAGATCACCACGGCACTCTTTCGGGAGACCCGCAGACCGCACCTCTGCAGCTCATCGTCAACCGCGCGCTCGAGCTGGCCGAGGCCGAGCAGGCGATCCTGCTCGTCCCGAGCGATTCCGACGTGCCCGCCGCCGACAACGACACCCTGGTCGTCGCCGCGACGGCGGGCCGATACACCACCGAGGTGATCGGCCAACAGGTTCCGATGGATCGTTCGACCACGGGCGGTGTTGCACGGCGCGGTATACCGTTGATCACCGACTCTTTCCAGTATCCGATCGAAGGCTTCACCGACGTCGGGGAACGGCCGGCGATCGTCATTCCGCTGATCGCGGACGAGGCGGCGCTCGGCGTCATCGCCGTGGCGCGTAATCCGCAGCAGCCGGCGTTCGGCATCGACTACCTCGAGCTGGTCAGCGACTTCGCCCGGCATGCCGCAATCGCATTGGCACTGGCCGCGGGTCGCGAACACGCGCTCAATCAGCCAGCTAGCCCAGGCCGATACGGTCGATGACGCGCTGCTTGTCGCCAGCCGAGGAGCTACGCCGGTTGTGGCGGGCCCGGCGCGTCCTGGCCGTCACATTCCCTGCTCATCGCAATGCCATCGGAATTGCTGGCGGCACACCAGATTTCGTGTCGGTCGGCGAAGACAGCGCAATGGCAGGACTTGCCAGAGCAGCTCCAGGAAAATTCTCCGGTCCCTGCGCGACGGCGACCTGCTCACGCCGTACACCTCGGAGACCGGAACAGCCGGCATTGCCCTGCAACATCCCGAGGGCGTGCTGGTGGTGTGGATCGATCTGGCCGAGCAGCGACCCTTCACCCTCGAGGACCAGACGCTGCTCACCATGCTGGCCGGCCGCCTCGGCCAGGGATTGCAGCGGGTGTATCAGGTTGACCAGCAGCGTGAAACCGCCCTGGCGCTCCAGCACGCCATCCTGGGCCCGTCTGATCTTCCTTCCGGCTTCGCGGTGCGGTATCAGGCCGCCAGCCGTCCTTTGCAGGTCGGCGGAGACTGGTACGACATCGTCGATCTGGAGGACGGGCGCATCGGGTTGATCGTCGGCGACTGCGTCGGGCACGGACTTGCGGCGGCGACCGTGATGGGCCAGCTGCGCAGTGCATGCCGCGCGTTACTGCTCGAACGCCCCAGTCCCCGACTGGCTCTCGCCGGCCTTGACCGTTTTGCGGCGCGGCTGCCTGGCGCTCGGTGCAGCACCGCGGTGTGCGCGGTGCTGAATTCCGAGACCGGTGAGCTGGTGTACTCCAGTGCCGGACATCCGCCGCCGATCGTGATGCACGCAGACGGCACGACGCAGACCCTTGAAGACGGCCGGACCATTCCGCTGGGCGTGCGGCCCAACCGGGCCCGCCCGGAAGCCCGCATCGTTTTGCCGGCGCGTTCGGTCCTGCTGCTTGTACACCGACGGTTTGGTCGAGCGCCGGCGCAGCGCGGTGGACGCCGGCATCGCTCGAGTCTGCGAGCTACTCAAAGCCGGCCGCGCTTCAGACTTGGAGCACCTGGCGAACCAGGTGATGTCCGGGCTCGCCCCCAGCGGCGGCTATCAAGACGACGTCGCGCTCCTGCTCTACCGCCATCCCGCGCCGCTGAGGGTCGACTTCCCAGCCGACGCGGATCGCCTTGCAGATGTACGAAGTGCGTTGCGCGACTGGCTGATTCGGTCGGGCGTGGCGCCGGATCAGATTCACGCCATCCTCGTTGCGGCGGGCGAGGCGGTTGCCAACGCCATCGAGCACGGTCATCGGGACAGTCCCGGAGGGCATGATCAGCATGCGGGCCGTTTCAGCGCGGAAGAAGTCAGCGTGACCGTCACCGACACCGGTTCGTGGAAACCGCCCCGGCCGGTCGGCGCCGAGCAGAGGGGGCGGGGTATCACGTTGATGCGGTCGCTCATGCTTGACGTCACGATCGACTCCGAGCCGATCGGAACGACCGTGCGGATGACGGCGAGAATCGAGCTGATGGCCACGTCGTTGACCCTCGACACATCGCGATCCGGCGACGGAGAACTCGTCCTGACCGCGACCGGTGAATTCGGACCTCAGCAACGTCGAGTCATTCACTCAAGCGCTGGCGCGGGACGTGGCTGACGCTGCCGGCCGCGACGAGATGCTGACCGTCGATCTCAGCGGCGTGGACTATCTGGACAGCACGGCCGTCAACGCCCTGTTCGCCCATGCCGAACACATCGTCGTCATAGCCAACCCGTTCCTGGTTCGCGTCTTCGACATCAGCGGTCTCACCGATATGACCACGGTGAAATCCACGTCACCGTAGCTGCTCTCGCTAGGTGACTTGCGTTGTGTATCAACCGCTTAGCGCTGGCTAAGCCGCTCCTCAGGGGGCAACGCGTAATCTCGGTGAAATCCGGGAACATCACGTCAAAGCGAATGATTCGGTTCGTGTTCGACAGAGCTGCGCAGAAGGAGACCAGTGGTAAAGCACGGGATTGCAGTCGGCGTCGCGGCCGCGGCTACCGTCGTGGCAGGACTGGCCGGGTGTTCAAGCGACAAGTCCAGCAACGGGGGCACCAGCAGTAGTGCCTCAGCGCCGGCCGGTAACAGGGTGACCGTCGACGGCCAGGCGCAGAATGTGGCTGGCGCCATCAGTTGCACGCAGGTCAATGGCAACACCAGCATCGGCTTCGGCGATCCGACCACCGGTATCGGCGCGGTGGTGACAAACGCCGATCCGCCCGTCGTGCAGGCGGTCGGCCTGGGCAACCTGACTGGCGTCACTCTGGGTTACTCGGCAGGAGCGCCGAATCAAGGCAACGTTCAGGCCACCAAGAGTGGCAAGTCGTATTCCATTAAAGGCACCGCGACGGGTACCGATCCAGCTAATCCTCAACAACCGGTCAGCAAGTCGTTCGAGATGGACGCGACGTGTCCGTAGGACGCTTGGCGATCGACGCAGCAAGCATGCCGTTGCTCTTCAAGCTCGGAAGGATCTGACAGTTATGTATGTGAAGCGCATGGCGGGCGCGGCGTTCGTGGCTGCCCTGAGCGTGTCGGGGTTGGCAGTCGGGACCGGCCTGGCCGGTGCGACGCCGTTCCCGACGGACCCGATGTGCATTCATTGCGGACCGTTCGCCGATGATGCACCCGGCCCTGGGGGACCCGGTGGTCCAGGTGGTCCCGGTCCAGGTCCCGGTCCTGGTCCCGGTCCGGGCGGCCCGGGGGGAGGCGGAGGTCACGGGCCGGGCGGTCCTGGTGGTCCTGGTCCGGGTGGTCCCGGCCCTGGGCCTGGTGGTCCTGGCCCCGGCGGTCCTGGTGGTCCCGGTGGGCCCGGTCCGGGTGGGCCTGGTGGTCCCGGTGGGGCTCACGGTCCGGGTGGTCCTGGCCCCGGCGGTCCTGGTGGTCCTGGTGGTCCTGGTTCCGGGTGGGCCTGGTGGTCCCGGTGGGGCTCACGGTCCGGGTGGTCCTGGTGGTCCCCGGTGGGGCTCACGGTCCGGGTGGTCCTGGTGGCCCGGGTGGCCCGGGTGGTCCGGGTGGTCCTGGTGGACCCGGTGGGCCTGGTGGTCCTGGCCCCGGCGGGTTTGACCCTCACGGACCGGGTGGTCCCGGGGGCCCCGGCGGTGGGCCGCCGTCGCCTCCTTATGTACCGCGCGGCTACTACGACCGCGGCGGTCCGCAGTGGGGCGGCCCGCGGGACGCACCGCATGGCTTCAGCGCGCCCAATCACGGTGCGCCGCCTCCGCCGCCGCTGCACGGTTTCGGATGGAACGGTGGACCTCCACCCGGAGCGCCACCGCCCAACTGGGACGGCCCACCGCCTCCCGGAGGCTGGAACGGGCCGCCACCTCCCGGCGGATGGAACCAACGCTGGGATGGCCCACCGCGCGACATAGGTTATGCACAGCGCGATTTCGGGCGGTTCAACTACAACGGCTTCAACGCCATACCGGTCTTCAACCCGATCTTTGGTGGCTGGGGATTCTGGTTCTTCGGCAACTGGATACCGCTGTACTGACCAAGGTCTGATCGACATGCCGCTGACCTCTCGTCTTTCCACCGCGATCGCCACGGAGACGGGAGGTCAGCGCGCGTCGTGGCCGCCAGAGTCAGGCGCCGCGCGGCCGGAAAAGAATGCACGTATCCCCATTCCGTTGCAAGATGTCCGACGTGGCTATGTACGAAGGCAGGGCGCTGGCAGACATCAACCTCACCGGACGCGCTCTGGGGGAGGCGCTCGAACTATTCATCTCGCGACGTGACCCGAATCTGGAGAACATTCAGATCAAACGCGCGACCCCTACCGGCGACGTCGAGACGCGCGTGCAGCCCCACAAGCGTTGGTATGAAGTGCTCTTCGAAGTCGACGACAACCCCGAAGACGAAGAAGACGAAGATCCGGACAGTTTCGAGGCGCGCAAGAAGGCCGAGGCCAAGGCTCGGGCCGAAGAAAGGGCGCGGGTAAAGCACTGGTCCGGGCGCAACCAGGGAGTCTTCCCGACCAGCGAGGTTTGGTCAGACAAACAGTGACGCGAATCGGTCTTGATCGCCGATGATGTAGGGCGGCAGACCGAGAGGAGCGGGCGTGGTGGCTGGTGTGTCGGTGGTCGAACGGGCCCGAGGAATGCGTGACCTCGTGCGGGCCGAGGCGACCGAATCCGAGCAGTTGCGGACGCTGTCGCCGGCGATCGTCGACGAGATGTGGGCCTGCGACCTGATGCCGCGCGTTGAATCCCAAAGCGGCCGGTGGCGTCGAGCCGTCGTTCCAGGAGATGATCGATACCTGGATCGAGATGGCTTGGCAGGACGGCTCTTTCGGGTGGATCGGGATCGCCAATCTGCCGTCGACATTCGCGGCCGCCACCTATCTCCCCGACGACGGCTTCGCTGAAGTCTTCACGCAGAACGACAATCACATCACCATTGGCGGTCAGTACTTTCCGAATGGACAGGGCACAGAGGTCGAAGGTGGCTACCGCCTGAGTGGCGCGTGGAGTTTCGGCTCCGGTACCGGCCACTCGGCCTACATCGGAGCCGGCTTCTTCCCAATGGACGACGGCGAGATGTGCTGGGTCAGCGACGGCATTCCGGACATGCGAGTGGCGTTCATCCCCCGCCACGAGGTGACTTTCACCGATGGATGGCATGTCCAGGGTTTGAAGGGAACTGGCTCCTATGACTACACCGTCACCGACGTCTTCGTCCCAGAGCGCCGGACCATCCCGCTGTTCGTCCGCGATCCCGCGCGGGGTGATTCTGCGGCCGGCCGGATGGGCCTGATGCCGGTCACCGCGGCCGGTCACGCATCGTTTGCGCTCGGGGTCGCCAAGAGCATGCTCGACGACGTCGAGGAGTTGGCCGCCACCAAGGTGCGGATGAGCGACATGGCGACGTTGGCCACTCGGCAAACCTTCCAGAAAGGACTCGCCCACTGTGTCGCGGCGTGGCGGGCCGCGCGCCTGCTGGTGTGCGATGCGTTCGCAGCGGCCGAGTCCGCCGTCGACGCGGGGGAGGACCTGACACCCCGCCTGCGCGCCGACATGCGAGTCGCGGCCGTATATGCCACCGACACCTCACGAGAGATCGCGGAGTGGGCCCATCTGGCCGCCGGCACCACCGCGATCCGTGAGGGTAGCCGCCTCGAACGCGCGTTCCGCGACATCTACACCGGCACCCAGCACGCGTTCATCAGCGAGAAGGTCGCGATGGACGCCGCGCAGATCTGGCTCGGACTCATCGACGACCAATTCGGACTCTGATTGCATCGCAACGGATTTCGAGAGGAACAGCCGTGGTGAACACTGACCGTGCCCGTTCTCGGACTCATCTGGTGACCGGCGCCGCATCCGGCATCGGCCTGGCCACAGCCGAACGTCTACTGGCCGAAGGCGGTAGCGTGATCGGCGCCGACGTGGCCACTGCGCCCGACCTCGGCCGCGACTTCCATTTCGTGGCAGCCGATATCACCGATGAGGCCGCGATCGCCGCCGTGCTGGACGCGGTGCCGGACCGACTCGATGGTGTCGTCCATGCCGCCGGGGTCGCCGGCGGTGGACCGGTCCATCTGCTGGATCGCGCCGAGTGGGAACGGGTGATCACGATCAACCTCACCGGAACATTTCTCGTCGCCAAAGCGGCCTTGGCCCGGATGATCGACCAGCCGCGTGTCGATGGTGAGCGAGGCTCGATCGTGACGTTGGCGAGCGTGGAGGGCATCGAGGGAACCGCTGGTGGCAGCGTTTACAACGCGGCGAAGGGCGGGGTCGTGCTACTCACCAAGAACATCGCGCTCGACTACGGCCCCAGCGGCATCCGGGCCAACGCCATCTGCCCCGGATTCATCGAAACACCGCTGACAGAAAGCGTATTCGGCCTCCCAGGCATGGAAGCGCCGCGGGCCTCGATCACCGAGGAGCATGCTCTGCAGCGGATGGGCCGCTCAGAGGAGATCGCCGCAATGGCGGCGTTCCTCGTCTCGCCCGACGCGTCGTTCGTCACCGGTCAGGCCATCGCCGTCGACGGCGGTTACACCGCCGGCCGCGACCACGGGGTCGTGCGGCTGTTCGGGCTTCCGACGTGACAAGCCCGCCGTTTGGGTAGACCCGGCCCTGGGGTAGCCAACACCACTGATGGCTACGACGAAACCAGTTGGGGCGGACGAGTTCCTGCCCGCAGAGCGTGACCTGACCTCCCTGGCGCAGGCTGCAAGTCGGTGCCGTGGTTGCTCGTTGTACGAGGATGCGTCGCAGACCGTGTTCGGGCACGGACACCCCGACGCGTCGATCATGCTGGTGGGCGAACAGCCCGGTGATCGGGAAGATATCGAAGGCCGGCCGTTCGTGGGCCCGGCGGGACGCCTGCTCGCCCGCGCCCTCGCTGATGCGGACATCGATCCCGAATCGACGTATCAGACCAACGTGGTCAAGCATTTCAAATTCACCCGCAAGGGCGGCACACGCCGAATACACCAGAAACCGAATCGCAGCGAGGTCGTTGCCTGTCGGCCCTGGCTGATCGCAGAGGTCCACGCTCTGCAGCCGACAACGATCGTGCTCCTCGGAGCCACAGCTGCTCAGGCGTTGCTAGGCAACACTTTTCGCGTGTCCGAGCATCGCGGCGAGCTGCTTTCACTACCTACCGAGATCGACGTGGACCCCGAGCCGCTGCTTTCGGCGACCGTCCATCCCTCGTCAGTACTGCGTGATCAGATCGATCGGGACAAGGCATACCGACGGCTGGTCGACGACCTCAAAAGTGTGCGCGCGAAAATGACGGGCGGACAGTGACGCGTTAATCAGCGAAGGCGCACGCGGACAACGCGGCGTCTACGCTGGTGTCCACCGGCAGCAGATCGCTCAGATCGCACGCCTGAACGATCCGCGCGACGACTGGCTGGGCACTCACCAATCGCAGCTCGACGCCGCGGGCACGCGCGTGTTCGGCCTCCTCGGCGAGGGCTGCATACGCGCAGCACCCCATGAACTCCAGACCGCTGGTGTCGATGACAAGCGGCCCGGGAGGGCCCGCCGCCGCGGATGCCTCGCTCAGCAGGCGTCGCCAAACAGCGTCGTTGGACGCGTCGAGTTCGCCGCCGGCGTTGACGATGACCGCCGAGCCGAAACGCTCAGTCGTTGCCCGCAGCGTGCTGCGCGCTTGTGCTAGCTCAGAGATCAGCCGACTGCTCAGCATGAGGGGATGAAAAGATGGGTCGGCAATAGCAAATGTGCTCATAGCGCTCCTGATCCATCGGCGCCGCGCGCCTTGATATGGATGCCTGCCCTAGGAAGCTTAAGACCGACGTCAGTTAGAAGATTTATCATTTATAACAGAAACGCATCTCCAATGTCCATGTCAATGTGGCTGAGAATCGCGTGAGAATGGTTAGTTCCGCGAACTTTTCGGCGAACATTCTTTGACCACACTAACGATCTTGATTGTGGTTTGGGAACATGGCCGACGCTGGCACGTAAGCCCCGCAGGGCGTCAAAATGCCTCGCGGACAGCTATTTTCGGCGATCCGGCGGGCAGCGGGAAGGTTGCCCCGGTACGCTCCGGGCGCATTTCGATTCCGACGGTTGCGCAAATCCGCAAACCCAAAACTCGGGGTCTTGCATGTGTCCGGGAATTTTGTCGGTTTTTGCAAAACGCGA
Source organism: uncultured Actinomycetota bacterium (assembly GCA_963836555.1). GTDB lineage: Bacteria > Actinomycetota > Actinomycetes > Mycobacteriales > Mycobacteriaceae > Mycobacterium. The sequence goes on along the minus strand of CAWIKT010000075.1, from coordinate 16,706 downwards.
CAAATTATTTGCTAACGCGTCAGCGACAATGATTCGGCGAGTGCCGACACCGCTCGACGTGGCAGCAGCCGGTTACGTGGCGGAGGTGTCGGATTCGTCGGCATGCTCGGCCTCAAGAGCGGCGATCGCACGAGATGTACGCTCGCGCAGCACAATCGCAGCAATTACCCCGCATATGACCGCGATCACCAGCGCGATCCACGAGAAACGCGTCAGCCAGCGTTCGGCGGCAACGCCGGCGTAGTACACCAGTGCGGTGGTGCCGCCGGCCCAGCACACCGCGCCGGAGACGTTTGCGAGCAGAAACCTGGCGTAGCGCATCTTCAGCGCGCCGGCCAGCGGCCCGGCGAAAATCCGCAGCAGCGCGATGAAGCGGCCGAAGAACACCGCCCGCGCTCCCCAGCGTTCGAAGATTCGCTCGGCATACAGGACATGCCCGGGGCCGAAGTGGTTCGGGAAGCGCCTACCCAGGCGGTCGAATAGCGGCAAGCCGAGGCGGTGACCGATGGCGTAGCCGGTGGAGTCGCCGATCACGGCTCCGAGCACGGCCACGGCGCCGACTCCGACGGGACTGACGGCCAACTCGTGTCGCGACGACAGCAGTGCCGCGCTGACCAGAACGATCTCACCGGGCAGCGGGATACCCAGGCTTTCCATGCCGACGACGGCGCCGACCATGCCATACACCGCCAGCGGAGGAATCGACTGCAAGAGGGCATCCACCGTCATGGCTAAAGAATGCACGACCCGATGGCACGCTGCCGCGGCGACCAGCGGTAACGGTTTCCGTCCGGGCGGGAGTACTCGCAGCGCGGTCTGCTGTCCGATATTTTTCTGCGAGAGCACAGCCGCGATGTTGCGAGCTCAATAGAGACTGGAGGCATATGACCAGTGATCATTACGACGAGGGAATGGCTGCCCGACGATGATTCCTAAGGCGGTGACGCTGTGAGCGCCGCATCGGCGGTGGCGGTCGCGGTGGACTTCGTCTGGCTGGGCATGGTGCTGGCGATCTCGTTCCTCGAAGCACCACTGAAGTTCCGCGCACCCGACGTCACGCTCGCGATCGGACTGGGCATCGGCCGACTGGTATTCCGTGCCCTCAACGCCGTCGAAGTGGTGTTCGCGATCGTTATCGCGGTGGCCATCATCGTCAGCCCGCCCACGGTCTCGGTGACAGCGGCGGTGGTGGTCGCGATCGTGGTGCTGGTTGTGCAGATCGGCGCGGTTCGACCGCGGTTGACTCGTCGATCCGATCAGGTGCTTGCCGGACTGGACGCACCGCGTTCGCGCGGCCATCTGGTCTATGTCGGACTCGAGTTGGTCAAGTCGGTCGCGTTGATCGCGGGTGGGGTTCTTCTACTATCCAGTTAGGAAATCTCCGACAGTTGCGGGCCGAACGAAGGACTGATGATGGAATCCACTTCACTGACCGAGGTGGCTGCCGAACAGCTCGCCGCAGCGCGCCAGGCGCACAGCGGTCGCGCCTCGCACACCATCCACGGTGGCCATACGCTCGAGCTGCGTCAGACGGTCGTGGCGCTGGCATCCGGGCATGAATTGGGTGAACACGACAGCCCCGGCGAAGCGACTTTGCAGGTACTGCAGGGACACGTCCAGTTGATTGCCGGCGACGACACCTGGGATGGCAGTGCGGGTGGCTTCGTCACGATTCCGCCCCGCCGTCACTCGCTGCGGGCCCTCGAGGACTCGGTCGTGGTGCTCACCGTGGTAAAGAACGTTCCCCCGGCGTAACCGAATGCTGTCGACACCCTGGTCGAGGTCGATGGGCCTTCGCGTGCCCATCGTCAACGCCCCGATGGGGGGTGTTGCCGGCGGAAAGCTGGCCGCAGGCGTGAGCGCCGCGGGCGGACTCGGAATGGTCGGCATGGGCACCGCCGGGTCGACGTCGGCGCTGCATGCCGAGCTGCCACACGTGGCGGGCACGTTCGGTATCGGGTTGGTGGACTGGGTGATGCGCAAGGAAGAGGGGCTCTTCGACGCCGCACTGGCCGCGCGGCCCACGCTCATCTCCGTCAGCTTCGGCACCGATCTGTCCTGGGTCGGTCGCGTCCATGAAGCCGGAATCGCCGCTGCCACACAGGTTTACAACGCCGCGGAGGCACGCAGGGCGCAGGATGCCGGCATCGACGTGGTGGTGGCACGCGGCTGCGAAGGCGGTGGGCACGGGGAAGCGACGATCGGCACGCTGCCGTTGCTGGACGCGGTCCTCGACGCCGTGTCGCTGCCGGTGCTCGCCGCCGGGGGCATTGCATCGCCGCGCAGCCTGGCCGCGGTGCTGGCCGCCGGGGCCAGCGGAGCGTGGTTGGGCACCTGCCTGTCGGCCTCGGTCGAGGCGCTGACCAGCGACGCCGGGCGCAGCGCACTGATCCAAGCTCGCGAGACCGACACCGAGAGCACGCGGGTCTACGACATCGTCCGTCATCTGCCGTGGGCGGAGCGGTTCCCGTCGCGCGTCCTGCGCAACGACTTCGTTGCGCGCTGGACCGGACACGAGGAGGCGTTGGCCGACGACGCCGGCGCCGAGTCCGAGCTCGTCGCCGCGATCGCCGCCGACGACCGGCGGATCGCCGCCGTCGACGCGGGTCAGGGCGTCGGGATGGTCACCGACGTGGCGCCGGTGGGGGAGGTCATCGACCGTCTCTGCGCGGGCGCGCACGAACTGCTGGCGGGTTGGGGTCAGACCGCCCGCACGTAGCGCTTGTTCATCACCCGCTGCATCAGCGAGGTGAACGGTCCACCGGCCTTGGCCCACCAGGTCGCCGGCCGCGAGAAGGCGGAGACCTCGGCGAACACGGCGGAGGTGACGGGATCGTGGCGCACCACGAACCGCTCCTCGCCGACCTCGGGATGGCCCGGCAGTGTGCCGTAGGCGAAGCCCCGCACGTGCGGCTCGTCGACGACGTAGACGACTCGGCACGGCGCCTTCATGAAACCGATCTTCACAACGACGACCGTCCCGGGCGTGATGGTCTCGCTGCTCGGCTCGACGCGCAGCCCGGAGCCTCGCTGCATGCCCCAGTGCATGACGGCGTCGGCGGCCTCGTCGAAGCGGAGCTGACCCATGCCGATGTGGGCCGAGTAGCCCATGTGCTTGTACCCCGGCGGAAATGGCCCGGCCGTCGCACCGACTTCGGGATACGTGAACGGCAACTGAGCGATCGTGTGCAAATCCACCGGATCAGCTTGCCATGCGCACATGGCCGGGTTTTCGCGGCTCGCGTACGGTCGGAATTGTGACTACGCAGGCGCCCGCTCAAGCATCCGGAACGTTCACTCTCGGCGGCGATCTCACGATCAACCGCCTCGGCTACGGGGCGATGCGCCTCACCGGTAAGGGCGTCTGGGGGCCGCCCGCCGATCGAGACGAAGCGGTCCGGGTGCTGCGGCGTGCGGCCGAGCTCGGCGTCAACTTCATCGACACCGCAAACTCCTACGGCCCGTACTTTGCCGAAGAGATCATCCGTGAGGCGCTACACCCGTACAACGGGCTGGTCATCGCCACCAAGGCCGGACTGCTGCGCACCGGCCCCGACGTCTGGGTTCCGCTGGGATTCCCGGCGTACCTGCGCCAGGAAGCCGAGTTGAGCCTGCGGCGTCTCGGTGTCGAGACCATCGATCTGTTCCAGCTGCATCGCATCGACGACAAGTTCCCGCTGGAGGACCAGATCGGCGAATTGGTCAAGCTGCAGGAGGAAGGCAAGATCCGCCATATCGGGCTGTCGGAGATCAACGTCGACCAGCTGCATGCCGCGCAAAAAATCGCCCAGATCGCGTCAGTGCAGAATCTCTACAACCTGACCAATCGCGGCGCCGAAGCGCTGCTCGACGAGTCGACCAAGCAAGGGATCGGGTTCATCCCGTGGTTCCCGCTCGCCGCCGGCCCACTCGCAGCGCCCGACGGCCCGTTGGCCAAGCTCGGCGAGGAGCACGGACACGCATCTCCCTCGCAATTGGCGTTGGCCTGGCTGTTGAAGCGCTCGCCGGTCGTACTGCCGATCCCCGGGACGTCGAGCGTCGGACATCTGGAAGAAAACGTCACCGCCGCGGAGATCGAACTGACCGACGACGAGTTCGAGAAGCTGAGCGAGCTCGGAAAGCAGAACGCCTAGCGCGGCGACGAAGCGCGCCGAGAGCGGCGCGACGAGGAGTCGGGCACCGGCCTATCAGTGGCCGCGTCGATGCCGGGCAATACGGTATTCGGGTGGCTCCCGAAGACGCGTGGCATCCCGGCGGCGGATTCAATCCGCCCGACCCCAGCAGCAAAGGTGGACCGGACTACGGCCGGTTCATCGACGGTGTTCGTGCGCTGCAAGATCACGCCCGGGCCGTCGACGCGCCCGACGGGGTGATCACCGAGGCCGCTGACCTGCTGGACAAGCTCTCCGGGCTGCTGCGCCCCTACGACACCGACGAGTGGCAGTCGCCGTCGGGCCGTCGGATGGACCTGCCGGTCCGCGGCAACATCCTGACCATTCCAATGTCGGCGCATAAGACCGATGACGGTCGCATCGAGGGCTGGGCGCGGTTCGCCCGTTTCCATCTCGGCCGCAACGGCGCCGTGCACGGCGGATCGGTCGGCATGCTCTTCGACACGGTGCTGGGTCTGACGTCGTCGGTGCTCAACGGCGGACCTCGACAGCGCACCGCTTATCTGCACATCAATTACCGCCAGATCGTGCCGATCGAGAAAAAGCTCCAGATCGCCGCGGAAGTCGACCGGGTGGAGGGGCGCAAGGTCTTCGTGTCCGGCCGGTTGAGCGACGGCGACACCGTACTCACCGACGCCGAGGCATTGTTCGTTCTGCTCAAACCGGGCCAGCCTTAAGGCTGCAACCGTCGTGCCGTATTCGCACCGATAGCATGGTCGGGTCCGTTTGAACACCCGAAAGCCATGGAGACCGCGTCGATGACCGCCCTCGCACACCCTGTTCCAGCAGCCCCGATCCGGGTGGCCGCCGGGACGACCGCGGCGGCCGCGGTGCGCGAATCGGGACTGCCGGGCCGCGGCGCCGCCGACGCGATCGTGGTGGTGCGCGACGTCGAGGGCAAGCTGCGCGACTTGAGCTGGATTCCCGACGCAGACGCCGACGTCATTCCCGTCGCGGCCGATACCGATGACGGACGCAGCGTGATCCGGCACTCGGCCGCCCACGTGCTGGCTCAGGCCGTGCAGAATCTGTTCCCGCAGGCCAAGCTCGGCATCGGGCCGCCCATCGCCGACGGCTTCTACTACGACTTCGATGTCGCCGAACCCTTTACGCCCGAGGACCTGGACAAGCTGGAAAAGCGGATGCGCCAGATCGTCAAGGAGGGCCAGCTGTTCGACCGCCGAGTCTACGAGTCCAAGGACCAGGCCCGCGGCGAGCTGGCCGGCGAACCGTACAAGCTCGAGTTGGTCGACGACAAGTCCGGCGACCCCGACGTCATGGAAGTCGGCGGCGACGAGCTGACCGCCTATGACAACCTGAATCCCCGTACCCGCGAACGGGTTTGGGGCGACCTATGCCGCGGTCCGCACATTCCCACCACCAAGCACATCCCCGCGTTCAAGCTCACCCGCAGTTCCGCGGCGTACTGGCGGGGTGACCAGCGCAACGCCAGCCTGCAGCGCATCTACGGCACCGCGTGGGAGTCGCAGGAGGCGCTGGACCGTCACCTGGAGCTGCTCGAAGAGGCTCAGCGTCGTGATCACCGCAAGCTGGGTGTGGAGCTGGACCTGTTCAGCTTCCCCGACGAAATCGGTTCGGGCCTGGCGGTTTTCCACCCCAAGGGCGGCATCGTCCGCAGCGAGCTGGAGGACTATTCGCGGCGTAAGCATGTCGAGGCGGGGTATCAGTTCGTCAACACCCCGCACATCACCAAGGAGCAGCTGTACATCACCTCGGGCCACCTGGAGTGGTATGCCGAGGGCATGTTTCCGCCGATGCACATCGACGCGGAATTCAACGAGGACGGGACGGTTCGCAAGCCCGGCCAGGACTACTACCTCAAGCCGATGAACTGCCCGATGCACCACTTGATCTATCGGTCGCGGGGACGGTCGTATCGCGAACTTCCGTTGCGGCTCTTCGAATTCGGCACCGTCTACCGCTACGAGAAGTCGGGCGTGGTGCATGGCTTGACCCGGGTCCGGGGGATGACCCAGGACGACGCCCACATCTACTGCACGCGCGAGCAGATGCGCGAGGAGTTGGGGTCGCTGCTGGGATTCGTCCTGGACCTGTTAGCCGACTACGGCCTCAACGACTTCTACCTGGAGCTGTCCACCAAGGACCCGGAGAAGTACGTCGGCTCCGACGACGTCTGGGACGAAGCGACCGAGGTCCTTCGTGAGGTCGCCGAAGCGTCGGGCTTGCATCTGGTGCCCGACCCCGGCGGCGCGGCGTTCTACGGGCCGAAGATCTCGGTGCAGGTCAAGGACGCGCTGGGCCGCAGCTGGCAGATGTCGACCATCCAGCTCGACTTCAACATGCCTGATCGATTCGACCTGGAGTACACCGCCGCCGACGGTTCGCGGCAACGGCCGGTGCTTATCCACCGCGCGCTGTTCGGATCGATCGAGCGGTTCTTCGGCATCCTCACCGAGCACTATGCCGGGGCCTTCCCGGCCTGGTTGGCGCCGGTGCAGGTGGTCGGCATTCCCGTCGCCGACGGCCATGTCGAATACCTCGAAGATGTTGCGGTGCAACTGAAATCGAGCGGCATCCGCGTCGAGGTGGACGCCAGCGACGACCGGATGGCAAAGAAGATCGTCAACCACACCAACCAGACGCGTGCCGTTCATGTTGCTTGCCGGCGACCGCGACGTCGAAGCCGGCGCGGTCAGCTTCCGGTTCGGCGATCGCACCCAGATCAACGGCGTTCCGCGCGACGAGGCGGTTGCCGTCATCAAACAGTGGGTTGCCGATCGTGAAAACAGCGTTCCCACTGCCGATTTGGTCAAGGTGGGCGGCCGTGGCTGAAGACGACGCCACCGTCGAGCGCGGGCGCGAGGACCGACGGCGCTGATAGACCGGGGCGCCGGCGAGCCCGACCATCTGCAGCGGCTGTGGACGCCGTACCGGATGAGCTACCTGGCCGAGGGCCCGCTCAAGCAGGACAACGCAGACAACGGAACAGCCGTTCACCGACATCCCGCAACTGTCCGACGAAGACGGATTGGTGGTGGCCCGCGGCGAACTGGTCTACGCGGTGCTGAACCTCTACCCGTACAACCCCGGCCATCTGATGGTCGTGCCCTACCGTCGGCTGTCCGAACTCGAGGATCTGACCGAGTCGGAGAGCAGCGAGCTGATGGCATTCATCCAGAAGGCGATCCGCGTGATCAAGAGCGTCTCGCGCCCGCACGGCTTCAACGTCGGCCTCAACCTGGGCCACTCGGCGGGCGGGTCGCTGGCCGAGCACCTGCACGTGCATGTCGTGCCCGCGATGGGGCGGCGACGCCAACTTCATCACGATCATCGGCGACTCCAAGGTCATCCCGCAGCTGCTGCGCGACACCCGTCGTCTGCTGGCCACGGAGTGGGCCCGGCAATCATGAGTGGGCGGTCGTGAGCAAGCTGTTGTCCCGCGAAGGAGTCGCCCGTGCTACCGGCCCGGTGGCCCGGGCATTCCTGCGGGTGGGCTTCACCGCCGGACGGCGTCACCATCATCGCGACCGCCGCCGCGGTGCTGGCTGCGCTGACGCTGTTCCCCACCGGCAAGCTTTTCGCCGGCGCAGTGGTCATTTGGTTCTTCGTGATGTTCGACATGCGTCGACGGCGCGATGGCGCGAGAAAGCGGCGGCGGCACCAGGTTTGGCGCGGTGCTGGATGCCACCTGCGACCGGATCAGCGACGGGGCAGTGTTCTGCGGGCTGACATGGTGGGCGGCGTTCGGTCTCAACGACCGGCCGCTGGTCGCGGCCACGTTGATCTGTCTCGTGACGTCGCAAGTGATCTCCTACATCAAGGCTCGCGCCGAAGCCAGTGGGCTGCGCGGTGACGGCGGCTTCATCGAGCGGCCGGAACGGCTGATCATCGTGCTGGTCGGCGCGGGACTGTCCGACCTGCCGAGTTATCCATTGCACTGGGCGTTGCCGATCGCCATGTGGCTGCTGGCCGCCGCCAGCATGGTCACCTGCGCTCAGCGGCTGCACACCGTGCGGCATTCGACCGGCGCCGGTACACCGCTGCCGGCGCCGGACAAGCCGGCAGACGATCAGCCGTGATCGGCGGACTGAAAGTGCCTGGCATCAGCGGTCTCTCGCTGGGCAATCGAATGGCCGACTTGGGTTATGCGGCCGGCTGGCTGACGGTGCGCGCAATGCCGGAATTCGCCGCTCGCAACGTCTTCGACGCCGGAGCGCTGTACGCGTCACGCAATGGGGGACCGGACCAACTGCGCAAAAATCTCGCGCGCGTCATCGGCGTTGCGCCCAACGACGTGCCCGGCGACCTCATGCGGGCGTCGCTGGCGTCCTATGCCCGCTATTGGCGCGAGGCCTTTCGGTTGCCGTCGATGGACCACCGCGCGCTCGGCGAGCAACTGGCTGAGACGGTGTCAGGTCAAGAACACGTGAACAGCGGCGCTGGCCAACGGCCGTGGTTTGGTGGCGGCGTTGCCGCACAGCGGAAACTGGGATATGGCCGGGGTATGGATGGCCCAGACACATGGCCGATTCACCACCGTCGCAGAGCGGCTCAAGCCCGAGTCGCTGTATCGGCGGTTCGTCGATTACCGGGAAAGCCTGGGTTTCGAGGTGATACCGCTGTCCGGCGGCGAGCAGCCGCCGTTCTACTGCTCGGCGAGCGACTGTCGGACAACAAGGTGGTGTGTCTGATGGCCGAGCGGGACCTCAGCCGCACCGGCGTCGAGGTGGACTTCTTCGGCGAGCCCACCCGAATGCCGGCCGGCCCGGCGAAGCTGGCGATCACGACCGGAGCGGCGCTGCTGCCGGTGCACTGCTGGTACGACGACGGCGTGCCGGTGCTCGATTTCTACCCGCCGCTGGACACCTCCAGCGATGATGTCGGCGTCATCACACAAGCACTGGCCGACACGTTCGCCCGCAACATCGCCGAGCACCCCGCCGACTGGCACATGCTGCAGCCGCAATGGCTGGCAGACCTGTCTGACGAGCGACGGGCCCGATTGGCGGAGAGCTGATGCGGATCGGGATGGTGTGCCCGTATTCGTTCGACGTGCCGGGCGGCGTGCAGTCCCACGTCCTGCAGCTCGCCGAGGTGTTGCGGACCCGCGGTCAGGACGTCAGCGTGCTGGCGCCGTCTTCGCCGCACGTTCAGTTGCCCGACTACGTGGTGTCGGCCGGCCGGGCGGTGCCGATTCCGTACAACGGCTCGGTGGCCCGGTTGCAGATCAGCCCCGCCGTCAGCGGCAAGATCCGCCGCTGGCTGGCTGACGGTGAGTTCGACGTCCTGCACGTGCATGAACCGAACGCGCCGAGCGTGTCGATGTGGGCGCTGCGGATCGCTGAAGGGCCCATCGTGGCCACCTTTCACACCTCGACCACGAAATCACTGATGCTGTCGGTCTTCGGCGGGCTGTTGCAGCCCATGCACGAGAAGATCATCGGCCGCATCGCGGTCTCCGACCTCGCCCGGCGCTGGCAGATGGAGGCACTGGGGTCCGATGCGGTCGAGATTCCCAACGGCGTCGACGTCGAGGCGATGGCGTCGGCGCCGCTGCTCGACGGGTATCCACGACCGGGCAGGACGGTCCTGTTCCTGGGCCGCTACGACGAATCTCGCAAGGGCATGGCGGTGTTGATCGACGCACTGCCCAGCCTGGTCGAGCGGTTCCCCGGACTGCAGATTCTGATCGTCGGTCGGGGCAACGACGACGAATTGCGCGCCAAGGCAGGCGATCTCGCCGGTCACCTCCGTTTTCTGGGTCTGGTGGACGATGCCGCCAAGGCGTCGGCGATGCGCAGCGCCGACGTCTACTGCGCGCCTCATCTGGGCGGGGAGAGCTTCGGGATCGTGCTTGTCGAGGCCATGGCAGCCGGCACTCCGGTGGTGGCCAGCGACCTGCATGCCTTTCGGCAGGTGCTGCGTGATGGCGAAGCCGGCCGGCTGGTCGCTGTTGACGACAGCGCGGCGCTGGCCGAAGGCCTGATCGCGGTGCTCGAAGACGAGTCGCTGGCCAGGCGCTACGCCGAGGCGGGCGCCGACGCGGTGCGCCGCTACGACTGGCCCGTGGTGGCCAGCCAGATCATGCGGGTCTACGAGACGGTCGCCGTCAGCGGCAGCAAGGTCAAGGTGGCGAGCTGATGTGGTGGACGATCGCTGTGATCGCCGCCGTGGTCGCGCTGGTGCTGGTGCTGATCGGATTCGGCGCCTGGGCATACCGCACGGCGAATCGGCTGGACCGGCTACACGTGCGTTACGACCTGTCCTGGCAGGCACTCGATGCTGCCCTGGCCCGACGGGCCGTAGTGGCCCGCGCGGTCGCAGCGAACGCCCTCGGCGGGCCATCGGACCCCGAAGCCGAGGAACTGGTGTCGCGCGGCCGACGCGGCGGAGAGCGCTACTCGTCGCGAACGTGAACGCTGCGAGAACCAGCTGGCGGCCGCCCTGGCGATGGTCGACCCGGCCTCGGTGCCGGCGGGGCTGATCGCTGAGTTGGCCGACGCCGAAGCCCGCATGGTGCTGGCCCGGCGGTTCCACAACGACGCAGTCCGCGACACGCTCGCCCTGCGCGAACGGCGTCTGGTCCGGCTGTTCCGGTTGGCTGGAACAGCCAAGCTGCCAACCTATTTCGAGATCGCCGAGCGGTCGCACGCCCTGCGCCACGTTGATCATCCCGCCGACCGCCGCACGTCGGCGCGGGTGGTGCTGCTCGACGAGGCCGGCGCGGTGCTGCTGCTGTGCGGATCCGACCCCGCGTCCGGCCACACCGAGGGCCCTGCACCGCGATGGTGGTTCACGGTGGGTGGGCAGGTCGTCGACGGTGAATCGCTCAGCCAGGCGGCCGCTCGCGAACTGGCCGAGGAGACCGGACTGCAGGTTGATCCCTCCGAGATGACCGGGCCGATCTGGCGGCGCGACGCCGTGTTCGACTTCAACGGCGCCGAGATCGACAGCGAAGAATTCTTCTTTGTCTATCGCACCCGGCGTTTCGAGCCGTCGACAGCGGGCCGCACTGAGTTCGAGAGCCGCTACATCCATGGTCACCGGTGGTGTGACGTCAGCGACATCGTCGAGATGGCCAACTCCGGCGAGACGGTCTACCCGCTTCAGCTCCCCGAACTGCTCGACGAGGCAGCGGCGCTGGCCAGCGCCCCGGACCGGCCTCGGCAGTTGCAGTCCATCCGCTGACGGCGAAGACGTCCTGCATCGGCGGCAGACAAATACGATTTGGCGCTCACCCTAGAATTGGGTGACACCAGTTGAAGGAGATCAACCGTGGATAGCGCCGCTTCCTCGAACGGCACCGGGCGGACCGGAACCGCCCGGGTCAAGCGCGGCATGGCCGAGATGCTCAAGGGCGGCGTGATCATGGACGTCGTCACCCCGGAGCAGGCCCGGATCGCCGAAGGCGCCGGCGCAGTCGCGGTGATGGCGCTGGAGCGGGTCCCCGCCGACATCCGCGCCCAAGGTGGGGTGTCGCGGATGAGCGACCCCGACATGATCGAGGGCATCATCTCCGCGGTCACCATCCCGGTGATGGCCAAAGCGCGCATCGGCCACTTCGTCGAAGCTCAGATCCTGCAGAGCCTCGGCGTGGACTACGTCGACGAGTCCGAGGTGCTGACGCCCGCCGACTACACCCACCACATCGACAAGTGGAAGTTCACCGTGCCGTTCGTCTGCGGTGCGACGAATCTCGGTGAGGCACTGCGGCGCATCAACGAAGGTGCGGCCATGATCCGGTCCAAGGGCGAGGCCGGCACCGGCGACGTGTCCAACGCCACCACGCACATGCGTGCCATCGGGGGAGAGATCCGGCGGCTCGGTTCGCTGTCCGAAGACGAATTATTCGTCGCGGCAAAGGAATTGCAGGCGCCCTACGACCTCGTCGTCGACGTTGCCCGCGCCGGCAAGCTGCCCGTCACGCTGTTCACCGCGGGTGGTATCGCCACCCCCGCCGACGCCGCGATGATGATGCAGCTCGGCGCCGAGGGCGTTTTCGTCGGCTCGGGCATCTTCAAGTCTGGCGATCCGGCGCAGCGCGCCGCGGCGATCGTGAAGGCCACCACGTTCTACGACGACCCGGACGTGCTGGCCAAGGTCTCGCGAGGCCTAGGCGAGGCGATGGTCGGCATCAACGTCGAACAGGTGCCCGAGCCGCATCGCCTGGCCCAGCGCGGCTGGTAAAAACAGTCTGTGTCGATCGAAAAGATCCTTGATCTCGAGCAGCTCGAGGTCAACATCTACCGCGGTAGCGTGTTCAGCCCCGAACAGGGAAACTTCCAGCGCACCTTCGGCGGCCAGGTAGCCGGCCAATCGCTGGTTTCCGCGGTGCGCACGGTCGATCCGCATTTTTTGGTGCACTCGCTGCACGGGTACTTCATTCGGCCCGGGGATTCTTCGGCGCCAACAATTTTCATCGTCGAGCGGCTTCGCGACGGCGGTTCGTTTTGCACGCGCCGGGTCAACGCCATCCAGCACGGCGAGACGATCTTCTCGATGTCGGCCTCGTTTCAGACAGATCAGGAGGGCGTCCACCATCAGGACGTGATGCCGTCAGCGCCACCGCCGGACGACCTGCCCGGGCTCAAGTCGATGAAGGTGTTCGACGACGAGGGGTTCAAGCAGTTCCAAGAATGGGATATCCGCATCGTCCCGCGCGACGAGGTGCGGAAGTTGCCGGGCAAGGCTGCTCAGCAACAGGTTTGGTTCAGGCATCGTGATCCGCTGCCCGACGACCCGGTGCTGCACATCTGTGCGTTGGCCTACATGAGCGACCTCACCTTGCTTGGCTCGGCGCAGGTCACCCACCTCGACGAGCGTGACCACCTGCAGGTGGCCTCGCTGGATCACGCCATGTGGTTCATGCGGGTGTTTCGTGCCGACGAATGGCTGCTCTACGACCAGTCCTCGCCCTCGGCGTGCGGCGGCCGCTCGCTGTGCCAGGGCAAGATCTTCAACCAGTACGGCGAGATGGTCGCCGCGGTCATGCAAGAGGGCCTGACCAGGTTCGCGAGTGACTACCGGCCGTCCGGCCAGTGAGTGACGCACGGGTCGGTGTTCTGGCGTTGCAGGGTGACGTCCGAGAACATCTCGCGGCGTTGCGGGATTGCGGCGCCGACGCGGTCAGCGTGCGGCGCCGCGACGAACTCGAAGGGGTCGACGGGCTGGTGATTCCCGGCGGCGAATCCACCACGATGACCCATCTGCTGCGTGAGCTGGATTTGCTCGAGCCACTGCGCTCCAGGTTGGCCGATGGCATGCCCGCCTACGGTGCGTGCGCGGGAATGATCCTGTTGGCCAGCGAGATTCATGACGCCGGCATGGCGGGCCGTGAAGCCTTGCCGCTATCTGCAGTCGATATCACCGTGCGGCGCAACGCTTTCGGACGACAGGTCGATTCGTTCGAGGGCGACATCGCGTTCGACGGCCTCGAAGACCCGGTGCATGCGGTATTCATCCGCGCGCCGTGGGTGGAGCGGGTCGGGCCGGGGGTGCAGGTGCTGGCGCGGGCCGCGGGCCACCCGGTCGCGGTCCGGCAGGGGGTGGTGCTGGCGACGGCGTTTCACCCCGAGATGACCGGCGACCGGCGTATCCACCAGCTGTTCGTTGAGATCGTCAACGGTCGGCGCTGACGGTTTCGGGTGCCGGCAGCGCCCACCGGATCCCGCCGATCAGCACCCGGCCCACGCTGCGCACGACTGTCAGCTCGACGGGCGGGAAGTACGGCAGTAGCAGGGGAATGCGAGCCCACAACGGCAACATCGATACCGCGGTCGCAGACAGCACGCCATACGGTGCCCGCGCCGCCAACGGGAGCGGCGGCGTCAGCAAAAGGAATCGGGCCGCGTCGCGAGCCGCCGGCGTGCTGTGCAATTCCGGGCGGTACTCCTTGAGCCTTTGGGCGAGTTGTCGTTCCGAGCGCGGCGGGTCGAGCACGCCGAGCCTGGCGGCGATTTCGGCCATGTCCGCGACGTATCCGTCCCGGCCGGCCTGATCCAGCGGTGCGGCGCCGTACTGCTGGTGGGCGCGCAGGAAGCTGTCGGCCTCGGCAATGTGCACCCATTCCAGCAAGTGCGGATCGGTGGCGGTGTACGGGCGGCCGTCGGCGGCGACGCCGTGCACCCGTCGATGGATGCCGCGGACGCGATCGACGGCGCGCTGGGCGTCGGCCGCGGACCCGAACGTCGTCTCCGCCAGAAACGTGCTGGTGCGCTGCAGTCGGCCCCACGGGTCGTCGCGGTAGTTGGAGTGCTCGGCAACACCGGCCATGGCCAGCGGATGCAACGACTGCAGCAGCAGCGCGCGCAACCCGCCGACGAACATCGACGCGTCGCCGTGCACCCGGCGGATCGGGCGATCGTCGGCGAACCACCGAGGCCCCGGCGTGTGGTGGATGCGTTCGCGTTCCGCCGGACCCTCGGGGCCGGCGACCATCTCGAACAAGCTGCTGCCCAGTGCGTCACGCACGGCTTGCAGCGGACTTTGTGTCGTCACGGTTTCCACGGTAGTGGAGGGTTTGAAGGAGGGCGTTGCGGTGAAAAAGCTACCCGATGACCAACGCCCCTGATTTCGACAAGCCCGTCCACACCTGGCGTGATATCCCGGGCTGGTTCCAGTGGCATCGCCACCAAGTGGAAGCTGCCGCACATTTCCCCGACGGCAGCTGGTTCGCTGAAGTCGGCTGCTATCTGGGGCGCAGCATCTGCTCGCTCGGTGAGGTGGTCAGGGATGCGGGGCTAGACGCCCGGATCATCGGCATCGACACCGCGCGCGGCAGCGGCCCGGAAGGGGTTACCAACACCAACGCGCACGAGCACGCCGTCGACCACGGCGGCGGCACCTTCGCCGGGCTGCTGCACCGCAACATCGTCAACTGCGGACTGGCCGATGCGATCCAACTCGTCATCAGCGACTCCGTCGCCGCCGCCGCGCTGTTCCCCGATGAGTCGTTCGCGTGGGTGCACATCGACGCCAGTCACGACTACGACTCCGTCATCGCAGACCTTGGTGCCTGGGCGCCCAAGGTAAAGCCGGGCGGCTGGTTATCGGGCGACGACTACGAAGCCGACTGGTGGCCGGGGGTGGTGTCGGCGGTTCATGACGCCTTGCCCGACGCGCGGTCCTGGGAGTCGATGCAGTGGCGGTGGATCAAGCCCGACTGAATTGTTGCCTCCGCTGCGCGGTGGTCCACTTCACCGACGCGGGAACGAAACTCGCCGAGCTGAGCAGCTCTGTACGGCGCAGCCGCGATGTCATCCTCGAACAGGTGATCTCCCGAGCGGTGCGCGTGGCGCACTCGAGCCCAACCAGGTCACCGGTCGCGTCGCGCGAGTTCCCATCGACTTGTTCCGGCACGAACTCGTGAGGACCATGCAACCGGTACCTGACGATGTGATCGAAGAGATCGTCGACGACATTTTCTTGCCGCTGGTCAGGCTGGGTGCCGCAAAGACGTCCCCATCGAACCGCCACGTAGACTCGGCAAGCGAATTGTGAGCGACAGAAGAGGTAATAGCCGATGAGCGGCCATTCCAAGTGGGCTACCACCAAACACCAAAAGGCCGTCAAGGACGCGCGCCGCGGTAAGGAATTCGCCCGGCTGATCAAAAACATCGAGGTCGCGGCGCGCACCGGAGGTGGTGATCCCGCCGGCAACCCGACGCTGTACGACGCCATTCAGAAGGCCAAGAAGACCTCGGTGCCCAACGACAACATCGAACGGGCCCGCAAGCGCGGTGCGCGGCGAAGAGGCCGGCGGCGCCGACTACCAGACCATCATGTACGAGGGCTACGGACCCAACGGTGTCGCCGTGCTGATCGAATGCCTGACCGACAACAAGAACCGCGCAGCCAGCGAGGTCCGGGTGGCGATGACCCGAAACGGTGGCAACATGGCCGATCCCGGATCGGTGTCCTACTTGTTCACCCGCAAGGGCGTGGTGACGTTGGAGAAGAACACCCTGACTGAGGATGACGTTCTCGCTGCCGTGCTGGACGCGGGCGCTGAGGATGTCAGCGACCTGGGGGAGAGCTTCGAGATTGTCTCCGAACCCACCGATCTGGTGGCCGTCCGCACTGCGCTGCAGGTGCCGGCATCGACTACGACTCCGCGGAGGCCAGCTTCCAGCCCTCGGTCAGTGTGCCGGTCGACGTCGAGGGTGCGCGCAAGGTGTTCAAATTGGTTGACGCACTGGAAGACAGCGACGACGTGCAGAACGTATGGACCAACGTCGACCTGTCCGACGAGGTTCTCGCCGCGCTCGACGCGGATTAGTCGCTGGGTTTGCGCCGAGATTGACGCCAGCGAGACGGGCTCTCGCGATTTCTCGCGATGCCGTAGATCTCGGCGCAGTTCCGGATTAGTCGTAACCGTGGCGCATGTCTTCGACGATGCGTGGATGCTCCAACGTCGAGGGCTCCAGGTTTCGGCGCTGGACATCGGGGGCGAACACGGTCGCCGCGTCGAGCGTTGACTGAGTGAGGTAGCGCAACGGCCCGGCGTTGCGCGGCAGGGTCGGTCGTGGCGCCTGATCACCCCGGCGCGCCAGC
>CAWIKT010000074.1:0-19045 GCA_963836555.1 uncultured Actinomycetota bacterium | reverse complement strand
GCCACGACGCCGCCGGCGGCCGCCGGACTCTGCACCCAGACGGCGTCGAAGATCTTCTGCTCCAACGACAGCGGCACGGTCGCCAGGTCGACGGGCTTGAGCTCGATACCGGTCAGCTCGGCGAGCACGGCGCCGGTGTCGTCGGCGAGCACGACGCGGCCGTGCTCGTCGGTCAGCTCGGTGTGCACGCGGGCGTGGCCGCGGATCGGGGCGAACACTCGGATCGTCTCGACCGAAACAGCTTGGTAGGTAACGTCTTCCGACTCGGCGTCGGCGGCCAGTAGCTGCAGCGCGGCGTCGAGTAGCACCGGGTGGATGCGGTACTCGGGGTGATCTGCGACGCCGTCGGGCAGCGCGATCTCGGCGCCCTGTGCCGGGGCCTGTCCGGGCTCACCTTGCGGTGTAACGTCGGCGACCGCGTACCGGATCCAGCTCCCCGCGCCCGAGCGGGCTTGGATCTCAACGCGATTCACCTCGCGGCTCACCGAGAGCTGAGTGGTGACGCGAGTCTGGGCGTCCAGGATCAGCGGCCGCTCGACGGTGAGCTTGCTGATCGTCGAGGAGCCCAGCGCCTGGATGGCGGCGGCCAACGCCATCTCGGCGAAGCCGGCCGCCGAGATGGCGGGCTGGCCCCCGATGGTGTGGTCGGCCAGCCACGGCAGCGTGTCGACACCGAGGTCGGTCTGCCAGACATGCTCGTTGCCGGAGGGAAGTTCGACGTGCACGCCCAGCAGCGGGTGGACGCCGGCGAGACTTTGGCCGCCGGGCCGCTTTTCGACCCAGTAGCTGGCATGCAGCCACGGCGAGGCCGGAATCGCGACGCGGCGCCGGCCGCTCGGGTCGCCGGTCACGCCAAGCGTGGCGAGTTGTTCGTGGACAGACAGCGTTTCGTCGTCGCCACGCTTCATCGCCGCGGTGACGGCGAACTGATCGCGCGGGGCCACCGAGGCCAGCGTTTCGCCGATGCCGTGGGTCAACAGCGGGTGCGGGCTGATCTCGACGAACGTGGCGTGCGTTTCGGCGGCCTTGGCGACCGCCTGGCTGAACCGCACCGGGTTGCGCAGATTAACCACCCAGTAGTCGGCGTCGAACGTCGGAGTGTCACCGACCGTGCTGATCAACGGGATCTTCGGCGTCATCGGCTTCAGGTCGGCCAGCGCGTCTTTCAGCTCGCCCAGGATCGGGTCGACGGTCGGATGATGCGAGGCCACGTCCACCTCGACGCGGCGGGCCAGCAGTCCTTGCGCGTCGACCGCGGCGATCGCGGCGTCGATCTGCTCGGGCGGTCCGGCGATCACCGTCTGCTGCGGTGCGGCATACACCGCCACCGTCACGTCCGGGTACTGCCCAACCAACTTCTCGGCCTCATCGGCGCCCAACTCGACCAGCGCCATCGCACCCTGCCCAGACAGCCGCAACATCAGCTTCGACCGGGTCGCAATGACTTTCAGACCATCGGCCGGGCTCAGCGCACCCGGCCACCACCGCCGCGGTCACCTCACCCATCGAGTGACCGATCACCGCATCGGGCTCAACCCCGTAGGAACGCCACAACGCCGTCAACGCCAGCTGCATACCCACCAGCACCGGCTGAATGCGATCGATACCGACCACCGGCTCACCGGCCAACAACACGTCGCGCAGCGAAAAACCCACCTGCGCAACAAAATCCGGCTCCAACTCGGCCACCGCCGCCGCAAACGCCGGCTCATCGGCCAACAACTGCCGACCCATACCGGCCCACTGCGAACCCTGACCCGAATACAAGAACACCGTGCCCGAACCGTGCGGCTTCTCGCATGCGGCTCGACGACACCTGTCGCGGGTTCACCGGCGGCGAGTGCCCGCAGCCCGGCGACGGCCTGCTCATGGTCGCGCGCCGCGACCGCGGCGAAGCTGCGGTACCGGCCGCGGTAGTTGTTGACGGTGTTCGCCACGTCGGCCAGCGGCACGTCGGCGCCCGCGACCGGACATCCAGTCGGCCAGCATCTCGGCCATCGGCGCGATCCGCGCCGGGGTCTTGCCGGAGATGACCATTGTGCTGACCACCGGATCCGGTTGTGCGGTAACCGGTTCGGTGACCGGCGCCTGCTCGATCACCACGTGGGCGTTGGTGCCGCTGACACCGAACGATGACACGCCCGCGCGACGCGGCCGGCTCACCTCCGGCCACGGCATCCCGTCGGCGGCGATGGTGAACTTCGACGCGCCGGCACCGGCGTTCGGGGTCAACCCGGTGAAGTGCAGGTGTGGCGGGATGTAGCCGTGGTTCATGCTGAGCACGGTCTTGATGAAGCCGGCGATACCGGCGGAGTTCTCCAGGTGGCCCAAGTTGGTCTTGACCGACCCGAGCACCAGCGGCGCTGAGTCGTCGCGCTTACCGAAAACCGCACTGAGCGCGTCGAGTTCGATCGGGTCACCGAGCGCGGTACCGGTGCCGTGCGCCTCGATGTAGTCGATCTCCGAGGGCTCCAGCCGCGCCGACGCCAGCGCCGCCCGCAGCACCGCCTGCTGCGCGGGACCGCTGGGCACCGTCTGCCCACTGCTCGGGCCGTCCTGATTGACGGCCGATCCGCGCACCAACGCCAGCACCGTATCCCCGTCGCGCTCAGCGTCACTGAGCCGCTTGAGCACGACGACCCCGCACCCCTCGCTGCGCACGTAGCCGTTGGCGGCGGCGTCGAACGTCTTGCACTGCCCGTCCGGGGCCAGCATTCCCCACCGCGAACAGGCGATGCTGTTGTGCGGAGTCAGGATCAGGTTGGTACCGGCGGCCAGCACCTGATCGGCTTCGCGGCGGCGCAGGCTCTGACAGGCCAGGTGGATGGCGACCAGCGACGACGAGCACGCGGTGTCGACGACCACGGCGGGACCATGCACACCGAGGAAATAGGACAGCCGGCCCGCGGCGAAGTTCGATGCATTGCCGAACGGGATGTACGGGTCGATTCCCTCCGGCGGCCCCTGTGCCGCGATCAGCGAATAGTCATACGTGGTCAAACCGACGTAGATCCCGGTCTGGGTGTTACGCACCGCCTTCGGGGTGACACCGGCGTTTTCCAGTGCCTCCCACGCGACTTCGAGTAGCAACCGCTGCTGCGGGTCCATCGCGACCGCTTCGCGCGGCGAGATCCCGAAGAACTCGGCATCGAACTGGTCGGGCTGCCAAGAGGTGAGGAAGCCGCCGTCGGTGGTGCAGATCGTGCCCGGCCGGGTGTGGTCGGAGGAGAAGTAGGCCTCGGCGTCCCAGCGGTTCTCGGGCACCCGGATGACACCGCTGCCGCCCTCGTGCAGCAGCTGCCAGTAGTCGTCGGGATTGCTGACCCCGCCCGGCAGCCGGCAGGCCATGCCCACCACGGCAATCGGTTCGAGGTCGGCCTTCTCGGCGATCTCCAGCCGGGCCGTCAGGTCATCGATCTTGCGAAGAGCCTCGGTGATGATCGCCCGACGATCTGGCGGTGCAGTCATCCCGCTCAACCCAGCCTTTCTGACAGCTGCTTCAGAAGTTCGTCGTCGCTGAAGTCGTCGTAGTCGTCAGCGCTTTCGTCCTCGGCGGCCTCGGCCACCTCCGGAAGGAGGGTGGCCAGATAATCCGACAACGCCTCGACGGTCGGATAGTCGAACACCACCGACGCGGGCAGCGTCTCGCCCAGGCTGTCCGACAGGGAGCGCTGCAGCGTGACGCTCATCAACGAGTCCATGCCGGACTGGAAGAATCCCGCGGTCGGGTCCAGCAATTGCGCCGACGCCAGGCCCATCGCGCCGACCACCTGCGCGGTGACGTGATCGACCAGGATGCCGCGGCGTCGCGTTGGGTCGGCCTCGCGCAACGCATCCCGGAACTCGGTGCTGCGGGCGGGTGAGCCGTCCGCACCGGCGGTGTCGGTGGACAGCAGGTCGTCGACGATGCGCAGCGCCGCCCTGGTCCGGTAAGCGGTGGCCAGCAACGGCCAGTCGGCGGCCACGACGGTGGGCCGCGACCCGGCACCGGGCCCGGTGAGCAGCGGCAGGGCCTTGATCGCCACCTCGTCGGCCATCGGCTCCAGGCCGGAGGCCAGCGTGACCTGACGCTCCTCTTCGGATTGCCCGTCGGACAAGGACTTCCACAACCCCCAGTTGATCGCGGTGGCCGGAAGGCCGGCGGCGCGGCGGGCCAGCGCGAAAGTGTCCAGGAACGTGGTGGTCGCGGTGTAGTGCGCCAGCCAGCGGGACCCGGTCAGGCCGGAGATCGACGAAAACAACACGAACTGTTCGAGCTTGTGCCCCAACGACAGTCGGTGCAACACCGAGACGACGTCCAGCTTCGGCCGGAACATCGCGGTGACGTCGTCTTCGGTCATTTCGAGCAGCGTGATCGGACCACCGCCGAATGCGGCCACGTAGATGCCGGCTAGCGGCGGCAGGTCTTTGCCGAAGCGGTCGAACACCGCAGCCATCGCGGACTCATCTGCCGCGTCGGCCGCGGCGCTCACCAGCGTGGTGCCCTTCGGCGCAAGACGCGCGGCCAAATCGTCGAGCTTCGAACCGGGGTTACGCGACACCGCGACCACCGTGCCGGCACCAGAGTCGGCCAGCTGCTGGATCAGGTGCGGCCCGATGTTACCGGTCGCTCCGATCACCAGATAGCTACGCTCCGAGGACAATTCGGCCGACCGCGCTGAGGGCGGCAAGCCTCTCTGCAGCCGCGGAACACGACGCGCACCGGCGCGGTAGACCACCTGGTCCTCGTCGTCGTCGGCCTGGGCCTCGTCGACCACGTAGCGGGCGGCCAGGCCGTCGGGCACCGACTCGTCGATGTCGATGACGCGGCCCCAGAATTCGGGATGCTCCAACGCCAGCGTGCGACCAAGACCCCACAGCACTGCCTGCGACGGGTTGGCCCGGTCGCCGTCACTGACCGGCTGGGCGTTGCGGGTTAGCAGGTAAAGCCTTGGCGCCACACCTATTTCGGCGATCGCGGCGCTCAGCCGACGTGCAGCGTTGAACAGGTCGTAGCCGGCTTGGAAATCGAACTGCCCGCCGCTCACCTGCGGCGCGTACAACACGTGCGTCACCCCGGCCAGCGCGTCGGTGATCGCCGCCGGGTCGGCGCCGTCGGCCAGCAGGGACGTCGGCTCAACCGTCGCGGCGAACTCGTCGCCGAGCACCCGTCCGATCTCGTCGCCGAGTCCGGAGTCGGTGATGACCAACCAGCTGCTGTCGGCGTCGTCGTTCTTCTCGGAGAGTTCGCGGGTGGGCCAGGCCAGGTTCAGATACCAATCCGCCGGAATCGGCCCCTCGGCCAGTGACGACGAATCCGCCGCGGCCGGAGCGGTTCTGATCGGAGTGATCGGGCGCGACGTCACCCAGAACCGGTTGTGGTGCCACGGCGTGGTCGGCAGCACCGGGTGCGGCTCGACCGGGTGCGGGGTCTGCGGTGGGTGGCTGGTGTGGACGGTGTTCAGGTTGGTGTGGAACCGGATCGTGTCGTCGCCGTCGCGCCACAGCGTGCCGACGCTGTGGTGGTGGCTAGTGGGATCCAGCGTGTCGCCGACGGCGTTCATCAGGATCGGGTGCGCGCTGATCTCGATGAAGGTGCCGTGCTCTTCGGCGGCAGCGGCCACGGCCTGGCTGAGCAGTGCGGGCTGACGCACGTTGGCCACCCAGTAGTCGGCGTCCAGCATCGGCGACTGGAAGCCCTCCATCACCGTCGAATAGAACGGGATGGTCGGGATCTCTGGAGTCACATCCGCCAGCGCGGTGCGCAGTTCGTCCAGGATTGGGTCCATGAACGCGGTGTGCGAGGCCACCTCCATGTTCACCCGGCGGGCGAATTTGTTCTGCGCGCTCACCGCGGCGACCACGGCGTCGACCGGCTCCACCGGGCCGGCAACCACCGTCTCGCGCGGCGAAATGTAGCCCGCCACACTGACGTCCGGGTAGTCGGCGAGCAGGGCCGCGGTTGCCCCGGGGTCGAGCTTGAGCAGCGCCACCGCGCCCTGACCGGCCAGCTTCGACATCAGCTTCGAGCGGATCGCGATCACCCGCATGCCATCGACAACGCTCAACGCACCGGCCACCACCGCGGCGGTGACCTCGCCCATCGAGTGTCCGATCACCGCGTCCGGGTGTACGCCGTAGGAGCGCCACAATTCGGTCAGGGCCAACTGCAGGCCCATCAGCACCGGCTGGACTTGCGCGTCGCCGCGGATCGCCTCGCCGTCGGCGATGATCTTCTGTAGTGAAAAGCCAACCTGCTCAATGAAAATCGGGTCCAGCTCAGCGATCGCCTCGGCGAACACCGGCTCGTCGTCTAGCAACTGCCGGCCCATGCCCGCCCAATGCGATCCCTGGCCGGAGAACACGAAAACCGTTCCGGGACTGCACGGCCCGTCGTGTGGACCGACGACACCGTCGGCCGCACGACCTTCGGCCAGCGCCTCCAGTCGCTCGACCGCCTGGGCACGGTCACGGACGCACACGGTGGCGAACTGGGCGTGCCGCTCACGGTGGTAGCTCAGCGTGTGGGCCACGTCGGCAAGTCGCACCTCGGCGCCGGCGCCCTGCAGCCAGGAGGCCATTGAGGCGGCCTGTGACGAGATACGTTCCGGCGATTTGCCCGACAGCACCAACGTGGTCACGGCCGGGTCGGCCTCGCGGATTACCGGCATCGCCGGCGGCGCCTGCTCGATCACCGCGTGCGCATTGGTGCCACCGAACCCGAACGACGAGATGCCGGCGCGGCGGGGTTGACCGGTCTGCGGCCATTCCGTTTGCTCGGCAACGACTTTCAGGCGCAACTGATCGAACGGGATGTGCGGACTAGGGTTCTGGAAATGCAGGTTGGGCGGGATGGTCCCCAGGTACACCGACAGCACGGTCTTGATCAGGCCCGCGACACCGGCGGCGGCCTCGAGGTGACCGAGGTTGGTCTTGGCGGTGCCGATCAGCAGCGGGGCGTCTTCGGCGCGGCCACGGCCGAGCACGGTGCCCAGCGCGCGGGCCTCGATCGGGTCGCCGAGCGGCGTGCCGGTGCCGTGCGCCTCGACGTAGTCGACCTCTTGGGGCGCCACGCCCGCGTTTGCGTAAGCCGAACGCAGCACCGCCATTTGGGCGGCGGGGTTGGGCGCCAGTAGACCGTTTGACCGGCCGTCCTGGTTGACCGCCGAGCCGCGCACCACGGCCAGCACGCGGTCGCCATCGCGGACCGCGTCGTTGAGCCGCTTGAGCACCACGACGCCGCAGCCCTCACCGCGGATGAAGCCGTCGGCGTCGGCGTCGAACGCATGGCAGGCGCCGGTGGCCGACAGCGCGCCGGTTTGGTCGAAGGCCCGCACCACCGACGGCGCCAGCATCAGGTTCACGCCGGCGGCCAGCGCCACGTCGGAGTCGCCGACGCGCAGGCTCTGGCAGGCCAGGTGCAGGGCCACGATCGACGACGAGCACGCGGTGTCGACGGTGACCGACGGCCCGCGCAAGTCCAGGAAGTACGACAGCCGGTTGGCGATGATGCTCAGTGCGCCACCGGAATTGGTCCACGCGTCGACTCCTGTCAGGTCGATGCCCGCGACGTAGCCGTAGTCGGTGTAGCAGGCACCGGCGAACACCCCGGTCGGCGAGCGGCGCAGCGAGCTCGGCGGAATACCGGCGTGTTCCAATGCCTCCCAAGCGACTTCGAGCAGCATGCGCTGCTGCGGGTCCATCTTGGTGGCTTCGCGGCTGGAGATGTCGAAGAAGTCGGCGTCGAAGGCGTCGACGTTGTCCATGTAGCCGCCGTAGCGGGTGGTGTTCGACAGCGCCGCCGCGACTTCGGGGGTGCCATCGTCGAACGGCGCCCAGCGTTCGGCCGGCACCTCGGTGACGGCGTTGCGGCCCTCGCAGAGGAACTGCCAGTACTCCTCGGGGCCGGAGATGCCACCGGGCAGGCGGCAGCCCAGACCGATCACCGCGATCGGCTCGTCCAGGTGAGCCCGGTCGGCCTCGACCTCGGACTCGGCGGCCAGCGACTCGTCGCCGGTCAGAAAGCGGGCCAGGTCGGCGATCGTCGGGTGCTGCCAGAACTCGACGGGCGAGACCTTGCGGCCGAGCAGTTCGGACAGCTCACCGGAGAGCACCACGGCGTCGCGCGAACCCAGGCCGAGATCGCTCATCGGGGCGTCGAAGTCGATGTCGTAGGGACTGCAACCGACAGTGGTTACGAGGTAATCAGCCAGCCAGTGCCGCAGCGCTTCCTCGTCATACGAGGACGTCATCACATGCCCCTTTCACTACCAGCCGGTGCCGACTCCACGCTGTCGAACAGATCACTCAGCACGCCGCCGTCTGAATCACCCAGAACGTCGTTATCGCTGTCCGATTCCGGCTGCGGGCACACCTTTTTGGCCAGGTGTTCCGCGAGCGCCACGATAGTCGGGTAGTTGAACAGCATGGTCGCGGATAGCTCGATCCCGACGAACAATTCGGTGTCCCGCCGAACCGACATCGCCATCACCGAGTTCAGCCCGTATTCGGCGAACGGTCGGTCCAGTTCGAGATCGGCCTCGGCCAGCTGGAGCTCGCGCGCCAGAATGCCCCGCAGCCCGGTCTGCAATTCGGCGCGGACGTCCTCGGCGGCCATCTCCGACCAGGCCGGAGTCGCCGCGCGCGGCTCGGCGGCCTCGGCGTCACCGGTCGCCGAAATCGAAGCCATCGGGGCCATCACGGCCTGCGCGACGTCGAACCGGGACAGGTGCTCCCAGGCGGCGAACGCCTCGTCGGCGCTGATGGCGCGGGACCCGAGCCGCTCGAGTTCGGCCAGGGCGATCTGGGCTTCGGCGCCGAAGCCGAGTCCACGCCAGGCCACCCAGTCCTGGCTGACGGTGTAGCAGCCCTGCCGGTTGCGCGCTTGGGCTAGGCCGTCGAGGTAGGCATTCGCCGCGGCGTAGGCACCCTGGCCCGGCACCCCGAAGACGGCGCCGGCCGCGGCGGTCAGGAACATGAAGTCGAGGCTTCCCGGCGGGAAGGTCTGGTGCAGCACCTGCGCGCCGGCGATCTTCGGCCAGACCGTGCGCCGCAGCCGGCTCTCCTCCAGCTCGGTGAACAACTCGGCGTCGGTGATGCCGGCGCCGTGGACGACGCCGCGGATCGGCACCGCGCCCTCGTCGTCGCGTTTGGCCAGCAGCGCGGCCATCGCCTCGGGCGAGCCGACGTCGAGCGCGACGGCTTCGACGGCGACCCCGCGGGCCTCCAGCGCGCGGACGGCGTTGATCTTGTCCCGGGTGGCGGCGTCGACCGCGTCGCTGTCCCAGTCGCGGCGCGGCGGCAGCGCGGTGCGCCCGGCGAGGATCACCCGTCGCGCGCCGCGGTCGGCCAGCCAGCCCGCGGTGAGCAGACCCAGCGCACCCAGGCCCCCGGTGATCAGGTAGGCCGCGTCGGGCCGGCAGCGCAGCGGCTCGCGGACCGGTAAGCCGGCCACCTCGGACAGCGCTGCCAGGCCCGGCGCGAAGAACTCGCCGTCGCGCAGCGACACGATCGACTTCGCCGGCGTCCGCAGCATCGGGGCCAGCGCCGGCACCAGAGCATCGATCGTCGCGTCCTCCGGCAGGTCGATCAGACCGCCCCACAACTGCGGCTGCTCGGCGCGGATGACACCGGCGGTCCCCCACAGCGGGCTCTGCGCGACCGCGGCGTCCGAACTGCCGTCGCGCACTCCGCGAGTGACGATCCACAGCGTGGCCGGGTGGCTTTCGTCGCGCTCGGCCAGTCCGCGGACCAGGTCGACCAGTTGCATCGACATTCGCACGGCAGCGTCGACATCGCTTTCCTTGGAAAGGGATTCGGCGACATAGACGACGTAGCGCGCATCGGCGACCGCTGCGGACGAGTAGCCGTGCTGAGCCAGGCCGTCGCGCAGACCGCCGGCAATATCGTTGTCGCCCAACACCACAACGCCGCTCGGACCGTCGTGGGCGCTGGCGTCGAGCACGACTGGCTGCCAGTCGATGGCGTGCACCATCGAGGCGGGGTCGTCGGTGTGGACAGCGGCGCTCGAGTCCACCGCGGCGTAGCGCAGTCCGCGCACCTCAAAGCAAGTACCGCCATCGGGCGCGGTGGCGGTGATGTCGACGACGAGTTCTTCGTCGCCGCCGCCGCGACGGCGCACCTCGACGCGACCGCGTGGGTCGGAAAGTTCAGCCGTGACGCGAACGCCGGTGACCGCGGCCGGAACCATCAGCCGCGGGTTGTCGTTGTCCAGCAGTCGCGCGACGTGAATCGCGGCGTCCAGTAACGCAACTGCCGACGCCTGGGTCAGATCGATGTCGGCACTGAGCTCGCCGGCCTTGGCCTGGCACGAGCTGATCGACCAGCCGAACGGGCGGCCCTCGCTGCCCCAGGCCTGCCAGAACGAGGTCAGCGACTCGTCGTCGAAGTCGGTGTCGGCGGCACCCGGAGCGGCGACGGCGTCCGAGGATGCCGCCGGGGAGTACTCGTGGGCGATTCGAGCGCTGGCGTGGCGAATCCAGCCGGCGCCTCCGGCGCTGGAGGACACGGTGACCGATGTCCCGTCGGCGACCACCTGGATGACGCGCGGCTCACCGACGACGATCGGGTAGTCGAAGCGGATGTCGGACAGCGCCGACGAGTCGCACTCGCCTGCTGCCGTCGAAAGTGTCTGCAGCAGAACCGATATCGGGATGATTTCGACGCCGTTGTTGTGGTGCGATCCCGGATATGGCTTGGTTTTCGGCGTCAAGCGCGCCTGCCACAGGTGCGTCGGTGGAGTCGCGGCGACCGGGATGTGCTGACCGAGCAGGCTGCCGCGTTGCGGCGCCGTCTCGGTGGTCTTCACGAATTCTTCTGCGCTGATCCAGTGTTGGGTGTGGTGCCACGGCGTGCTCGGCAGCACCGGGCGGGGCTCGGGCGGGTGCGGCAGCGTCGGCGGCCGCGTGACGTGCGTGCGGTTGAGGTTGGTGTGGAAGCTGACCGTGTCATCATCGTCGCGCGACAACGTTCCCACGCTGTGGTGGTGTGCGGATTCGAGCGTTTCGGTGATGGCGTGCGTCAGCGTGGGGTGCGGGCTGATTTCGACGAACGTGGCGTGCTGCGCGGCGGCGGTGGAGATGGCCTGGTGCAGCCGAACCGGCTCACGCACGTTGGACGCCCAGTAGTCGGCGTCGAGGACGGGCGCCGTGGTCGGGTCGGCAACCGTGGAGATGAACGGAATGGTCGGCGTCTTGGGCTTGAGATCGGCCAGCGCGGAACGCAATTCGGGCAGGATGGAGTTCATCAGCGCGGTGTGAGAGGCAACTTCCATGTTCACCCGCCGCGCGAAACGTTCCTGGGCGCTGGCGGCGACGATCGCGGCGTCGACCTGCGGCACGGCGCCGGCGATCACGGTCTGGCGCGGCGACAGGAATCCGGCCAGGCTCACGTCGGGGTAGTCGGCGAGGAACGCCTCGGCCGCTTCGGCGTCCATTTCCAGTAGGCCCACCGCACCCTGGCCGGCCAGCCGCGACATCAGCCGCGAGCGGATCCCGATGACCCGCAGACCCTCATCCGGCGTGAGCGCCCCGGCCACCACGGCCGCGGTCACCTCCCCCATCGAATGTCCAATCACCGCATCGGGTTCCACGCCGTAGGAGCGCCACAATGCGGTCAACGCCAACTGCAGGCCCATAAGCACCGGCTGCACACGCGCGTCGCCGGACACCGGCTCACTCTCGGCAAGAATCTGATGCAACGAGAACCGCGTGTGCTCGAGGAATAGCGGCTCCAACTCCTCGACCGCCGCGGCGAACACCGGCTCGTCGACCAGCAGCTGTCTGCCCATGCCGGCCCACTGCGAACCCTGGCCGGAGTACACGAAAACCGTTCCGGGCTTGCACAATCCCTCGTGCGGCTCGACCAGTCCGATCGCCGACTGGCCCGCGGCCAGCGCCTGCAGACCGGCGACGGCGTGGGCACGGTCGCGCACCGCCAACGTCGCGAAGCGCTTGTGCTGAGTGCGGTGGTGGTTGAGCGTGTGGGCGATGTCAGCCAGCGGCACCGCGGCACCGTCACCGATCATCCAGTCGGCCAGGGTGGCGGCCGACGACGCGACGCGCGACGCGGTCTTGCCCGAGACCACCAGTGTGGTGATCGCCGGTTCGGGTTGCGCTGCAACGGCTTCCGCAGCCGGGGCCTGCTCGACAATCACATGGGCGTTGGTGCCACTAACCCCGAACGACGACACCCCGGCCCGGCGTGCGCGCTCGACCTCGGGCCAGTCCATGCCGTCTGCGGCGATGGTGAATTTCGAGGCGCCCTCGACGGCGTTCGGCGTCAACTCGGTGAAGTGCAGATGCGCAGGAATGTAACCGTGCTGCACGGTGAGCACGGCCTTGATGAAACCGGCGATCCCGGCGGCCGACTCCAGGTGGCCGACGTTGGTCTTCACCGACCCCAGCACCAGCGGCGCCGAACCGTTGCGCTCACCGAACACGTGATGCAGCGCGCCCAATTCGATGGGGTCGCCCAGTGCGGTGCCAGTGCCGTGGGCCTCGATGTAGTCGATGTCCGAGGGCTTCAGTCGGGCCGCCGCCAGCGCCGCCCGCAGCACCGCCTGCTGGGCGGGACCACTCGGCACGGTCTGCCCGCTGCTGGGTCCGTCCTGATTGACCGCCGAGCCGCGCACCACCGCTAGCACCGAATCACCTTCGCGTACAGCGTCACTCAGCCGTTTGAGCACCACGACGCCGCAGCCCTCGCTGCGGACATAGCCGTCAGCGCCGGCATCGAAGGTTTTGCAGCGGCCGTCGGGAGCCAGCATTCCCCAGCGCGACGTGGCAACGCTGTTCTCCGGACTCAGCATCAGATTTACCCCGGCCACCAGGGCCTGGTCGCTCTCCCGCCGGCGCAGGCTCTGGCACGCAAGATGCACGGTGACCAGCGACGACGAGCATGCGGTGTCGAGCACGACAGCGGGGCCGTGCGCACCCAGGAAGTAGGACAAGCGTCCGGCCGCGAAGTTCGCCGCGTTCCCGAACGGGACGTGCGGGTCGACCTCTTCCGGGGGCAGCCGCCCGGCCAGGGTCAGGGTGTAGTCGTAAGTCGTCATGCCGACGAACACCGAGGTCTGGCTGCCGCGGATCATCGGCGCGGTAATGCCCGCGTTTTCCAGTGCCTCCCAAGTGACTTCGAGCAACAGCCGCTGTTGCGGATCCATCGCGGCGGCCTCGCGCGGCGAAATCCCGAAGAACTCGGCGTCGAACTCGTCGGGCTTCCAGGAGGTGAGAAACCCACCCTGCTTGCTGACGATCGTGCCAGGGATCGAGTGGTCTTCGGCGAAGAACGCGTCGGCGTCCCAGCGCTCCGCCGGTACGCCGACGATACCGTTGCCGCCCTCGTGCAGCAGCCGCCAGAACTGCGCGGGAGAATCCGCCCCACCGGGAAGTCGGCAACCGATTCCCACCACCGCGATCGGCTCGGTGTCACCCTTCTCCGCGATTTCCAGCCGCGCTGTCAGATCGTCGATCTTGCGCAGCGCCTCGGTGATGATTGTCCGACGGTCCGACGGTGCAGCAGTCATCGCGCTCCCCCCGGTCTGTCGGAAAGTTGTCGTAAAACACCGTGCGCGAGAAACGCGGCCTCGCCTGCCGATGTCATCCGGGCGTATCCAGTCGGTTCGCCTCGTCGCGCCCACAACGTTCATCCCAGCCGAAGTGACTGATGTTACCGTCACTCGGCTGTTGCCGAACGCGCCCCCCCTGCACAGCGGGCACCAAGAATCGGTTAAAAAGCACTGGCTTTACTCCCGCTGCGGTGCAAAGCCGTCCGGACCTCACTAAGCGGTGGAATCCAAACGGCTGAAGTCATCCTGCTGGTAGACCTCAACACACGACGAACGACGGATCTTCCCGCTGGTGGTGATCGGGATCGAGCCGGGCGGAACCAGTACCAGGTCGGCCACCCGCAGCCCGTGCGACTTCGAAATGGCAGACGTCACTTGCGCTCTCACATCGCGGAGGCGGTTGGCCATCTCCTGCGTGTTGCCCTTGTCCTTCATCTCCGCAATCACGATCAGACGCTCGGTGCGACCATCCTCGATGGAGATCGCCGCGACGCGCCCACCGCTGATCTCTTGGGTGGTGGCCTCGATGTCGTCCGGGTAGTGGTTACGTCCATCGACGATCAGCAGGTCCTTGATCCGGCCGATGATGTACAGCTCGCCATCGTGGATGGTGCCGAGGTCGCCGGTGCGCAGCCATGGCCCCAGCGGTGTACCGCTCGACGGGTCGACCAGCTGACCGCCGAACGCCTTCTGGGTCTGCTGCGGCTTGCGCCAGTAACCGGCGGCGATGTTGTCGCCGTGCAGCCAAATCTCGCCGACCATGCCGGCCGGCT
Organism: uncultured Actinomycetota bacterium; assembly: GCA_963836555.1. Lineage (GTDB taxonomy): Bacteria > Actinomycetota > Actinomycetes > Mycobacteriales > Mycobacteriaceae > Mycobacterium. The sequence continues at coordinate 4,705 of CAWIKT010000074.1, read as the reverse complement.
TCTCCCGGCGGGTTTCCGGGTCGACGATGCGAATCGTCGACGCGCGTGGGACACCGACGCTGACCAGCTCGACGCCGGTCTCGTTGTCGCAGGCCTCGGCGTGCCCGGCCGACAGCTTCTCGTAGTCGAAGGTGGCGACGGTCGGCGGCCGCCCAGGGCCGGACGAGTTCACGTAGACCATTGCCTCGGCTAGGCCGTAGGACGGCTTCAGTGAGCTGGCTGGGAAGCCGAACTGCGAGAAGCGGTCGACGAAGCGCCGGATGGTGGCCGCGTGCACTCGCTCGCTACCCGACAGGATCGTGTGGACGCCGGACAGGTCGAGGCCGGCCATGTCCTCGTCGGTGGTCCGCCGCGCGGCCAGCTCGAACGCGAAGTTCGGCACCGCGGTGAAGACGCGGGTGTTCATCGCCATCTGCTGAACCCACCGGGCCGGCCGCTGCAGGAACGACATCGGGCTCATCAACACCGAGTGCAGTCCCATGGTCAGCGCTCCGGTGATGCCCAGCAACAGACCCATGTCGTGGTAAACGGGAAGCCAGGACACCAGCGTGGTGTCGCTCGGCGGAACCGCGCCCTCGGCCTCGAAGTAGTCCTCGCGGACCTGCTGGCAGTTGGCCAGGATGTTCTTGTGGGTGACCACGACGCCCTTGGGCGTGCGGGTCGAGCCGGAGGTGTACTGCAAAACCGCGTTCTTGGTCCGCGGCGCGGGCGGGACGTTGAAGTCAGGCGCCGCGTCGAGGTCGAGGCTGTCGATCTCGATCAGGGCCGGGGCCTTGCCGGGAAGCGAACGCGCGGAACCGTTGACATCGTCGACGACCGCGGACGTGGTTAGCAGGACGGTCGGCGCGCAGTCCTGCAGTGCCGCCGACGCCCGCTCGTCGTGGGCACCGAATTGCGGGACGGGCAGCGGAACTGCAACGAGCCCGGCCTCCAGCGCTGCGTAGAAGCCGACGACGTAGTCGAGGCCCTGGGGAGCGAGGATGGCGGCGCGGTCCCCAGGCGCACCGAACGATGCGATCTCCGCGGCCAGTGCCTGCACGCGGCCGTAGAGCTCGGCCCAGGTGAGCGTCTGGCGATAGCCGTCCGGGTCGACGTCGTAGTCGACGTATGTGTATGCCGGTGCATCCGGTTGCTGCCGTGCCCATTCACGCAGTACTGCGGCAATAGAAGCTTCGGTTGCTGCCATCGGGACACCACCCCTTAAATATCTAGAGCCCCGGACAACAACTAGACGGGCGCTTGTGATGCGAGAGATTAACAGGGGCCACGCACTTCTCGGACCAAAAATCCGAGAATGTAATACGCGCGCCAAACAGTCGGCCCGTTCCCGCCAGCGTCATTGCTGAGCCATAGGTTTGCTATGTAGATCGCGGCGGAGGGCGTCCACTCCCCAGTCGCAACGCCCTCACCCTACCCTGCGGTCAGATCAATCGCACAACCTTGAAAGGGCAACGGGTTTGCGGAACCTTTTCCGAGGTAGTGGCGTTGCTGGAGACCTCGTGCAGTGCTCACGGGCACCGAACCTGCAATCGACGGGGCATCCCTGCCGATCTGCAGTAGTGGAACTGACGAAACCTCCGCCGAAGAGGGAGTTTGCTGGGTTCCGTCACACCGACGTCACGGTGTGGCGTTATTCACTCTCTCCGAGATCCCCAGTTGCACGGTCGCGGCGCGCCGGCCCGGTGCCCCCGGCGCCCGCGCCGCCGCGCCGATCTGTCCGATTTTCCGGAAATCAAATCCAAATAATTGGTGAATTTTGCTTTTGGGGCGCCCAAACAACGGCGCCGTTTCCGGTTCGTGATTGGGCGAAGAGTGGGACATGACCGTATTGATTAACGATTTGTTCAACCCCATCAAGATGACAAGATCTTCGGCTCGATCTCACTTACCAACTCGGCTATGTGGTCGGTCAGATAAAAATGGTGACCGGAAAATGCTTTCATAGAAAACTCAGAGGTTGTGCGCTCCGCCCACGGCCGAACCTTCTCGATGGTGGCCACCTCGTCGTCGTCGCCGAAGAACGCCGAGATCGGGCAGGACAGCTTCTCTTCCGCCGGGCAGTCGTATTTCGAGATCGCTTTGAGCCCGCGCAGTGTCGGCAGGATGCTCGCTGCGAATTCCTCGTTCTCCAAGAACTCGGGATTGACACCCGTCATCTCGCTCACCGCGTCGAGCAGTCCCCGGTCCGACTCGTCGACGTGTTCGTAGCCGACGCGACCCGGCGCGGCAACGGCCGAGACGAACAGCGCGGCAATCGGACTACCCTCGTGCTCGAACCTGCGCGCGACCTCGAAGGCCAACAGACCGCCCATGCTGTGGCCGAAGAAGGCGATCCTCTCGTCGGGGTCCGCCGGCGGCTTGATCATCTGGCAAACCTTGTCGGCGAGATCGCCGATGGTGGTAAACGACCCGAGGTCGTGATTACCGCCGCGGCCGGGGTAGCGGACCGCGACGCGTTTAATATCGCTGGCAAAGGCTTTGGCGAAGGGAACGTAAAACTCGGCCGATCCCCGGCGTGCGGAAAGATGAAAAGTTTCGGCGGCTGCCCAGTCACGCGGCAACGATACAGTCCCCCTCGGGATGGTCTGGACGTGACGCGATGGGGGCGACTCCGGATGCGCCCCGATAACGGCGCGGCGTTTCAACAATCGAAAACCTGTGAAAAACCCAAGAGAGCTGCGGCGATTTGGGTGACACGGGTTCGTCCAATCATCTATCGCCACAGCCAAAAAAGCCTTACGATTTGCACGCCATCAGGTGTGGCAATCGGTCAGGGGAGGTCTATCCAAACGCCCGGCCTCAAGTACTGTTCGAAGTAAGTGCCCGCCGGGGTCGTGGGAAAGGGTTAAAAGATGTTCGTTACTACACAAACAGACGTGCTGCAGGGGGCCGCGGGCACACTGTCCGGCATCGGGGATGCCATGATTGCCCGCAACTCGGCCGCCGCCGCGCCGACGACAGCCCTGGCCCCCGCGGCCTCGGACCTGGTCTCGGCGATGACGGCCGCTCAGTTCGGTCAGCACGGCGCGCTGTACCAGCAGATCGCCGCTCAAGCCGCCGAGGTCCACGAGCAGTTGGTGGCCGCGCTGCGCTCCGGCGCCGGAGCCTACGCATTGGCTGAGGCGTCCAACGTGGCATCCGCCCACTAGTCGGATCACAGGTTCCGATGAGCTTTTCGCTGATACCGCCTGAGATCAACTCCGCGCTGATGTATCTGGGCGCGGGGTCTGGTCCGTTGTTGGAGGCCGCGACGGCGTGGGACGAGTTGGCCGCCGACCTGGAGGCCACCGCCACGCAGTACCAGACCGCGGTCACCAACCTGACCACCGGAACGTGGCTCGGCCCGTCGTCGGCTCACATGGCTTCGGCCGCCGAGCCGTACATCGCCTGGATGCAGGCCACCGCGACCGAGGCCGCCCAGACCGGGGCCCAGGCCAAGGCCGCGGCCGCCGCCTACCAGACCGCGTACGCGTCGATGGTTCCGCCGCCGGTGATCGCCGCCAACCGGGCCGAGCTGACCACGCTGGTGTCGAATAACTTCCTCGGTCAGAACACCGGGGCGATCGCCCAGAACGAGGCCAACTACCTGGAGATGTGGATTCAGGACGCGCTGGGCATGGACACCTACCAGCAGGCTTCGACAGGGGCCTCCGCCGCATTGCCGGCCCAGACGGCGGCGCCGATGGTGACAAGTGGTTCCGATCCTGCGGCGGCCGCTGCCGCGACGGCCGCACCAGCGCCCGCCGCCTGCGGCGGATCGACACGGTCGGCAACTACCATCGGCGTAGCGGAAATATTCGGCTTACGTGACCCCTTGCGACCGATGCTGTCGCCACGGTGGCCAGCCTGTCGTTTCCGACAGGCAGGCACTCGCCATTGCCGCCAACCCGTCAGCAGCACTGCTGCCCGTCCAGGCGACGTACTACATGGGCATGCTGGGCAGCACGCCCGCTCGTATGTTCATGAGCGGGGGTAGCGGCGGCGGTGCGTCCAGCACGGTCGACACGCTGGTCAGCATGAAGGACTCGATGCTGGACAACGTCGGCAAGATGATCGACGGCAAGGCCTCGGGCGTGATGAGCGGGGTCAGCAGCCAGCTCTCCAAGTGGGGTGCCGGCATCCAGTCCGGTATCCAGGCGCAGATGGCCAACGCGATGCATGCCGGCGGGCTCTCGGTACCCGGAGCCTGGCACACCGGCGCGCCCGGTGCGGAGCTGACCCGCGCCGCTCCATTACTGCCGTCCACCAGCGTCGCCCCGCCGAGCATGATGCACGGCCTGCCCACCAGCCCCTTCTCACAGGGTTTGATGGGGGCGCTCGCCGGCCGCGGAATGAGTTCGATGGGCTCGCGTGTCGCCGCCAAGGTGATGCCACGTTCGCCCGCCGGCGGCTAAAATTCTTTACCAGACAACGCAATAGCTTCGACACGCCCACACAAGGAGAAAGAAATGCCTGCACGCTTTATGACTGACCCGCACGAGATGCGGGCGATGGCGGGACGTTTCGACGTTCACGCGCAGACCGTCGAGGACGAGGCCCGCAAGATGTGGGCCTCGAGCCAGAACATCGCCGGGGCCGGCTGGAGCGGGACCGCCCAGGCCACCTCCTACGACACCATGGGTCAGATGAACACCGCGTTCCGCAACATCGTGAACATGCTGCACGGGGTGCGCGACGGCTTGATCCGCGACGCCAACAACTACGA